>JAKLKC010000004.1 GCA_023150875.1 Myxococcota bacterium | reverse complement strand
CTCGCCGGTCCCCCCTCCACCCGCCTGGAGGGCGCGCACGTCGTCCTTGGTCACCCGGCCGCCGTCCCCGGTGCCCGTCGCCCTGCCGATGTCGACCCCCAGCTCCCGGGCGAGGTGCCGGGTGGCGGGGGTGGCGAGGACCTTCCCCGAGGGGCGGGGCGGGGCCCCGGCAGAGGGAGCGGCGGGGCGGGGGGCCGGAGCGGCGGCGGCAGCGCGGGCGGGAGGGGCGGCGGCCCCGGCGGCGGGGGCGGCCACCGGCGCCGGCTCGGGGATCTCCTCGCCGCCTTCGGTGTCCAGGGTCAGGATCACCGAGTGGACCTTCACGATGTCCCCGGGCCCCCCCGCCGCCGTCAGCACCTTCCCGGCCCGGGGGCTGGAGATCTCCACCGTCGCCTTGTCGGTCATCACCTCGACGATGGGCTGGTCCTCGCGGACGGCGTCGCCCGGCGACACCAGCCACCTCACGATCTCGCCCTCGACGACCCCTTCGCCGATGTCGGGGAGCCGGAACTCGAACGCCATGGTCCACTCCGCTGCGGCCGGGCCGGGGCCGCGGGATCGACGGGAACGCCCGTTCAGTAAGAGAAGGCCCGCCGCGCCGCGGCGACGATCCTCTTCGCGTCGGGCAGGTAGTCCATCTCGAGGGTGTAGGGGAAGGGGGTGTCGAAGCCGGCGACCCGCTCGATGGGGCACTCCAGGTGGAGGAGCGCCTTCTCGGCGATCCGGGCCGCCAGCTCGGCGCCGAAGCCGCAGTTGCGGGGCGCCTCGTGGACGATCACCACCCGGCCGGTGCGGGCCACCGACTCCAGGATCGCCTCCTCGTCGAGGGGCACCAGGGAGCGCAGGTCCAGCACGTCCAGGGCCAGGCCCTCCCCGCGGGCGATCTCCGCCGCCTTCAGGGCCTCGTGGACGGTGGCGCCGTAGGTCAGGACGGTGACGTGCTCCCCCTCGGCCACCCTCGCCGCCTTGCCCAGGGGCAGGGTGTAGGGCTCGTCGGGCACCTCCCCGCGGGCGGCGCGGTAGACCCTCTTGGGCTCCAGGAAGAGCACGGGATCGTCGTCGCGGATGGCGGAGATCAGCAGGCCCTTGGCGTCGTAGGGGTTGCTCGGGCAGACCACCTTCAGGCCCGGCGTGTGGGCGAAGTACGCTTCGGGGCTCTGGCTGTGGTAGTGGCCGCCGCGGATCCCGCCCCCCACGGGGGTGCGGATGGTGACGGGCTGGCCGATCCGCCCGCCGGAGCGGTAGCGCATCTTGGCCATCTCGTTCACGATCTGGTCGAAGGCGGGGTAGATGAAGTCGGCGAACTGGATCTCGGGGACCGGGCGCATGCCGTAGGCGGCCATGCCGATGGCGGTGCCCACGATCCCCGCCTCGCTGAGGGGGGTGTCGAAGACCCGGTCCTCGCCGTACTTCGCCTGGAGGCCGTCGGTGGCCCGGAAGACGCCGCCGAACCGCCCGACGTCCTCGCCGAAGACCACCACGTCGGGGTCCCGGGCCAGCTCGCTGTCCAGGGCCGAGTGGACGGCCTGGATGATGTTCATCACCGACATCGCTCCGCCTTCCTCGCCTTTCCGCCGGCCGCCGCTCGGGGGAGCGCCGGCCCTCCGTCAGCCCGCCGCCCACACCCCGCGGAGCAGGGTCTCGGGGGAGGGAGGGGGAGCCTCCTCCGCCGCCGCCCACGCCGCCCTCACCCGGCTCTCGAAGACCTCGGGCCCCGGCAGGGGGCCTCCCCCCGCCGCCCGGGCGTAGCGGTCGAGCCGGGGCGCGGCGTCGCCCCCGGTCACCACCACCTCCAGCAGCGAGGGCCCGCCGCCGCTCCGGGCCCGGTCCAGGTGCCGGGCCACCTCCGCGGCCACCGCCAGCACGTCGTCGCCGTCCACCCGGGCCCCGGGGATCCCGTAGGCATCCCCCTTCTCGGCCACCGTCGCGGTGGTCCGGAAGGGGCCCCCCTCGGCGGGGACGTGGACCAGGAACACCACCGGCGTCCGGAACACCCCCGCGAAGTTCAGTCCGACGTGGAAGTCGTTCTCGTCCGTGGTGGCCTCGCCGAAGGCACACAGGACCGCCTGCCCCGCCCCCCGGATCCGGATGGCGTGGGCGATCCCCGACGCCTGGGGGATCCTCGCCCCCACCGGGCCGCCGCAGGGCAGGATCCCCCGCTCGTGATCCCCGAGGTGCAGCGGGCTGGCGTGGCCGAGCTGGGGGTCCCGGGCATCCCCCCGCGCCTGGTGGAACAGCTCCTCGGGGGTCACCCCCCGGCCCAGCAGGCAGGGCCACTCCCGGGCCCCCGCCACCAGCCAGTCCCCGGGCGCCAGGGAGGCCCCCGCCGCGGCCAGGGCCGGCCCGCTCCCCCCCGCGGGGACGTGGAAGCCGATCCGCCCCTGGGAGTGCATGGAGGCCAGCCAGGCGTCGGTGGCCCCGGCGAGCAGGGCGAGGGACCGCAGGGCCAGGACCCGCTCCAGGGGAGGGAGGGCCTCCGCCCCGGACACCGCCGTGCCGTCGTCGGAGAGCACCCGCAAGAGGTGCGAAGTCATGGTCACGCCCCCTCCCCGGGGGAGGGCGGTCCGCTGGCGACGCGGTCCGGCGCCCCCGAGGCCCCGCCCCGCAGCAGCCCCTTCACGAAGAACTCCCCGGCCCGGTAGGAGCTCCGCACCAGGGGGCCCGAGGCGACGTAGCGGAACCCCATCCCCTCGCCCCGCTCCTGGTAGCGCCGGAACACGTCGGGGTGGACGTACTCCACCACCTCGGCGTGCCAGGGGGAGGGCCGGAGGTACTGGCCGACGGTCAGCAGGTCGCAGCCCGCCCCCCGCAGGTCCTCCATGGCCCGGATCACGTCCCCCTCGGGCTCCCCGAGGCCGATCATCAGCGAGCTCTTGGTGAAGACGTGGGGGCTCAGGAGCTTGATCCGCCGCAGCACGTCCAGGGACTGCCGGTAGCCGCATCGCCGGTCCCGCACCGCGGGGGTGAGGGCCTCGGTGGTCTCCAGGTTGTGGGCGACGACCTCGGCGCCCGAGGCCGCCACCGCCTCCAGGCAGGCCGACTCGCCCCGGAAGTCGGGGACCAGGATCTCCACCAGGATCCGGGGGTCCCGGGCCTTGATGGCCCGGACGCAGGCGGCGAAGTGGCCCGCCCCCTGGTCGGGCAGGTCGTCGCGGTCGACGCTGGTGACGACGACGTACTCCAGGCCCATGGCCCCGATGGTGTCCGCGAGGCGGGCGGGCTCCTCGGGGTCCAGGGGGCGCCCCACCTTCGCCGAGCGCACCGCGCAGAAGCGGCAGCCCCGGGTGCAGGTGTCCCCCATCACCATGAACGTCGCCGTGCCCGCGCCCCAGCACTCGGCGACGTTGGGGCACTGTGCCTCTTCGCACACCGTCGAGAGACCCTGGGACCGGCGCCGCGCCTTGATCCAGGCGTAGCGCTCCCCCTGGGGGGGGCGGATCTTCAGCCACTCGGGCTTGCGTTCGCGGGTTTCCCCTGGCTGCACGGTCCCTCCGGCGAGGCCCCTCCCGCCGCGGAGGCTGGGGGCGCGGGGATCCTCTCCGTCCGACGGACGGCGGCGGTTATATAGCAACGCGACCGCCTTGTCGAAACCACGGGTTCGCGCGCCCGCGCGCTGGCGGAGGGCCGCGGGGGCCTCGGGAGGGGCGGAGGCGCCGAGAGTTCGCCCCGTCGTCACCGGATCGTCACCGTGCGTCGGGATCATCGCGCCGGTCCCAGCGGACCGCCCCGCCCCCTCTCCGGAGTCGCCGTGACCCGAACGCCCCTGGCCCTCGCCCTCGCCGTCGCGGCGGCGTCACACCTCGGCCCCGGAGAGGTGTCGGGCGCCGAGATCGTGTCGGTGGACGCCGCGAAGGGGGGCTTCGACCACCTGGGGGTGAGGCTGGGCGGCTTCCTCCAGCCCCGCTTCACCCTCGTGCCCGAGGACGAGGCCGTCGGCTCCGCGGGGGAACTGGGCTTCGAGGTGAAGCGGGTGCGCTTCGAGCTCGGCGCCACGCTGAAGAAGGAGCTGCGGCCGGGCGTGGACCTCACGATCTCCCCGGCGATGTCGGTGGAGCTGATGCCCGAGCCGAAACTGAAGGATGGGTACGTCGAGGTGGGCCTCGGGCCCTGGGTCCACCTGCGGGGAGGGCAGTTCAAGGCCGCCACCAGCCGGACGGTCCTGACCAGCGACCGGGCGATCCTCTTCCCCGAGCGGGCGATGCTCTCCCAACTGGTCCCGGACTACGAGATCGGGGCCCAGGTCGCCGGCTCCTTCGGGAAGAGGCACGTCGAGTACGCCCTGGGGGCCTTCAACGGCGAGGGCTCGAACCGGATCTCCAACGTGAACCGCAAGATGCTCTGGGTGGGGCGGGTGGCGGTCAGCCCCCTCGGAGCGCCGGGCCGGGCGTCGGAGCTGATGGCGCCGGCCCCCGCGGGGCCCCATCGCCCCACCTTCACGTTGGGCTACGCCGTCCACGCCAACGTCGAGGGGGAGCCGGGGGAGGAGGAGGCCTCCATGGGCCACGACGTCGAGGCGTTCCTCCACTGGCGCTGGTTCACCCTCCAGGGGGAGTTCCTGTGGAAGGTCGTGGACTTCGAGGACCAGGCGATCACCGACTACCGCCAGAGCGCCTGGTACGCCCAGATGGGCATGTTCCTGCCGGCGGTCCCCTGGGCCCAGGAGCACCTCGCCCTGCTCTTCCGGGCGGAGCAGGCGGACGCCTACGTCCCCGTCGGCTCCGACGTGCCCCTGGCGGGCGCCACCGATCCCCACCAGGCCCAGCGCGCGTTCGGCTTCGGGATCGGGTACTACGGGAGCCTGCCCCTGTTCAAGGCCGTGGGCGACCTCCGGCTCCAGGCGGTCTACACCGTCCGGCAGGAGCTCGAGGACCAGCCCTACGACAACGACGAGTTCGTCATCGCCGGCCACCTGGCGATCTAGGTGCCGGTTGAGGTCCACGATGCCCCTGGCGCGCCCCGCTCCGCTGCCCCTCGCCCTGCTCGCCGGCCTGGCCGCGGCCGCCCCGGGCTGCGACTTCTACGCCGACGACGACGACTTCGTCGCCGACGACGACACCGCCCCCGGGGACGACGACGCCGTGGGGGAGGCGCCGGACTGCTCCGAGGAGGTCCTGCTGCCCGCGAGCACCCTGCTGCTGGAGCCCACCGAGGTCGCCGACCGCCACGAGGAGGTCTACGGCGCCTCGCCGACCCCCTTCCAGGTCGTCCTCGGCTGGCCATCCCGGGACCCCTCCCGCTCCGCTTCGTTCGTGTGGCGCACCGATCTCGACACCCGGGCGTCCCGGGTCCAGTGGGGGCTCGGGGACGGCCTCGCCGCGGACGCCCTCGCCGAGGGGGCGGAGGGCTACACCTTCACGTACGCCGGTACGGACGGCGACGTGCGGGTCCACGAGGTCCGCCTGTGCGGACGCCTGGAGCCCTCCACCACCTACAGCTACCGCGTGGGGGGCGAGGGGGCATGGTCCCCCGTCTACTCCTTCACCACCCCCGGCGCGCCGGGCTCCTTCGACACCTTCAAAGTGGCGCTGGCGGGGGACTCCCGGGGGGCCTATTCCACCTGGGGGGCCCTGGTGGCGGCGATGGAGTCCCACGCCCCGGACTTCTACCTGTTCAGCGGCGACATGGTGGAGCTGGGCCTGGACCAAGGGGAGTGGGACGCCTGGTTCGCCGCCACCGGCGACGTCCTGTCCCGCAAGGCGTTCGTCCCCGCGGTGGGCAACCACGAGTTCCTGGCGGCCAACTACTTCGCCCAGTTCTCCCTGCCCGGCCGCGAGCTGTGGTTCTCCATCGACTACGGCACCCTCCACGTCACCTCGCTGGCGGACATGAACCTGGACGAGGGCACCCTCTTCGGCGAGGAGGCCACCTTCCTGGACCAGGACCTCGCCTCCACCGACCTGCCCTTCAAGATGGCGATGCACCACTTCCCGGCGTACTCGACCTGCACCACCCACGGCTCCAACGAGACGGTCCGCTCCGCCTGGGTTCCCACCTTCGAGCGCCACGGCGTGGACCTTGTTCTCTCGGGGCACAACCACATCTACGAGCGCTCGGTCCCCATCCGGGACGGCGCCGAGGTCCCCACCGGCGAGGGCACGGTCTACCTCGTCTCCGGCGGCGCCGGGGCCCCCCTCTACGAGAACGTGGACGACGGACTCTGGTTCGGCTCCGTCGCCAACCCCATCGAGCACTACGTGATCGCCGAGTTCTCCCCCGCCCAGGTCGTCTTCACCGCCTACGACCTCTCCGGCACCACTATCGACACCTTCACGCTGCCGATCTGAACCTGCCGCCCCGCCACACGCTCCGCTCGTCGGACTGCACTTTCGAACTGCCGGGGCGACGGAACGAGCATGCCTGCGGGCGTACCTCCTACGGTCGACCGAATGAAGTGATCGGATGTGCCCGATCCCGGCACGCGCGGAGGATGGCCTTGTCAGCCGTCACGAGCGGGACGCCGAGTCGCTCGGCAACGCACACGAACTGCGCGTCGTAGGCCGAAAGTCCCCACCGCAGCGCGACTTCGAGGACCGCCTCTCCCTCGGGTTCGACCTCCCCGCCGCCGAAGAGTGCCGTCGCCCGCCCCCACACGAGGAGCGCCTGCTCGCGGTCCAGGACCCCGGCGCGTGCGCTCGTGGCGAGCACGTTCAGGAACTCGGCCCTCCACAGGGGCGGGAGGCGCCAGTCGGGATCCATCGACCAGACCGCACGCGCTCCCTCCGTCTGCTCCCCCTCGATGAGCAGATAGCTGACGAGGTTGGTGTCGGCGACGATCATGGCCGGCCCGTCGTCCGGGCCTCGTCGAGGAGATCCTGGGTCAGCGGGCGCCGTCCTCTCACCCTCAACCGATCGACCTCGGCCAGGGTCGGCGGGCCGGCCCGATCTTCCAGGGCCTCCGCCAGGATGACCATCACCTCGCGGCTCATGCTCCGACCGAGCGCGCTGGCCCGGGCCTTGAGTCGCCGGTGCAGGTCGTCGGGAAGGTCCTTGATGAGCAGCCCCGGCATCGCGATGCCCTCCCTTGTGGTAGCGATTCGCTAACGGAAGTATAGAGGCCCTGCGCGGCGGAGCAAGCGAAGAGCGTCGGAGGACCCGGGACGGGAGGTCCGTCAGGTCGCCGCGGCAAGGCGCGGCGAGCGCATCCAGTTCGAAACCGGTCCGAGTGGCCCGACCATCGACGTACCGGGCGACGTACGGGTCCCCAACGAGGCGCTCAGCCTCCGCCGAGGCCAAGGAACAACCCGAGTCCTTCGTCGACCGCAGCCAGTTCCTCTCCGCTCAGGGTGCCGAAGACTCTCGTGATGCGTCGCTTGTCGACGGATCGCACCTGGTCAACCAGGGCGTACGAGGGTTTCACGAGTCCGCTGCGGCCCGGCGAGAGCCTGGGGTAGAGGGCCCCGGACCCTGCCGTACCGGTGATGGGAACGACGGCCACCAGGGGGTAACGCTGTGCCGCATTCACCGCGGGGTCGCTGACGGCGACGCAGGGACGAACCCCACGCTGCTCGTGACCGAGGGTGGGATCGAGTTCGACCAGAACGACCGTACCGCGATCCACCTTCATCGCGGCCGCTCGACCCAGCCCTCGCCCTCCACCCAGTTCACGGGAGTACCCGCCGCGAGGTCGACCAGTTCCTCGTCGTCCGGGGGGAGGTGCTCGCCCCAGTCTGCAAGGCCGACTTCGGCGAGGTCCGCGATCTCGGGGTGTGGATCCTGAAGGGAGCGAAGCAGTTCTTGTCGGCGGCGACATTCCAGCTCGCGCCTCACCGCCTCCGCGATGAAGCGACTGCGGTTGCGCTCGAACCGATCGATCCCTTGCACGAGGTCGGAACTGAGGGTGACGGTGACGCGCTCGGTCGGGGCCATCGGCGACTCCAGTAAGTCGAATCCTATGATCATACTGCGGGTATGGCGACTCCCTCCTTCAAGAGGAGGGAGGTCGAATCTCGTGCGCCCGACGAACTGCGCCGCCTCCCACAATTCGGCACCCCAAGAGAGCGGGGAGGCCCGGAGCTTCGGGCGGCAAGCGGACAGGCAATGAAGAAACCAGACGGGTCGGGATGCTCGCCCTCGCGGACCCTCACCACCCCGGCTGGGCGATGGAGGCCACCACCGTCCCCAGGGCCGCCGTGGCCACCCCGGTGGCCCAGGCGAGGGCCAGCAGGGTCCGCGCCGCGCGGCGACCTTCCTCGGTGCGGCCCGCCGCCCGCAGGGACAGGGCCCCCGAGACCGCCAGCGCCACCGCCATCAGGGCGAGGTGCTCCTTGGTCTCGAACAGGGCCGCGATCCGGGCGGCCTCCTCGACGAGGTCCGGCTTCACCCGGGCGCGGTAGACGGGGTAGAGCCAGACCCCGAGAGCCGAGGGGAGGAGGAGCAGCAGCGCCCCCAGGTCCGCCGAGAGCACCGCGCCCCGGGAGGGCTTGCGCCGGGCGCGCAGGGTGATGACGGGGTGGAGCAGGACCGCGAGCCCCAGGGCGGCGGCGAGGCCGTGGACCCGCTCCAGCAGGGAGTAGAGGGCGCCGTTCACGGCACCAGGACCATGGCCGCCGCCGCGGCGGGCACCGCCGCCGCCAGCAGCCAGGGCAGCAGGGCCAGGCCCCGCTCCGCGGTCCGCCCCCGCGCCATCCCGAAGACCACCAGGACCAGCACCAGGCCGTGGAGCGCCGCCAGGGCCACCCTCCAGAAGTAGGGGACGTGGGCCTGGCCCAGCACCGCCCCCGGAGGGGCCTCCCCCGACGCCGCCGCCCAGAGGCGCTGGAGGGCGTAGGACGTCGGGGCGCCGAGGCCGAAGCAGGCGAGGGCGAGGCCGAAGCGTTGCGAAGCCCCCGCGGCGAACCACCGCCCCCGGAGGGATCCCCTCCCCCGCCGCTCCTCCGGCCCCCGGACGGGCCTCAAGACGCCGCCCCCGACGCCGCGCGCACCCGCGGGCACTCGGGGTCCGGGGCCATCGCGTCCCCCACCCGGTGCCTCGCCACCACCCGGCAGCCCCCCCGACACACCTCCCGGTAGTCGCACGAGGCGCAAGGCTCCGGCGGGTCCTCCGCCCTCCGCCTCCAGGCCCCGAGGACCGGGTCCGCCGCCCAGATCTCCGCCGCCTCCGCCCCGCCGCCGGCTCCGGCCTCCACGAATGAGCACGGGGCGTACCCCCCCGAGGCACCCCGGGACCACAGGGAGTGCCCCCCCGCGCAGCCCTCCACCCCCAGTCGTCGCAGGCGGTCCGGGGGCAGGCCGTGGGCGGCCAGGAAGGGGACCAGGGCGCAGTCGAAGCGCATCGCCAGCCCCGTCTCCGCCTCGACGGAGAGGGCCCGGGGCCACAGCGTCAGGGCCTCGTCAGCAGAAAGCGCCATGGTTTCATACACTTGCGCGCCGTCCCCCGCGGGCTTGAGGCGGAGCCACTGCCACTCGGCGACCCCCCGCTCCGCCAGCGCGGCGCCCATGTCGGCGAGGTTTCCCACGTTCGACCGGGTGAGCACCGTGTTGACACCGGCGCGGACCCCCGCCTCCCCCAGGCGCTCCAGGGCCGCGAGGGCGGTCCGCGTCCCGTCCCACCCCCGCACCGCCTCGTAGCCCGCCCCGAACCCGTCCAGGGACACGTTCACCTGCCCGAATAGCCCCGCCATGCGCCGGGCGGCATGGGCGGTCAGGCCGATCCCGCTGGTGGTCAGGTTGGGCACCAGCCCCAGGTCCCGGGCCTCCCGGGCCAGGTCCAGCAGGTCATCCCGGAGCACCGGCTCTCCGCCCCCGAAGGCGACCTCGAACACCCCCAGCGAGGCGAGCTGGCGCAGGGCGCTGCGGATCTCCTCCCCGCCCGGCTCCGCCGGGGCCCCTCCCCGGGGCAAGTAGCACGCCGAGCAACGGGCGGGGCACCGGGACGTGACCGCCAGGTGGACCTCCGTCGGCGCCCGCAGCGCTCCGGCCGCCGCGGCCGGCGCCGCCGCCCCCACCTCCACCGCCCCCGCCCCGAGGGCCGCCTCCGCCCCCGCCCCGTCGACGTAGAGCAGGCCCGGGGGCGAGGGCCACGCCACGATCCCCCCGAACCCCTCCCGCCGGATCCGGACCGGGCCCTCTCCCTTCCCCTGCCCCGCCTCGCCCTCCCCGGATCCCGACCCGGGCCCCGGGCCCCGCGCCCCCCTGGTCCACTCCAGGAAGGCCCCGGCGAAGGCGTTGATCGCCGCCGCCCCGGCCACCGCCGACGCCAGGGCCAGGCCGACCACGCTGCCGGCGCTGGAGCAGTTGGGGCTCCGCCCCCGCCGCACCCGCAGCACGCGCCCCGTCACCCTACAGCCCCACCCGGAGCAGCTCGCCATGCGCCGCGAACACCAGGTACGCCGCCCCCAGGGTGGCCGCCGCCGCCAGCAGGCCCAGGCCCAGCCGCAGCGCCCTCCGGGTGGCGCCCGGAGGCCGGGCCCTCGCCTCGATCCCCGCCCCCGCCGCCACCCCGTGGATCCCCGCCGCCGCGGCCGCCAGGGCGGGGAAGGCCCGTCCCGAAGAGGGCTCGTAGAGCTCCACCAGGACGCCCGCCAGCCCCACCAGCGCCAGCAGCGGCAGGAAGCCCCACGGCAGGGGCCTGGGGCGGCGCCGCCAGCCCCGCCAAGCCAGGGGCCCCCCGACGGCGCCGAAGGCGAGCAGGGCCCCCCACGAGGCGAGGGCCAGCCGCCGCCGCGCCTCCTCCCGGGCCATGAGGTCCACGGGGCCGAGGCGCTCCGCCCGGGACCGGGCCGCCGCCGCCGCCACCGCCGGCTCCAGCGCCCCGGCCTCCACCGCCCGGGCCTCCTCCCACCGACCCGTCCCCGCCAGCGCCTCGGCGTGGCGCCGCGCCAGGATCCCCCGGACCTCCGGGGGCAGCTCCGCCGCCCCGGGCCACAGCGCCCGGGTGATCGCCAGGGCCGCCCCGGGATCCCCCCGGCGCTCCAGGGCGTCCTGGGCGAGCCAGATCCCCGCCTCGGCCCGCAGGGCGGAAGAGAGATCCCCCCGGGCGAAGAGGCGCTCCACCCGCTCCCGGGCTCCCGGGGCGCCGGACCCCGCTCCCCGCGCCGCCTGGAGCTCCTCCAGGCCGCCGAAGCCCCCTCCCGCGTCCCGCCGGGCCTCGATCCAGGCGAGGCGCTGGCGGGCCGCCACCGTCCGCCCTCCCCGCCGGGACGCATCGAGGGCCCGGGCGTACTGCCGGGCCGCCTCCCCCCACCGGCCCTCCCCCTCGGCGGCCCGGGCGGCGCGGAACGCCTCCTCCTGGGCGGCGGGATCGTCCGCCGGCGCCGCGGTCCTCCCCTCCCCTTCCCCCTGCGCCCGCCCCTCGCCGGCCCCCAGGGCCAGCAGGATCCCCACCGCGGCGGCGGCCCCGGCGCGCCGCACCCTCAGCCCGCGCCCCGGGAGATCGTCCGGGGCCAGTCCAGCGCCCCCGCGCCCCGGGGGTCGAAGCGCCCCTCGCGCAGGAACCGCGCCACCTGCTCCACCACCCGCCCCCGGTTCATGATGAGGGTGTGGCCGAAGGGGACCAGGAGCCGCTCCCGGGCCCCCTCGATCTCCGCCTCCGCCACCCGCACCTTCCCGTCGTTGTCCCCCGCCAGGACCCGCCGCCGCCCCCGCTCGCCCCCGGTCCCCCCGGCGATCACCCCCCACTCCACCCCCTCGGGGAGCCGGGGCGCCAGCGCCTTCACCCCGTCGGGGGTGAGCTTCATCAGCGGGTCCCACCGCCCCCAGGGCATGGCGAGGCGGGCGCGCCACCACACCGCCAGGTCCGCCCCCTGGTGGGGCGCGGCGATGCTGACCACCCGCCCCAGGCGCTCCGGGAGCCCGTCCTCCAGCAGCCGCCGCACCACCAGCCCCCCCATGGAGTGGGTGACGAAGTGGATCCGCTCCGGCGGCGACGGGGATCCCAGCTCCCGCTCCACCGCCGCCCGCACCGCCGCCGCCAGCTCCTGCAGTTCGCGCACGTAGTTGAAGTAGGTGCGGTTGACGACCCGAAACCCCCGCCTCCTCAGCCCGAGGGCCAGCCCGGCGCACGAGGCCCCCGTCCGCAGGAAGCCGTGGACCACGAAGACGGTCTCGCTCGGTCGCTCAGCCATGAGGGATCCCCGCCGCGGACGACGAGTGTAGGTCCACGGCGGCGGGCGTGACAACGCCCTCGGGTCGTCCAGCGCCCCTCCGCACGGGATCTCTTTCGGAGTCGGGCGACGACCACGATCACGACGGCACCGCCCATCGGCGGCCCGAAGCGCCCGACGGCTTGGGGGCCCCGGCCCGCCATAGCGCGCCCGGAACTCCTGTAGTACAAAGGTTGGACTGCTGCCAAGGGGTGCGTATGCAACGGGCTCTCGCCAGACTTCTTCTGCTCGGAATCACTGTCATCACGTTCGGCTGTGCTGCCCGCCCCCAGATGTACTACGGCGCCCACTTCCGCCGGTCCTGGAACGCCGACGCGACCGATCGCGGACAGAGCCAAGTGATGGATTCGGAGGCCGCCGTGACCCTCCGGAACACCGCCCTGACCATCGCCTTCTACCCGCCCGACACGTGCCGCAACCAGTCGTCCGCGCCTCTGGGATCGGTCACCAGCGAGACCCTCCTCCGGCTCGACTGCGGGGACTTCCTCGCCGAGCTCGAGGGCGCCATGGCGAGCGAGGGGTACCACGTCGTCTCGTGGCAGCTCATCAACGACACCGAGCACCTGACGCGGGCGCGGGATCTGGGCGTCGACCTTCTGTTCGAGATCAACAACCTCGAGATCGTCTCCCGCGAGGAGTCCGCGGCGGCGGACACCACCATCGAGTTCTTCTCCCAGGTCGAGGGCGAGCCGTCCCGGCGGCTCGTACTGAGCGACGCCGCGGCGGTCGGCAAGCGTTGCTTCGAGGCCTATGGACAGGCGCTTACCGCCAACCCTCGGGACTCGGGCGCCATGTCCCTCAAGGTCGTGTCGGTCCACACCGGTCGATCCCTGTGGTTGTTCCGGAAGACGGTGGGGGACTCGGATGCCGCATCGGCGGTCCGCGAGGACGACTTCTACTTCCGTCCCGAACGCACCTACGACGGCAGGTTGGGCCGCGCCGCGGCGATCTCCATCGGCAGTGGCACGGCCTTCGCCATCGGCGGGATCGCCCTCAGCGACGAGTTTGAGGGCGAAGCCCCGCTGACCGTGATGCAGGTGTCCGGAGGGCTCTTCCTCGGCGGGGGCGTCGCCCTCGCCATCGGGGACATCATCGCACGGGCCAAGGGCGGGTTCGTGGACGCCGAGAAGGTCATCTGCCTCCAGAGAGCGGTGCGCCCGCCGTGGGTGGAAGAGTCCCACGGAGACGGCAAGGCTCCGCAGGATGCGTCGACGGAGGGGAGTTCCTTCTCGGTGAGCCAACGCCGGGAGGGTTCCGACGACAAGCGAGCGAAGCGGCGGGCGGAGCTGCTCCACGCCGTGGTGGAGGCGTTCCTGGAGGACTTGCGGAAGCTCCGCGGGAAGTGAGCCCGGGTGGTTGTGGACCGGGGGAGTCGGCGCCCCCCGGCCGCTCCGCGCCCCCGCGCTTGCACCCCGCGTCCGCCCTCCCTACCCTTCCGACGATGCCCGCCCGCGCCCCCGCCGATCCCGCCCTGGCGGTCCTGGCCCTGGACCTCCTGGAGCGGCTCTACCCCGACGCCACCTGCGAGCTGGACTTCCGCACCCCCTACCAGCTCCTGGTCGCCGTGGTGCTCTCGGCCCAGACCACCGACGCCGCCGTTAACAAGTGCACGCCGGCCCTCTTCGCCCGGTTCCCCGACGCCCGGAGCCAGGCCCGGGCCGAACCCGGCGAGGTGGAGCCCTTCATCCGGACCATCGGCCTCTTCCGCTCCAAGGCCCGCCACCTGGTCGCCCTCTCCCGCCAGATCGTGGAGCGCCACGGGGGCGAGGTGCCGGGCTCGATGGAGGCCCTGATCGCCCTGCCCGGCGTGGGCCGGAAGACCGCCAACGTGGTGCTCTCCCACGCCTTCGGGGTGCCCGCCATCGCCGTCGACACCCACGTCGGCCGCCTCGCCCGCCGCCTCGGCTGGACCCGCGCCGAGGATCCCCGCGCGGTCGAGGAGGACCTGATGGCCCTGCTCCCCCGGGAGCGGTGGAGCCACGGCCACCACCTGCTGATCTGGCACGGCCGCCGCTGCTGCACCGCCCGCGCCCCCGCCTGCGGCCGCTGCCCCCTCGCCGAGATCTGCCCCAGCGCCTTCCTCGTGGGGGCGCCGTGACCGCCGCCGCCCCCGGGTCGCCCCCGGGCCCCGCCGCCGCCGCTCCCCCCCGGGACCCCCTGCGGGTGATCGCCGCCTGGGACCGGGACGAGGCGGGCCTGTGCGCGGTGCTGGGCGAGGTCCTGGGCCACCCCTTCCGCTTCGCGGGCGGCCCCGTGCCCCGGGAGGCTCCCTTCGACCTCTTCGCCCGGGACCCCCTGGGCGCCTTCACCCGGGGACCCGACGGGGGGATCGGCGTGCCCGGAGACCCTTACGGCGCCTGGCGGATCCTGGTGGAGGAACGGTGGCTGCCCCGGGGACGGCCCGCCTTCACCCGCCTCCCCGCCTCCCTCCCGCCCGGGCCCCTCCGCCTGCCCCTGGCCTCCCTCCTCTCCCGGGGGGAGGGCCCCCACGACGCCTGCCCGCCCCACCCCGCCTGGCCGGTGGAGGACCGCCTGGACCGCTGGCGCCTCTCCCTCCACCGCGCCCTGCTGGCCCTGGGCCACGGCCCGGGGACGGTCCCCGATCCCGCCCCCTGGCCCGGCGGCAAGCGCTTCGCCCTGGTGGTGACCCACGACCTGGACACCGCCCGGGGCCAGGCCCTGGCCGGCGCGGTGCTGGAAGAGGAGGCCGCCCTCGGCCTGCGCCCCTCCCTCTTCCTCCCCGCCCGGGGCTACCGCTGGGACGAGGGCCTCCTGGCCGCCGTCCGCCAGGCCGGGGGCGAGATCGGCCTCCACGGCGTCGCCCACGACGGCCGCCTCCCCTTCGCCTCCGAGGACGCCATCCGCGCCGAGCTGCGCTCCACCCTCCCCCTGCTGGAGCGCCACGACATCCAGGGCTTCCGCGCGCCCTTCCTGCTGGACTCCGAGGCCCTGCTTCGGGTCCTCCCGGAGTTCTTCCGCTACGACACCAGCGTCCCCGACACCGACACCCGCTCGGCGGTCGCCCCCCGGCGGGGCTGCGGCACCGCCTTCCCGTGCCGCCGCTACGGCACCCTCACCGTCCCCCTCACCCTGCCCCAGGACGACCGCCTCCTTCAGCTCGGCTACCGGGGCCTGGACCTGCTGGACGTGCTGCGCCGCAAGCTGGAGGCCGTGCGCCGGGTGGGGGCGGTGGCCCTGTTCAACACCCACCCCGAGCCCCACGCCGGGGGCCGCCGGGTGGTGCGGGACCTCTACCTGGCCCTGTTCCGGGAGGCCCTGGACGCCGGCGACGGCTGGATCGCCACCCCCGGCGAGGTCGCCCGCCACTGGGCCTCCCTGGACGGGGAGACCCTGGGCGCCACCGCCGGCCTGGCCTCCTGAACCCGGCTACTCCTCCTCGTCCTCCTCCCAGAAGCCGACGTAGAGCCACCCGTCCTTGCGCCCCACCGGGAAGCGGGGCAGCTCCACCCCGGGATCGTCCTGGCAGGCGCCGGTGCGGACGTCGAACCGCCAACCGTGGGCGCCGCACACCAGGGTTTCCCCCTCCACCCGTCCTCCGTCCCCGAGGCTGACCGCCTCGTGGGGGCAGTAGTCGCCGGTGGCGTGGATGGTGCCCCCGAGGTTCACGAGGCACACCGGGTAGCCCTCCACCACAACCCGCCTCTTGCCCCCCGGGGGCACCGCCCCCTCCGGGCACGCCTCGTAGAACCGCCAGGCCATGGGGGGAGCATAGCACCCCCCTCCGGGACCCCGTCCGGGTCGCGTTCTTCCCGATCGGGGGCCTCGGCGCCCTTTCCGTCGGGCCGTCCCGTGGCTACCATGGCCGGCACCCGCGCGCCCGAGGAGCCCCGACCGCCATGAAGACCACGCCGGAGATCACCGCGGAGCTGATCCACGCCATCCCCAAGTCGGACCTGCACTGCCACCTCGACGGCTCGCTGCGGCTCTCGACCCTCCTGGACCTCGCCCGGAGGGACGGGATCGACCTGGGCGCCGCCGACGAGGCGTCGCTGAAGGCGCTGCTCCGGGCGGGGGAGCCCTGCGACGACCTGGTCCACTACCTCAAGGCCTTCGACGTCACCTGCCGGGTGCTCCAGACCGAAGCGGCCCTGGATCGGGCGGCCTTCGAGCTCGCCGAGGACGCCGCCGCCGAGAACGTGCGCTACCTGGAGGTGCGCTACTCCCCCATCCTCCACACCCGGGAGGGGCTGCGCCTGGACCAGGTGGTGAACGCGGTGCTGGACGGCCTCAAGCGCGCCGAGCGCCTCTACGACGTGCGGACCGGCGTGATCATCTGCGGGATCCGCAACATCGGCCCCGAGACCTCGCTCCGCCTCGCCGAGCTGGCGGTGGCGTTCAAGAACCGGGGCGTGGTCGGCTTCGACCTCGCCGGCGCCGAGGAGAACTACCCCGCCAAGGACCACTCCGAGGCGTTCCGGCTGATCCTCAACAACAACATCAACTGCACCATCCACGCCGGCGAGGCCTACGGCCCCGAGTCCATCGCCCAGGCGATCCACTACTGCGGCGCCCACCGGATCGGCCACGGCACCCGCCTCAAGGAGAACGGGGACCTGCTCAACTACGTGAACGACCACCGGATCCCGCTGGAGGTGTGCGTCTCCTCCAACGTCCAGACCCGGTCGGCGGAGAGCTTCGAGCGGCACCCCTTCAAGTTCTACCTGGACCTCGGCCTGAGGGTGACCCTCAACACCGACAACCGCCTGATCACCGACACCACCGTCTCGAAGGAGTACCACCTCGCCGCCACCCGCTACCGCCTGTCCGTCGAGGAGCTGCGGTGGGTGGTGGTCAACGGCTTCAAGAGCGCCTTCCTGCCCTTCCGGGACAAGAAGCTCCTCCTCCGCCGGGTGAACGAGGACTTCGACGCCGCCCTGGAGGGGGAGCGGCAGCGCCAGGCCGACTCCCGCCGGGGCGCCGCCCGCGCCCCCGCCCGCGCCCCCAGCCCCGCCTCCCCCAAGTCCGCCGTCCCCGCCGACCCCCTGGATCCCACGCCCGCCGCCTGATCCCGCCGCCCGGGGCCACGATCTCGTTGACACCCTCCGAATCATAGACTAGTTTAGTCCACGATTCGACGGCCGGGGGGACCTCCCCCTTCCGAGGCCCGGCCCCGGCCCCGAGGACACCGTGGCGCAGAGACTCCCGATCTACATGGACTACGGCTCGACGACGCCCCTGGACCGGCGCGTCCTCGACGAGATGCTTCCCTACTTCACCGACCACTTCGGCAACGCCGGATCCCGGAGCCACGCCTTCGGCTGGAACGCCGAGACCGCGGTCAACCAGGCCCGGGAGCGGGTGGCGGGGCTCCTCGGGGCCCACCCCACCGAGATCGTCTTCACCTCCGGCGGCACCGAGAGCTGCAACCTGGCGGTGAAGGGCGTCGCCGAGATGTACGCCGAGCAGGGCCGCCACGTGGTCACCACGGCGGTGGAGCACCGGGCGGTCATGGACCCCTGCCGCCACCTGGAGCGCCAGGGGTACGAGGTCACCTACCTCCCCGTCGACGCCACCGGGCTGGTGGACCCCGAGCGGGTGGAGGCGGCGATCCGCAAGGACACCGTGCTGGTGTCGGTCCTCCTCGCCAACAACGAGATCGGCACCCTCACTCCCATTGCCGAGATCGGCCGGATCTGCAAGGCGAAGAAGGCGATCTTCCACGTCGACGCCTGCCTGGGCCTGGACACCGAGAGGGTGGACGTGGGGGAGATGGGGATCGACCTGGCGTCGATCTCGGGCCACAAGATCTACGGACCCAAGGGGATCGGCGCCCTGTACGTCCGCCGCCGCAACCCCCGGGTGAGGCTGGCTCCCCTCATCGAGGGGGGAGGGCAGGAGCGGGGCATGCGCCACGGCACCGCCAACGTGCCGGGGATCGTGGGCCTGGGCAAGGCGGCGGACCTGTGCCGCGAGCTGCGGGACGAGGACGGGGCCCGGGTCCGGGCCCTCCGCGAGAAGATGTGGGCGGCCTTCCGCGGGGTGGACTACACCCACCTGAACGGCCACCCCACCCTCCGCCTCGCCGGGAACCTCAACGTCAGCTTCGAGTTCGTCGAGGGGGAGTCCCTGATCCTCGGGGCCAACGACGTGGCCATCAGCTCGGGCTCCGCCTGCACCAGCTCGACCCTGGAGCCCTCCCACGTGCTCCGGGCCATCGGCGTGGGCGAGGAGAGGGTCCACACCTCCATCCGCTTCAGCTTCGGCCGCTTCACCACCGAGCCCGAGGTGGACACCGCCATCGCCAGCACCCTGCGGACGGTGGAGAAGCTTCGGGACATGAGCCCGCTCTACGAGATGGTCAAGGAGGGCATCGACCTCAAGACCGTCCAGTGGACGGACCATCACTAGCCGGGTTCCGGGGCGAGACGCCCCCCCTTGGAGACGCCGACATGGCCTACAGCGACAAGGTCATCGACCACTACAACAACCCCCGCAACGTCGGCTCCTTCAAGAAGGAGGAGGACGACGTCGGCACCGGCGTCGTGGGGGCGCCCGAGTGCGGCGACGTGATGAAGCTCCAGATCAAGGTGGAGGGGGAGCGCATCGTCGACGCGCGGTTCAAGACCTTCGGCTGCGGAAGCGCCATCGCCTCCTCGTCCCTGGCGACGGAGATGATGAAGGGTCGGACCCTGGACGAGGCCCTGGGCATCAAGAACTCCGACATCGTCGAGGAGCTGTCGCTCCCGCCGGTGAAGATCCACTGCTCGGTGCTCGCCGAGGACGCCATCAAGGCCGCCGTCGCCGACTACAAGGCGCGCAAGGCGCAGCAGGCCCAGGGGTGAGCCGGGCGCCGGGAAGGGCGGGACGGGAAGACACATGCTCACGGTGAGCGAGTCGGCGGCGCGCCGCATCCGCGCCATCATCGACGACAAGGGGCTGCCGCCCGAGGCGGGGCTGCGGGTCTCCGTCGAGGGGGGCGGCTGCTCGGGGCTCTCCTACAAGCTCGCCGTCGACGACCAGATCGACGGCCACGACCGGATCTTCGACTCCAACGGCGTGCGGCTGATCGTGGACATGAAGAGCCTGCTCTACACGGCGGGGCTCGAGGTCCACTACAACGAGGACGACTTCCACGGCGGTTTCGAGTTCCGCAACCCCCAGGCCAAGTCGACCTGCGGGTGCGGCACCAGCTTCGCGGTCTGATCCCCCTCCGCCACCGCCCGTGGCCCCGTCGGACCTCCCCTCCCCCCGGGCCGTCGCGTATCCAACCCAGGGCGACCGTGTGACAGCCGCTTCCGCCCCGGGAGCGCAAGAACGAGGTATGACCACCACCCACCGCCACTCCGAGGCCCCGGGTTTCACCTGCGAGAACTGCGGCCGGACGATGCTGTTCGCGCCCTACTGCGCGGCGTGCGACACCGTCTACCCCGAGCGGCGCGGCCTCAACCTCTTCGACCGGATCGGTCTTCCCCGGACCTTCTTCCTGGACCCGGACCTCCTGGACCGACGGGAGGTGGAGATCTCCCGGCAGGTCCACCCCGATCGCTTCGTGGGTCGGGAGGGGAGGGCGGACCTGGCCGTCTCCTTCCAGGCGTCGCTGAACGAGGCGCTGCGGGTGCTGCGGGAGCCCTTCGCCCGGGCCGAGTACCTGCTCTCCCTCGCCCCGGAGTACGCCTCGGAGCTGCGGGACTCCCGGGCGCTCCCGGACGGATTCCTCGCGGCCCAGCTCGAGCTTCGGGAGGAGCTGGACGGCGGCGCCTCCGAGGCCCGGGTCCAGGAGATCCGCCGCCGGGCCCGGAGGGACCTCCAGGAGGTGGAGGCGCGGGTGGGGGAGCTTTTCCGTCTCATGGAGTCCGGCGAGGGGGATCCCCGCGCCCTGCGGGCCGAGGTGAGGCTCCTGCTCAACCAGGTGAAGTACTTCCAGAACGTCCAGCGCGCCGCCCGGGGGGAGAGCGATCCCCGGGCGACGCCCTGAGGAGCCGTCATGGCCATCGAACTCGGGACCGTCTCCGAGCGCAAGGAGGTCGTGGTCGGGATCGACCTCGGCACCACCCACAGCCTGGCCGCCCATGTGCGCTGGGACGGCCCCCGGGTGATCCGCGACCGCCAGGGGCGGAAGTGGGTCCCCTCGGTGGTGGCCATCGACGAGGGGGGGAGCCCCGTGGTGGGCCAGGACGCCCAGGCCCGGGCCCTGACCAACCCCCGGGGCACCGTCACCAGCGTGAAGCGCTTCATGGGCAAGGGGATCGAGGACCTGGGCGAGGATCCCTCCCGCCTGCCCTACCGGGTGGTGTCCGGGGGCGAGGCGGGGCTCGTCCGCATCGAGATCGGCGGCCAGCTCTACACCCCCCAGGAGATCTCCGCCCTGGTGCTCAAGGAGGTCAAGAGGCGGGTGGAGCAGGTCTCGGGTCTGCCGGTGCGCCGGGCGGTGATCACCGTGCCCGCCTACTTCGACGACGCCCAGCGCCAGGCCACCCGGGACGCCGGCCGCCTCGCGGGCCTGGAGGTCCTGCGGATCGTCAACGAGCCCACCGCCGCCGCCCTCGCCTACGGCCTCCACCGCAAGCAGAAGTCGGTGATCGTGGTGTACGACCTGGGCGGCGGCACCTTCGACGTCTCGGTCCTGCGCCTCTCCGAGGGGGTGTTCAAGGTGCTCTCCACCGCGGGAAACACCCGCCTCGGGGGGGACGACTTCGACTACGCCGTCGTCGACCTGCTCCTCGAAGGGGTGGACGCCCCCCGTCGCGCCGCCCTGGGGGAGGATCCCCTGGCCCTCCACGCCCTGAAGGTCGCCGGGGAGAGGGCCAAGATCGCCCTCAGCGCCGAGGAGTCCACCCGGGTCCAGATGGACCTCGCCGGCTCGGGGATCGCCATCGACCGGGAGGTCGACCGGGCCACCCTGGAGGCCGCCATCGGCCCCCTGGTGGAGGACACCTTCCGCCACGTGCGCTTCGCCCTGAACGACGCCGACCTCGACGTGGGCGACGTCGACGAGGTGGTCCTGGTGGGCGGATCGACCCGGATCCCCCTGGTGCGCCGCCGGGTGGAGGAGGTCTTCGGCAAGAAGCCCCACGTGGAGATCGACCCCGACGAGGTGGTGGCCCTGGGAGCCGCGGTCCAGGCGGAGCAGCTCACCGCCGGCCGGCAGGAGGCCCTGCTCCTGGACGTCACGCCCCTGAGCCTGGGGATCGAGACCTACGGCGGCGGAGCGAGCAAGCTGATCCACCGGAACACCAGCATCCCCTGCCGGGCCAGTGAGGGCTTCACCACCTCGGTGGACCACCAGACCTCCGTCGAGGTCCACATCCTCCAGGGGGAGCGGGAGATGGCCCGGGACCTGCGCTCCCTCGGCCGCTTCCGCCTCCGGGGGATCCCCCCCATGTCGGCGGGGCTCCCGAGGGTGCTGGTGGAGTTCGCCATCGACGCCAACGGGATCCTGAAGGTGAGCGCCCGGGAGATGGTGTCCGGGGCCCTGGCGTCCATCGAGGTGCGTCCCTCCTACGGCCTGACCGACACCGAGGTGGAGGCGATGATCTCCGCGGGCATGGAGCACGCCCAGGAGGACTTCGAGGCCCACATGCTCGCCGACCTGAAGGTGGAGGCCGCGACGGTGGTCCGCTACGCCCGCAAGGCGCTGCGGGACCACGGAGCCCGGGTGGCCGACGAGGCCCGGGCGGGGATCGAGGCGGCCATCGCCGGCGTGGAGGAGGCGGCGGCGGGGGAGGACCGCGGCCGGCTCCACGACGCCATCGACGCCCTCAACCAGGCCACCCACCCCATCGCCGAGGAGATGATGAACGAGGTGCTCCGGGTGACGGTGACGGGGAGGACGGTGGACGACGTGCTCGAGGGCAAGGACTCGGGCATGAAGGCGCGAGACGTGACCCTCGGTTGATCCGCGCCGACACATGCGACAGAGGGGTGTCTCACCCCGGAGCAGTCCCCATGCCGAGGATCCGCATCAAGGACCGAGACACGATCATCGAGTGCAAGGAGGGGAAGAGCATCCTCCACGCCATCCTCGACGCGGGGATGGAGCTGGAGCACGCCTGCGGAGGCGTGTGCGCCTGCTCCACCTGTCACGTGATCGTCGAGGAGGGGGACGAGCACCTCTCCGAGAAGAGCTTCGACGAGGACGACCGCCTGGACATGGCCGAGGGGGTCACCCTGCGCAGCCGCCTCGGCTGCCAGGCGAAGGTCCACGGCGACGTCACCATCCGGATCCCCGACAAGCCTTACTGACCCATGGGTGCCCTCCCCCCGGGGCGGCGCCGCGGAGACAGGACCGTGACCCTCGACTGGAACGAGGCCCAGGAGATCGGGATCTCCCTCTACGAGACCCACCCCGACGTCGATCCCCTCACCGTGCGCTTCACCGACCTGCACCGGTGGGTGCTGGACCTCCCGGGCTTCACCGGGGACCCCAAGGGGTCCAACGAGAAGCTCCTGGAGGCCATCCAGATGGCGTGGCTCGAAGAGTGGAAGCTGGACCACGAGTGATCCCGGGGTGCCCCCCCGGCGCGGAGGAGTCCCATGGCCGCCGAGATGAAGAAGCTGTGCATCCTCTGCCACGGCAGCAGCTACGACAAGCTGCACACCGTGGTGGGCATGACCGCCACGGCGGCCTCCCTGGGGGTGGAGGTCCACCTCTTCCTGACCTACGGGGCCCTGTGGCGGGTCGCCCGCCGCACCCTGGACGAGGCCGAGCCCGCCCACGACGACGCGCCGGTAAACGAGATGTACCAGAAGGCCATCGACAAGGGCCTGGTGCCCTCCCTGGAGGACCTGCTGGAGCAGGCCCGGGAGATCGGGAAGGTGCGCCTCTACGCCTGCACCACCTCCATCAAGGTGCTCCAGCTCACCCCCGAGGAGCTCCGGAACGTGGACGTCCCCATGGGCCACGCCACCTTCCTGGAGATCGCCGGGGCCCCCGACGCCCGCCTCGTGGTGGTCTAATCCATGCCTATCCGGATGCCACCCAGAGCGGTTCGTGACGACTGCCAGCGGTCGTAACTGGCTCGCCGTCCTTGGCTCGCCCACAGAGGCACAGAGTGGCCCGTCCGGGGCCCACAGAGAACACAAAGGGAAGGGCGGGGAGGCCCCGAGCGTTGGGCGGCAAACGGATCGGCCATGTCGGATCCTTCTCTCTCCCTCCTATCGCTTCGTACCCGTGCCCCTTCCCCCCGCGCCACATCTCGGCCGACTCACGGCTCCCCGGGGAGGACCCCCACCACCGGGTCCCCCCTCCCCTCCCCCATCACCGCCCGGCCCATGCCGCCGGTGTTGAAGGCGTGCCCGGTGCGGCCCCGGGCGTCCACGGCGATGGCCCCGGCGGTGTCGGTGCCGAACCGCTCCTCCACGAGGGCCACCCCCACCCGGCACGCCTCCCCCGGATGGGCCCCCCGGGCCATGGCGTCGACGATGGCGCGACACATCAGCACCCGCAGGATGGTCTCCCCCGTGCCCGTCGCCACCGCCGCCCCCACCCCGTCCTCGGCCCAGTAGCCCGCCCCCGGCAGGGGGGAGTCGCCGACCCGCCCGGGGAGCTTCAGCCACAGCCCTCCGGTGGACACCGCCGCCGCCACCCCGCCCCGCCCGTCGCAGGCGACGGCGCCGACGGTGTCCCTCCCGGGATCCTGGCCCGGGCCGATCCCGCTCCCCGCCGCCGCCAGCCCCGACACCCCCTCGGAGTCCCGGCTCGCCAGCCGCCGCCGCCACTCGGCCCGCTGGGCCGCCGACGGGAAGCCCCGCCGCAGGGGGAGACCCCGCTCCCGGGCGAAGGCCAGGGCCCCCTCCCCCACCAGCAGGCAGTGGGGCGTCCCCTCCGCCACCTCCCTGGCCAGGCGCACCGGGCTGGCCACCCGCCGGACCGCCCCCACCGCCCCCACCAGGCGATCCGCCCCCCGCATCACCGCCGCGTCCATCTCCACATCGCCGTCGCGGTTCAGGGCCGAGCCCAGGCCGGCGTTGAAGCCCCCCGACGCCTCCATCGCCACCACCGCCTCCACCGCGGCGTCCAGCACGGCGCCGCCGGCGGCGAAGCTCCCCCACCCCGCCCGCACCGCGTCCGCCATCCCCGCCCGGTACGCGGCCCCGCCGTCCTCGAGGATCCGGGCCATCGCTCCCGCCCCTCCGTGCACCATCACCACCCTGCCCGTGGTCATCGACGCGCTCCTCTCCCCCGGGGCGCCGCGGCCGTCGCGGCCCCACCGGGGCAGCCGGTATGATGCCGGCACCCGCCCCCTCCCCGGAAGCCCCCCGCCCCATGTCCACGCCACATCGCCTCGGCGCCGTCCTGCTCACCGGCGCCCCCTCTCCCCTGGGCCGCGCCGTCGCCCTCGCCCTCGCCCCCCACAGCGACCTCCTGGTGCTCCACTACCACCGGCGGGGCGGGGAGGCGGCGGACCTGGCCCGGGAGTGCGTCGCCGCCGGGGCCTCCCGGGCGGAGGTCCGGGGGGCGGACCTGACGGACCTGTCCCAGCTCGACGCGCTGGCGGCGGACGTGCTGGGGCTCGCGCCGTCCCTGTCCCTGCTGGTCCACAACGCCGGCCTGTATCACCGCGCGCCCCTGGGCCAGGTGGAGGCCGGGGAGCTCGACCGCCTGTGGGCGGTCAACGTGCGGGCCCCCCTCCTCCTCACCCAGGCCCTGCTCCCGGCCCTCCGGGGGGCGCGGGGGCAGGCCCTCTTCCTGGCCGACGTCGGGGGGCTGGTTCCGTGGCGCCACCACGCCGCCTACGGCGCCACCAAGGCCGCCGTCGCCTGGCTGGTGCGCTCCCTGGCGCTGGAGCTGGCCCCCGACGTGCGGGTCAACGGCGTCGCCCCGGGGCTGATCACTCCCCCCGAGGGGCTGGACCCCGAGGCCCGGGCCTCCCTGGTGCGGCGGATCCCCATGGGGAGGGCCGGCGAGCCCGCCGAGATCGCCGACGCCGCCCGGTGGTTCGCCCTCGGGGCCGGCTACGTCACCGGCCAGGTCCTGGCGGTGGACGGGGGCCGCTCCGCCGGCCGCGCCGACTGATCTCGACCCGGAACCCGTTGGCCTGACTGAGTTCTTGACTTTGTCGGCGACGAAACTATCGTAGGGGCAGATTTCGCGCCGAACCCCGGCGGAGGACCGTCCCCACCATGCATGCCCACGACGCGGCCGCCACGCCCACTCCGGACTTCGAGCCCACCCCCGACCGCCCCATCCAGCTCACCCCCAAGGCCATCGACGTGGTCCGGCAGACCATGGAGCAGGAGGGGATCCAGGGCCAGGGCCTCCGGGTGGCGGTGGTGGGGGGCGGATGCTCCGGCTACAGCTACGCCCTCGACTTCGCAGAGGAATCGGACCCCGAGGACCTCACCATCGACTTCGACGGGCTGCCCGTCTTCGTCGACCCCAACTCGGCGCGGATCCTCACCGGGACCGTCATCGACTACGTCTCCACGCTGACCAAGAGCGGGTTCACCTTCACCAACCCCAAGGCGGTGCGGACCTGCGGCTGCGGCTCGTCCTTCTCGGCCTGATCCCCCCGATCCTCCGCCCCGCCGGGGCGGCGCCCCCTCCGAGACGGGGGCGCCGCGATCCGGGTGGCCGCTTCGGCGGCCCGAGGGATCAGCTCGCGGTGTGGGGAACGGTCGCCCCGTAGCGGGCGTCCACCACCCCCCAGTCCACGTTGTCCAGGAACGCCTTCAGGTAGTCGGCCTTGGCGGTGCCGTAGTCGATCATGAAGGCGTGCTCCCAGCAGTCCAGGGCCAGGAGGATGTCCTGGAAGGCCGGGAGTCCGACGTGGTGCTCGTACATGACGTAGGTGTGGAGGCGGCCGTCGATCCGGCTCCGGGTGAGGAGGACCCACCCCGGGGTGGAGACCGCCGAACCCTTGAGATCGGCGACGAGGCGGTCCCAGCTCCCGAACGACGACTTCACCGCCTCCTGGAGCCGCTCCGAGGGCAGCCCGCCGGCGGCGGAGAGGTTCTCGAAGTAGAGCTGGTGCAGGTAGGTCCCGTTGAACGCCACCGCCTCCCGCCGCTTGAGCTCGCTGAACTCGCCGAACGAGTAGTTCGCGGAGGTGGGATCCGCCTCCCTGAGCCGGCCCTCGATCTCGTTCAGCTTGGCGACGTAGCCCTTGTACAGGCCCAGGTGGGCGGAGAGTTGCTTGTCCGAGAGCCCCTTGAGGGTCCCGATGAGCGCGCTGAAGTCCTTCGCCTCGTGAACCATTGGTCACTCCGTTCCTGCCGGGCGGCGGCAGACCGTCCCGTCGTCGAGACGATCCCCGTTCCATCGTTCGGCGTTCCGCGGCGTCGCCGCCCGAACGGGCCCGGACAACGCGGAACGATAGGAAGCGGATCGGACGTCGTCAACACGCGGTGGGCGCGGGGAGGGGCGCCGTCGGGACATCGACGGTGGCAGGTCGGGACTCCGTCGCGCACGGACCTCGCCGGAGCGCGATCCCTCGGGGAGCTTCGCGGAGGGCGCTGGGGAGACGGGGGGGAGGGGAGGAGAAGCGGAGGGGGCAGCCGCAGCCGGCAGGCGGGCGGTTCTACTCCAGTCCGGCGTCCTTGAGGACCGCCCGCAGCCCGTTCTTCTGGATGGTCCGCAGCGCCGTCGTGCTCAGGCGCAGGGTCACCCAGGAGCTGGTGGTCTCGTCCCAGATCCGCTTGCGCTGCATGTTGGGCTGCTGGCGGTGCTTGGTCTTGATGTTCGAGTGGGAGACCCGGTGGCCCACCAGGGGGCCCTTGCCGGTGATCTTGCACTTCGCCATGGGGGGATCCTCGCCGCCACGGCGGCGGGCCTCACGGGCGGCCGCCGCGGCAAGCCGGTAGACCGGCGTTACTTGAGCTTCGACTCCTTGAACAGGACGTGCTTGCGCACCACCGGATCGTACTTCTTGAACTGGAGCTTGTCGGTGGTCGTCTTCTTGTTCTTGGTCGTCGTGTAGAAGTAGCCGGTCCCCGCGGAGGAGACCAGCTTGATCTTGTCGCGCTTGCTTGCCATGACACACCTCGCCCGACGGGGCAGCGCGAAAGGATAAGGTAGCGCCCGGCGCGTGTCAACGAGGGGGAGGCGGATCGCCGGGAGTTCCTCCTCCCCTCGGCCCGCCACCGGCGGCGTCGGGATCCCGCGCGACGATCCGGTGCAGCTCCGCCGCCATCTCCGCCACCCGCTCGGGGTGCAGGTGGGCGACGTCCTCCCGGTTGGTGGGGTCGCGGTCCACCCGGAAGAGTTCGAAGCGGGTCCCCCCTTCCTCGGGGATCGCCACCAGCTTCCACCACCGGTCCTGGATCCACCGGTCCTTCACCCGCACCAGGGCCTCGGGGTAGAAGTCCCGGCGCAGGAAGACCCGGTCCGTGGCCCGGTCCACGTCGTAGGCGGAGGACGGCCTACCGAACGGATAACGAACATGGCCCGGACTCCAGTAGTTCGCCTTGCTGAGCCCGGTCTCTCCGTACACCCACCGCGGCTCGGGGGGAGGCGGCCCCGGCGTCACCGCCCCCAGGCGGCTCCACCCGGTGGCCGCCGCCAGCGGAGGCTCCCCGAGGGCGTCCAGCACCGTGGGGGCCGCGTCCAGCACCCGGGACAGGCGGTCGTCCCGGATCCCCCTCCCCCTCCCGTCGGGCAGCCGCAGCGACATCAGCACCCGGTTCTGCCCCTCGTCCCAGGCGTGGAAGCCGTGGTTCGGGCCCCGGTAGCGGTAGCGCATCCCCGGCTCGGCGAACGCCTCGCCGTGGTCCGACCAGATCAGCACCAGCGTGTCCCGAAGCAGGCCGGCCTCCTCCAGGGCGCCGAAGACCACCCGGAGCTGGTCGTCGACCTCCCGGATCCCGGCGTCGTACAGCGCCAGGTTCTGCCGCGCCACCGCGTCGTGCAGCTCCGCGGCGCTGCCGTCGGCTCCGTCCTCGAGTTCCCGGGTGGGCACCCCCGAGGACCGGTACCGGAAGCGGTTCTCGCCCCGATATCCCCGCATGCCCATCTCGTTGTAGTAGGGCCACGGGGTGTCCCGGGGGGAGTGGGGGGCGCTCAGGTGCACGGCGGCCAGGAAGCGCCGGTGCGCCCCGAGGGCGACCAGGGATCGGGCCAGGCGGCGGCCGGCCCGCTCCGCGCTCTCCCTCCCCGCAAACGCCCGGTTCCCCCGGATCAGGCCGAAGCCGGAGTCCCAGCCGATGCCCGCGAAGAAGTGCAGGAACCGGTAGACCAGGGGGTAGCTGGACAGCACGAGGTTCCGGGCCCCCGGGGGAGGCTGGTGGATCTCGTCCCAGCCCCCCTCGGGCACCATGTACGAGAAGCGGCTATCGTCGGTGAAGAAGGCCGTGTGCCAGCCCCGGTCCCGCAGGTGGCGGACGAGGTCGTCCCCCAGGGGCAGGTAGCGCTCCGGGGGGGGCAGGTCCTCCCGGACCCCGTGCTCGTGGGGGTCACGCCCTGTGAGGAGGGAGGACCAGGCGGGATAGGTCCGGGCCAGCGGGGTGTAGCAGCGGGTCCACGTCCAGGAGTCCCGGAGCCAGGCTTCGAGCCAGGGGGCCGTGTCCCGGCCGTGGCCGAAGCTGGCCAGGTGATCGGGTCGGACGGCGTCGAGGCCGACGATCAGGACGTTGGGTCCCTGGTTGGCGCCCTCGGGGGGCGATGGGGGAGATCCCCCCCGCCCACCCCAGGCCACGGCGGCGGCGGCCGCCACCCCGGCGATCCCCCGCCGGCCGTACCTCCACGCCGTACCGAGCAGCACCGCCGCCGCCATCCCCCCCAGGATCCCGTCCACCGCGGGGAGGGGGATCGCCTCCCCCCAGGAGGCGCGGACATCCACGGACACGTCGGGGTAGAGGGAGGGCCAGCGCAGCAGGAGCCGGAGGGTCAGGGCCCCGTGGACCCCGGCGAGGGCCAGGACGAGCACCCCGAGCCACCGGAGGAGACTCGCCTCGCGGCCCCAGGGGGCGGGAAGGAGGGCCCGCAGCGCGATCCCCAGCAGGAATCCCAAGGAGGCGCCGAGCACGCCGTACAGGGCCAGGACCCGAAGCCCGGCGTCCCAGAGGAGGTGCTCGGTGTGGGCGCGGACCTCGGGGCTGCCGGTCAGGCGGTGGAGGGCGCGGGCCAGCTCCCGACCCGAGGCCCGGGTCTCCACGGCGAACTCCCCGAGGAACCAGCCGATCCCGGCGAGGGAAGACGTGAGCAGGGCTCGACGGCGGTCCATGGGGAGGAGGGGAGGGGGCAGGGCGGGCGGGTCCGGGAGCCCCGCGGGACCGGATCAGGGGACGGGCTTGAGCCCGAGGGTGCGGCTTCGCTCCGGGAGGGCGCCGGCGGAGGGGCCGCCGAGGCCACCGGTCCCCGGGGGCAGGGAGGTCGGGGTCGACGAAGGGCGCGCCCCCGCGGGCCGCGTGGCGGCGTTGGGGTCCATCCGGAGGTTGCCGTCGAAGACCGCCCCCTCCTCCATGGTGAGCACCGGGGAGGTGATGTTCCCCTTCACCCGGGCGTGGACCTTCAGGTCGACCCGGGTGCGGGCGTTGATGTTGCCCTGGTACTCGCCGCTGATGATCACGGTGGCGACGTCGATCTCGGCCCGCACGTCGGCTCCCTGGCCGATCTCCAGGACGTCGTTGGTGAAGATCTCCCCCGTGAACCGGCCGTCGATGCGGACTCGGCCCTCGAAGGTGAGCTTCCCCTCGTAGATACAACCCTTCCCGAGGAAGGCGTTGAGCTCGTTGTTCTCCTTCACGTTCGCTCCTTCGGGGGCCCGATCGCCGCCGCCGATGTTCGAGAAGAACTGTTCCTTGTTCCGGAACTTCATGTCTCAGCCGCGCATGCGCCCACGGCGGCCAGGCCGCCGGATCCGCGTCAGAGGGAGGTCTCGATCTGGTCCACGAGTCGAGAGAGGTCCTCGTCGGAGTAGTACTCCAGCACGATCCGGCCTCCGCGGCCCCTCTTCTTGGCCTGCACGATGACCCGGGTGCCCAGGTAACGGGAGAGCCGCTCGCTCACCTGTCGCACGGCCCGGGAGGCGTCGGGGCTGGCCGCGGCAGGAGGCGCCCCCCCGCCGTCCCGAAGCTGCTTCACCAGCAGCTCCGTCTGGCGGACGTTCAACTGCCTCTCCACCAGGCGCTGGAAGGCGGTACGGATGGCGTCCTCGTCCTCCAGCCCCAGCAGCGCCTTGCCGTGCCCGGCGGTGATCACCCCCGTGACCAGGGCGTCCTGCACCTCTTCGGGCAGGCGCAGGAGGCGGAGGAGGTTGGTGATGGAGGTCCGGTCCCGGCCCAGGCGCCGGGCCAGCTCGTCCTGGGTGTACTTGAACTCCTCCAGCAGCCGCTGGTATCCCTCGGCGGTCTCCACCGGGTTCAGGTCTTCCCGCTGGAGGTTCTCCAGCAGGGCCAGCTCCAGGGACTCGCCGTCCCCGGGGATGTCCCGCACCAGGGCGGGGATCGCGTGCAGCCCCGCCCTCCCCGCGGCCCGGAAGCGCCTCTCCCCGGCGATGATCTCGTAGCCCTGGGCGGCACGGCGCAGGAGGATCGGCTGGAGCACCCCGTTGGCGCGGATGCTCTCCACGAGCCCGGTGAGGCCCCTCTCGTCGAAGTGCTTCCGGGGCTGCCTGGGGTTGGGCCGGACCTGGTCCAGGGGGACCTGGAGGACGCTGCCTGCGGGGGAGGGGGAAGAGGTCGGGGACGGGGCCACCGCCTCGGGGATCAGGGAGGCGAGTCCTCGGCCCAGGGCGCTGCGCTTGGTTCCGTTCATGGTCGTGGGATCCCTCCGCGGAAGGTCCTCAACCGCTTCGCGCCGCCCCGGGTTGGGAGGCACGTCGGCGGGAGAGCAACTCCTTGGCGAGGTGGAGATAGCTGGTGGCACCGCTAGACCGGACGTCGTACAGCATGATGGGCCGGCCGTAGCTGGGGGCCTCCCCTAGGCGCACGTTGCGCGGGATCATGGTCTCGAAGACCTCGGCGCCGAAGTGCCGGCGCACCTCGGCGACCACCTGGTGGCTGAGGCGGTTGCGGGGGTCGAACATGGTCAGGAGGATCCCCTCCCGGACCAGCGCGGGGTTCAGCCGCTGCTGCACCAGCCCCAGGGTCCGGGTGAGCTCCCCCAACCCCTCCAGCGCGTAGTACTCGCACTGGAGGGGGATCAGCACCGAGTCGGCCGCGGTGAGGGCGTTCAGGGTGAGGAAGCCGAGGCTGGGGGGACAGTCCACCAGGATGAAGTCGAAGCGGTCCCGGGCGGGGACCAGGGCCTGGCGGAGCCGCACCTCCCGGCCGTCCGACGAGGCCAGCTCGACCTCGGCACCGATGAGGTCGGTGTTGGCGGGCACCACATGGAGGTGCTTCAGCTCCGTGGCGTGGAGGGCGTCCAGGGCCGGCACCGCCCCCATCAGGACGTCGTAGCTGGTGGGCCGGGCGCTGCTCTTGTCGATGCCCAACCCCGAGGAGGCGTTGCCCTGGGGGTCGAGGTCGACAAGGAGGACCGTCTTCTCCGCCGTGGCGAGGGCCGCGGCGAGGTTGACGGCGGTGGTGGTCTTGCCGACGCCACCCTTCTGGTTGCTGATGGCGATGATGCGGGGCATGGGAAGCCGGTGGCCGCGCGGAGGAGGCGGCCAGGATAGGGGAGGGTGGAGGTCAGTTCAAGGCAATTCGTATCGGGCGACGGTTCCGGGCGCTCCCCCCGGAGTCCGGTAGTCCAGGCGCTCGGCCTCCGACCATCGCCCGGGGAGCGGGGGCACGCCCGTGGGGTAGGCGACGGCCCACCGGAGGGAGGGGAAGAGTGTGGCGGACCGGGCCAGGAGCTTGGGGACGGGCCACAGGCCCCGGGAGGTGACCCCGACGACGTCCCGGCGCAGGGTGAGGGGGAGTTGCTCCGCGGCGGCGACGCAGACCTCGATGGGGCCAGCGCGGCCCCAGGCCCGGACGACGTCGAGGAGGAAGGCGGCTCGCGTCCGGCGGGGCTCCACCAGCCGCCAGCGCAGGTCCGGTCGGACCAGGGAGCAGGGCAGGGCCGGGACGCCGTTGCCGCTGCCGAGGTCCGCCACCACCGCGGCGCCGGGGGGGAGGAGGCGGGCCAGGGCGAGCGCGCCGACGAGGCCATCCACCAGGGCCCCCTCGGTGCGCCATCCCGTCAGGTTGACCCGGGTCTGCCAGAGCATCATGAGACGCACGTACTCGGTGAGCCGGGTCTCGGCGTCGGGGAGGGAAGGCAGGACTCCGATCTCCCGGGCCGATGACCAGGCGGACGCGGCTACGACGTGGGGATCCGGGGGGACCGAGGGTTCCACGTGGAACCTTCCGGGGTGGGGGGGGCGGGCCGCCGCGGGCGGGCCGGACCTGCGCCGGCGATGTTCCCCGTGGAACGTCCTCCCAAGGGGGACTACCGGCCCTCCGAGGCGGGGTAGATCTGGAGGCGCTTGAGCTGGCCCTCCCCCACGCTCCGGGACTCCACCCCCGAAGCGCGGGTCACCTCCAGGTGCACGATGCGCCGCTCGTAGGAGTTCAGGGGGCCCAGGGTCACGGTCTTGCGGAAGCGCCGGGCCTCGTCGATGGCATCCTGGGCGCGCTCCCGCAGGGCCTCCTCCCGGCGCCCGCGGTAGTCCTCCACGTCCACGCTCACCCTCATCTCGGGGTCCACGCGGCTGGCGGCCCGGGACACCAGGTACTGGAGGGCCTCCAGCGTGCGTCCGTCCCTCCCGATCAGCAGGCTGCCGTCCTCCTGGGACCGGATGCCGACCTGGAGGGTCCCGTCGGCGATCCGGGTGTCCACCTCGCCCTCGATCCCGGCGCGGCTCAGGACCCCCTCCACGAAGGTCCTCCCGAACCGGAGCGCCTCGACCTGCTTCGGATCCTTGAGCCGGACCTGCAGCCGAACCGACGCGGCACCGGACCGGAAGTGATCCCGGTCCAGCCGATACTCCACCTCGTGACGCTCCGCCCCGAGGGATCGGCACGCCTCCCGGAGCGCCTCCTCGAGGGTGACGCCCTCCACCTCGACGAAGTCCTTGTCCGTCACGCTCACCTCCTGGGCTTCGCGGCCGTCCCCCGGCGCGCCGCCGGGCCACTCCGCCCTCTATCCCGCCGCCTGGGCGGGCGCGGCCGGCTGGCCTCCGCCGCGGTTGACCAGATACTGCTGACCCATCCGCAGCAGCGTGCTCACGAAGATGTACAGCACCAGCCCGGCGGGCATGGTGAACATCAACACCCCGAAGAAGATGGGCATCCAGCGCATCACCGCCGCCTGACTGGGGTCCTGGGGCTGCGGACTCATCTTTTGCTGGAGGAACATCGCTCCCGTCAGCAGCAGGGGGAGCACGGCGATGGGGTCCCGCTGCGTCAGGTCGCAGAAATACAGGAAGCGGCTGTTGTACAGCTCGATGCTGTTCCAGAGGACCCGATACAGGGCGAACCAGATGGGCATCTGGATCAGGATGGGCAAGCAGCCGCCCAGGGGGTTCACCTTGTGTTCCCGGTAGAGCTGGAGGATCTCCAGGTTCAGCTTCTCGCGCTCGTCCTTGTACTTCTCCCGCAGCTCGTTGATCTTCGGCTGGAGGATCTGCATCTCCTTCATGCTCTTGTAGGAGCGCTGATCCAGGGGGAAGACCGCCAGCTTCACCAGCACCGTGAGCAGGATGATGGCGACGCCCCAACTCCCCACCAGGCCGTACAGCGCCCCCAGCAGCCAGAGCAGGGGACGGGCGATGGCGCCGAACCACCCGAAGTCCACCGCCTCGCCCAGGTAGGGTCCCGCCGCCTCGAGGACGTCCAGTTGCTTGGGCCCCATGAAGAGCCCGTGCTTCCAGGTCATCGCCTGCCCCGGGGCGAGGGTCGCGGTGGGGTACTGGAGCGCTCCGTAGTACTCGTTGAACTCCTCGACGCCGTCGCGGCCCGCCCGGGGAATTGCGCCGGCCTGGAAGGCCAGGGGGGCGGCGTCGGGGGGAGGGACCAGGACGCTCAGGAAATAGTTGTCCCCCAGGCCGCCCCACTGCACCGGACCCGCCTCGGACACCGTCCCCTTGTCATCGAGCTTCCCCGGCTTCCACGTCTCCACTCCGCCACCGACATATGCAGACACATGCCGAACGATGTCATACTGGCCCCCCGTCTCGGGGGGGATCTGGTCCACCACGGCGAAGCGAGGCTCGATGGGGACCGCCGAGGCGGACTTGTTCTCGACGTTGACCTCGTACTCCACGAGGTAGGACCCCTCCCTCTCGGAGCCCCCCTCGGGCAACCGCCACCGGGTGGTGACCCAGAGGGGCCCCTCGGACCGGCGGTAGGTGATGAGGCCGGAGTCCGGCGCGCCGACGACCTCCTCGGGGCCCGGCAGGAACGGGGGGGCGGCGGAGGCGGTGAACCAGGAGCGCACGGCGCTCCCCCCCTCCCTCAGGACCAGGTCGATGGGCCCGAGGTCCCCGCACGCGAGGGGGGACGGCCCGCAGTCCCCGCGGACGCAGTCGAAGATCCAGCCGAAGATCCAGTGGCCGGCGACCGGCTTCTCGTACTCGGTGAGGGTCCAGTCCACCGGGCCGGCCCCCACGTTGGTGAACTCCGCCTTCCACCCCGGTCCGTCCACCGCGGTGGTGAGACGCTCCGCGGCAGGGAGGGCCTCCACGCCCTCGGCGGGAGGCGTCGCCGGGGCCGGCGGCGGGGCCTCGGACTCGACGGGGGCGGTCGGGGGTGGAGGCGCCGGTCCCACCTCGGGGGGGGGTGGCGGCGGCAGGAGCGCCTGGAACAGCAGGTAGATCCCCAAGCTGAGGACGATGGCGACGAGGAGGCGCTTCTCGCTATCCATGGGCCGCTCGGGTCATCCCTCGGGGACCGCCCGCCGCCTGGGTGGCGGCACCGCGGGGAGGCCGGCGCGGGGATCTGTGGGGCGCTGTGGGCATGGCACTCAGGGTTCGTCGATCCGCCCGGCGGATCGGGGGACGGGGTCGTGTCCGCCCGGATGGAAGGGATGGCAACGGCCGAGGCGCTTGATGGCGAGCCAGCCACCCCGCAGGGGGCCAAACCTCTCGATCGCCTCGGCCGCATATTCGGAGCAGGTGGGCAGGAACCGGCACGCCGGCGGCAGCAGGGGCGAGATCGCCCTCTGGTAGAAGCGGATGAACCTCAGCGCCAGCCACTTCATCTCGGGGTCGGCCCCGCGGCCTCGTCTTCTTCCTTCCCCCCGGGCTTGCGGCTCCCTCCCGCGACCGGGGCGCGCTGGAGGTGTTCCAGGACCCCCTGGAGTTCCGCCGCCGTCTCGTGCGCGGTGAGCTCGGCCGCCCCTTCCCGCGCGATCACCACCCACACCCAGGGCCGGGCCAGCTCGGGGCGACGGGTCCGAAAGAACTCCCGGATCCTGCGCTTGACCCGGTTGCGGGCGACGGCGTTGCCGGTCCGGCGCCCCACCACCAGCCCGAGCCTGGACTCGGCAGCTTCGGGGAGGGGACTGTAGACCACGGCGAAGTGGGCGGTCCGGAACCGGCGCCCGCGGCGCTTCATGGCCTCGAACTCCGGCGAGCGCAGGACCCTCCGGGACTTGGGCAGCGCCTGGTCGGGCCTCCCTCCGCCGCGGGGAGGCACGGGCCGGGTCTCAGCTCTTCTTGTCGTAGGCGGTGGGCGCGAGGCGCTTGCGCCCCTTGGACCGACGACGGTTGATGGTCTTCTGCCCGTCCTTGGTGCTCATCCGCACCAGGAAGCCGTGGGTCCGCTTCCGGGAGGTGTTGTGGGGCTGAAAGGTCCGCTTCATGGTGGGCTCCGCTCGGAGGGGGACCCGCGGGGATCCGGGATCGACGCCGCGGACCGCGGGGCGGCGGCGGCGGCGGGGTAGGAACGAAAAAAAGCCGGGGGAATATAGGGGGCGCCCACTCCCCTGTCAAATGCGCCTCGGGCCGTCCCGTTCCGGTTCGGCCGGGGAAGTACGCGGGTCCCTTCCGCCTCCCTTGCCTCCCGGGGGAGCCTCTTGCTACGCTCGGCTCCCCGCGTCCCGTCGGGTCGCCCCCATCCACCCGGCCTCCCGCGCCGGGATCGGACTCGATCACGCTGGAGGGGTCCCGAGATCCGGCCCCGCGCGCGGTTCCGTGCACGGTACGCCAACGTCCGAGGTCGGCATGCAGACGGCCTGGCAGAACGTCCTGACCGCTGTCGAGCGCGCGCTCGGGCCGCAGGTCTTCGAGACCTGGTTCCAGAAGCTCGAGTGCCGCGGCGTCGAGGGGGACTTCCTCGTCCTGTCGGTCCCCAACCGGTACTACAGCGACTGGATCACCGACAACTACCGCGGAGCCATCGAGGACGAGGTCGAACGGGTGATGGGACGCCGCCTGGGACTCCGCTTCGTCGCCGACGCCGACGCGGTCTCGGGCTCCGAGGACACCTCCACCGATGAGGGGGGGGAGCTCCCCGGGCACTTCCGGCTCAGCCCTTCCCAGACGTTCGAGAACTTCGTCGTCGGCTCCTCGAACCAGTTCGCCCAGGCCGCTGCCCTGAACGTCGCGGAGGCCCCGGCGCGCAACTACAACCCGCTGTTCCTCTTCGGCGGGGTGGGACTCGGCAAGACCCACCTCCTCAATGCCATCGGCAACCGCATCCGGCAGCGCCAGCCGAGGACCCGGGTGGTGTACCTCTCCGCCGAAGAGTTCATGAACGAGATGATCAACTCGCTGCGCTACGAGCGGATGGCGGAGTTCCGCGAGAAGTACCGCCAGCGCTGCGAGGTGCTCCTCGTCGACGACATCCAGTTCCTGGAGGGCAAGCGCAGCACCCTGGAGGAGTTCTTCCACACGTTCAACGCCCTGCACGGCGCGGGGCGCCAGATCGCCGTCAGCAGCGACAAGTACCCGCGAGAGCTGGGGATCGAAGAGAGGCTCCGGACCCGCTTCGAGTGGGGGCTGGTCGCCGACATCCAGCCCCCCGAGCTCGAGACCCGGGTGGCGATCCTCAAGCGCAAGGCCGACGCCGAGCAGGTCCGCCTTCCCGACGACGTCGCGATCTTCATCGCCTCGAACGTCAGCTCCAACGTGCGCAAGCTCGAGGGGACGCTGACCAACCTCGTGGCCTTCTCGTCGTTCTACGGCGAGCCCATCAGCCTCGCCTTCGCCCGGAGGGTGCTGGGGGATCTGGGGGGGGACCGCTCCGACGAGGGCCCCCCCTCCGTAGAGCGCATCCAGGAGGTGGTGGCCCGCTTCTTCAACCTGAAGGTGCAGGACCTCAAGAGCGGCAAGCGGACCAAGGTCCTGACCCTGCCCCGGCAGATCGCCATGTACCTCTGCCGCAAGCACACCCGGCACTCCTACCCGGAGATCGGCAGCCGCTTCGGCGGGAGGGACCACTCGACGGTGATCCACTCGGTGAGCAAGATCGAGGAGGCTGCGGCCTCGGACGCCGACCTCCGGGGAAGGATCGAGTCCCTGGAGCGGAACCTGCGCTCGTGAGGAGCGGAGCCCGAAGTCGGGATCGGCGGGGGGGGGCTCCCCACCGGGGGCGACCTGTGGAAAGATCGGTGGACGGACTGTGGAGGGAGCTGGGGATGGGCTGGGGACGGGCGGAGGGCCGCGGCGATCCCCAGCCGACGAGGTCGGATCCCCGAGTGGATCCCCGGGCCGGTCCACAGGGATCCTGCCCGGCGGGGCGGGCCATTTCAGGCTCCGTCCACGGATCCACAGCCCCTACGGCTCCGACTGTTCAATAAGAGAGTTCTCCCTCCCGATCCGAGAGGAGGAGGGAGCGCGGGAGTGGGTGATGGAGTTCAAGATCGGACGGGACGAGCTCAACCGGGCGCTGGCGCGCATCCAGGGCATCGTGGAGAGGCGGAGCACCAACCCGATCCTCGGCAACGCCCTCCTGCGGGTCGGGGAGGGGAACCTCAGGATCCTGGCCACCGACACCGAGGTCTCCTTCGTCGGGGACCAGCCCGCCGAGGTGGTGGTGCCGGGGGAGATCACGCTGGGGGCCCGCTACCTCTACGAGATCACCCGGAGCCTGCCGGGGGACCGGCTGACCCTCTCCATGGAGGGCGGGGGTCTCGAGGTGCGGATCACCGCCGGCAAGAGCCTGTTCACCCTCCGAGGTCTCTCCGCCGCCGACTTCCCTCCGGTGGTCGAGGCCGTCCCGGGCCAGGGCTTCCACATCACCGGGGCCGGCCTCAAGGACCTCATCGAGAACACCCTCTTCGCCATCAGCCAGGACGACACCCGCACCGGTCTCAACGGCGCCTGCGTGCAGCGGGTGCAGGGGAGGAGCGGCGATCCCTGCGTGCGCTTCGTCGCCACCGACGGCCATCGGCTGAGTCTGTGCGATCGCCCCTTCCAGGGGGAGTTCGCCCCTCCGGGGGGCCTGCTGCTGCCCAAGAAGGGTCTCACCGAGCTCCGGAAGCTCTGCGACGAGACCGACGCCGTCTTCGAGGTCCTGTTCAGCGACCGGGACGCGGTCTTCCGCCGCGGGTCCCTGACCTTCTCGATGCGGCTGCTGGAGGGGGAGTTCCCCGACTACCCCCAGGTGATCCCCGAGAGCTGGCAGCGCCGGGTGGTGGTGCATCGCCCCTCGCTGGCCGAGGCGCTCCGGCGGGTGAACATCATGAGCGCCGAGCGCTCCTCCATCGTCGCCCTCCACGTCGAGGACGGGGTCTTGCGCCTGCACTCCCGCAACAGCGAGCACGGATCGGCCGCGGACGAGATCGAGGCCCAGGTCGAGGGCGAGCCCCTGGACGTGGGCTTCAACGCCCGCTACTTCCTCGACGTGCTGGCGGTGATGACCGACGACATGGTGGTGCTGGAGCTGGGGGACACCCTCAGCCCCTGCCTCATCAAGCCCCACTCCGTCGAGGACCGCCTCTTCGTGGTGATGCCCATGCGGCTGGAGTAGCCGCCGCCGGCCCCGCAGCGGCGGGCCGGGCCCGCCCGGACGGGACTCCGCCCATCACCCCCCGTGCGCCTCCACCACCTCCTCCTGGTCGACTTCCGGACCTACCCGCGCCTGGACCTGGCCCTGGATGGGGACCTGCACGTCTTCCACGGGGAGAACGGGTCGGGCAAGACCAACGTGCTGGAGGCGATCTTCCTGCTCGCCACCCTCAAGAGCTTCCGGGGGGCACGCAACCGGGAGCTGATCCGCCACGGCGCCGCCCGATCCCGGATCGAGGGGGAGGTGAGCCGGGGGGGGCTGCGCCGGACCTATCAGGTGACGGTGGAGGGGGCCGCGGGGAAGAGGGCGCGGATCGACGGCAAGGATCCCCGGGGACTGTCGGACTACTTCTCGGGGTTGAAGGCCGTGTCCTTCACCCCCGACGACGTCGCCGCCGTCACCGGACCGCCCCTGGGGAGGCGGGGCCTGGTGGACCGGGGGGTGTTCGACCTCGATCCCGACTACCTCCGGCTCGTCCGGGCGTACGCCCAGGCCCTCGCCCAACGCACCGAGCTCCTGCGCGCACAACGCCCCGCCGATCCGGCCGAGCTGGGCGTCTGGACCGACCGCCTCGCCGACCTGGGTGGGCGGATCCTGGAGCGCCGCCTCTCCTTCCTGCGGCGCTTCACGCCCCGGTTCCGGGCCCTGCATGCGGAGATCACCGGCCGGCCGGAGGGCGCCGTCCAGTTGGTGTACCGGCCCTCGGTCAAGCTCCCCGTGGACGGGAGCCAGGGCGCCGCCTCCCTGATCCCCGCCCTGGCGGCGGGTTTCGCCGCCCGGAAGGAAGAGGAGCGGCGCCGCCGGCAGACGCTGATCGGGCCCCATCGGGACGACCTGGCGATCCTCCTCGGGGGAACGGACCTGCGCGCCTACGGGTCCCGGGGGCAGGTGCGGGCCGCGGCCCTGGCGCTCAAGCTCGCCCAGCTCCTCACCATCCGGGAGGAGCTGGCGGTGCGCCCCCTCTTCCTGCTGGACGACCTGGGCAGCGAGCTCGACCCCGAGCGCAACGAGCGCCTGCTGCACCGCCTGAGGTCCCTGGACAGCCAGGTCTTCGTGACCACCACCGACCTCGCCAACGTGCGCCTCCCCCGGTCCGCCTTCCGGGCGTGGCGCGTGCTCCCCGGCACCGTGGCGGGGGAGGATCCCGAGGCGTGAAGGCCCCCGGGGCCCCGCGACGGAGCCCCCGCGCGTTGCCGGAGGGTCGCGCGCGTACTATAATTGTTAGCCCTTTTCGCCGACCCCCCTCGTCTCGGCCCCTCCCGAGCACCCAGGACGACCGATCCATGAGCGAACTGACCGCCGGCCCCGGCGCCGGAGCCCCTTCCGCCGAGTACTCCGCCTCGAGCATCAAGGTCCTCGAGGGCCTTGAGGCCGTGCGCAAGCGGCCCGGGATGTACATCGGCGACACCGCCACCCGGGGGCTGCACCACCTGGTCTGGGAAGTCGTCGACAACGCCATCGACGAGGCCCTGGCGGGCCACTGCGACATCGTGAAGGTGGCCATGCGGGTCGACGGTTCCATCACCGTCGAGGACAACGGCCGCGGCATCCCCACCGACATGCACCCCACGGAGCACAAGCCGGCGGCGGAGGTGGTGATGACCATCCTCCACGCCGGCGGGAAGTTCGACAACGACGCCTACAAGGTGTCCGGCGGACTCCACGGCGTGGGGGTCAGCGTCGTCAACGCCCTCTCCGAGCGCCTCCACCTGGAGATCTTCCGGGACGGGAAGGTCTACACCCAGGACTATGCCCGCGGCGAGCCCCAGACCCCCCTGGAAGTGGTGGGGGAGACCAGCCGCCGGGGCACCCGGATCACCTTCCGCCCCGATCCCGAGGTCTTCGAGACCACCCAGTTCAGCTTCGACACCCTGAGCCAGCGTCTGAGGGAGCTGGCGTTCCTCAACCGGGGGATCCTCATCGTCATCGAGGACGAGGAGTCGGGCAAGAAGCACGAGTTCCAGTACCAGGGCGGCATCGTCTCCTTCGTGGAGCACCTGTGCAAGGGCAAGGGCCCGCTCCATCCCGATCCCATCTTCCTCGCCGGCGAGAAGGAGGGGATCCAGGTGGAGATGGCGATGCAGTGGAACACCGGGTACCAGGAGACGGTGTTCAGCTTCGCCAACAACATCAACACCCACGAGGGGGGCACCCACCTCTCGGGCCTGAAGGCGGCGCTGACCCGCACGGTCAACGCCTACGCCCAGAAGGAGAACCTCCTCGCCAAGCTCAAGGAGGTGCCGGCGGGGGACGACATCCGCGAGGGGCTGACGGCGGTGATCTCGGTGAAGCTGCCCCAACCCCAGTTCGAGGGGCAGACCAAGACCAAGCTCGGCAACTCCGCGGTCAAGGGGCTGGTGGAGGCCATCGTCAACGAGCACCTCTCGGTCTACTTCGAGGAGAACCCGCGGGTCGCCAAGGAGATCGTGAACAAGGCGGTGGACGCCGCCCGGGCGCGGGCGGCGGCGCGGAAGGCCCGGGACCTGGCCCGGCGGAAGGGGGCCCTGGACTCCGGCGACCTGCCGGGCAAGCTCGCCGACTGCCAGGAGCGGGACCCCCGCAAGTGCGAGCTCTTCCTGGTGGAGGGCGAGTCGGCCGGCGGCTCCGCCAAGGCGGGCAGGGACCGGACCTACCAGGCGATCCTCCCCCTGCGGGGCAAGATCCTCAACGTCGAGAAGTCCCGCTTCGACAAGATGCTGTCCAGCCAGGAGATCCGCATCCTGATCTCCGCCCTCGGGACCGGGATCGGCACCGAGGACTTCGACGTCGAGAAGCTGCGCTACCACCGCATCATCATCATGACCGACGCCGACGTGGACGGGTCCCACATCCGCACGCTCCTCCTCACCTTCTTCTTCCGCCAGATGCCCGAGCTGGTGGCCCGGGGCCACCTGTTCATCGCCCAGCCCCCCCTGTTCAAGGCGAAGAAGGGCCGTCAGGTCACCTACTTGAAGGACGAGAGGGCCCTCAACGCCCACCTCCTGCGCTCCGGCGCCAGCGACCTCGTGGTGTGGGGCCAGGACCAGCAGGAGGGGCTCACCGGGGACGACTTCCTCCACTTCCTGGAGAAGGTCGACCGCTACCTGAGCACCCTCGACAAGCTCGGCAGGAGGATCGAGCCCCGGGTGCTGGACAGCTTCCTGGAGGAGTTCGACGGGGGCCTGGAGCGCCTCAAGGACCGGGACGAGGTGGACCGGATCCTCGCCGCCATGGGGGCCCGGATGGCGAGGCTGTGGCCCTCGATGCGGGTGATCTCGGCCGCGGCGCGCCTGGACGACGAGTTCCAGACCTTCGACCTCGTCCTCCGCACCGAGGACAACGGGCACGAGCGCCGCTCGACCATCGGCCGGGAGCTCCTCTCGGAGATCTCCGAGCTCCGGACGCTGAAGCAGCAGATCCGGGACCGGGTCGCCGCGCCGTGTCGCCTCGCCGAGAAGGGGGCCTCCCCCGACGAGGGGGTCGCCTTCGAGGACCTGAGGTCCCTGTTCGAGCACGTCCGCCAGAAGTCCCAGAAGGGGTTCGACATCCAGCGGTACAAGGGCCTGGGCGAGATGAACCCCGACCAGCTCTGGGAGACCACCCTGGACGCCGGTGCCCGCACCCTGCTCCAGGTCCGGGTGGAGGACGGCGTCGAGGCGGACGAGATCTTCACCATCCTCATGGGAGACCAGGTGGACCCGCGGCGGGAGTTCATCCAGGAGAACGCGCTGAACGTGCGGAACTTGGACGTTTGACGGAGACCGTCCAGGGGGGCCTTGGCCCCGTCCTGAACGGTGGGCGAGATGCCTGGTGGGGGAAGGGGCCCAACGGCGGCGCCGTTGGGAAGGGGGCCGCGGGCCCCCTTGCGGCGGCACTGCCGCCGCCCGCGGGGGGATGAATCTGGCGTCGCAGACGCCAGAGAGGGGGGTCGCGAGACCCCCCTTGGACAGATACGTTTGACGAAAGGCGCCCGGCGCCTACGGCGGTCCGGTATCCTGAATCGAGCGACGTCCCCGGGCGCGGATCGCCCGGGCGGAGCGGAGGATCGTCCATGGCGAAGGTGGCGGGGTCGCGGATCCTGGGGACCGGACGTTTCCTTCCGCCGCGGGTCGTGACCAACGACGACCTGGCGCGACGGTTCGACACCAGCGACGAGTGGATCCAGCAGCGCACGGGGATCCGGGAGCGCCGCTTCAGCGGTCCGGGCGAGGGGACCGCCTACCTGGCGGAGCAGGCCTCCCGAGCGGCCCTCGCCGACGCCGGCATGGGCAAGGACGAGATCGACTTCATCGTGGTGGCCACCCTGAGCCCCGACCACTTCTTCCCCGGCACATCCGCCTTCCTCCAGGAGAGGCTCGACCTGCCGGGGATCGGGGCCATGGACGTCCGAACCCAGTGCACCGGCTTCGTCTACGCCCTGGCGGTCGCCGACTCCTTCGTGCGGACCGGGCAGGCCCGGCGCGTCCTGGTGGTGGGCGCCGAGGTCCACTCCACCGGCCTGGACTTCACCGATTCGGGCCGGGACGTGGCGGTGCTCTTCGGCGACGGGGCGGGGGCGGTCGTCGTCGGGCCCACCGACGATCCCCAGCGGGGGATCCTCACCCTCCGCCTCCACTGCGACGGGCGGCACGCCCGGGAGCTGTGGATCGAGGCGCCGGGGTCCAGCATCTTCCCCGATCGCCTCCACGCCGGGATGCTGGGCGAGGGGCGGCACTACCCCAGCATGAACGGCAAGGCGGTGTTCAAGCACGCCGTGGAGCGCCTCCCCGAGGTCATCGGCGAGGCCCTGTCCGACGTCGGCCTGGGGGTCGCCGACGTGGACGTGCTGGTGCCCCACCAGGCGAACATGCGGATCAACCAGGCGGTGGCGCAGCGGATCGGCATCGACCCCGAGAAGGTGGTGCACAACATCGACCGGTACGGCAACACCACCGCCGGCTCCATCCCCATCGCCCTGGACGAGGCCCGGGAGCAGGGTCGGATCCGGGACGGTAGCCGCGTGCTGATCGCCGCCTTCGGCTCCGGCTTCACCTGGGCGAGCGCCTTCGTGCGCTGGTAGCTCCCCACGGCGCCGCCGCCAGCACCCGGCGCGCCGAAGGGGGCGGGCTCGGACGGGAATGGCAGGACCGCACCTCGCACAGCCCTTCGGCCGCTACGTCCTGCGGGAGGTCGCCGGGATCGGTGCCATGGGGCAGGTGTACCGGGCGGTGCGCCGCGGGCCGATGGGCTTCCGCAAGGACGTGGCCCTCAAGCAGATCCTGCCCGAGGTCGCCGCCGATCCCGATCGCCTGCTGGGGTTCGTCAACGAGGCCCGGGTGGGCGGGTTCCTGCGCCACCCCAACCTCGTGGAGGTGTACGAGTTCGACCAGGTCGAGGGGACCTACTACCTGGCCATGGAGTTCGTGGACGGCTGGTCCCTCTCCCAGCTCTTCCAGAGGGCCCGGATCGAGGGCCGGCCCGCGCCTCCCCGCGCGGTGGCCGAGATGGGGATCCAGGTGTGCGCGGGGCTGGCGTGGGCCCACGAGGCGGTGGACGACGCCGGCCAGCCCCTCCGGCTGGTGCACCGGGACCTCAAGCCGGGGAACCTGCTGGTGTCCCGGAGCGGAACGGTGAAGGTCGCCGACTTCGGCATCGCCCAGGCCTCCTCGAACCTCTTCCAGCGGGTGGACCACGACCTCGCCCAGGGCACGCCGGGGTACATGAGCCCCGAGCAGGTCCGGGGGGATCCCATGGACGGCCGCAGCGACCTCTTCGCCCTGGCCGCGGTGCTGGTGGAGGCGGCCCTCCTCCGGCCCCTCTTCCCCTACGATGGCGACATCGCGTCGGCCCTCCGGCGCATCGATCGGGTGGAGGCCGCGGGCGCCCTGAGGGAGATGGAGCGGATCGGGAGGCCGGTGGCCGAGGTCCTGCGCCGGGCCCTGACCCGGACCCCCGAGGAACGGATCCCGTCCGCTCGGGCCCTGGCCGAGGGGCTCCGGGGTGCCCTGGAGCGGATCCCCGCCGGTCCGGGCCTGCTCGCCTGGCTGGACGCCCTCCACCCGGGGGCCGTCGTGGAGCCTCCCCCCACGGTGGCCGGCCTCCCCCTCGTCTCCGCCGCTGGGCCCGCGGTCCTCGCCCCCCGGATCTCCGCCCCCCTCGAGGTCCCCCCGACGGGGCGGGAGGAGCCGTCCCCCTCCCACCCCCAGGCGCCCGGGAGGGACGCGGACCGGACCCCCACCCTGGGCTCCGTGGAGCCCCCGGCGGGGAGGAGGGGTGGGAGCGGATCCCGCCGCCGGCGGGGGTGGGGAGCCGCCGCTGGGGCGGCGGGGCTCGGGGGTGCCGCGCTGGCCGTCGTCCTGCTGCTCCGGGCGGGGGAAGGCGACGGGATCGGGGGTGCGCCCCCCCCCAGCGCCGCCCCAGCGCCCCTCCGCCTCGCTCCCCTGGCGCTGCCTCCCGCCACGCCGGGGGGGCTCGATCGCTGGGCCCTGGCGCTCGGAGGAGTGCCGCTGGTGGAGATCGGGGAGGGGGATCCCGCCCGGATGCGGGCATCGGCGCTGGCGGAGGTGGTGGAGGAGGCCCTCGCCAGCGGAGATCCCCGGGCCCTTCGGGTGGAGCGGGGGCCGAGGCGGGCGACGCTGGTCGTGGAGCCCCCCGGTGGGCCGGAGGTGGCGGTGGTGGACGAGGCCCCCGGGCCCGGGGACCGGGCGTCCTGGCAGAGGGACGTCCTGCTGGACGGGTGGGGGGCGATCCGGGACGGGACGCCTCCCCGGCTCACCGCGGGGACCCCGGCGGGGGATCTCCTCGCCCGGCTCGCCGCCGGCCTCGACGCCGCGGAGATCGAGGCCGGGGAGGCCCAGGCCGTCCTGCTCTCGCCTCCGTCCCCCCCGGGCGCGGGCCGTGGGAGTGATTAGAGTGGGCGCCGGGCTCGCCCGGAGGGCGGTGGGCCGGTGGAGGCTGGAACGATGGCGATGGGAGAGACCGTCCTGAAGGTGCTGGGGATGACCTGCTCGGGCTGCGAGGCCAGCGTGGTCCGCGCCGTCTCCGCCCTGCCGGGGGTGCGATCGGTGCGGGCGGACCACCGCGCCCGGGAGGTGCGCGTGGAGGCCGATCCCGGCGTGGACCGGGGGACCATCGCGGCCCGGGTCGAGGCCGCCGGCTTCCAGGTGGTCCCTGCGGAATGAACTCCACCGTGGCCCCGGTCCCCCCGCGTCCCCCCGCGGCCCTGGAGGATGCCCGATCGCTCCGCGCCGCGGCCCCGGGCGAGGCTCCCCCCGAGGTGGAGTCCTTCGACCTCGGCGTGGTGGGGATGACGTGCGGCGCCTGCGCTGCGAGGCTGGAGCGGGTGCTGGGGCGGGTGCCCGGGGTGGTGGACGCGCGGGTGAACTACGCCACCGAGCGGGCCGCCGTCGACTACCGCGGTGGGGAGGTGGGGCTCGCCGAGCTGAGGCGGGCCGTGGAGGACGCCGGGTTCGAGGTCCGGGAGGGCCGGGAGGGGGACGGCGAGGCCGGGGAGGAGGCCCGCGCCACGGCGGAGCGGCGGCGCCTCGGCATCGAGGCCGTGTCGGCGGCGGTGGGATCGGCAGTGGTGATGGCCCTGTCCATGCCCCACCACGTGCCGGGGCTGCACGGGGTCCCGCCCCTGCTCCGGGTGCTGGGGCAGGTCGCGGTCGCTTCCCTGGTGGTCTACGGCGCGGGAGCCCGCTTCGTCCGGGGTGCCGCAGCCTCGGTGCGGCACCGGGCGCCGGACATGAACACCCTCGTCGCCCTCGGCACCACCGCGGCCTTCGTCCACGGGCTGGCGACGTGGGTCCGCGCCGGCGGCGCCGCCGCGGCCGAGGCCCGGGGGCTCTACTTCGACGGGGCGGCGATGATCGTCGCCTTCCTGCTGCTGGGGCGGTGGCTGGAGATCCGGGCGCGGCACGGCGCCGCCCGCTCCCTGCGGGGCCTGGCCCTCCTCCGCCCCGAGCGGGCCACCCTGCTGCGCGGGGGCGAGCACGTCCCCGTCCCCGCCGCGGACCTGATCCCCGGGGATCGGGTGCTGGTGCGCCCCGGGGAGCGGGTCCCCGCCGACGGCCTCGTCGTCGACGGGCGCTCGGCGGTGGACGAGCAGATCGTCACCGGCGAGTCCATCCCCGTGGACAAGGGGCCGGGGGACGAGGTGACGGGGGGGACCCTCAACGCCTCGGGAGCCCTGACGGTGCGGGTCCGCAGGGCGGGGCGGGACGGCACCCTGGAGCGGATCCTGGCACTGGTGCGGACCGCCCAGGAGGAGAAGGCCGGGATCCAGCGCCTGGCCGACCAGGTCTCGGCGGTCTTCGTGCCGGTGGTGATGGGGATCGCCGCCCTCGCCTTCGCCGCCTGGGCGGTGGCGGGGCAGCCCGAGAGGGGGTTCTTCAGCGCCGTGGCCGTGCTCCTGGTCGCCTGCCCCTGCGCCCTGGGACTGGCGACGCCGGTGGCGGTGATGGTGGGTACGGGGCGGGGCGCCCGGCTGGGCCTGCTGCTGCGGGGAGGCGAGTCCCTGGAGCGGGCGGGCGCCATCACCGACGTGGTCTTCGACAAGACCGGCACCCTGACCCTCGGGCGCCCGGAGGTGGTGTCGGTGCACCCCCTCGGTCCCCTGCCCGAGGGCGAGGTGCTGGCCCTCGCCGCCGCCGTGGAGCGGTCATCGGAGCATCCCCTGGCCCAGGCGGTGGTGCGCGCGGCGGCCTCCCGGGGAGGGATCCCCGAGGCGGAGGGCTTCCGCTCCGTCGCGGGCGGAGGGGTGGCGGCGACGGTGGGGGGCCGGGCGGTGCGGGTCGGATCCCCCCGCTTCCTCGCCGGGGCGGGGATCGGGGGAGCGGAGGAGGTGACGGCGGCGGCGGACGGCCTCGCCGGGCGGGGCGAGACCCCCGTCGCCATCGCCGTCGACGGCCGGGCGGTGGCCCTGCTGGGTCTCCAGGACCGGGAGCGCCCCGACGCCGCCCGGGCGGTGGCGGAGCTGCGGGGGATGGGCCTGCGGATCCACCTGCTCTCCGGCGACAGCCGCGCCGCGGCGCAGGCGGTGGCGGCCCGCCTGGGGATCCACCGGGTGGAGGCCGAGGTGGATCCCGCGGACAAGGCGGACCGGGTGCGGGCCCTGCGGGGGGAGGGGCGGGTGGTGGCCATGGTGGGGGACGGCGTCAACGACGCCCCCGCCCTCGCCGCCGCCGACCTGGGGATCGCCCTGGGCACCGGGACCGACGCCGCGCGGGCGGCGGCGGGGATCACCCTCGTCCAGGGGGATCTGACCAAGGTGGGGCGCGCCATCCGCCTCGCCAAGGCGACCGTTCGCACCGTCCGGCAGAACCTCGCCTGGGCGTTCGTCTACAATCTGGTGGCCATCCCCGTCGCGGCCGGAGCCCTGGTCCCCGCCTTCGGGATCGCCCTCGACCCCGCCATGGCCGGGGCCGCCATGGCCCTGTCCTCGCTCTCGGTCGTGCTCAACAGCCTGAGGCTCGGGAGCGCCGGCTCCTGAAGCCCGTCCCGCGCCCCCGCGGCCCGCCGCCGGCCGGGCGGGCGTTCCCCAGAGAACCCAGCCAACCCTTTCGGGTCCTCCTTCGATGCTCGACACCTTCGAGAAGCGGCGCCTGATCTTCGTCACCGGCAAGGGAGGCACCGGGAAGAGCACCTTCACCTCCGCCCTGGGGCTCGCCCTGGCGGGGCGGGGTCGCTCCGTCCTCCTGGCCGAGGTGGACTCGGCGCGGCCGGCCCTGGAGTCGGTCTTCGGCAGGAGGCCCGAGTTCCAGCCGAGCCCCGTCGCCCCCGGGATCGAGATCGCCAACATCGACTTCCTCGGCGCCCTGCACGCCTACCTGGCGGAGGTGGTGCCGGTGGAGCGGGTGGTCCAGCTCATCCTCAAGAACCGCATCGTGCAGTACTTCCTCCAGGCCACCCCCGGGGCCCGGGAGCTGGTGCTGCTCTCCCGGATCCACGCCCTGGTGCGGGGGGGCCGGTACGACACCCTGGTGGTCGACCTGCCCGCCAGCGGCCACGCCTACGCCCTGTTCAAGACCCTGGAGTCGGTGCGACGCCTGTTCCAGGTGGGCCCGCTCCGCAAGCGGGGCGAGGAGATCTCCGAGACGATCTCCGATCCCCACGGCACCTCGCTGGTGCTGCTCACCATCCCCGAGGAGATGAGCGTGAACGAGGTGCTGGAGACGGCGCGCCACATCGGGCGCCTGGGCTTCCCCCCCATCGAGGGGATCCTGCTCAACCGGGACCCGGGCCCGCGCCCGTCCCCCCGGGAGCGCCGGTGGCTCCAGGCGGTGCGGGAGAGGGGGCCGCGGTCCGCCCGGCTCGCCCTGGCCGCCGACGCCCTGGGGGACCTGGACGCCGCCGCCCAGCGCGCCGAGGTCGCCCGGCGGCGGATCGAGGAGGAGACGGGCCGCGCCCCCCTCTCGGTGCCCCTGCTGTCCGGGGGCGAGGGCCTGGAGACGGCGCGCCACCTCGCGGGCTGGCTCCAGGGGGAGGGCTCGTGAGCGCCCCCATGCCCGACAGTCGGGGCCGCCGCGGGGTCGAGTCCCTGGAGGACGCCGTGCGGACCCGGCGCCTCATCGTCTGCGTGGGATCGGGGGGGGTGGGCAAGACCACCACCGCCGCCGCCCTGGGGATCCGGGCGGCCCTGCTGGGGCGGCGGGCCCTGGTCATCACCATCGATCCCGCCCGCCGCCTCGCCAACTCCCTCGGCCTCTCGGAGCTGGGCAACGAGGAGAAGGAGATCCCCGCCTCGAAGTTCCACGACGCCGGCGTCCTGGCCCGGGCTCCGCTGCGGGCGATGATGCTCGACACCCGCAAGACCTTCGACGAGCTGATCCTGCGCCTCGCCCCCGACGAGGCGGCGCGGCGGAGGATCCTCGAGAACCGCGTCTATCGGCAGCTCGCCGACAACCTCGCCGCCTCCCAGGAGTACATGGCCAGCGAGAAGCTCTGGGACGTCTACCACTCCGGCGCGTACGACCTCATCGTGCTCGACACCCCGCCCATGAAGAACGCCCTGGACTTCCTGGAGGCGTCCGGCCGACTGACCCGCTTCCTGGACGACAAGATCATGAAGTGGTTCCTCTCGCCCTACGACGAGGGGAGGGTCTTCGGCAAGCGGATCGTGCTGGGGACGGGGTCCATCGTGTTCCGGCTGCTGTCCTCGATCTTCGGGCGGGAGTTCCTGGACGAGCTCTCCGAGTTCTTCCTGGCCTTCAAGGACCTCTACCGCGGCTTCCGGGATCGCTCCGAGGGGGTCGCCCGGCTCCTGCGGGACCCCGCCACCACCCGCTTCGTCGTCGTGTGCTCCCCCGAAGAGGCCTCCATGGACGACGCCGTGTTCTTCACCGGTCAGCTCCGGGAGCGGGGCATGCCCGGGGGGCTGTTCATCGTGAACCAGGTGGGACGATACGGCGAGGTGGAGGCGGACTCCCGGGGTCACGTCGTCGACGCCGCCGGGCGGGCCGAGGCGGTGGCGGTGGCCGAGGGGGACGGGGCGAGCCCCGCCGAGGCCGCCCGCTTCGCCCTGGACCTGGAACGCGCCCTCGCGGACGCCGCGGTCCGCTCCCGGGACGACTCCCGCCGGATCGCCTCCCTCGCCCGCGCCGCCGGACCGAGGGCCGCGATCCAGGAGGTCCCCCGCCTCCCCTCCGAGGTCTTCGACTTCTCGGGGCTCCTGGAGATCGATCGGCACCTCTTCCCGGGCCTGCGCTCCTGAGGCCCCGGCGGCGTCCCTCCCCGGACCCCCTGGCATCTCCCCAAAAAAGACTTATCCTTTCGCGGACTTGCACCGGGCCTCGCCCTTGATTTCCGGGCGGATCCGGAGTATCCTCCCCCGCTTTCGCGCGCCCCCCGGGCCCGGCCCCCCGCCGACCCCGGGAGAGGGCGCGGCGCCCCCGCGGGCGCGGTTCCCGACGACCGGCCGAGGCCCCCATGTCCGACACGCCCTTCGCCCGCCAGCTCCTCGACGTCAACATCGAAGACGAGATGAGGTCGAGCTACCTCGACTACTCGATGAGCGTCATCGTGGGGCGCGCCCTCCCCAACGCCCGGGACGGGCTCAAGCCGGTGCACCGGCGGATCCTGTACGCGATGTTCCGCGAGGGGCTCCTCAGCAACCGCCGCTACTCCAAGTGCGCCGGCGTCGTCGGCGAGGTGCTCAAGAAGTACCACCCCCACGGGGACGCGGCCGTCTACGACGCCCTGGTGCGCATGGCCCAGCCGTGGAACCTCCGCTACCCGCTGGTGGACGGCCAGGGCAACTTCGGCTCCGTCGACGGCGATCCCCCCGCCGCCTACCGGTACACCGAGTCCCGCATGACCCGGGTGGCCGAGGAGCTGCTGGCGGACATCGACAAGGACACCGTCGACTTCGAGCCCAACTTCGACGGGTCCACCGTCGAGCCCCGGGTCATGCCCACCCGCCTGCCCAACCTGCTGGTCAACGGCAGCTCGGGGATCGCGGTGGGCATGGCGACCAACATCCCTCCCCACAACGTGCGGGAGGTCATCGACGCCGCCATCGCCCTCATCGACGACCCCGAGCTGACCATCCGGGACCTGATGCGCCACGTCCCAGGCCCGGACTTCCCCACCGCGGGCGTGATCTACGGTCGCGCGGGGGTCATCGAGGCCTACGAGACCGGGCGGGGGAGGGTGATCGTCCGGGGCCGCGCCGAGATCGAGAAGATGGCCAAGGGGGATCGCGAGCAGATCGTGATCACCGAGATCCCCTACCAGGTGAACAAGGCGCGGCTCATCGAGCACATCGCCGAGCTGGTCAAGGACAAGAAGATCGAGGGGATCAGCGACCTGCGGGACGAGAGCGACCGCCGCGGCATGCGGATCGTCGTCGAGCTCAAGCGGGACGCCATCGGCCACATCGTCCTCAACCACCTGTTCAAGCACACGGCGCTGCAGTCGACCTTCGGCGTGAACATGCTCGCCATCGTCGACGGCCGCCCCGAGATCCTGGACCTCAAGCAGGCCCTCCAGCAGTTCCTGATCCACCGCAAGGAGGTGACGGTCCGGAGGAGCCGGTTCGAGCTGCGCCAGGCCGAGGCCCGGGCCCACATCCTCCTGGGTTTCATCAAGGCCCTGGACCACCTGGACGAGGTCATCGCCATCATCCGCCACGCCCCGGGGCCCGCCGAGGCCAAGAGCCGCCTCATGGAGCGGTTCGACCTCTCCGACGCCCAGTCCCAGGCGATCCTCGACCTCCGCCTGCAGCGGCTCACGGGCATGGAGCAGGCCAAGATCCGCGACGAGTACGCCGAGGTGCAGGCCACCATCACCCGCCTGAAGGAGCTCCTGGCCAGCGAGGCGAGGATCTTCGCGCTGATCAAGGAGGAGCTGGTGGAGGTGCGGGAGCGGTACGCCGACGAGCGCCGCACCCAGTTCATGGAGGACACCGCCGACCTGTCCATCGAGGACCTGATCCCCGACGAGGACATGGTGGTGACCGTCAGCCACCTGGGCTACGTCAAGCGCAGCGCCGTGCGGGAGTACCGGGCCCAGCGGCGGGGCGGCAAGGGCCGGACGGGCATGCAGACCCGCGAGGAGGACTTCGTCGAGGACCTCTTCGTGGCCTCCAGCCACGAGCACCTGCTGATCTTCACCGAGAAGGGGCAGGTCTACCGGATCCGGGTCCACGAGATCCCCGCCGCCGGACCGGCGGCCCGGGGGCGTCCCCTGGTGAACCTCGTCCCCATCGCCCCCGACGACAAGCCGGCGGCGGTGGTGCCGGTGCGGTCCTTCGACGACTCCCACTCGGTGGTGGCCATCACCCGCAAGGGGATGATCAAGCGCACCAACCTCTCGGCGTTCTCCCGCGTCCTGTCCAGCGGGATCATCGGCATGAAGCTCCGAGAGGACGACGGCCTCCTGGTGGCCCGCCTGCTCGCCAACGACTCCGGGCGCTCCCTGCTGGTGGCGACCCGGGAGGGCAAGGCCATCCGCTTCCAGGCCACCGACGAGCAGGTGCGGGAGATGGGCCGGGACACCCAGGGCGTGCGGGCCGTCACCCTGGTCGGCGACGACGAGGTCGTCGCCCTGGTGGTCCTGGACGACGAGGAGGGCTACCTGCTCTCGGTGACCGCCAACGGCTACGGCAAGCGCACGCCCATCCCGGAGTACCGCCTCCAGAACCGGGGGGGGATCGGCCTCATCGACATCAAGACCCGGGGGCGCAACGGGTCCGTGATCGGCGCGGTGCAGGTGACGGACGAGCACCAGATCATGCTGGTCACCGACGGTGGCATCATCATCCGCATGCGGGCCCGGGACATCGGCGTGGTGCAGCGCAACACCATGGGGGTGCGGCTGATCAGCCTCTGCGAGGACGAGCACGTCGTCGGCCTCGCCCGCATCGTCGAGCCCCCTGACGACGAGGACGACGAGGTGGGCCCCTCGGGCGACGACGGCCTGGTGAAGCCCGCCGCCACCGAGCCCGAGGAGGACGAGGAGGGCGCAGGCGCGGAGACCGATCCCGAGGACGACGACGTCCCCTCCGAGGACGACGGCGGGATCGACGGTGAGGAGGACTGAGGGTCTCGGCCCCCTTCGGGCCCGGGGGGACCGGATCCTGCCCCTGGCCGCGTTCGCCGTCTCCGCCGCGCTGCTGGTCGCGGGGGGCTGCGCCGGCGAGCCCGTGTCCTCCGAGAGGGACCGGGCCCACGCCCTGTTCGTCCAGGGGGACTACGAGGGGGCGCTGGCGGCCCTGGAGGCGCTGGCGCGGGCGGAGCCCGGAGAGGCCGGCGCCGAGGCCCTCCTGCTGGCCGCCCGGATCCAGAGGGACTCGCTGCGCCGGCCCGAGGACGCCGCCCGCACCTGCCGGGACCTCGTCGACCGCTACCCCGGTACCGGCGCCGCCCGAAAGGCCGCGTTCCTGCTCGGGGACGTGCTCGAGAAGGACCTGCTGCGCCCCCGCAAGGCCATCGAGGCCTACCGCGCCGCCGCCGCCGACCCCGAAGGGAGGCAGGCCCTGCAGGCCCGCTACCGGATCGGTCGGTGCTACCGCGCCCTGGAGGATCCGCGGCAGGCGCGGCTGGAGTGGCGGAAGCTGGTGGAGGAGGAGGGGGGCGGAGGCGAGTGGCGCGTGCCCGCGCTGCTGGGGATCGCCGAGAGCCTGGAGCAGGAGGGGCTCCACGACGAGGCGATCCGGGCCTACACCGATCTGCGCGCCCAGGCGGGGGGCACCGAGGCGGAGTGGCGGGCCCGGGAGGGGGAGGCCCGCTGCCTGGAGGGGGCTGGCCGCGAGGCCGAGGCCCTGGCCGCGTGGCGCGGGATGAGGTCGGATGGACACCCCGATCCCGCCCGGGTGGACGGCCGGATCGACGCGCTGGGCAAGCGCAAGGAGCTTCGCGATGGCAACACGGACTGAGGCCACGCCCGAGGTGGGCACCGCCGCCGACCTGGCCGACCGGGCCGCCCGCTCCATCCCCGGAGGGGTGAACTCCCCCGTGCGGGCGTTCCGCTCCGTGGGCCTCCCCCCGGTCTTCGCCGAGAGCGCCCGGGGCTCCCAGGTCCACGCCTCCGGCGGCCGCACCTACATCGACTACATCGGCTCCTGGGGGCCGATGATCCTCGGCCACGCCCACCCCGAGATCGTCGAGGCGGTGGTCCGGGCGGCGGAGCGGGGCACCAGCTTCGGCCTCGCCACCCAGGAGGAGGTCCTGTTCGCCGAGGAGATCCGCGCCGCGGTGCCGTCCATGGACCGGGTCCGGCTGGTCTCCTCGGGCACCGAGGCCACCATGAGCGCCATCCGCCTCGCCCGGGCGGCCACCGGGCGGGACGTGGTGGTGAAGTTCGACGGGTGCTACCACGGCCACGCCGATGGCCTGCTGGTGGCCGCCGGCTCCGGCGCCGCCACCTTCGGCGTCCCCGACTCTCCCGGTGTGCCCCGGGCCTACGCCGCGTGCACGGCGGTGGCGCCGTTCAACGACCTCCCCGCCCTCGCCCGCCTCTTCGAGGCCCGGGGGGAGGAGATCGCCGCGGTCATCGTCGAGCCGGTGGCCGGCAACATGGGCTGCGTGCCGCCGGGGGAGGGCTTCCTGCACGGCCTCCGGGACCTGTGCCGGAGCACCGGGGCCCTGCTGATCCTGGACGAGGTGATGACCGGCTTCCGCCTCGCCTACGGCGGGGCCCAGGAGCTCTATGGGCTGACCCCCGACCTGACCTGCCTCGGCAAGATCGTCGGGGGGGGCCTGCCCCTGGCGGCCTACGGGGGTCGAGCGGACCTGATGGACCGGGTGAGCCCCGCGGGGCCGGTCTACCAGGCCGGGACCCTCTCGGGGAACCCCCTGGCCGTCGCCGCCGGGAGGGCCATGCTGAGGCTGCTGCGGGAGGAAGGCGTGTACGCCCGCCTGGAGGAGGCCTCCGCCTTCCTGGAGGCGGCCCTCCTCGCGGAGATCCCCGCGGACGTCCCGGCGCGCTTGCAGCGCGTGGGGTCGATGCTGACTCTCTTCTTCCGCAGGGAGCCGGTGGTGGACTTCGCCACCGCCCGCGCCTCGGACCTCGGCGCCTTCCGCGCCTTCTACGGGGCGATGCTCGATCAGGGGATCCTGCTCCCCCCCTCCCAGTTCGAGGCCTGGTTCGTGTCGCTGGCCCACTCCCACGACGACCTCTCCCGCACCGCCCAGGCGGCGGGGCGGGCCCTGGCCCGCCTGCCCCGGGACGGCTGAGGAGGCGGGGCCAAGCCCGTTTGACAGGGGTGGTCTCCCCTGATATAAGCCCGCCACCCTTGCGACCCGTACGACCGCGACGCACCGGAGCCCGGCCCCGGGGCGCGGTCGCCACCTCTCCCTGGACCCCGCTTCCGTGAGCTTCACGTCGACGTCCAGTCCCCTCTCCGGGGCTCCCGCCGATGCCACCGGAACCCCGCCCCCCGTGGGGGAGATCATGCGGGGGCCCAGGCGGATCGGGGCCCTGATCGCGCTGCTGACGGTGGCGGGGACCGCCGTGGGCTTCGCCGCGGGAAGGCCCGGGCTGGCGACGGGGCTGCTCGCGGGCGGCGCGCTCAGCTTCGTGAACTTCTGGCTCCTCGCCCGCATCGCCCTGCGGGTGGTCCGCGGGCCCTCGGGGGGTACCGGGGCGCTCATGGTCCGGCTCGGAGTGAAGTACGGCGTGCTGGCCGGCTGCGTGGCCCTCTTCCTCTGGGTCTTCCACCTCGACGTGCCGGGCCTCCTGATCGGCCTGTCGCTGGTCCTCCCCGCGGTGATCCTCCACGGGACCGTCGACCTCTTCTCCTAGGAACACCCGATGAACGGCACCATCGCCTCCGAGAACGCGTTCACCTGGTTCGCCCTCCTGGAGGGGCTCCCGGCGAAGTACACGTCCTTCTACCTGTCCATGGTGGCGGTGGTGGTGCTGCTGGGGATGGCCGCCCTGGCACGCCTCGCCCTGCCGCGCCTGCTGGACTGCAAGGACGACGCCCTCGTCCCCGACGACCGGCTCAGCTTCCGCAACGCCTTCGAGCTCTTCGCCGACTCCATCCTCGGCCTGTGCCGGCGCAACCTCGGCCACGACGCCGGCCGCTTCTTCCCGCTCATCGCCGGCGTCTTCGCCTACGTCCTCTTCTGCAACCTGCTGGGCCTCTTCCCCGGCTTCTCCCCCCCCACCTCGGACATCAACACCAACATCGGGGTGGCGCTCTCGATCTTCCTGGTCTACAACCTGACCGGGCTGATGCGTCACGGCTTCACCTACGTGAAGCACTTCTTCGGCCCTGTCCTGTGGCTGGCGCCGCTGATGTTCGTCATCGAGGTGATCGGCCACTTGTCCCGGCCCGCCTCCCTCTCCATCCGCCTCTACGGCAACATGTTCGGGGACCACACCGTCCTCGACATCTTCCTCAACCAGCTCCCCGGGGCGACCTCGAAGGTCCTGGCGTTCGGTCTGCCGGTGGTCTTCCTCGCCCTCGGGTTGTTCGTCAGCCTGGTCCAGGCGTTCGTGTTCAGCCTGCTCTCGACCATCTACATCTCCCTGGCCGCGGCCCACGCGGAGCACTGAGCTTCGAGCGGACGGGAGAGCAGAGGAGGTACCGGATGATGATGCAGAAGATCTCGCGGGCGAGGATTGCCTTCACCGCCACGGTGTTCACCCTGCTCCCCGGCCTGGCCTTCGCCCAGGACGGGAGCGCCAACGACTACAAGGGATGGGTGGCGATCGCCGCCGGCATCGCCATCGGCCTCTCCGCCCTGGGGGGCGGCTTCGGCCAGGGGCGGGCGGCCGCCGCGGCCCTGGAGGGGATCGCCCGGAACCCCTCGGCCAGCGACAAGATCTTCACCCCGATGATCGTCGGCCTGGCCCTCATCGAGTCCCTGGTGATCTACGGCCTGGTCATCGCGTTCCTCCTCCAGGGCAAGATCTGAGCCCACCGGCCCGGTCCGGGGAGGACGCGAGGTCCTCCCCGGGCCCCCTCGCCCCTCCCCGGGGCGAGGGGCGTCTCCCCGCATCCACCCCCCTGCGGGGATCCCTCCGAATTGACAGGCGTTCCGGCCCGTCGGTATCCTCGCGCTTCGCGTTTCATCCTGCCGCGAGGAGATCCTCATGGATCGTCGCCTCCTTCCCATCGCCGTCCTCCTCGTCGTCCTCCTGCCCGCGACCTCCGCCCTCGCCAAGAAGAAGAAGAAGTCGGAGGAGCCTCCGCCTCCGCCTTCGGTCGGCTGGGTCGAGGTGGGCAACGGGATCTCCTGTTACAACCCTCCGGACTACTCCAAGCTGGCGGAGATCGACCGCCGGCAGGCCCGCCAGGCCACCCACGAGGCGGTGAAGGGCGTGCTGCGGGGCGAGAGGGGCATGGAGATGGACTTCGGCGAGGAGTTCCTCGACGAGTTCGACATCGCCTTCCTCGGCCGCCCCGAGAAGATCGAGGCGTTCTCCCGCACCAACTGGGAGAACTGCAACCAGGTCGCCCGGGGGCAGATGTCCCTGTCCGACTACAAGTACTTCCTGTCCAAGGCGCCCAAGGACGCGATGAAGGGGGAGTGCACCAACCCCCTCATGTACGAGCTCCACGACTACCTGGGCATCCAGAACGACTGGCAGGTCCGCCGCCACGTCTGCAAGGAAGATCAGGTGCTCATCGAGTCCACCCAGAAGAGCAAGTACACGGTGAACGACACCGGGAAGGACGCGAAGTGGATCAACCTGGCCGGTGACCCCGACGTGCCCCAGGCCGGCGAGGGCTTCCCGTGCCCCGAGTGCCCCCTCGGCGCCCTGCTGATCCGCTTCGAGGACGAGGAGACCGGTGAGGTCCAGGTGCGCGCCATGGGCGGGAGCTACGAGTTCAAGGCCCCCGCCAACGGCTACATCAGCTTCGCCATCAACGACACCACCTACTTCGACAACCGCTTCTACGAGGCCAACGGCCTCAAGGACTACCTGTCCATCGACATCTACCCGCCGGTGCGGGAGGGCGCGGGCAAGTAGCCGGGGGCAGGGCGCGGGGGGAACTGCCTCAGTGGGCGGGCTCGCCCCCCCCGCCGTCGCCGTCCAGGTCGTCGCCATCCCCCGCCAGGGGCGGCTCGTCCTCCACCAGGCGCGAGACCGCCTCGGTCAGCACCCGGACCCTCTCCCGACCCTCCAGGGCCTCCATCAGCCGCTGCTTGTCCGCGGCGGCGAGGGGGAGGGCCGCCGCCAGCCGGTCGCACACCTCCCCGGCGGGCCCCGCGACCGCGGCCCGGGGTGCGGCGTGGACGGCGAGGCCGGGGATCCGGGCCACCGCCTGCAGGTAGAGCTGGCGCAGCGCCGCCAGGTCCCGCTCCAGGGGAGCGTCGGCGGCCTCGGGCTCCGTCTCGGCGAGCACCGTCGCCCGGAAGGTCCGGTAGGCCCGGTCCGAGGGGATCTCCTCGTCCAGGCGGACCCGGGCGAGGCCGCAGATCAGGACGTTCCAGCGGCCGTCGGAGAGCGGGACCTCCTTCTCGATGCGGCCGAGGCCGGCCACGGCGTGAACCGGGGGCGATCCGTGGTACCGGTCCTCCCAGCCTGGGGCGAGCTGGACCACCGCCAGCAGGCGATCCCCGGAGGTGCAGTCCCGCACCATGTCGCGGTAGCGCGGCTCGAAGACGTGGAGGGGGAGGAGGGTGTTCGGGTAGAGCACCGTGTGGGGCAGCGGGAACACCGGCAGGCGCTCGATGAGCTGGCCGGGCGGGACGGGGCGGTTCATGGGGCCGCGATCTCCGTGCGCCCGTCGAGGAAGCTCCGCAGGTCCGCGGGCAGGGGCGACTCGAGGGCGAGGGGCTCGCCGGTCTCGGGGTGCCGCAAGGCGATCCCGGCGGCGTGGAGGGCGTGGCGGGGCAGCTCCAGCTCGGAGAGCCACTCGTCGCTGAGCCCCCGTTCGAGGAAGTCCAGGAAGCAGGCGGCGGGGCGGCCGTAGACCTTGTCCCCCACCAGGGGCAGGCCGAGGTGATCCAGGTGGACGCGGATCTGGTGCATCCGGCCGGTGTGGGGCCAGGCCCGCACCAGGGCGCAGCCCCGGGCCCTCTCCTCCACCCGGAACCGGGTGCGTGCCGGCTGCCCCCCCCGCACCACCGCCTGCTTGAGCCCGATCTCCGAGTCCGGCGCCTTGCCTACGGGGGCGTCGAGGTCGAGCTCCTCCCAGTCGGGTGCGCCGCGCACCACGGCCAGGTAGGACTTCTCGACCTGGCGGGTCTCGAAGGCCCTCTTCACCAGGCGATCGGTGCGGGCGTCCTTGGCCAGCAGCAGCACCCCGGAGGTCTCCCGGTCGAGGCGGTGGGACAGGGTGGGGCGCACGTCGCTTCCCTCGGCCTCGAAGCGGCTCCGGACCAGGGTGACCACCGAGACCCGCCGGTCGAAGCGCACGGGATGGGCGAGCAGCCCCGCGGGCTTGTCCACGGCGATGAGCCAGGGATCCTCGTGCAGCACCCGGAGCGGGGGCAGCTCTCCCGCGAGGTCCTCGTCCCGTCGAGCCAGCCAGATCGTCAGCGCCTCGCCCTCCTGGGGAACACGGTGGCAGGGGGGTACTCTCGGGCGCGCCTCTCCCTCCCGCAAGGTCGGGTCGGCCCGGGAAGCGGCTATCATCTCTCGATCCGCGCGCATCCCGTCCCGAGGGGCGGCCATGGGGACCCCGAGGTTGATCTCCTGCCCGAGCTGCCAGCGGCCGAACGGCCCCCGCCCCCGCTGCCTTTACTGCGGCGCCCCCCTCCCGAGCGCCGATCCCGAGGCGTCCGGCGGTGCGCCCGAGGCCGAGACGCGGCGGGAGGGGGGCGGCGCGCCCTCGCCCGGTTCTCCGTTCCCCGCTCCCCAGGCCCCCCCGCCCCCTCCCGCCGTCCCGGACCTGCTCCGGGGGCTCGGACCCTTCGGGAGGCGGCGGGCGGCGGCTCGCCTGGTGCTGGTCCCCGATCCCGCCTACGGGCGGTCGCTCCCGTGGCTGAAGGTCCGCCTCTTCGAGACCCTGGGCATCGACGCCTACACCGCGACGCTGCTGCTCCAGCGGGACGTCCCCTGCCTCCTCCGGGAGGTCGCCGACGCCGCCGACGCCCGCGCCAGGGCGGAGCGGCTGGCGGAGCGGGGGATCCGGACCGTCCTGCTCACCCCCGAGGGGGTGGCGCCCTACGCCTCCCCCCGCGGCGTGGACTCCTGCAGGATCGGCCTCCACCGGGTCCTCCTGGACTCCGGCGGGCAGCCGGTGGAGGTCTCCGCGGGAGCCGTCTCGCGGGTGGTGCTGGGGGAGATCCGCCCTCCCCCGGCGGGCCCCCAGACCCGGGAGGTCAAGGGGCCGCTGTTCACCCGGAGCACCCAGATCGAGCCCCGCGCCTTCGCGGACATCCAGACGCCCTACTGGCTCGCCGACCTCCACATCGCGGGGGGCCCGCCGTTCTTGAGGATCCGCGCCGACTCCTTCGACTACGGGTGCCTGGGACCGGAGAGGGGGATCAGCGCCTGGCACAACCTCAACGTGCTGGTGGCGCGCCTCCAGGCGGTGCTGGGGGACTTCCCCATCGACAAGTCGTTCCGTAAAGTCGCCCAAGTCTCGCCCGAACGCCCCCCGCCGACCGACGAGGCCGACGCGGGGGCGGGGAGGGGCGAGGAGGTCGCCTTCACCGAGTACGGCATGCTGCTGGACCTCTGCGCGCGGAGCGCCGCCCCGGTGCCCGCCCCCACTCCCTCCCTTCCTGGAGATGCCCCGTGACCCGCCTCCGCCCCCCTCCTCGCCCCCGGCTCCGCGCCCTGGTCCTCGGCGCCGCCCTGATCGCCCCGGTCCTCGCGCCGGGCCACGCCGGGGGGGAGTCCTTCCCCCGCGGCCCCGTCCCCCCCGCGGTGACCGCGTTCGACGAGTCGATCTCCATGGAGCGGATCACCGCCTTCCTGGCCGAGAAGAAGTCCGCCCCGGCTCCGGCCGCCGCCGCCTCGGACGGCGCCTCGTTCGCCGTGGTCCTCCCCGTCCAGACCGGCTTTACTCCCGATCGGGTCTACGACAAGCGCCCGGTGGTCCGCTGGACCGCCGCCCCCGGCGCCACCGCCTACCGGGTGCGGATCACCCGTTCCGGGGCCCCGGTGCTCTCCGAGACGGTGGCGTCGGACACCCTCTCGCTGCGCCCCCGCTTCCTGCTGGACCCGGGCGATCACGCCGTGGTGGTCCAGGCGGTGGTGGGCGGGAGCGCGGGCCCCGAGGCCAAGGGCGCGTTCGTGGTGCCCGGCGACGACGAGAGGGCGGTGCTCGCGGGGCGCCTGGCCGACGTGCGCCGGGCCCTCCCCGCCGACGCCGTCGGCGAGATGCAGTGCGCCGCCCACTGGCTCGCCGGGTACCACGGCGACGCCATCACCTCCTGCTTCGAGGCCGGCCCCGGAGGCGCCGAGCTGCTGGCGCGCCTCCTCGCCGACCTGGGGAACCCCGCCATCGGCGATCCCGGGGCGGTCCCCGCCCGCCGGCGCTGATCGGCCCGTGGTCGCCACCATCCGCCTGAAGCGGGGAGCCGAGCGCCGGGCGCGGGGCGGCCACCTGTGGATCTACGGCGAAGAGGTCGAGCGGCCGTCGGTGCTCCCGGATCCGGGGGAGGCGGTTCGGGTGGTGGACTCCCGGGGCGCGTTCGTCGCCACCGCCGCCTACCACCCCCACGCCCCCATCGCCGGGAGGATCCTGTCCCGACGGGACGGGGAGGTGGTGGACGGGGCCTTCGTGCGCCGTCGCCTCGGCCGGGCGCTGGCGGCGCGGGGGGTGGCGGTGCCGGGGAGGGAGGCGTTCCGGCTGGTCCACGGCGAGGCCGACGGGCTGCCGGGGCTGGTGGTGGACCGCTACGGCCCCCTCGCCGTGGTCCAGCCCAACTCCGCCTGGTCCGAGCGGGTCCTGGGGGACGTGCTGGAGGCCCTGCGGGGAACTCCGGGGATCGGGGCGGCCCTGGTGCGGGCCGACTCCTCGGCGCGGGAGGCGGAGGGGCTGACCCGGCGGGTGGAGATCGGCTTCGGCGAGGTCCCCGGGGAGGCCCTGGTGGAGGAGGGGGGGCTGAGCTTCGCCTTCTCCCCGTGGACGGGCCAGAAGACCGGCCTGTTCCTGGACATGCGGGACAACCGCGAGCGCTGCCTGCCCTGGTTCCCGGAGAGGCGGGTGCTGGACCTGTTCGGGTACGTGGGGCAGTGGGCGGTGCGTGCGGCGGGGGAGGGGGCCCGGGAGGCGGTCACCGTGGACAGCTCCGCCGACGCCAGCGCCCGGGCGGCGGGGAACGCCTCGCGGAACGGCCTGGGGGGCGCCGTGCGTGCGGTGCGCGCCGACGTCTTCGAGTGGCTGAGGGAGGGTGGGGGGGCCTTCGACGTGGTGATCTGCGATCCGCCCGCCTTCGTGAAGAGCCGGCGCCACCTGGACGAGGGCACGGCCCGCTACCACCACCTGAACCAGCTCGCGCTGCGGGCGGTGGTCGACGGCGGGGTGCTGGTGACGGCCTCGTGCTCCCACAACCTCGACGAGGCCACGCTGGAGGAGATCGTCGCCATCGCCGCCCATCGCCAGGGGCGGGAGGTCCTCCGGATCTACCGGGGCGGGCAGTCCGCGGACCACCCGATCTTGCCCCGGCACCCCGGATCCGCTTATCTGAAGTGCCTCGCGTTCGTGGTCCGGGGGTCACCGTCGTGACCGTCCGGTGCCGGGGATGGGTCGAGGCGAGGCGAGGAGCCGGGCGACGGACGCCCGGAGACCGCCTGGAGGCCTGAATCGTGAAGGGAACCCACGGGCGCGTTCCGCGCCCCCTCGCTGGGCTCTGGGCCGCGGCGTTGACCAGCCCCCTGCTGGCCGCCGCTGGGACCGGACCCGAGCCCCCCACTCTGGCCGATCCCCCGGCCCTGGGCGTCTACGGGGATCCGGGGGGCGCCGCGTGGGACGGCACCGGCCTGCTGCAGGTCAACGTACTCCCCTCCCCCCAGCTCCTGCGCATGGGTGCCGATCTGTCCCTGGACGGCGGGGTGGACCTGCCCGGGGCGTCCCCCGCCCGGGGCGTCACCGGGGTCGCATGGAAGCCCGGGCGGGCCTTCGTCGTCGGGCGGGGGCTGGCCGGGGGCGAGGAGGTCCCCGAGGGCGCCTGGCTCCTCTTCGACTACGCCCCCCCCGGAGCGGGGTTCGAGGGGGGGACCCTCTCGCCGGGCATCCCCTTGGACGACGCCTTCGCCGCCGCGGCGCCGGACCTGGGCCTGCCCCTGGCGGCGCCTCCTCCTCCCCCTCCTCCCCCGCTGCCTCCCGAGGCCCCGCCGGCGGCCGGGGAGGTGGGGACCGCGCCCCCCGCGCCCGAGCCTCCGCCCCCGCCCCCGCCCCCGCCCCCGCCCAGGGTCGCCGCGCTGGACCTGGGGGGGCTCGCCACCCGCGCCGGCGGGGACCTGCTGGTCGGCCTCCTCTCGCCCCTCCACGGCGGGAAGGCGGTGGTGGCCAAGGTGTCCGTCGCCGGCGGGGCCCCCGCCGTCTCTCCCTACGGAGAGCTGGACCTCGGGGGAGAGGGGATCGTCTCCCTGGACGCCTACGACGACCACAGCTTCCTGGTGGGATCGGCCCCCGCCGACGGGAGCGCGAGCGGCGCCCTGTGGTGGTGGGAGCCGGGTCAGCCCCCCCTGGCCCTGGCCCGCTTCGCCGACGGCCGGCCCGAGGGGGTGGCCCGGGCCGCCGCCTACGGGAAGGTGACCGTCCTCCTCGCCCAGGCCGGACCCCGCCAGGCGCGGCAGGTCTTCATCGAGGCCTCGCCTCCGTCTCCCGAGGCCCGGCTGCTCACGCCCCCCCAGCGGATCCTCCGCAACCCCTCGGCCGAGGGGGCCCCCTTCCACCCCACCGCCGCCTCCTGGGACGAGGTCGCCGGGGTCTACCGGATCGCCAGCGACGCCGACGGGGGGGTCTACGCCTTCGACCGCTTCCTGAGGCCCCTGCCGGGCCAGGAGATCCCCGGCCCCGGCCAGCAGTTCCTGGCGCCGGGCGGCCAGCCGCTGCTCTACCCCCAGGCGGTGGACGTGACCGAGAGCGGCGACGCCCTCACGGTGATCGCCTCCCACGAGGGGCTCCACAAGAAGGACCGCAAGCCCACCCAGCAGGCCAAGCTGGAGCAGGCCCGGGGGGTGGTGTGGCTGCCCCGCATGGAGGGGACCGCGTTCATGGCCCAGGGGGGACCGGCGGACTCCATGTCCAAGGCCATCGCCGGCGCCGGGCTCTCCGATCCCGATCAGCCCGTGGCGCGGGCCGAGGAAACGGCGAAGGTGGGCGCCGTCGCCTCCACCCCCGACGGGATGTACGTGGTGGGCATGGAGAGGCCGCTGGTGGAGGGGGGCCGGGCGGTGCTGCTCCGGCTCGGTCCCGACGCCCTCGCAGGCACGGCTCCCGGCGAGAAGCTGCCCCTCTTCGACGCCGTCACCAACTCCCCCCCGGGCACCAGCCTGGGCCCCCAGGGGGTGACCGGCCTCGATCGCCTGATGGGGCCGTGGATGCTGCTGACCACCGCCACCCCCGAGGGGGCGGACCGGGTGGGCGGGACCCTGTGGCTGTGGAACCGGGACGACCAGCAGGTGCGATGGGTGCAGCGGTGGATGGGCTACCGGCCCACCTCCGTCGCCCACTCCCACGACCGGCGCAAGGCGCTGGTGGTGCTGGAGAAGGTGGAGGGCGGCGCCCCCTCCGCCCGGCCCTCCTACGACTGGGTCCAGGTGATCTTCCCGCCCCCCAAGCCTCCGCCCCCTCCTCCCCCGCCTCCCGCGGCCGCCGCCCCCGCGCCGGAGCCGCCGCCGGCCAGCCCCGCCGCGGGGCCCTGAGGGCCGTGGGCCCCTTCCGCCGCCTGGGGGCCGCGGGCCGGCGGGAGCTGCTCTCCCTGCTGGGGCCCGATGCGGTGCTGGCGGATCCCGCGCTCCTGGACCCCTACCGCGGCGACTTCGGGGACCGGTCGGAGGAGCCCCCCGAGGCGGTGGTCTTCCCCCGCACCACGAGGGACGTCCAGGCGGTGCTCGCCCTGGCCTCCCGGGAGGGGGTGCCGGTCACCCCCCGGGGGGCCGGCACCGGCAAGGCCGGGGGCTGCGCGCCCCTCCACGGCGGGATCGTGCTCTCCACCTCCCGGATGAACGGGATCCTGGAGATCCACGAGGGGGGCGCCCGGGCGGTGGTGGAGCCCGGGGTAGTCACCCGGGACCTGCGGGAAGCGGCCGAGGCACGGGGCCTCTTCTACCCCCCCGATCCCGCCTCCCTGGACACCTGCACCCTGGGGGGCAACGCGGCCACCAACGCCGGGGGCCCCATGGCGCTCAAGTACGGCGTCACCCGGGAGCATGTGCTGGGGTTGGAGGCGGTCCTCCCGGACGGTCGGATCCTGAACACCGGGAGGCGGACCCTCAAGGGGGTGGCGGGCTACGACCTGACGGCGCTGCTGGTGGGCTCCGAGGGCACCCTGGCGGTGCTCACCCGCCTGGTGCTGCGGCTGCGCCCCCGGCCCCGGGCGGTGGAGACGGCCCTGGTCCCCTTCGCCACCGTCGAGGCCGCGGCCCGGGCGGTGCCGCGGATCTGGACCTCGGGGATCCAGCCCCGGGTGCTGGAGCTGCTGGACGGCGGGGCCCTCGCGGCGGTGCGGCGGCGGGGGGCGGTGCCGGTGGGGGAGGGCTGGGGGGCGGTGCTCCTGGTGGAGACCGACGGGGAGCCCGGGGGGTGCCGGGAGGAGATGGACCGGCTGCTGGACCGGGTGGCGGACGCCGTGGAGGCGCCCCGGCGCTCCCGGGACGAGGGGGAGCGGGAGGCCCTGTGGGCGGTGCGGCGGGAGATGAGCGCCGCGGTGAAGGAGGGGGCGAGGGGCTGGAGCAGCGAGGACGTCACCGTGCCCACCGACCGGATCGCCGCCCTGTGCGCCTACGTCGGCGAGGTGGCCGGGGAGGGGGGCCTGCGGGTGGCGATCTACGGGCACGCCGGGGACGGCAACCTCCACGTCAACCTGCTCTACGACGCCGCCGCCGGCCGGGCCCGCCTCCGAGACGCCACGGAGCGGATCTACCGGCGGACCCTGGACGAGGGGGGCACCCTCACCGGCGAGCACGGGATCGGCAGCACCAAGCGCGCCTGGCTGCCCTGGGAGCAGGACGAGACCGCCCTCGGCCTCCAGCGGGACCTGAAGCGGATCTTCGACCCCAAGGGGATCCTGAACCCGGGGAAGGTGCTGCCGTGACTAGTTCCACGGAACTCCCTCGAGGATCTCCGGCTGGCCCACGCCCCGGCTTTTGATTATCATTCACGCCGTGAATGACGATCAAGCGCCGCGCACCGCCTACCACCCGCGCTGGGCCGCCGGGATCCTGCGGGAGCGCCTTCGGGACTTCCCGGCGGTGGTGGTGACGGGCCCCCGCCAGGTGGGCAAGAGCACGCTGCTGCGGCACGAACTGGCAGGGGAGGGCTACACCTTCCTCGACCTGGACGAGAGCGAGCAGCGACGCCGGCTGGCGGCCGATCCGGCCCTGGCGTGGGCGGGGCGGGACCGGGTGGTCATCGACGAGGTCCACCGGGTGCCCGAGATCCTACCCTCCCTCAAGGCGGAGGTGGACAGGCGCGCGGCGCTGCGGGTCGTGCTCTCCGGCTCGGCGAACCTGCTGCTCATGAAGGGGGTGAGCGAGAGCCTCGCCGGCCGCGCCGCCTACATGGAGCTCCTTCCCCCCGCGGTGGGCGAGTGGGAGGATCGAGGAGCGCCGTTCCTGCTGGGCTCCCTGCTCCGGGGCGAGCTTCCCCCCGAGGCCCCGGCCACGCCGCGCTCCCCTTGGCCCGACGTGGCCCGGGGGATGCTGCCACCGGCGCGGCTCCGGGAGGAGCCGATCCCCTGGTGGGACGCCTATGTGCGGACCTACCTCGAGCGCGACCTCCGCGACCTGTCGGCGATCTCATCCCTCCCCGACTTCAGGCGGCTCATGGCCCTGCTGGCCCTCCACACCGGGCAGATGCTGAACGAGACGGAGCTGGCCTCCCGGCTGTCGGTCAGCCAGCCCACCGTACATCGATACTTGGGCCTGCTGGAGATCTCCCACCTCTTCGCTCCGCTGCCGGGTTTCGCCGACAACAGGGGCAAACGGATCATCCGTCGCCCGCGCGCTTACCTGGCGGATCCGGGCCTCGCGTCCTTCCTGGCCGGCCTGTACACACCGGACGAGGTGGCGGCCTCGCGGGAGGCCGGTCCCCTGTTCGAGTCCCTCGTCTTCCACCACCTGCGGGTCCTCGCCTCCCTGCTGACGCCGCCCGCGCAGCTCTACTTCTGGCGAACGACGGACGGGAAGGAGGTGGACTTCGTTCTCGTCCACGGCCGGCGGATCCTGGCCTTCGAGTGCAAGGCTTCCACGCGCCCGGTCTCATCGGACGCCGCCCACCTCCGCCTCTTCCGCTCCCTCTACCCCGAGTGCGCCGCCGCCGTCGTGGTCCATGCCGGGGACCGTGTCGCCCACCTGGGGAACGACGTGGTCGCCCTACCGTGGACCATGCTCGCCGGCCTCTAGTACCACGTTCCAGAGGTAAGTCCCCAGATCTTGGCGTTCACCAGACCTGGAGATAGACCTTGAAGTCCTGGAGTATCGAACGGAGGGACGGCCAGGGCGCTTACGGGTGTCGAGGCCCTTTCGCCCTTCTGCGAGGGGACGTGGCCCTGGCGGCGGAAGGGGATCTCCCTACTCGAACGGGTCGACGACCTCGAGGCCGCAACCCTGGAAGTCGGGGACGTTCCTCGTCGCGAGGGTCGCCTCTCGGGAGCGGGCGATGGCGGCGATCTGGGCGTCCATCTGGGAGATCGGTCGCCCGGCGCGGCGACGCGCCGCGACGATCGGAGCGTAGAACCTCGCGGCCGGAGTGTCGAAGGGCAGGATCCGATCCCGCAGGTCCTCCCGGAAGACGCCGTCGATGGCGACGGCGAGCGCCTCGCGCCGGCGACCCTCCGGCAGGAGCTCCAGCCCGTACAGGATCTCGGCCTGGGTGATCGTTGTCGTGAACAGGCTCGTGCCGGCGTGGGCCGCCACCCAGCGCAGGACCTGACGTGCCGGCTCGGGCCGCATGAGCTCCGACAGCACGTTCGTGTCGAGGACGATCATCCCAGGTCGGGGGGCTCGCGGATCGGCTCGCGAGGAGCGAGGTCGAGGTCCACGCCCCCCAGGGGACCCATGCGGCCGCGGATGCGGGCCCCCAGGTCGACGGCTTCTGCGGACGCGACGGCGAGGGCTCCCCGCAGGATCTCCCGGGCCTCCTCCTCCATCGAGCGGCCGTGTTGGGCCGCGCGCATCCGGAGGCGCCGCTTGGTCTCGTCACCCAGTTGCCGGATCGTGATGCTCGCCATGGCTTCCCGACGTTAATCATTGATTGCAATGAAAGCAACACCGGACGCGCGGAGATGGCTCCGCCAAACCAGAACGGGATAGAGAGTCGGCCTGGGCGAACCCCCCGTTTGTTTATCATTCACGTCGTGAAGGACGATCAAACGCCGCGACCCACCCACCACCCGCGCTGGGCCGCCGGGATCCTGCGGGACCGCCTGCGCGACTTCCCGGTGGTGGTGGTGTGGGGACCCCGCCAGGTGGGCAAGAGCACGCTGCTCCGACCCCGAGTGCGACAGCCGCCGTACTGGTCCACGGAGGAGCGCACACCGCGCACCTGGGAGACGGCGTGGTCGCCCTGCCCTGGACCTCGGCGGCGGGCCTGGGGTCCGGCGGTCACGAGCACGCGGGCTAGAGCGCCCGCGCCAGGTCCCGGACCTCCTCTCTCAGGGACGACTTGATGGTCCTCCAATCGACGTCCCAGACCATGATGGGCATCCGCTGCGCGTCGGCATCGTCGAAGTAGGTGAGGGACGTCACCAGCGGACGGATATCCTCGATGCCGTACTTCCGCCGGTACAGCCCGATCAGCTCCCCCAGCGGACGATGGCGGCGCATGAGGGCGTAGAGGTCCACGAAGTCCTTCTTCGCCCCGCGGTTCTGCAGGGCGCTCAGTTTCATGCAGGCCAGGTCGTCCAGGTGGCCCACTTTGCAGGCGAAGGAAGGGTAGGCGACCTCCGGCTCCAACGCCGGGTAGTCGTACCGCATGATCGACGTGGGTACGCCCTTGACCGGCGCGATGAGCGTGCCTCGATCCACCACCGGGCTGCCCAGGGGCACCCCCTTGGCCAGGAGGTCCGCGGCCAGTCCGAGGGGATCGTCGATGGGCGCGCGAGTGAACCAGTCCAGGTCCACGGACCGGCGATGTCCCAGGTGGAGTCCGACGCCCACACCCCCTCCGAGGTACGCGCCCAGCGGCGCGAGCGCTCGCCCCAGCAGCTTGAGCGCTTCGCGCTGCCGGTCGTTCAGCACCCTCGGGTGGAAGGTCATGGGCGGGGAGCGGTCCGACGCTCCCAGATCGCCTTCCCCGGCTGCTCGATCCACGCGGTGACCTGGGCGTGGGGGATGCGCAGGACGACCTCCCAGAAGCGCAGATCCCGGGCCGACAGCCCCCGCCCCTGTCGCTTCGCGATCCAGCCGCGGAGCGCCTCGTCACCCAGGGTGTGGCGCAGCCACAGGAGGTCGCGCCACGCGCCGTGTTCCAGCACCTTTCCGGCGACCAGGTCGAGGTCTTCCTCCCACGACAACTCGTCGAAGTCGTACTCCCAGAACAGCGGGCGCAACGCTTCGGGGAGCTTCGTTCGGGAACGGGGCCTCGGGCTCATCCGCCAACCTCCCAGGGGGTCAGGCACCGACACTTTTACATTTACGCTGCCCTCCCCCGCATCACCCCGAACCGCGCCCGCTCGGGGCGGAGCCAGGCGCGGCACACCCGCAGGACGTCCTCGGCGGTCACGGCGCGGATCCGGGCCAGGTACTCCTCGCCGAAGTCCAGGGGGCGGTCGTGCAGGAAGAAGCTCAGCACCTCGTCCCGGCGGGAGGCCCGGCGCTGGCGGGAGAGGGGGTAGCTGCCCACCAGGTAGCGCTTGGAACGGTCTAGCTCCTCGGCGGTCAGGCCCGACTCCGACAGGCGGGCGAACTGTTCCTCCATCGCCGCCCGCGCCCGGTCCTCCTTGGCCGCCTCGCAGGCCAGGTAGCTCGAGAAGTAGCCTCCCCCCGTGAAGTGGTGGGCGGCGGTGCTCACCGTGTAGGCCAGGGAGCGCCGGGCCCTCAGCTCCTCGCCGAAGCGGCCCGAGAGGCCCGAGGTCGCCGCCGACAGCACCCGCAGCGGGTAGCGGTCGTCGTGGTCGATGGGGACCGTCGGGTAGCCCACCACGAAGGCCGTCTGCTTGCGCTCCCGCTCCACCACCTCCTCGTGACGGGGCGGGCGCACCACCAGGTGGGGCAGGGGCTCCACCCGGGGCACCGGCGTCCGGCCCGAGAGCCGCGCCAGCACCTCGGCGATCCGGTCGCGCAGGTCCTCGGGATCCGCGTCCCCGCAGGAGGCCACCACGCAGCGGCTCGGCTCGACGATCCGGGCGAACCAGGCGTGGAGCCGTTCCCGGTCCAGGGAGGCCAGGGAGGCCGGATCCCCCTCGGAGTCCCGGGCCAGGGGGTGGTCGCCGTACAGGGCGATCCGCAGCAGGCGGGACGGCAGGGCCGTCCCCGAGTCCATCACCTGGCGGAGCTCCGCGAGCTGGAGGGCCCTCTCCCGCCCCACCTCCGCCTCGGGGAAGATCGGCCCCTCCAGCACCTCCGACAGGAGGGCCAGCGCCGAGCCCAGGCGGTCCGAGGGGAGGGTGAAGCCGTACTGAACCGTCTCCAGCCCGCAGCCCGAGCCCAGGGAGGTTCCCAGGAACTCGAAGTCCGAGGCGATCTCCTCGGCGTTGCGCGTCGCCGTCCCCCTCTTGGCGGTGCGGACCGCCAGCTCGGTGATCCCCCCCGCGGGGGGATCCTCCTCCTGGCGCCCCCCGCGGAAGGCGAAGGTGAGGGACAGCAGGGGCAGGGTGCGGTCCGGGATGTGGAGCAGGGTGGCCCCGCCGGGCAGGGGCAGCGAGACGGGACCCGCGGTGCGGGAGGCCCCCGCCACCCTCGCCCCGTGGGGAGGAGGGTCCCGCAGGAAGGCCCGTTCCAGGCGCGCGGGCGGGCGGAAGAGGGCGTCCCGCCGGGACTCCGCCGTCGGCGCCGGGACCTCCCCCTCCCGGGGCAGGTAGCGGTGCAGGGTCGCCCGCTCGGGCCGGAAGACCTCGGCGGCCACCTCCTGGGCCCTCCGCGGGGTGACCTCCAGCAGGCGCTCCAGGTAGAGGTCCGCCTCCCGGTAGTCCCCCCGCGCCTCCCAGGCAGCGACCATCGAGGCCAGGCCCAGCACCTCCTCCAGGTCGTACAGGGTCTCCACCCTCAGCCGATTGCCCACCCGCTCCCACTCCCGGGGGTCCACGGGGCCCCGGATCGCCGCGTGGACCTCGTCCATCAGGGCCTGCTCGGCGGCCTCGGGACGGGAGGGATCGTCGGCCTCGGCCTGGATGGCGAACAGGCCGACGTCCTCGTGGGCGTGGTTCCCGCAGGCGTACAGCGAGGCCACCTTGCCGGGACCGACGGCGCCCCGGGGCAGCCGGGCGGCGCGCCCGTGGGCCAGCAGGGTGGCGAAGCGGTCCAGGGCGGGTTCCCGGGGATCCCCGATCCCGAAGGTCTTGAAGCCGAAGGTGACCACGGCCCTCTTCACGTCCCCCGAGCGCTGGGCGAAGCGGAACTCCTCCTGGGGGGGCTCGGCGGGGCCCCCCGAGCGCCGCGGATCCCCGCCCGGCATGGCGCCGAAGGCCGCAGCGACGCGGTCCACCACCTCCTGGGGATCGACGGGGCCGGCGACGGAGACGATCATGTGGGCGGGGCGGTACAGGGCCTCGTAGAAGGCGATCATCTTCTCGCGGGTGATGGCCCGCAGCACGTCGTCGGAGCCGATCCGCCACCTTCGGATCCGGTGGCGGGTGAAGGCGAGGGCCAGCATCTCCTCGTAGGCCAGGGCGGTGGCGTTGTCCCGCTTGCGGTGGCTCTCCTCGATGACCACCTCCGCCTCGCGGCGCAGGGAGTCCTCCTCGAAGAGGGGGTCCAGGAAGGCGTCGGCCATCAGCGGCAGGGCGTCCCGCCACGCCTCCTCGGGGACCACGAAGTAGTACGACGTGCGGTCGTAGATCGTCCCCGCGTTGCACACCCCACCCCACGCCTGGACCGCCCGTCCCAGATCCCCCTCCCCGGGCCAGTTGCGGCTGCCCTTGAACCACATGTGCTCGGTGAGGTGGGCGAGGCCGGCGACGGAGTCGTCCTCGTGGAAGTAGCCCGCGCGGACGTGGGCGTAGAGGGCGACGGCGCTGGCGTGGGGCAGGGGCTTGACCAGCACGGTCAGGCCGTTGGGCAGCACCGCCCGAGTCACGTCGCCGGTCAGGGAGTGGTCATGGCTCATGGGGATCCGGTTATACCCCTTCGTCCGTGGCGGCGCGCCCAGGCGGTCCGGAGCGCCACCCCCTTGGCCACCGTCGTCGCGCCGATGGCGCACCAGATCCCGGCAGCGCCGAGGGGGGTGTGGAAGGCGGCGGCGTAGGCCAGGGGGATCCGCGCGGCGGTGAGGGGGAGGGTGATGGCCATGGCGGGCAGCGTGTCCCCCGCCCCCGCGAAGGCGCCCTCGTAGGCGATCTCCCACGCCATGAAGGCCGCCACGGCGCCGGCCATGGCCAGGTAGGCGGCGCCGTGGCGGGCCGCCTCCGGATCGGAGGTGAAGAGCGCCATGATGGGCCCCGACGCCCCGAGGGCGATCACTCCGAAGGGCACCATCCACAGGGCGGCGCCCCGGGCCGACAGGCGGGCGGCCCGGTGGGCGGCGGCGGGATCCCCGGCCCCCAGGTTCTGGCCCACCAGGGTGGCGGCCGCCGCGGCGTAGCCCAGGGCGACGGTGAAGGCGACGCTCTCCACCCGGTGGCCGAGCCCCAGGCCCGCCATCGCCGCCGGGCCGAAGCGGTTGATCACCGGCCCCAGCGCCACGTAGATCAGGCAGAAGCCGGTCCCCGAGAGGGTGTGGGGGCTCCCGATCCGGGCGATCCGCGCCAGGACCCGCGGATCGGGGCGGAGGCCCCGGGGACGGTACCCGCGCCGGGCCAGGGCGTACATCGAGGCGGAGAGGGCGACGACGCTGGCGATCACCGTGGCCCACGCCGCGCCGGCCAGGCCCAGGGCCGGCCCGCCGCCCCACCCGAACATCAGCACCGGATCCAGGGCGGCGTTGAGCAGCAGGCCGGCGGCGGCGATGGCCATGGGGGTGCGGGTGTCCCCGATCCCCCGGAACACCGCGTCGGTGACCACGTGGACCAGCAGGGGCAGGGAGCCCGCCAGCAGGATCCCCAGGTACTGCCGCCCCAGGTGGAGGGCGGGGCCGAACTCCGCGCCCTGGAAGCCTATCAGGGCGAAGTACGCCCGGCCGAGGGGGTTGGCGAGGGCGGCCAGGAGCAGGCCCATCGCCGCCGCCAGCAGCACCCCCTGGCCCAGCAAGTGGGGGATCCGCTCCTCCCGGCCCCCGCCCGCGGCCCGGGCCACCAGGGCGTGGGTGCCCACCCCCGACAGCTCCCCGAGGCTGGTGAGGATCCACCACGCGAAGGCGATGGCGCCCAGGGCGGACAGGGCCGGGGCGGCGTCCCGGGGCAGCCTCCCCGCCCAGAAGGAGTCCGCGAGGAAGTAGCCCGTCCGCACCAGCCCGAAGGCGATCACCGGCCAGGCGATGGACCACAGGGCCCGCCCCGGGGCCATCCGCAGCAGGGCGGGGCGGCGGTCCGGGGGGAGCCCCGGCGCGGCGTCGGCTTTGACGGCGGGGCTCAGGGGACCTCGAAGCCCCCGCCGGCGTAGAGGGCGTCGATCCGGGCGCGGTGCCGGGAGGCGACCACCTCCCGGCGCAGCTTCATGGTCGGCGTCAGCTCCCCCGACTCCACGGTGAGCTCGTGGGGCAGCACGTCGAAGCGCCGCACCGCCTCGTGGCGCGACAGCCGGGCGTTGGCCCCGGCGATCTCCGCCCCCAGGAGCGTCACCACCTCGGGCCGCGTCGCCAGCCCCTCGTCCGCGGGGTCGAGCCCCCGTTCCCGAGCCAGGCCGGCCAGGGCCTCCCGGTCCGGCACGATCAGGGCCGCGAGGTACGGTCGGCGATCCCCCACCACCATCGCCTGGGAGACGAGGCGGCCCCGCTGGAGCAGGTCCTCCACCGCGGTGGGGGCGACGTTCTTGCCGGTGGCGGTGACGATCATCTCCTTCTTGCGCCCGGTGATCCTCAGGAAGCCGTCCTCGGTGAGCTCCCCGATGTCGCCGGTGCGGAAGAAGCCGTCCTCGGTGAAGGCGGCGGCGGTGGCGCCGGGATCCCGGTAGTAGCCCCGGAAGATCCCCGGCCCCCGGGCCAGGATTTCGCCGTCGGGGGCGATCCGGATCTCGGTGCCGGGGATGGGGCGGCCGACGGTGCCGAAGCGGTACTCGTCGGGGGTGTTGGTGGACACGGGGGCCGACGTCTCGGTGAGGCCGTAGCCCTCGATGGCCAGGATCCCCACGGCGTCGAAGAACTCGCTCAGGGCCGGGGAGAGGGGAGCCCCCCCGGAGACCACCAGCTTCAGGTTCCCGCCGAGCTGCTCCCGGATCCGCCGCAGCACCAGGCGGTCCGCCAGGCGCTCCTGCACGCCGAGGTAGGGGGGGATCCCCCGCCCCTCCCGCCGCCGCGCCGCCACCTGCTGGCCGACGGAGAGGGCCCAGCGGAACACCGCCTGCCGGTGGGCGGGCAGGGCCGCCACTCCGCCCTGGACCCGCTCGTGGACCTTCTCCAGCACCCGGGGCACGGCGGCGATCACGTCGGGGCGGGCCTCCCGCAGGGCGTCCCCCAGGCGGTGGGGGTCGTCCACGAAGTAGCCCAGCGCCCCGTGCCACTCCCCGAGGTACACCGCGAAACGCTGGAGCACGTGGGCCAGCGGCAGGTAGACCACGGAGCGGGCCCCGCCGGTGTGGGGCAGCTTCCGGGCGGCGGTGTCCACCACGTAGAACAGGTTGCCGTGGGTGAGCATCGCCCCCTTGGGGGGGCCGGTGGTGCCCGACGTGTAGACCAGGGTGGCCAGGTGCTCCGGCTCCACGGCCAGGGCCCGGTCCTCGAAGCGGGAGGGGTGGGCGGCGTGGACCGCGGCGCCCGCGCGGCGGAGGGCGTCCAGGCCCGCGACGGGGATCCGCCCCGCCGGAGCGCAGGGCTCCAGGGTGAAGATCCGCTCCAGATCGGGCAGATCGCCGGCGACGGCCTCCACCCGGGCCAGGGTGGCGGCGGACTCCACCAGGGCCACCTTCGCCCCGCTGTGGCGCAGGACGTGGGTGAGTTGATCGGGGCTCATCGCCTCGTAGAGGCCCACGGTGACGGCCCCCAAGGACAGCACGGCGTGGTCCGCGGCCACCCACTCCGGGCGGACCGAGGCCAGGATCGCCACCCGATCCCCCTCGCCCACCCCCGCCTCGGCGGCGAGGCCCAGGGAGATCTCCCGGGTGGTGGCCAGGGCCTGGTGCCAGAAGACGGGCTCCCAGCGGTCCCCCTCCCGGCGGAGGAAGGCGGGATCCCGCGCGCTCTCGGCGGCGCGGGCCAGGAAGAGGCCGTTCAGGGTGGGCTTGGGCACGTGCATGGGACCCGCGGGCGGCCGGGGATCGCAGGGACCGGCGCGCCGGTAGGGTACGGAGAGGGGAGGGGAGGGGCAAGGCGGTGGGCCGCCGGGGCCGGGAGCGACTAGAATGGCGCCTCCCATGACCTCCCTCCCCCCCGATCCCGCCCCCCTCCGGGCCCTGGTGCTGGCCGCGGGCCTGGGCACCCGCCTACGCCCCCTCACGGGCGTGCTGCCCAAGGCGGCGGTGCCGGTGCTGGGGCGCCCGCTGGCCGCCTACGCCCTGGTGCGCCTCTACGCCCAGGGGATCCGCGAGGTCGCCGTCAACGCCCACCACCTGGCGGACCGGCTGGAGACCGCCCTGGACGCCTGGACCGGGCGCCGCCTGCAGGATCTGAGGCTCCACTACTCGGTGGAGGCGCCGGCGATCCTCGGCACCGGGGGCGGGCTGGTGAAGGCGAGGCGGCACCTCCGGGGCGGCCCCTTCGTGGTGTGGAACGCCGACGTGCTGACGGACGTGGAGCTCGCCGCCGCCTGGGGCGCCCACCGGGAGCGGGGCTCGAAGGTGACGATGGTGCTGGTGGAGCGGGAGGACGTCGACCGGTACGGCGCGGTGGCGGCCGACGCCGAGGGGCGGGTGGTGGACCTCGCCGGGATCGCCCAGCGTCCCGGCGCCCCGGCCCGGCGGGGGGTCTTCACGGGGATCCAGATCGCCGGCCCCGAGCTGCTGGACGCCCTGCCCGCCGCGGGGGAGTCCTGCGTGGTGCGCCAGGGGCTCGCCCGGCTGCTCCGGGAAGGGGAGGGGGTCCACGCCGTCTTCCACCCCGGCCGGTGGACGGACCTCGGCACCCCCCAGCGATACCTGGACGCCAACCTGGACCTGCTCCGGGGGGATTTCCCCCTGCCCACGGCCGCCGCCGAGGGGGAGGATCCCGTGGAGCGGGGGCTGAGGGCCCTCTTCCTGGACTGCGCCTACGCCGTGGACGCCCGGGGGGTCGAGTACGGATCCCCCCACGCCGTGGAGGGCCTGGACGGGGCGGTGCTGGAGCCCCCCTTCGCCTTCGGCCCCGCCTGCCGCCTGGCCCCGGGGGCCCGGATCGGACCCTTCGCGGTCCTGGGAGCCAAGGCGACGGTGGGGGCCGGAGCCCGAGTGCGCCACGCCCTGACCTGGTCCTTCGTGGAACTCGGCCCCGGCGAGCGCCTGGAGCGGTCCGTCGCCTGGGTGGAGGGGGGCGAGAGGCGGTCGATCGCGGTGGATCCCAACTGACGGGCCGAGGCTCCCTGGATGCGGCGCCGCGCCGGGATCGGGAGAGATCCGTTGCCGCAACCTCCGCGAACGACTACCTTGAACGAATACTTTGAACCACACCCAATGGGAGCTGACCATGCCTGAGCCCGTCTTCAGCCAGGACGTGCGGCCCATCACCGAGTTCAAGGTCAAGGGGTCGGAGATCGTGGAGCAGGTCGTGCGGACCCGCCGCCCCGTGCTCATCACCAAGAGGGGCCGTGGCGTCGCGGTGATCGTCGACCTCGACGAGTTCGAGCGGATGCGGGAGGATCTGGCCTTCGGGCGCGCGGTCGACGAGGGGGCGGCGCAGGCGGCGCGCGGGGAGTTCGCCGGCGAGGCCGACGTGGACACCGAGGCCCGGCGCCGGAAGCGTTAGCGGTACGGCCATGAAACACCCTTATCCGGTTGCCACGCAGGGCGGCGTGACGGATGCCGGCCGGCGTGAATGGCTCGCCGTCCTTGGCTCGCCCGCAGAGGCGCAGAGCGGCCCGTCCGGGGCCCGCAGAGAACGCTGAGGGAAGATCGGGGAAGCCCAGGGCCCTGAGCGGTAAGCGGTTGGGCATGGAAACACCCGGGAGGGGGGCAGACAGCTTGCACCGCCCGCTTAGGGTTGTGCTGCGGAGGGCGGCGGTCACCGGCTCCATCGGAGCCACAGCCATGGACCGACAGCGCCTCCCGGTCGCTTCCCTCCTCGTGCCGGTGGTGTGGGTGGCCTCGGCCGCCACCAGCACCGCCTGGGCCGTCCACGACGGGGGGTCCTGGCAGGCCATCGAGCTCGCCACCGTCCCCGGCGGGATCGACGGCCTCCCGGGGACCGGACTGACCCACCGCATGGACGCCGCGGGGGACGTCGATGGCGACGGCTTCGGCGACCTGCTCGTCGCCGACGAGGAGCGCCTGAGGCTGGTGAAGGGCTCCGCCGACGGCGTGGCCGCCTGGTGGGACCTGGACGCCCTCGGCGAGGGCTTCGACGGCCCCTGCACGAGCGAGCACTACGCCCGCCGCGGCCTGGGGGACGTCTCGGGGGACGGCGCCCCCGACTTCCTCCTGGGCTGCGGGGGCCGCGGCCACTACACCCAGGGGATCTACCTGTACTTCGGGCCCGAGGGGGGGCCCGTCGGGCTGAGCGAGGAGTACCAGCACCAGGTCCACAGCCTGGACGACGAGTGGTTCGGGAAGCTCGTGTCCCCCCGCCTGGACTTCGACGGTGACGGCCAGGAGGACCTGGTCGCCGCCGGCACCTACGACGTGCGGATCTACCCCGGCCCCGTGGACTTCCAGCGGCGCCTGGTGATCAGCCGCCGGGCGGCGATGGTGCTCCAGGGGGTGAAGGTGGAGGCCCTGGACGGCGGCCTGGACTTCGACGGCGACGGGGTCCACGACCTCGCGGTGGGGGAGCCCTCCTTCGCCGAGTCCGCCCTGGGCGGCGGTTTCGGGGGCGGCCTCGGGGGCGGCTTCGGGGGCGGCGGCGCGGCCGCGGGCGGCTGCGAGTCCGGGCGGGCCCTGGTGGTGCCCGGCTTCGAGCTCCCCGAGGGCACCCGGGGCGCCAGCTACCGCTCCCTGGCCGCCAACGCCTCCCTCACCGTCACCGGCCTGGACTGCGGCGAGCGGGTCGGCGCCCGGATCTCCCTGATCGGGGACCTGGACGGCGACGGGCTGAGCGAGCTGGCGGTGCTCTCCCCGGGGGACGCCGAGGCCGGTCGAGCCGCGCGCCTCGCCCTGTTCTACGGCTCCCCGGACCTCGCCGGCGAGGTCGCCTTCGCCGACGCCGACGCCGTGATCACCGTCCCCGCCGCCGACGCCGACCAGGAGATCACCGCCTTCACCGGCCGGGTGGACCTGGACGCCGACGGCCTGGCCGACCTGGTGGTGGGGCAGGGGGAGCGGTCCGACTTCGGGGCCTCCGCCGGGATCGCGTGGATGGTCCCGGGCTCCGCCACCCGCCTCACCGGGGCCCTGGCCATCGAGGACGCCCCGGTCTTCTTCCTGCCCGAGGAGGCCGAGGGCCGCGCCGGATCCGGCCTCGCCTGGGCGGGTGACGTGGACGGCGACGGGTTCGGGGACCTGCTGCTGGGCGCCCCCGCCCGGGACGCCGTCGAGGGGGAGGAGGCTCCCCCGGTGGCGGGCCGCGTCTACGTGGTGGGCTCGGTGGACTTCAAGACGACCCTCACCGACTGGCCGGAGCCCCCTCCCACCGAGGATCCCCCCGCCGATGACGACACCGATCCCCCCTTCAACGTCGTGAAGAACCCCGACGGGATCTTCGGTTCCGGCACGGGCTCCGACGACGACGACGAGACGCCCCGGATCGCCCACACCGATCTGACCCTCTGAGGCGGGCCGCGTCCGGGTGCGGAGCGATCCCGCCCGCGCCCGGACGCTACTCGCTCTCCATCTCCTCGATCAGCACCTCGATCTGGTCGTTGAGGTCCAGCACGATGTTGTCGAAGTGCTCGGCGGGCGCCTTCTCCTCCACGGAGCGGAACTTCACGTTCTCCAGGACGTCCGAGGCCTTGACCACACTGGCGGCCAGGTGGGCCATCACCCGGGCCAGCAGGCGCGAGGGACCGACCTGACCCGCCGCGGGCCGGGGGCCCCGCAGCACCAGGGCCCCCACCGCCCGCTCCCGGACCACCAGGGGGAGCACCCACTCGGCCCCGGGGCCGGGGTCCGGCAGGTCCGGCTCCCCCCTCTCCATGGCCTCCCGCCACCCCCGGTGCCGGGCGGCGTCCAACCTCTGGTGGCGCAGGTCCGGCTCGTCGTGGGCGGCCACCAGGACGATCTCGTCGGCGGCGCTGCCGGTCATGGCGACGGTGCAGCGGTCGCAGGGCACCACCGCCGCCAGCCGCCGCACCAGCACGAAGAAGGCGTCCTCGGGGGTCAGGGACGAGGCCACCCCCTCGGCGACGTCGGCGATGGCCCCGAGGAAGCGGGGATCGTCGGGGGCGGGGGGCCCCTTCGGGGGCGCGGCGGCCGGGGCGGCCGGGGCGGCGCGCGGCCTCACCGCGTGGATCCTCAGCTTGTTCAGCAGGTCGGCGGCGACGACGGGCTTGACGACGACGTCGTCGGCCCCCTCCTCCAGGGCGCCCCGGATGGAGCGGGGATCGGTGGCGGGCACCAGGACCAGCAGGGGGAGGTCCCGGGTGCGGGGATCCCCCTTCACCTGCCGGATCACGTCACCGTAGTAGATCCCCGGGATCTCCGTGGACAGGAGGATCAGATCGGCGCCGCAGGCCCGCGCCTCGTCGGGCACGGCGCTCCAGTCCGCCGCCTCCTGGACCCGGTGGCCCTTGGCCTCCAGCGTCCCCCGGAGGAAGCGGACCACCGCCGCGTCGGGATCGGCCAGGTAGATCCTGGGGGGCGAGTCCACCATGCGCGCCTCGCGCCGCCGGGAGGGGGCGGCGGTCCCGTTGGGGGGCTTCCGTGCGGCCGCCCCCCTCAGGGCAGGACGATCTCCAGCCGCGGCCCCGCTCGGAGTCTAACGGTTTCCCCCCCGACGTGGTAGTCGCCGTCCACGATGTACGCCTGCCCCCGGGCCTGGCGGATCACCAGCTCGCCCCCGATCTCGCTGACGATCCTTGGGGATCGGGTCGGCCTCCCCCGGAAGATCGCCGGCAGCTCCGTCACCAGGGCCGCGGGGCTGCACCCGATCCCCAGGGCGTGGAAGGCGCCCTCCCGCTCCAGGGTGCGGTGGAAGGGGGTGAAGCCCAGGCCGATCTCGGTGACGGTGGCGGCGGCGATGGCCTGGAAGGTGGTCGCCTCCCACCGCCTCCCGTCGAACTCCACGTCGGCCCGCACCGGCGCGAAGATGTCCCGGGCCATCTCGCCCCGGGCGATCACCGATCCCACCGCCCGGGCGAGCACCCACGCCGCCTTGCGGGGGCTGGGCTCCGCCCCCTCGTAGTAGTGGCGCAGGTAGTTGGCGAAGATCCCGTTGCCGAAGATGAACCCGTAGCGGTCGTCGACGCCCAGGGCGTGGCGGGGGGTGGTGGCCAGGGGCTCCCCCGCCCGCCTCTTCTCGACGATCCGCGCCAGCAGCTCCTCGGGCCTCCCCCGCCGCACCCCGCAGGACCGCGCCACGGTGTTCATAGTGCCCCCCCGCAGGAAGGCCACCTTGGGGAAGGGGCGGTTGTCCCAGGCGTGCAGGAAGGCGGTCAGGGTGACGTGGTTGGTGCCGTCGCCGCCGTTGAGGCCGAGCACCTCGATCCCCGCGTCCCGGAAGGACCTCGCCACCGCGTCCAGCTCCCCGGCCTCCCGGGTGGCCACCACCTCGCCGTCGCCCCCCAGGACCGCCCGCAGGCGCTCGACGGCCCGGGGATCCTCGCGGTTCTGCCGGGAGTTCCGGTTGCTGACGATCCCGATCCCGGCCACGCGCTCGCCGCCTGGAGGCCCTCGCCTCCGACCCATCCCTCGGCGGGCAGGCTACCGGGCGGGACCGGGACGGCGCAAGCGCGAAGGGGTCACGCCCTGGCCCTCCCCAGCCACGCCGCCAGCTCCGGGTGGGCGGCGGGGCCGAGCCGGGCCAGGCGCTCCCCCCGGGGCGGCACCCCCCGGGGGCGGCAGAAGCGCCCGCGGGCCCTCTCGATCCGGGCCAGGCTCCCCCGGAAGGCGGCGCGGGCGTCGGAGTCCTCCTCCAGCCGCCGCCGCAGCGCCGCGATCATCTCCGCCGCCAGGGCCTGGTCCTGGCACACCAGGAACACGTCGATCCCCGCCTCCAGGCCGTGGCGGACCAGGGCGTCCGGGTCCCAGCGCCCGGCGACGGCCTTCATCTCCACGTCGTCGGAGATCAGCAGCCCCTGGAAGCCCAGCTCCCTCCGGATCAGCTCCCCGATCCGGGGCGAGAGGGTCGCGGGGAGCGCCTCGTCCCAGGCGGGATAGACGACGTGGGCGGTCATCACCGCCCCCACCCCGGCCCGCACGGCGGCGGCGAAGGGGGGCAGGTGGTCCCGCCGCAGCTCCGCCTCGGTCAGGGCGCACACCGGCAGGTCCAGGTGGGAGTCCACGGTGGTGTGGCCGTGACCGGGGAAGTGCTTGGCGCAGGCCATGAGCCCCTCCCCCTGCATCGCCTCGACGAAGGCCGCCCCCAGCGCCGCCACCCGCTCGGGATCGGCGCCGAAGGAGCGATCCCCGATCACCGGGTTGGCCGCCTCGGTGTTCACGTCCACCACCGGGGCGAAGTCCACGGTGAAGCCCAGGGCCAGCAGCTCCCGGGCCAGGGCCCGCCCCACCGCGGCGGCGAGGCCGGGGATCCCGCTGTCCCCCACCTCGCGCATGGGGGGCAGCACCGTCAGGGGGGGCCCCAGGCGGGCGACCCTCCCCCCCTCCTGGTCCACCGCCACGAAGAGCCCCCCCAGGGGCGAGGCGTCGTGGAGCGCGGCGCTCAGGTCCGCCACCTGCTCCACGTCCCGCACGTTCCGCCGGAACAGGGTCAGGCCCCCCACCCGCTCCTCCCCCAGCAGGTCCCGGCTGGCCCCGTCCAGCTCGGGTCCGGGGATCCCCATCCAGATGGCCTGTCCCGCCTCCCGCGCCAGGTCGAGGGCGGTCACTTCGCGTCCTCGCCGGTCGCCGGAAACTCGCTCAGCTCCAGCAGCAGGCCCCCGGTGGAGCGGGGATGGACGAAGATCACCCGGGCCCCGTGGGCGCCGGGGACCGGGGCCTCGGTGAGGAACTCCACCCCCGCCTCCCTCATGCGCCGCGCCTCGGCCTCCACGTCGTCCACCTCCAGGCAGACGTGGTGCAGCCCGGGCCCCCTCTTCTCCAGGAAGCGGCCCACCGGCGAGTCCTCGGCGAGGGGGCGGAGCAGCTCGAACCGGGACTCCCCCACCGGGAAGAAGTGGACCCGGGTCTGCGCCGAGGGCACGTCCTCCCTCCCCCCGTCGGGCAGGCCCACCGCCTCGCCGAAGACCCGGGCGGCGGCGTCCAGGTCGGCGACGGCGATCCCGATGTGGTGGATGCGCTTGATCATCGGCTCCCCTCCTGGGAAGGCCCCCGGCGCGACGCCGGGGGCCCCTAAGATAGCCGCGGGAGCGCCGGGCTGGGTACCCCCGCGCCGTGCCCTCGGGTGGAGGAGGGCGCCGGGCCGGACGCCGGTGGGGTGGGGACCGATCTCCTCCACTCCTGCCTGGCCGCCCCTGCCGCCGCTGGCATCCCGCGTCAGGTCCGCCGGTCCTCGGGCGTGAGCAACCCTCGAAGGATCGTCACCACTTCGGGCAGGCTCACCGTCGCCGTCGCCCAGATCACGCCGGTAGCGAGATCGAAGTACTCGTGGACCAGGACGTACCGCATCGCTCGCATCGGACGCCAGTGGAACGCCACGGCATCGACCGCGCGCCGGTCCGCCCCCGCCCGCTACGCGGCAATCACCGTCTCCGCCTCGGCCAGCACCGCTTCCCTGAGGCGAGGTTTGAGCGCAGCCCTCGGCACGAGATCCACCCTGCTCTCGAGGACCGCCTCCAGGTAGTCCTTGAGATCGACCAGCTCGAAGATCCCGATCCGCGGTGCGAGATCCACGAGGAGGTCGACGTCGCTGCCCGCGTGGGCCGCATCCCTCGCGGTCGAGCCGAACAGAGCGAGCGAGATCACGCCGCGGCGGCGCAACTCCACTTCGTGGCGATGCAGGACGTCGATGACCGTGGTGCGATCCATGCCAGCATTGTAGGCGCCCCCCGGTCCCCGGGGAAGAGTCGGCCAGGCGGCGTCGTTCCTGCCCCCGTTCCCTTGCGCCCGCACCGGCTCGCCGGGGACGATGGGCCCCGGAGCCCCGGCCACGTCGGGATGGGGACGGCGCGTCCGGGATGGAGCGGCACGGAGGCGATGACGGTGGGAGGCCCCGTCGGGCGGGAGGATGACGCGGTGCCCGGCCGGGTGTCGGTGGTGGTGCCCACCCGGGCGGGGGCCGATCTCCTCCCCTCCTGCCTGGCCGCCCTCGCCGCCCAGGACTACGGCGACCTGGAGATCGTGCTCGTGGACGACGGCGGCAGGGACGGCTCCGCCCCCCGGGCGGCCCGGGGGGCTCCCCGGATCCGCCTGGTGACCCTGCCCCGCCCCCGGGGCTTTGCCCGGGCCGCCAACGCCGGGATCCGGGCGGCCACGGGGGCGTGGGTGCTCCTGCTCAACGACGACGCCGTCGCCGCTCCGGACGCGGTGTCCCTGCTGGTGGGGGCGGCGGTGGAGGTGGGGGCGGACCTGGCGGGCCCCCGCCTGATGTGGGCGGGGGCACGGGGCGTGCTGGACAACGCGGGCCACGCCCTCTACGCCGACGGCCTGAACTGGTGCCGGGGGCGGGGCCACCCGCCCCGGGGGGCGCTGATGCGCCGCGGCGACCTGCTCCTCCCCTCGGGGGCGGCGATGCTGGTGTCCCGGCGGCTCCTCCGGGCCGTGGGCTCCCTGGACGAGGGCTTCGTGGCCTACGGCGAGGACGCCGACCTGGGCCTCCGGGCGGCCCGGGCGGGCTTCGCTGGCGTCTACGTGCCCGAGGCGGTGGTGGAGCACCGGATCTCCGCCACCTACGGCCGCTCCCCCTTCCTGAAGGCGTACCGGGTGGAGCGGAACCGGGCCCGGATCGCCGCCCTGCACCTGCCCTGGCGGGACCTGCTGGCCTCCCCGGCCCACACCGTGGCCCGCCACGCCGCCCTGGCCTGGGCTAGCCGGGGGGGCCGCTCCCCCCGCCCGGACCTCCCCCGCCCCTGGCTCGCCGCCTCCGCGGTCCTCCTGGCCCACGCCGCCTCCCTGGCGGGCCTCCCCGGGGACCTGCGCCGCCGCGCCCTCCTCTCCCGCACCCTCCCCATGCCCCCCTCCTACCGCGCCCGCCTGCGGGCCCACCGGATCTCCGCCCGGGCGCTGGCGGGCCTGGCGCCGGGGCCGTGGGAGGAGGGCCCGCCCGCCGAGGGGTGAAGGGCCCCCGGGGCCTCCCCGCCCCGGGCCTCACGGGCGCCCCGCGGCCGTCCAGCGCCGGAACCACCCCGCCAGATCCTCCTCGGTCGCCTCCCCCGCGGCGGCGGCGAGGAAGGCGGCGACGCGCTCCTCCCGGGGCGCGGTGAGTCCGAGCCCGCACAGCTTGAGGAAGGTGACCGAGGTGACGAAGGCGGTGCGCTTGTTCCCGTCCGCGAAGGGGGGGTTGGCGATGATGCCGTGGCCGTAGGCGGCGGCCAGCTCGCACACATCCGGATCCCCGTAGGCGTGCCGATGGCGGGGGCGCGCCAGCGCCGAGTCCAGCAGGCCCGGGTCCCGCACACCGGCGAGGCCGCCGTGGGCGGCGATCTGGGCGTCGTGGATGGCGAGGACGACGGCCCGGCCCAGCCAGGGCGGATCGGTCATCGCCGGGCGAGGGCCCGCAGCACGTCGCGGTTGTCGCGCATGACCTCCTCGGCCGCCGAGATCTGCCGCGCGAACTCCTCGTCGTAGGGGGTGAGGCGGAACCCATCGGGCGTCTCGGTGAGGTACACCGAGTCCCCCTTCTGGACTCCCAACCGTGCGAGGACCTCCTTGGGCAGGACCACGCCTGTGGAATTCCCCACCGTGGTCAGCTTGAGGACGACCATCGGGACCTCCTTGGAAGGCACCACGCCATTATAACATCCGTTATCATCGCGACCACGAGGCCGCCGCGGGGGCCGTGCGCCTGCGGGCGGAGGGCTTCGCCGAGGACCGATCGGCGGATGCATTCCCACGCCCCCCTCACCGCGCCCGCCTGCGGGCCGCCGGGCTTCCTCCCCAGTCGACACCGAGGCACACTCACCTGGACCAGTCCACGAGGCATCCCATGCGAACGGTCGACATCGGCGAGGCCAGGACCCACCTCTCGCGCCTGGTGGAGCGGGCGGTTGCGGCGGGGGAGCCCTTCATCATCGCCAAGGCGGGCAGGCCGCTGGTCCGGGTCGTCCCCATCGACGCGCCGCCGCCGGCGGGGGAGCGCCGGCTGGGGTTCCTTCGCGGCCAGGTCCAGGTCCCGGACGACTTCGACCGCATGGGCCATGACGTGGTGCGGAGGGACTTCGAGGGAGGGTGACGACCCTGCTTCTGGGCGCCCACCCCCTCCTCTGGGCGGCGGGAGATCCCCCATCCGGGTCGATCCCCGCCTCCGGCGACGGGGCCTCCTGTCCCACGGCTCCCGGGAGTTGCCGGTGACCGGTGAGCCCGCCGGCGAGCTGGTCCACCTTCCCCCCCTCCACGCCGACCCGTTCGACCGCATCCTCCTGTGTCAGGCGCGGGTCGAGGGATGTATGCCTATCCGTTTCGGCCACTACAGTCCCTTGGGCGCCCCCGTTCCGCGTCCACGCGCCCGTCGCGCCGACCCTACCCCGCCGGCGGCGGGAAGATCGCGTCCAGGTCCAGCTCCGCCTCGGGGAACGGGGGGAGGCGGAGGTTGCCCTCGCCCTCCTGGCCCTCGGCGATGAGGTAGCCCTTCTCGTGCCACGCGCAGGCGACGATGGTCCGGTGGACGGGATCGACGATCCAGTACCAGGGGACGCCCGCGCGGTGGTAGACGCCCCGCTTGTGGCCGAGGTCGTAGCGGGCGTTCGACGGGGAGAGGACCTCGCACACCCAGTCGGGGCGCAGGCGGAGAGGCCGCTCCCGCGGGAAGTCCGGCACGCGGTCCTTGCGGTAGCCGAGCAGGTCCGGGCGGTAGACCTCGTGCCGTTCCAGCTCCAGGTCCACGTCGCTCATCAACCACCAGCCGCCGGGCCCGCCCCGTCCCCGGCCGTAGGGTCCGACCAGGTCGTATCCCAGGGACAAGAGGGAACGACCGTGCTCGGGCAGGGGAGAAGAGGTGCACGACGACCTCCCCCCCGATCACCTCGGCGCGGACGTGCTCGCCGAGGCGGACCAGGTCCTCGAAGGTCGCCTGCTCTCGTGCCGGTCCCGACATGGCTCCTCCATCATAGGCCGGTCGAGGCGCGCCGGCTCTGGGGCCGTCCCTGCTACCGTCCCCCGGCGTCGGCCCTCCACCCCCTCCACACCGCCTCCAGCCCCCCGGGGCCCGCCCCGCGGCGAATGCGATCCGCCACCGCCAGGGCGAGCACCGCCGCCCGGGCGGGTCGCCTCAGCGGTCCCGGCGCCGTCCGAGACACCAGCCGCAGGTGGCCCCGCACCGCCCACTCCGCCGCCCGGGGCGACTCCGGAGACAGGGTGCCCCCGCCGTGGTGCACGGCCCGGGCCCCCACCCTCACCACCCGGCCCCCCCGGGCCCGGAGGCGCAGGCACAGGTCGACGTCCTCGAAGGCGAAGGGGTAGCCGGGATCGAAGCCCCCGGCCGCCTCCCAGGCCGATAAGCGCAGCAGCAGCACCGCCCCGGTCAGCGCGTCCACGTCCCGGGGCGCCGCTCCCGGACCCGGATCCCGGATGTCCAGGCTCACCCTCGCCCCCCAGGCCGTGACCCTCACCCCCGCCGACTGGACCTCGCCCTCCCCACCCAGGATCACCGGCCCGGCGGCCGCGACCCGGGGATCGTCCAGGGCCGCCCCCAGCGCCGGCAGGCAGCCGTCCAGGAGGAATGCGTCGTCGTTGAGCAGCAGGGCCGCCCCAGCGCCCCCCTCCCGGGCCCGGGCGAGTCCGAGGTTGGCGAGGGTGGCGAAGCCCGCGCCCCGGGGAGCCGCCACGATCTTCACCGCCGAGCCCACCGCCGAGCCCACCGCCGCCGCCGCCTCGGGCGACTCCGAGACCACCACCACCGGGACCCCCGGCGCCCCCTCCCGCAGGGAGGCCAGGCAGGGGGCCAGCCAGCGCCCGGCGGTGGTGGGGACGACGACGGCGAGGGAGGGGGTCACGGAACTCCGCCGCGGGCTCGTGACCGCTCGGCCCGTTGCGGTCCCCGCTCCCCTGGTATACAACGTGTGGCGTGCCGTCTTCCGCTCCGCCGTCGCGGGCCCGGGGGCTTCCCCCCTGCCCCGGTCCGGCGGGGCGCAGCCCCCCGGGTTCGGGAACCCGGCGATCCGGAGTCGTCCATGAAGAAGCTGCTCCCCGGCGTCCTCGCCGCCGCGTCACTCCTCCTCGTCGCCGCGGCCCCCGCGGATTTCTCGCGGGAGGTCAAGGGCAAGACCGCCAACATCCAGGACGACCTGAGGCGCCTGGAGGGGCTGACCCAGGAGGTCATCGCCCTGTCCCGGAACATCGAGGACGCGGCGGACCGCATCAAGGGTCCCAACGACACCGCCGACATCCGCATCGTCGAAGAGAAGATGGACGTCCTCAAGAAGAAGACCCGCGAGGCCGTCGGCGCCGCCGACCGGGTCGAGAAGCTCGCGGCGGGGATCCACCACTCCGCCCAGGAGCTGGTGGACGCCAAGGGCGGCTCCCGCGGCGCCAAGGCCAAGGTCAAGAACTGAACTCCTGGAAGGCCGGCCCCCCGGTCCCGCCGGGGGCGCCGGTTCAGCTCCGCTCCCCCCTCAAGGCGTGACCTGGAGGGCGATGGAGTGGAGCACCCGGTCCCAGCCCGGCTCCACCTCGGGGCGGGTGCGGTGGTCCATCGCACCCGCCTCGATGCGCATCGCGTACTGGATCCCGAACTTCGGCAGGAACCAGCCCGCTCCCCAGGTGACGTAGGTGTCGGTGAACCCCCGGTCGGAGGTGAACCCGCCCGCCAGGGAGATCTGCTGGAGCAGCCGGATCTCCAGGCCGGCCTGGAGATCGGCCCGGACCGCTTCGGGGTCCGAGGTGAAGTCCACCACCGCCTCGGCCTCCACCCGGAGGGGGCCCAGGACCACGCCCAGGCCCGACACCAGCGTGATGGGGTCGCTCGCCAGGCCCGTGGGCACCAGGTTGTTGGCGACGACGAAGAGGGAGACGTTGGGGGCGACCACGAAGGTGCCGGAGACGTCGAGGGTGAACTTCTTGACGTCGGCCCGGATGTCGTGCTCGTAGCTCAGGATCCGGCCCGCGACGCCGACGTTGATCCGCCGGTTCAGGAGGCCCTGGGCCGCGCCGATCACGATGCGGTGGGTGCGGCGCTTGTCCTCGGGGGGATCGGCGCCGGTGGCGTACCAGGCCAGGTCCAGGGCGGGGTCGAAGGGGGGCTCCCACCAGTCGAAGCTGTAGGCCACCCCCAGCGCGAAGGTGCTGGTGCGGCTGTCCATGGCGCTGCCGGTGACGCGCTTCGAAGACAGCAGCCCGTAGTACTGGAAGCCCGTCTCCACCGTGTAGCGGGAGATCGCCGACATCGCCGAGGCGTTGGTGTCGATGACGGAGTTGTCCCGGGCGGTCGCCCGGGTCGCTCCCCCCACGGCCATGGAGGGCGCGGTGACGATCTCATCCCCCCACGCCGGGGAGCCGATGAGCACCCACGCCGCCGCGGCGAGCCAGGCCGGAACGAACGGAGGCGGCGGAGAGGAGGGCCGCGTGGTGGGGGGCATGAAATCCCGGGGGCGACAGCGCCCGTCCCCCGAATCTAGGGGAGGCCACCCGTCCGCGCAAGGCCGCGCTCCTGCGCCCTTTACAGCCCGGGGGGCGGTGGTTACCATCTGTCCCCCTCTGGCCCCGCCCCTGCATGGCGGCCGCCCGGGGAGCGAAAGCGTCGCCGGGACCACACCCCCATCGGACGCTTCCGCCCGAGGAGGAGCTGCGATGACCCCCGAGAAGCTCCAGTTCTTCAAGGAGCACCTGATTACGCGCCTGAACAGCCTGATCGAGGAGGCCAACCGCAGCGTCGGCGAGTTCGCCGAGGAGCAGATCATGCCCCCCGACGCCATCGACTGGGCCACGGAGGAGTCCTGGCGGGACCAGTCGATCCGGCTGCGGGACCGGGAGCGCAAGCTGATGTACAAGATCCGCGAGGCGCTCCAACGGATCGAGGAGCGGGAGTACGGCGTCTGCGAGGTCTGCGGCGAGGACATCAGCGAGAAGCGCCTGATCGCCCGCCCCGTGACCACCCACTGCATCGACTGCAAGACCGAGATGGAGACCCAGGAGCGGATCCGGGGCATGTAGCCCCAAGGACGCCCCGGTCCCTCCGAAGATGGGTCCCTCCGCGACGGTCGAGGTCGCCGTCGCCCTCCCCCTCCCCGGGACCTTCCACTACCGCGCCGACGACCCCCTGGCGGGGCACGTGCGGCCCGGCCACGCCCTGCTCGTGCCGTTCGGCCCCCGCCGCGTCACCGGCTACGCCGTGGCGGTGGGGGGGCCTCCCCCGGAAGGGGTGACCCTCAAGCCGGTCCTCCGCCTGCTCCTGGACGAGCCCGTCTTCCCCGAGTCGATGCTGGCCTTCTACCGCTTCGTCTCGGAGTACTACCACCACCCCCTGGGGGACGTGATCCGCGCCAGCCTCCCCGCGGGGGTCCGGGAGGAGACCCGGCGACGGGTCCGCCTGGCCGAGGGGGCGGTCCCTCCGGGGGACGACGCCGAGGTCCGGGCCCTGCTGGACCACCTGCGCGCCCGGGGGCCCACATCAGCCGAGGCCCTGGCCGGGCTGGGGATCCCCGGGCCCGTCCTGGCCCGGGCGAGCCGGGGGGGGCTCGTGGTGGCGGAGCAGCACACCACCCGCGCCGCCCTGGCGGTGCGGACCGAGCGCCTCTACGCCCTGACCGAGCCCGCCCGGGTGGTGCGGGAGCGCTTCGCCCGTCCCGGCCCGGTGCGGGATCGCCTCATCGACTACGTGGGCCGCTTCGCCCCCGTGCCGGCGTCCACCCTGGGGCGGGAGTTCCCCGGCGCCGCCCGGATCCTCAAGGAGCTGGAGGAGAAGGGCCTGGCCCGGGTCACCGAGCGGGAGGCGTGCGCCCACGCCGGCTCCCCGGATGCCCCCCTGGGCTCCGCCCCCGAGGACCCGCCCGATCTCACCCCCGCCCAGCGCCACGCCGTCCAGGAGATCGCCTCGGCCCTGGCCGCCCGGGACGGGCGGGCGCTGCTCCTGTACGGGGTCACGGGATCGGGCAAGACCGAGGTCTACCTCGACGCCGCGCGCCGCGCCCTGGAGGCGGGCGGCGGGGCGCTGGTCCTGGTGCCGGAGATCGCCCTCACCCCCCAGCTCGTCGGCCGCTTCCGCGCCCGCTTCCGCGAGGATCTGGGGGTCCTGCACTCGGGCCTCACCCCCCGCCAGCGGTTCGAGGAGTGGCGCAAGATCCGCGAGGGGCGCGCCCGGATCGCCATCGGGGCCCGCTCGGCGGTGTTCGCCCCGGTGCGGGACCTGAGGCTGGTGGTGGTGGACGAGGAGCACGACGGCTCCTACAAGCAGGACGACGGGCTCCGCTACTCCGCCCGGGACCTGGCCCTGGTGCGGGCGCGGCGGGAGGGGGCGGCGTGCGTGCTGGGCTCGGCGACCCCCTCCCTGGAGAGCTTCCGCCACGCCGAGGCGGGGCGCTTCACCCTGCTGCGCCTCCCGGACCGCCCCCGGGGCCGGCCCATGCCCGTCACCCAGGTGGTGGACCTGCGGGGGGTGGCCAAGGGGGGCCGGGACGATCCCGGCCGCTGGATAGGCGCCGAGCTGAGGGCGGCGCTGGCGGAGATCCGGGAGGCGGGGGAGCAGGCGATCCTGCTGCTGAACCGGCGGGGCTTCGCCACGGCGGTGGTGTGCACCACCTGCGGCGGGAGCTTCCGGTGTACCGAGTGCGACGTCGCCCTCACCTACCACGGCCGGCGGCACGCGCTGATCTGCCACTTCTGCGGGCTGCGCCGGGCCCTCCCGGACCGTTGCCCCTCCTGCGACGGCGCCACCCTGGACCTGCTGGGCCGGGGCACCGAGCGGATCGAGGAGGAGCTGCTGAAGATCTTCCCGGGCCTGAGGGTGGACCGCATGGACCAGGACACCACCCGCACCCGGGACGCCCACCGGGAGATCCTGGAGCGCTTCGCGTCGGGGCAGGTGGACGTGCTGGTGGGCACCCAGATGATCAGCAAGGGCCACGACTTCCCGTCGGTGACCCTGGTGGGGGTGCTGCACGCCGACGCCGCCCTCTACCTGCCCGACTTCCGGGCCGCCGAGCGCACCTTCCAGCTCCTCACCCAGGTCTCGGGCCGCGCGGGGAGGGGCGAGAAGCCGGGAAGGGTGCTGGTGCAGGCCTTCAACCCCCACCACTACGCCATCCGCCACGCCCTGGCCCACGACTTCGAGGGCTTCTACCGCCGCGAGGCGCGGCTGCGCGAGGCGATGGTCTACCCCCCCTTCGGCCGCATGGCGGTGCTGCGCCTGGAGGGGCCCGACGAGAGGGCCACCGAGGCGGCGGCGAGGCGGCTCGGCGAGAGGCTGCGGGACGCCACCCGGGCGCTGACCCTGGACGGGAGCGCCCGGGGCGTCCGCCTCCTCGGCCCCACCCCGGCCCCCCTCTACCGCCTGGAGGGCCGCTACCGCTGGCTGCTCACCCTGCGCGCCCCGGACCACCGCGCGGTCCAGGCCCTCCTCCGGATCGCCGATCCCGCGGTGCGGGACGAGGCGAAGGGCGGGATCCGGGGGGCGGTGGACGTGGATCCCCAGGCGCTGATGTAGCGGACTAGTACCACGTTCCGAAGGTTCCTCCCCAGTTTCTCCGTTCCCAGGCCCACCCGATCCGGAACGTAGGGCGGGGGCTTGTCCCCCGCCGCGGGGCTTCGGCGGGGGACAAGCCCCCGCCCTACGGGGCCTCCCGTTCGCGGGACCGCGACGCCGATGAGCTGGAAGGCGGACTCAGAAACTGGGGAACTCGCTCTGGAACGACGTACTAGCGTGCCGGCAGCCTCGCCGCCGGCGCCTTCGCCGGGACGCCCGGGGCGGGTGCGACCTTGCCCCCGGCGGGGGCCGAGACATTCGCCCCCACGGGGAGCGCCGCCTTGCCCGTCTTGCGCTCCTTGAGCGCCAGGAGGCGCTTCTCGGCCTGGGAGTACTTGGGGGCGAGCTGGAGGGCCGCCTGGTAGGCCCCCAGCGCCCCCTCGACGTCGTGGGCCCGCTCCCGGATCTGCCCGATCCGGAACCAGGCGCTCGCCTGGGCCAGCTCCATCGGCCGGGTGGCCAGGTATTTCATGAAGTGCTCCTCGGCGCCCCGGTCGTCCTTCTTCTTGAACAGCAGGTCGCCGATCAGGAAGAGCACCCTCTGGTTCTGCGGGGCGAGGCGCTGGATCTCCCGGTACTGGGCGAGGGCGGCGTCCACCCGGTCGGCCTTGGCGTGGACCCGGCCCAGCAGCATCCGGGTGATCACGCTCTCGGGGTACTCCTTCAGGAGCTTCTCGCACTCCGCCACCGCCTGGTCGGGCTTCTTGTCCTCCCAGTAGGTGAAGGCCAGGGTGAAGCCCGCCGCCGCCCATGTCAGGAAGCCCCGCTGCTGGGCCGAGGTCATCTGGGCGATCCCCTCGGCCCGGTGGTCGCCGAACTTGGGGAGCTGCTTGTTCCCCTCGGTGAGGGCGGTGCGCCAGTAGTTGTAGATCCCGATCCCCAGCTCGGGATCGGCGAAGTCCGGGTCCAGGCGCCGGGCCTTCTTCATCGCCTCGACGGCGTCCCAGCCCTTGTTGAGCCCCGTGAGCATGTCCCCGCGCCGGGCCTCGTGGATCCCGTCGAGCCCCACGACGACGGCGTACAGGAAGTGGTTCCAGGCCTGCCGCTGGGTGCTCTTGAGGGCCCGGTTCACCAGGGCGTAGGCGGCGTCCCGCTCCCGGGCGTAGGCGGCCTCGTGGGAGAGGTCGAAGTTCTCCAGCATCATCGACTGGAAGGCCAGCGCCCGCCCGACGTGCCCGACGGGGGAGTCGGGGAAGTCCTTGGAGATCCCCTCGAAGTGGTCCAGGGCGGGCACGTACTCCCGCCGGTAGATCATCTCGAGCCCCTCCTGGGTCGCCTTCATCAGGGGGCGGGGGACGTCCAGGTGGTTCTCGCCGGTGAAGGTGCGCCGGGCGGACGCCGTCCCCGGCAGGGCCAGCAGCGCCACCAGGGACAGCAGCAGGGCGGCGAGCCGCCGGGGGAGGGCACTTCGCATCATGGCTTCCTCATCGCCTCGACCCGGTCGAGGATCGCCTCCTCGATCCGGATCCCGTGGAACCTTCGGATCTCCTGGAGGCCGGTGGGGCTGGTCACGTTGATCTCGGTCAGGAGGCCGCCGATCACGTCGATCCCCGCGAACAGGAGCCCCTGCTCCCGCAGGAAGGGCGCGATCCGGCCGCAGATCTCCAGGTCGCGGGCGCCGATGTCGCAGGGGACAACCCGGGCGCCCACGTGCATGTTCCCTCGGTGGTCGTGCTCCCCCGGCACCCGCAGGAACGCCCCCATCGGCTCACCGTCCACCAGGACGATCCGCTTGTCCCCCTGCCGGATCTCCGGGACGTAGTGCTGGACGAGGACGTGCCGCCGGCCCTCGCCGGTGAGGGTCTCGAGGATGCTGCCCAGGTTCCGGTCGCCCTTCATCGCCACGAACACTCCGCGTCCGCCGTTTCCGTCCCACGGCTTGACGACCACCGCCCCGGGGGCATTCGCCGCGAACTCCCGGAGGTTCCCCATGTCCCGGTCCAGGAGGGTGGCGGGGCAGATCTCGGGGAAGCGCAGGGTGGCGATCTTCTCGTTGGCGTTGCGGATCCCCACGGGATCGTTCACCACCACCGTGCGCTCCCGCACCAGGTCCAGGAGCATGGTGGCGAAGATGTAGTCCATGTCGAAGGGGGGGTCCTTCCGCATGAAGACCGCGTCCATGGCGCCGAGGTCCACCTCTTCGGGCCCCGACAGGACCTCGTACACGTGGGGCCTCCCCACCCGGATCCGCGTCGCGGTGCCCCGGAGGTCGCCGCCCCGCACCCGCAGGTGGCGGGGCTCCAGGTGGTAGATCGCGGCCCCCCGCCGCTGGGCCTCCTCCATCAGGACGAAGGAGGAGTCCCGGTCGACGATCACCGTGTCCATCGGGTCCATGACGAAGGCGTAGCGGCGGCTCTCCATGATCGCTCCTGGGAAGGGGGCGGCGCGGGGGGGCGCCGGGACCCGACGATCTTAGGGCTTCCCGGCCCGCCCGCCACCACCTCGGCCCGGCGGTCGCGGCAGGGCGGCGTCGGCCTCCAGGGCCAGCACCCACAGGGCGCCGCCGGCGACCGTGCCCGGCAGCAGCAGCAAGTTCAGCCCCGGCACCAGCGAGAAGAGCAGCAGGGTCGCGGCCATGCCCGCCGTCGCCGCGGGGCGGGAGCGGCACGCGGCGAGGCGGTCCCGGAAGCCCAGGCCCCGGCGGTCGAGGGCGGGATCGGCGGCCCCGAACACCAGCCAGAAGCCGGACCACGCGACGGCCACCGCGCCGTACAGCACGGGACCCACCACCGGCAGAAGGTTCAAGACCAGCGCCGGCAGCACGATGGACAGCCACAGCCCCCCCCGCAGCGCCGCGTGCAGGACCGCCCGGCCGGCACCCACGGCGAGGTCGGCCAGGCGGAAGGGAGAGTCGGCGGGGACACCGCGGGCCTTCGCCTCCGCCCGGGCCGAGAGCTCCTCCAGGAAGGGCGCGGCGAGGGCCGAGGAGAGCGCGATCCAGGAGGCGATCCCCAGGGCGATGACCGCCACCGTCACCGCCGCCGCCACCGCCCAGCGCCGGGCCGTGGCCCCGGCGCCCGTCCCCTCCGGGCGGACCAGGGCGTAGAGGTCATCCCAGGACAGCACCCCCCCCACGAGGACCGCCGCGCCCACCACCGCGGCGATGCCTAGGGGGGCCAGGGCCAGGAGCCGGAGCGCCCGGTCCGAGGCCACCAGCCGCAGGCCCCGCAGCGGCGTCGCCGCGCCGGCAAGGAACCCCGCCATGCCCGACAGCGCCCTCGTCCCGGCCTTCCCGCCCACCGCCACCTCTCCGGCCATCCGGCAGTCCCCCCGGGCCGCCGGCCCGTTTGACACCGGGCGGGCCCGGGGCCGATCCTACCGCGACATGCGCCCCGCCGCGGCCCTCCGCACCCTCGCCGTCCTCGCCGCCCTGTCCTTCGCGGGCGCGGCCTCCCCCCTCCGGCCCGCCTCCGCCCACTTCCTCCAGTTCCCGAAGGTGGACCTGGTCCGCATCGAGAGGGACGGGCTGAGGATCGAGGTCCGCTACTCCGTGCCCGACGGGGTGCGGGCCCTGGACCTGCGCCAGCGCCACGACCGGGACGGCAACGGGCTGCTGGACGAGGGCGAGCAGGGGACCCTGGCCATCGCCGTCGGGGCCGAGGCGGTGTCGTCCCTCATCGTGCTGCTGGACGGCGAGGCCCTGTCCATGAAGGGGCCCGACGTGGCGCTGCGGGACCTCGTCCCCGAGGTCCACACCGCCCGGGCGGTGGAGGCGACGATCCGGCTCTCCGCCGATCTCCCCCTCACCCCGGGGGAGCACTTCCTGTCCCTGACCGACCGCGGCCCCGACGACCGGGGCCTGGTCCCGGTGCGGATCACCCCCGGCGAGGGGGTCTCGCTGGGCACCCTGCCCCCCCAGGTCGCCCTCGGGGGCGGACCCATCGCCGCGGGCACCTTCCGGGTGGAGCCGAGCCCGCCGTGAAGCGCCCCGGAAGTGAGCCCCGGGGCGGGCCGCGGCGGATCTCCGGCGCCGGAGCGGCCGAATTGACGAACGGAGCCCGGGGCGACTACGATCCACCCCTGCAACCCGAGCGGCCCACCATGCGCGCCTCTGCGAAGGGATCCCAGCTTCTCCGACGGCGCGCCGCCCCCCTCCTGCTCGCCCTGCCCCTGCTGCTTTCCGCCTGCGGGATCATCCGCTCCACCACGGGGATCGACCAGGCGCGCAAGGCGGTGGCCGAGGCCGAGAAGGCCCAGGCGATGGCCAGCGCCCCCTACGAGCTGACCCTGGCGCAGGAGTACCTCGCCAAGGCGCGGGAGGAGCAGGCGTACAACGACTACCAGACCGCCGAGGAGCTGGCGAAGAAGTCCCACGAGTATGCCGGCAAGGCCCTCGAGGTCGCCACCCACGGCCGCCCCAAGAAGACCCCCGAGGGGCTGATGGACAAGAAGGCCCTGGAGGCGCTGCCCGAGCAGGGCGAGGTGGAGCGCCAGCGCCAGGAGCATGCCGAGGACGAGCCGGTCCTCCAGCCCACCGGCCCGTCGAAGGTGCTCCAGGAGGACGAGGCCGACATCGTGTCCGGGGAGGGCAAGGAGGGGGAGAAGGGCAAGGGCGGCGACGGGGGATCGGAGTCCAAGGGCACGCCCGCTCCGGGTGCGGGCGGAGGCGATCCGTGAGCCTGCGCGTCATCCTCGGGCTGGCCGCCGTCGGCCTCTCCCTCTCCGGCTGCGCGGCCAACCTCGCCGACCTGCGCGCCCAGCACTACGGGCTGGAGGCCCAGATCGCCGAGGCCAGGACCAAGGGGGCCGAGGAGTGCGCGCCGGTGGCCCTGGCCAAGGCGGAGTCCGCGTGGAGCTTCGCGGCCATCGAGTTCCGGGAGGGGGACGTCGACCGCGCGGAGCAGCACCTCGGGGACGGCCGCACCTACCTCGGGGTCGCCCTGGTCGCCCTCAAGGACTGCAAGCCCCTCGCCGAGGCGGTCGCCCAGGCGTCCCGTCCCGCGGACGGCGCCGGCTCCCAGAAGGACACCGACGGCGACGGCCTCGTCGACGACGCCGACAAGTGCCCGACCAAGCCCGAGGACCGGGACGGGTTCCAGGACGAGGACGGCTGCCCCGAGCCGGACAACGACGGCGACGGCTTCCCCGACGCCAAGGACCCGTGCCCGAACGAAGCCGAGGACCGGGACGGTTTCCAGGACCACGACGGGTGCCCCGATCTGGACAACGACGGCGACGGGGTGGCCGACGCCCAGGACCACTGCGTGGACGCCCCCGAGACGCCCAACGGCTACGCCGACACCGACGGCTGCCCCGACCTGGCGCCCAAGTACATCAAGATCGAGGGGAACCGCATCGTCCAGCTCACCGCCATCTCGTTCCGGGGCCGCTCCACGGAGTTCTGGGGGGAGTCCTGGCGGGTCCTCAACGAGGTCGCCGCCTACATGAACGACTACTCCGGCGTGCGGATCCAGGTCGAGGGCCACACCGACAACGGGGGCAGCGCCGCCGAGAGCCAGAACCTCAGCGTCGGGATGGCGGAGGCCGCCAAGGCCTACCTGGTGGAGCAGGGGGTCGAGCCCGAGCGCGTGGACGTCGTGGGGCGGGGCGGGGCGATGCCCATCGACACCAACCGGACTCCGGAGGGGCGGGAGCGGAACAACCGGGTGGAGATCTTCATCCTCTCCCTGGGAACCCCCTGATCCCCGCTCCGCGGCGGTTCACAGGCGCGGTTCCGATCCCTCCTTGAGGCGGCCCAGGTTCTCCCGGTGCCGCAGGGCGACGATCCCCGACAACGCCAGCGTCGCTGGCAGCCACCTCCGGGTGTCGGGGTCCAGGCCCACCAGCAGGGGCAGGACCCCCGCCGCGGCCAGCGCCGCCAGCGAGGACGTCCGCCACACCGACAACACGGCGATCCACGCCCCCGCCGCCGCCAGGGTCTGCAGGGGGGCCAGGGCCAGCCACGCCCCGAGGCCCACCGCCACCCCCTTGCCGCCCCGGAATCCGAGGTAGGGGGACCAGCAGTGGCCGGCGACCGCCAACAGGGCCGCCACCGCCACCGGTCCGGTCCCGTCCAGGGCGAGGCGCGCCACCCCCACCGCCAGCAGTCCCTTGCCGGCGTCGGCACCGAGCGTGAGCAGCCCGAGGTCCCGGCCCCCGACGCGGAAGGCGTTCGTGGCGCCGATGTTCCCGGAGCCCGACGTGCGGGGATCGGTCCCGCCGGCGTAGGCGGCGGCGATCACCCCCGACGGCAGCCCCCCCAGCAGCCACGAGAGGGACCAGGCCCCGAGGACCACCGCGTCGTCGCCGAGCATCCGCGCCTCCCACCCCCTTCCGGGCCGGCCCCCGCCCTCGCCCGGCGGGGCGAACCCTACCCCGAGCCCACTCCCGCCACAACCCGGGGCCGGCCGCGCCGCCGGAGGAGGGGGACCAGGGGGGCGAGGGTGGGGAGCGGGCCCGGCGAGGCGGAGCCGGTGGCGCATCCCGAGCAGCCGCCGAAGTCCTCCACCCGGTCGGGGGGATCCTCTCCCTCGGGGGCAGCGTCGTCGTCGCTCGTGGCGTCGTCGTCGGTCGCGGCGTCGTCGTCGGGGGCGGCGTCGTCGTCGGGGGCGGCGTCGTCATCCGGGGCGGCATCGTCATCGGGGGCGGCATCGTCGTCGGGGGCGGTGTCGTCGTCCCCCGGATCCCCCTCCCCGGGCCAGCCTCCGGCGCACTCGGCGGACAGGCTGAAGGCGCTGGTGGCGCCCTCCCAGCCGTCCACCGCCACCACGTAGCGCTGGCCCGCGGCGGCGGTGAAGGCGATCGCTTCGTCGGTGCCGTAGGGCTCCGTGGAGGCGGCGTGGCAGCCCGTCCCGTCGCAGGCCTCCGAGGCCAGCAGGAAGAGGTCCAGGTCGGCCCCCAGGCCCGAGAGGCGCAGGGTGACGGCCTCGCCCAATTCGGTGGCGAACTCCACCGCCACCTCGGGCCCGGAGTACACGTACTCGCTGCACCCTCCGTAGGAGAGGTGGGAGGAGGTCGCCCCCCCGGCGTCGTTGGAGAGGGAGACGCTCTCGCCGCACCGCAGGCGGGCGAGGACCGCGCAGGGGCCCACGTCTTCGCACACCAGCCCGGGCAGGCCGTCGTAGACGCCCTGATCCACCCAGTAGGTGGGCGGGGAGGAGCAGGGGCCGTCGAAGGGATCGGTGCGGGACTCCGAGGCGGTCCGCACCTCGAAGTGGACGTGGGGCCCGGTGGAGTAGCCCGAGGACCCCATCTGCCCCAGGCCCTGCCCGCAGCCGACCTCCTGGCCCACGGACACCGCCACCGACCACGTCTTGAGGTGGGCGTATATCGTCGCCTTCCCGTCGGCGTGGCGGATCTTCACGTAGTTGCCGTAGCCGCCCCCTCCCGGGCAGTCCCCGGTGGTGCAGCGGTCGTCCTCGCCGTCGTGGGCGTCGATCACCGTCCCCGCCGCCGCGGCGACGATGTCCCGCCCCTCGTCCATCCCCGTCCAGCTCCCGCCCCCGAAGTCCGATCCCCCGTGGCCGGAGTAAGTGATCCCCCCGCAGTTCCAGTCGGTGGTCCCCCCCTGGTCCAGGTACGCCGTCGGGTAGAAGTGGCCGTAGTCCTCCCCCGAGGTGGGGAACCGGTAGTCCTGGGCGCGGGCAGGTCCCGCCGCCAGGGCGGCACACAGTCCGATCCCAGACAGGGCCGCGCCCAGGGCGGCGTCCTTCCACGCTGCGTTCATGGGGCGATGGTAGCACCGCCACGTGGGTGGGGGCGCAGGCGAAGGCGGTCTGACAAAATCGGAACAAAATAGGATTAGACTCTTGATCTCAATCGGAACAGGATCGATACTCCTTCCCAGAAGGAGGCCGCCATGAACCTGTTCCGCCTGGTCCCCGCCCTCGCCGTCCTCGCCGCCGGTTGCAGCCGCGCCGAGCCGGTCCCCTACGTCGACCTGGAGCGCTACGACGGTCTCTGGTACGAGGTCGCCCGCTACACCCACTCCTGGGAGGAGGGCTGCACGGGTTCCACCGCGGAGTACACGCCCATGGACGACGGGACCCTGGAGGTCCGGAACCGGTGCTTCCAGGACTCCCTCGACGGGGAGTTGGTGGAGGAGATCGGCCGCGCCGAGGTGGTGGACCCGACCAGCAACTCCCGCCTGAAGGTGCAGTTCGACGGGAGCCCCAAGGCGGACTACTGGGTGATCGACCTGGACCCGGGGACGGAGGGGGACTACCGCTGGGCGGTGGTGGGAAGCCCCCTCAAGGCCTTCCTGTGGATCCTGGCCCGGGAGCCTCACCTGGACGACGAGACCCTGGACGGGATCCTCGGGCGCCTCGAGTCCTTGGACTACGACCTGAAGGCCCTGCACTGGACCGTCCAGCCGGAGGAGTGACGCGGCCCCGGCGCTCCGGAGCGCACTCGGCGGCCCGTCGAGCCCCGGACCGCCTCCCCCGCGGAAGCCGATCCGCCATCCGGCCGGACCCCCTTCCCACGAGGCTCGCCGCCGTGCTATCCATACCTCCTGACCGGCCGGCCAGTCAGCGATGGTCCGGCTCCGGCTCCGAGGTCCCCCCGTGGCTCCACCCGCCGCCGCCGCCCGCCGCCCCTCCCCGGACCGGGGCCAGGCCGAGGCCATCCTCACCGCGGCGGAGGGCTGTTTCTCCCGCTCGGGGTACGCGGGCGCTTCGATGCGGGAGATCGCCGAGGCGGCGGGTGTCTCCAAGGGGCTCCTCCACTACCACTTCAAGTCCAAGGAGCAGCTCTTCGTCGAGGTGCAGATCCGCGCCTACGAACGCCTGTCCACCCGGGTCCGGGCCGCCGTCGCCCCGATCCCCGGCGGGAAGGACCGCGGGCTCGCCGCCCTGGACGCCCTGGTCTCGGCGCTCCGGGAGTCCAACGACATCGGCGTGCAGGCCGAGCTGTGGGCGGCCGCCCTGTCGGACCGGGCCCTGCGGACCCACGTCGTCCGCCTCCGGGAGTTCTTCCGGGACCTGCTGGTCCGCTCGATCTCCGAGATCCTCGGGCCGGACGTCGCGCGACTCGGCCTGACCGCCGAGGGGGTGGCGGACCTGCTCTGGGCCGTGCTCAACGGCACCGGCGTCGAGCTGGCCTTCGGCGCTCCGCCGGGGCGCGCCGACAACTCCCTGGGCGCCTTCCGAGTCCTGGCCGGGGTCGCGCTGGACGCCAGCGAGGGCCAGCGCGCCGATCCCTCCTCCCCCACGACCCGCGCCCCCACGGCGCCCTGGAGGTGACCCATGCACTTCGAGAAGCTCTCGGTGGACCCCAAGGTCACGCGCATCAACCGCCGGGTGGAGGCTATCGCCAACCGCGCCCTCCGGGGCTGGGACGGGCTGAAGGGCAAGGCCGGACTCGGCGGCCGCCGCGCGGCCTACGACGACGCCGCGTACGAGTTCGTCGGCGGCGCCCGGGACGCCCTCCGCAAGAAGCACTACGACAAGAGCCTGCGGCTCCTGTGGAAGGCCGAGCAGGTCGCGCCCTGGTCCTCGTTCAGGGATGCCAGCGAGGTGGAGCGGGCGCTGATGGACGCCGCGGAGCGGGGCATGACCGCCGACGAGAGGGCCGCCCGGGCGCGCTTCTCCTCCCAGGAGTTCCGGGACCTGCTGGACCGGGAGTACACCCCCGCGGAGAAGCGCGCCATCGTCGCCATCCTCTCCAAGATCGGCCACGGCGAGGCCTACGCCTGGCTGGTGTCGGCTTCGATGCTCAACGAGGTCCAGAGCACCGGCGCCCGGGCCGCCGTCACCATGCAGATCATGGAGGAGGCCAAGCACTTCGTGGTGCTGCGGGAGCTGGTCCAGGCCTTCGGCGTGCCCGTGCCCCGGCAGAGCGCGTGGGAGTACCTGCTGCTGGAGGGCTGCCTCAAGGCCCGCGGCCTGAACCGCTTCTTCGGCATGAACGTGCTGGTGGAGACCATCGCCCTGAGCCTCTTCGGAGTGCTCGCCGACAAGCCGGGGCTCGAGGTGCTGAACTTCTTCCACCTGGACGAGTCGCGGCACACCGCCCTGCCCGACAACTACTTCCGCGAGTTCCCCATGAGCGAGCGCGAGAAGCGCAACCTCCGGGCCCGGCTGGAGCGCCTCCTGCTGGTGCTCCCCGCCCTGCCCCTGGTGATCTTCCTCGAGGAGGAGTTCGCCGAGATCGGCGTGGACGCCTTCGACTTCGGCGGCTCGGTGCTCCGAAAGGCGGCCCACCTGGCGGACCGGGCGGGCTTTGACCTGCTTCTGCCCAAGGACGACACGCTGGCGATGATCAACCGCCTGTTCAACGCCTACTGCGCCGCCACCCGGGAGGGCCACCAGCCCCGGGACTTCATGGTGGCCGAGACTTCCCAGGGCGAGAAGGTGGCCGCCGTCGAGAGGGAGATCTTCGGTCCCTCCCCCGCCATCGAGGCGTAGACCCCGGCGGAGGGTCGGCCCTCAAGGCCGCCCTCCCTGGAGGCCGTCACTCCCCGTTTCCCACCGGACCCCGCTCCGCCTCCCGCGTTCCGCGTCCCCGCCGCCGCTCCCGCTCGTGCTCCATGCGGTGCTCGAAGGCCTCCCGCCGCCATTCGGCCGGGGGGAGCACCGCCCGGCGCCCCTTGGGGGCCCGGAGCGTGGCCAGGGGCGGCACCACCCCCACCAGCACCCCCGCCCACGCCACCCCTCCCGAGACGCCCGCCAGGGTGCGGGCCCAGGAGAAGGGCAGGAGCTCCAGGAGGCGCAGGGCCACCGCCAGCGACAGCAGGCGCCGCCCCGGCGCCACCCAGCCGGGCAGGGCCAGGTCCCGGGTCTCGAAGGCGGGCGCCAGCTTCTGGAGCATCCCCAGGATGAGGACGGTGAGGAAGCCGATGGTGAAGGTGTGGCGGGCGGCGTCGCCCAGCAGGGGTGGGGCGTCCACCCTCGCCAGGGCGGCGCCCGCCCCCCCGAGTCGCAGGGCCGAGGCCACGCCGAGCCAGGCGAAGGCGACGGTGACGGTCCGGCGGACCCCCTCGTCCTTGACGGGAGAGCGGACCCCTCCCGAGGCCAGCGCCACGGCGGGGACCAGCAGGGCCGCCGAGACCGCCGCCGCCCCCGCCGCCCCCAGCCCGGGCTCCCCCAGGGCCGCCCCCGCCACGCTGGCCGCCGCCCCCGCCTGGAGCCCCGCCGCCACCGCGACGGCCGGCCAACCCACGGGCAGGGGCCGCCCCACCGTCGCCGCCGCCATCCGCCCCATCACCGTCAGGATCAGGCAGGGAGCGAACCCGTCCAGGACGGCGGCGTAGACCGCCGCGATCCGGTCCTGGGGAGCCGTCGCCGCCCCGGGCCCGAGGGCCCACCCGGCCCACAGCTCCAGGGCCGCGGCGATCCCGAGCCACAGGAGCGCCGCCTGGGCCAGGCGGTCCGACAGGGTCAGGGTGCGCCGCCGCTGGATCCCCTTCCACGCCGCGGCGACGAACAGCGCCACCCCCGCCAGCACCGCCCCGTCCCCGCACCGAGCCAGGACCGCCGTCCACCCGGACTCCGCTCCCGCCGCGAGGGCCGCCTGGGCGCCGAAGCGGGCGACCACCCCCGAGAGGAGCAGCGCGAAGCAGGCGTTCTCCACCCGGGGAAGGTGGAACCACGGCGCGGGGGGGAGCAGGCGGAACCCCATCCCCACCGCCACCGGGAGCACGAACCCGAAGACCTGGGCGTAGGCGTGGACCTGCACCCAGGCGGGGCCCATCCCCGCCCACCCCCACCTCAGGGGCAGGAGCGCCACCGCCCCCAGCGCGGATCCCACCGCCGCGTTGGCCACCAGGCCGAACCGCACCGGCCGCCACGAACGCTGGGCCGCCGTGGCGGCGATGGCCCGGGACCCCGTGGGGGGGCCTCTCTCCGGACGGCGCATGGGTCCTCCTGGCGGCGCCCCGGGGCCGCCGGACCCGGCCCAGGATAGCGACCGCGGGTCGGAGCTGTCGAGGGGGCCTTGGACGGCCAGGCCCAAGGCCCTCCCTCCGACCGGGCGCTACCTGCCCGGCGCGCGTTCCGGCGGGACGTGCCCTGAGGCCAGCCACGCCTCGCGCATCTCGCGGTAATGGAGCGGGAGTCGGTCAGACCGCACCGACACCTGCTCCGCCGCGGGCGGAGGGGGGCCGGCCGCCTGGGCCTCGACGATGGGGCGGTCCTCGCGGAAGACCTCCATCACCCGCTTGCGGGCGTTGCCGTCCGCCCAGGCGCCGGGGAAGAAGTTCCGGAGGCTCACCCACACCGTGCGGGTGTGGGATCCGTCCACGGGCACGTTGCAGTCGAAGATGACGATCCGCCACCCGTTGCCCAACCGGAGGTCGATGCGGTTGATGGACGGCATCCAGAACTCGAGGGTCACGTGGACGGGGGGGCGCTCGCCCCGCTGGAACAGGCCCCAGAGCCCCCGGGGCCGGGAGGCCGGCAGGTCCAGCTCGCCCCGGCCCCCGCCCTCGAGCTCCTCCACCTCGTAGGGTCCCACCTCCGGCCGGTCCTTCCTCCCGAAGCTCGTGGCGTGGACGAAGGGGCCGTGGGCGAAGTCGAGCCCGTTCTCGACGACCCGGGCGTAGTGGGCCTTCCAGGTGAACTCCCCGGAGATGGCGCGCCAGCCGGGCTGGCCGAACTCGGGGAAGGGCGGGAGGGGCGGTGGGTCTTCCCGGACCCCCAGGTAGATCCAGACCAGGCCGTAGCGCTCCACGGTGGGCCAGGACCGGACGCGGGCCTTCTTGGGGACCCGCTGGTCGGGGGGATTTGCCGGGATCCGCGTGCACGCGCCGCCGCCGTCGAACTCCCAGCCGTGGTAGGGGCAGGCGACGCAGTCCCCCCGCGTCTCGCCCCCCGAGAGGTCGGCGAAGCGGTGGGGGCAGCGGGCGTCCAGCGCATGGGCCTGGCCGCCGGCGTCCCGGAAGAGGACGATCTCGTGACCCGCCACGACCACCCTGCGGGGCTCGCGGCCCAGCAGGTCCGAGGTCTCGACGGCGTAGTGGCACTCTCCCAGCATCGATGGGCTCCGGGGGGAGGGGGATCAAAGGGCGGAGAGCAGGCCGCGGACGGCCTCGACGGCCTCCGGGGAGGGCTCGCCGCGGACGATGCCCCGAACCGACCCGTCGGGTTCGGTGATCACGACGGCGATCCCCTCGTCGTCCCCGAGGCCGAGCGCCGCGCGGAATCCCTTGGGATCGCCCCAGACGGGCCAGATCCGGCCGTGGGTCGTGACCGGGTGCCGGTCCCGCAGCCCGCCCTCGATGAGGGGCCGCAAGAGGCGGATGGACGACGGGAACACGGGCACCTGCACGCTGGGAAAGGCGTCGAGGGCCCCGCGCCAGGCGACGGTGGCGGCAAGGTCCTCCCGGCGGAACGAGATGACCAGCGCGGTCCGTCCCGGCGCCAGGTCTCCGGGCAGGCGGCGCCAGCTCCCGTCGAGGGCCCTCGCCTCCCGCGGGGGCACGGAGATGGGGGGCTCGGCAGCCGCCGCGGTGGGCCCGATCAGGGCGAGGACGCCCAGGGACCCGGCGAGCGCGGCCGAAGTCCAGGCCGCGGACCGCCGGCGTCCCCGCCAGGGCGACGCGCCGGGGCGCCCCACGGCGAGGGAGCCGGTCGGGCTGGGGCAAGCGCATGGATGGGCGCGCGGAGACACTTCGACGCCTAAGGTAGCGCCGGTGCGCCGCCACAGCGAGCCCCGGGGATCGTCGCCCCGGAGGGTCGGGCGGTCCGGCGGAGGTCCGAACCTCGCCCGGACCGCCGGGGCTCCGGGGTCCACTTCGCGAGCGTGCTCGGGGTGGCCGGCTACGCCGCGAAGGCGGAGATGGCCCTCCTCTCGTTCTGGCGGAAGCACCTCGCGAAGCTCGACGTCTCCCCCTATGCGCTCGACCGCGGCGCGCCATCGGAGGTCGGGCCCCACGCCGTCGAGGGCCTCGATCCCGTGTTCCCCACCCTGGGGGAGCGTGGTCTGACCGTGCCGCCCCCGTCGCCCGCGCGCCTCGCGGCACTCGACGCCGAGGGTGAGGCCGTGCTGGAGTCCGCGCGCGCCGCGCTGCCCCCCCCGCCTGCGCGGGCGGTTGGAGGCCTGTGTGCGCGAGGCGCGGCGCGCCCACCGCGTCCGCCAGGAGCAGGCGGGCCTCATCACCCTAACCTGGCCCGTGCTGCGCCGGGCGCTCCTCCGCCTCGGCGACGGGCTCGTGGAGGCCGGGGTCCTGCCCCGCGGCGACGACGTCCACTTCGTGGACCCCGCCGAACTCCGTGCGGCGCTCGCCGGGGCGCGGGAGCCCCAGCCGGTCCGGGAGCGGCGTGCCCTCTGGGAGCGGCGCCGACACCTCGCGCCGCCCCTCGTGTTCGGGACGTTCCCACCCTTCGTGAAGGCGCAGTGGGACGCCTTCATGGGGCTCTTCGAGCACGCCGACCGCGACGCGCCCCACGCGGTGGTCGGGCTGCCCGCTTCCGCCGGCTGCGCGACGGGCCCGGCGCGCGTCGTGCTACGAGCTGAGGAGCTGGATCGCGTTCAGCCCGGCGAAGTGCTCGTGGCGCCCGTGACCACCCCGCTGTGGACGCTCGCCTTCGACCGCGCCGCCGCGGTGGTGACCGACGGCGGGAGCGCGGCCTCCCACGCCGCCGTCGTGCCCGGGAGTACGGCCTCCCCTGTGTCGTCCGCACGGGGGATGCGACCCGCCGGCTGTCCGACGGCGAGTGGGTGGCGGTGGACGGTGGTCGCGGTGTGGTGCGGCGCCTCATGGCGAGAACCACCCCCACCAGGCAGCGACGGCGCGGTCGAACTCGGGCCCGGGGCGCCAGGGGAACTCGGCGACGAGGGGCTCCCCCCTGTACATCCGCAGCGATCCGGACGCCCCGTCGTACCGGACCTCCGCGGTGAGGCCGCCCTCGCAGATCACCGCGACCGACTGGGCCCTGGGCACGGGGCCTTCGGCCACGAACACCGCGAGGATCCACATCCCCCGCGTCGCGCACTGATCGTAGCTGCCGGTCGCGAGCGTATAGACCGTGGCCGCCTTGCCGCGGCTCGCGCGCTGGATGTCCGTCTGCGGGAAGTCGACCTTCAGCCCGGTGCCTCGCATCAGCGCGGCGAAGTACGCCCAGTTCTTCTTGTCCGGAGCCCGGCCGGGGCTGGGGGGCGGAAGCTCGCCTGCGACCTCTCGACCCCGGGGCAATCCTCCGCGGGGGGGCAGGGCCGGAGCGACGACCGGTCCCGAGCTCGCGGCAGGTGCCTGCGTTCCCGTCGGCGCCCGGTCCTGCGGCGATCTCCCCCCGGTGCTCGCCTCCTCCGGCGCCACACCCTCGGAGTGCTTGCCCTCGTACCGGCGTCCGTCGGGCCAGGTGGTGACGCCCCAATCGAGGGTGCCCGCGTAGCGACGTCCGTCGGGCCAGGTCTGCGTGAACGCACCCGTCGTCTGCCCATCGTCCCAGAGCGCGTCGCGCACGATGCCCTCCGGCCAGCGGAAGGTCCCCCGCCCGTGCCGCGCGCCGTCCCGGAACTCGCCGCGGTAGACGCGCCCGTCCGGCGCCGTGTAGGTCCCGCTGCCGTGGAGCACGACTCCCCTGAGGGTGCCCTCGTAGCGGCCCCCGTCCGGCCAGGTGCAGCGCCCCCGCTGGTCCACGTCGCTGGTGAACGTCAACTCGCAGCGCCGACCCTCCTTCGTCCGGTGGACGCCCACCCCTGCCATCGCACCGTTGCGGAACGCTCCCTCCCAAGAGTCCCCGTTCGCCCAGAGCACGGAACCCTGGCCGTCGAAGCAGTCTCCCCGCTCGCAGGTGAAGCCGGGGCCACCGTATCGCAGGGCCTCGGCGAGGCGGTCCTCGGCCCAGCGGTCCTCGGTCCACGCGCCGTCGGGGTGGGTGGTCCGGACGGTCCCGTGGCGCATCCCGCCGACGAAGCTCCCCGTGAACACCGTCCCGTCGGGTTGGGCGAGCCGGCCCTGCCCCGACAGCACTCCGGCCTTGAACGTCCCCTCGATCACCCGGCCGTCGGGCCACTCCATCCGTCCCGACCCGTTGAGGAAGCCCCCCGAGAAGGTGCCTCGGCGCACCACGCCCTGGGCGTCCCGTTGGACCCCCTCACCGTGGACACACTCCCCCTCGACACAGACGATCCCCGCGGTCCCGAGATCGACGGCGCGCCGGGTCACGTCGAAGACCAGGCGTCCGCCTCCCCGCACCACCTCGATCCGCACCGAGGTCCCCGCGGGCCCCGTGATCCGGCTGACCGCCTCGCCGAGCGACTGGGAAGCGACGTCGACGCCGGCGACGCGAACGATGACGTCGCCCGCCTGGAGCCCGGCCGCGTGGGCGGACTGCCCCTCGAAGACGGCCAACACGGCGATCCCGGACGCGACCTTCTCGAGCCGGACACCGATGCCCCCGGTGGAACGGCACGGTTCCCCGACGGCACCGCCTTCGGCGCACGGGGCCGGGGGCTGAGCGGAGGCCGCCGCCCCCGTCAGGACGAAGACGAGGCCGCTCAGCGTGAGGACGCGAGACGAGGGCGAGGCGCGCACGCTGGGGCCCCCCTTCCGGGCGCCGCATCGACGCGCCGGCCAGAGGATGATACGTCCCATCGCCTCGATCTCCACGCCACAATCCGGGGTGGTGGGGACGAAGGGGCGTGGCTCGACCTCGGCGTCCCCGCCCCGAGCCCGTTCCCGTCTTGATCGGTCCGGCGACGGGGGTAACGTACCGCAACGGATCGGCGCGACGAGCGCTCGACCGTCCTGTCCTCTCAACGGCATCGGCGGGGTCTTCACCCTCGGCGACGACCCCACGATGCCGTAGTTGAAGTCTCCCCCATGGACGGCGTAAACGGCGGCTACGACGGCGGGTTCGAGGTCACCGTCCAGAGCGTGTGCCGGGGGAGTCCGAACCAGAGCGCCGCGGTGTACAAGGTGAAGGTCCGTGCGATCGGTTTCGGGGCCTGAGTCCAGGGTGGGCGCCGTGTCGCTGCCGTCTCGTGTCTCAGTGTGGGAGGGGCGGGCTGCGCTGCTCTCCGTGCTGTCCGCCCTCTCCTTGGTCGCGTGCTCCGGGGAGGCTCCTGGGCCTGGACCGGAGCGTGCGGAGGTGCCCCCCGCCTCCGGGACGGCCGCCCCACCCTCGGCAGGGTCACCCGTCCCCGTCGCCAGCGATCCTCCGCCCCCCTCGCCGGCCTCTCCGGTGCCGGTGCCCGCGGACGCCCCCGCCCCGGCGACCCGGGGGTGCATCGCGGACCCCCTCGAACACGCAGTGCAGCAACTCCGCGCCGACCTCCAGCGGGAGGGCCGGGGGGAAGACACGACCGATCCTTCGCGGTTCTCTCGCGAGGGACTCGCGGATGTGGACGGGGACGGAACGCCCGAGCATCTCCTGGTGGAGGGGTTCCTGGGGACGGCAAGCAACCCGCACCTTCTCTACCTGTCCAACCGCGGGTGCGTCCGGTATGGGGGCATGGTCTGGGCTGAGGCCGAGTCGCTCCAGGTCCTCCCCGAGTCCAAGGAGGGGCTGCACCTGCTCAAGGCATGGGGCAAGAACGGATGCGCCGGCCTGGCGGGCACGGTGATGTACCTGGCCTGGAACGGCGAGCGGTACGTGACGTCGCGGGAAGTCCATTGCGGGTGCCCGGACGAGACCCCCGGCGTCCCGCGGGACCCGGAGTGCCCGTAGGAGCGCACCGGGAGCCGGTCGCCCCCGATGGGACCCCGCCGGGGCGCGTACGCCGAGGACCTCCCAACCCGAGCCCAGCCGCGAGCACCGTTTTCGCGGAGAGCGCGGCAGACGGCAGGTCGCGGGGGCGCAGGCGCGCGACCGCGGCGCCGATCTCGGCCTCGCTGCCGCCGAGGAGCCCGCCGAGCCGGGCGGGCGAGATCCACCGCAACCCTGGGAGCGCCAGGAGCCACGAGACGACCACGTTCAGGCGGAAGTACGCTCCGGGCGGTGTGGGCTCGCCCGCCCCGAGACCAGGTCCTCGCCCAGGCCCTCGACCCACTCGACCACCACGACGTCAACGTCCCCGCTGCGCGGGTCGGCCGTGAAGACGACCCCGGCGAGCTCCGCGCGCACCATCGTCTGCACGATGGCCGCGAGCGGCGGATCCCCCGAGGCCGAAACCTCGGCGACCGCGGCGGCGAGATCGGCTTCGGGCACGCCGAGGCGGGTGAGGTATTGCCCGGCATGCGAGCGCTCGGCGCCGTCCTCGTCGAGCGCGGAGGAACGGACCGCCCAGGGGCCGGGGCCCGGGGCTGCCACGCCGCCGCCCGGGGGGACGACCACGTAGGGTGGCACCGCGAACCCCCGCTCGCGGAGGCGGTCCAAGCCGCGGGCCTTGCCGCCCAGGTCGACGGTCCGCGAGATCACGCCAACCCCAAGCCAGCGAGGAAGGTGCGTGCCCACCACCGCGCCCCATCCTCCGTCAGCGGGCCGGCGGCGCTGAGCCCGAGCACCGCACCGAGGAAGGCTCGGGCGGCGCGGAGAGGGTCCGGGACGGGTCGCCCCGATGCTTCTCCCCGAAGGCGGAGCCACTCGGCGAGCGCCTCTTGCGTGCCGACGTCCGCCGCGCGAAGCGACAGGAGCCGGCTCCGCGTCCGCGGCGAACTGGAGAACGCGGCGACCAGCAGCGCGGCGTTCGCGGAGATCCACTCGGAGATCTGCGTCGCGAAGGTCGCGAGCACCTCCTCTGCGTTTCCGTCGGCTCCGAGCCGCCATGCCTCCGTGCGCGGGGAGAGCTGGTCGAAGAACGTGAAGAGCAGCTCGTCACGCCCTCGGTGACGGCGGTGCAGGGTAGCGACGGACACCCCGGCGCGTCGTGCCACTGTGTCCAGCGAGAAGCCGTCCAGTCCGTGCTCGAGGATCACGGAGCGGACAGCCTCGAACACGGCCCGGCTCTGCTCGGGCACCGCTTCGCCTCGTGCCTGGAGCTGTTCCAGGAGCCCCTGTTGGTTGGCGAACGTCCGGTACACCGTGGCACGGGACACGCCCGCGGCGTCCGCCAGCTCAGCCAGGGTGGGGGCGCGGCCGGTCTGGCGGGTGAGGGTGACCGCGAGGTCGAGAAGAGGAGAAATCATGACATCTACTCTATCACGATATCTCGCTGCGAACTCCTCGGAGTGCTCCACAGGACGAGCCGCGGAATCCAGGTCTACTTCGACGGCGCCGTCGACCAGGTGGTCGACCAATGGAGGATGGAGCCCAGCGGCCGGGCTCGTCGAGTACGACGTGCTCGACTGCGGGCACCGGGTGGCCGCCCGTAAGTACCAGCGGGCCGGCGTCGACGACTCTGCTATTTCGATGGTCGGGCTCATCGGACGAGTTTCGAACGGGATCGCCGCCGCCGCGCCCGAGTGCGTGCCACGTGTCCTCGAAGTCCGGGCGTCCTCATGCCGCTCGAAGATGCCCTTACAAGGAGCTTGACTTTGAATTCGGCGATCTTTAAACATTCATCGTCATGTCTGAACTTTCGGGACGGAATCCCTACCGGCCGGGGGTCGGGACCAGACCGGCCTATCTCGCCGGTCGCGACGCGCCGCAGCGTCGGTTTCTTGCCACGCTTCGGTCTGCCCCGGCGGTCCCGGCGAATACACGCCTCACAGGGCTGCGCGGGGTGGGCAAGACGGTGCTCCTGGCCCGACTTGCGGAGGTCGCGCAGGAGGCGGGCTGGGAACCCTGCTCGCTGGAATTCGGTCCCGGCCACAACCACGACGAAGGGATGGCGCGAGCAGTCATCGCACTCGTCCAGGAGGCCCAACGCCGCATCTCGACCATGGAGCGAATCAAGCATTCGCTGGGGACCGTGACCCGGGGCGCGCTGGCCTCCGTAGGCGTCACCTACAACGACATCACCATCACCCTCGGGGCTGGCTCCATCGGTGGCTCTGTCGACCTGGCGCGGTGCCTGCTTGACGGCGTGCGCACCGCAGCGGAGCATGGCAGAGAGGGCTTGGTGCTTCTACTGGACGAGGCCCAGGTGATCAGGGACGAACGGGATCGGCGGGGAGAGCACCCGCTATCCCTCCTGATTACCGCGATATCCGCGCTTCAACGCCTGGAGCTTCCAGTGGGGCTCGTCCTCTGTGGCCTGCCCACGCTCACCGGCAATTTGCTCCGGGCCCGCTCGTACACGGAACGAATGTTCAGGGGTGAGGAGTTAGGTCGCTTGCCTCCGGTCGAGGCGGCCGCCGCGCTCTCGAGGCCCCTGGAATCGCGGTCCATGCAGATCGATGACGAAGTCGTCCGGCGGGTGGTGGAGGAGGTCGAGGGATATCCCTACTTCATTCAGCTCTGGGGCGCAGAGCTTTGGGACGCAGCTCGGTACGTCGGGCGCACTACGTTCGACCCCCCACTGCTGGATGCGACGACCCCGGAAATCTACCGGCGCCTGGACATTGACTTCTACGAGCCTCGGGTGTCGACACTCACTCCCGCCGAGCAGGATGTCCTACTCGCCACGGCAAGATGCCCGTATCCGCCGGTGCGGACGGCGAATCTCAATACCCATGTGGACAAGACGCCGGGCAACGTCAACGTCCTCCTCGGCCGCCTCGTCGAGGCCGGCGTCCTCTACCGGATCCGGAAGGGGGAGTATGAGTATACGGCGCCCAAGTTCAGGCAGTACCTCGGGCGTCGAACCAGCATCGATCCGCTGGGCGGCTAGCCCACCTCTCCGCGCCGGTCAACCCGGCGGCGCGGTGCATCCACGGTGTTGGGCGCCAGCCGAGGGTCGGCCGCAAGGGCCGCCTGTTCGAAAGCAACAAAGGGGTCCCGGGCAAAGTACCCGGAACCCCTTTGCTTCTTCAGTGGTCGGGGCGAGAGGATTTGAACCTCCGGCTCCCTGCTCCCGAAGCAGGTGCGCTACCAGGCTGCGCTACGCCCCGATGAGGCGACGCGGACCGCGTGGGGCCGCGAGGCGCGAGGGAGGATAGGGGGTGGGAGGGCGGGTGTCAAGGAGGGCGGTGGCCCCGCCGTGGCGGCGGCGCGGCTTTCAGGTCAGGGTGGTGGCGAGCTGGCGGCGGAGGCCAGACACGGCGTCGGCGTAGGTGCCGTCCGGGTAGTGGAAGAGGCCGGAGCCGCACACCAGGACGTCGGCGAGGGCGAACTCGTGTGCGTTCGAGACCTTGACGCCGCCGTCGACCTCCAGGAGGGGGGGATCCGTGAGGCCCAGGCGGGCGAAGCGCTCCCTCAGCTCCTCGAGCTTGCGAAGGGTGCGGGGGATGTAGGGCTGGGCACCCCAGCCGGGGTTGACGGTCATCACCACGACCAGGTCCAGGTCCGGGAGGACGTAGTCCAGGGCCGAGATGGGGGTGTGGGGGTTCAGGGCCACCCCCGCGCGGATCCCCAGGCTCCGGTAAGGCTCGTCGTGCTTGAGCATCCGCACGGTGTTGTGCAGGTGCGGGCACGCCTCGGCGTGGACGGTGATCACGCTCGCGCCCGCCTCGGCGAAGGCGCGCAGGTGCCGCTCGGGCTCCACGATCATCAGGTGCACGTCCATCGGCAGCGAGGTCGACCGCCGGGCGGCCTCCAGCACCAGGGGGCCGATGGTGATGTTGGGGACGAAGCTCCCGTCCATCACGTCCACGTGGACCCAGTCCGCCCCGGCCGCCTCGCACGCGCGCACCTCCTCCCCCAGGCGGGCGAAGTCCGCCGACAGGATCGAGGGGGCGATCTTCCAGCTCCGGTTCGAGGTCGCGGTCACGGCGATGCCTCCCTCGGGGACGACCCCGCGGACGGTGGGCCCGGTGGGAGGGCGCTCCGGTCCCTCACGCGCCCAGGCGGCTTCCTAGCAGATCGGGGTGCCCGTTGGCAAAGGCGGAGGCGGCCATCGGCCGCCGCCCCTCGGGCTGCAGTTCCGCCAGGCGGAGCACGCCCTCGCCGCAGGCCACGTCCAGGCCCTGTTCCCCCACCGCCAGGACCGTGCCCGGCTCCGTCCCCGGCGGGGCCAAGCCCGGCGGTACCGCCGCGCGGTGGACCTTCAGGACCCGGCTCCCCAGCGTCGTGAAGGCCCCCGGCCAGGGCCAGGTGCCCCGCACCACCCGCTCCAGCTCCTGGGCAGGCCGGCGGAAGTCCAGGCGGCCGTCCTCCTTCTGGAGGAGGGGCGCGAGGCTCGCCCGGGAGGGGTCCTGGGGCTCCGGCACCACGCCGCCGCACCGGATCGCCCGCAGCGTCTCCACCAGCACCCGTGCCCCCAGGTGGCCCAGCCTCTCGCCCAGGGAGGCGGCGGTGTCGCCGGCGCCGATGGCCTCCTCGGCCCGGAGCAGCATCGGGCCGGTGTCGAGCCCCTCGTCCATCCACATGGTCGTCACCCCCGTGACCGGGTGACCGTCCAGGATCGCCCTCTGGATGGGCCCCGCGCCCCGGTAGGCCGGCAGCAGAGAGGCGTGGACGTTGACGCAGCCGAGGCGGGGCAGGTCCAGCACCGTCCGGGGCAGGATGCGGCCGAAGGCCACCACCACCGCGACGTCGGGGGCCCACCCCGCCAGCGTCCCGAGAAAGGACGGCCCCCGCACCCCCTTGGGCTGCGCCAGGGGAAGTCCCAGGCGGGTGGCGAGGGCCGCCACCGGGGGACTCCGCAAGCTCTGGCCCCGACCCGCCGGCCGGTCCGGCTGGGTCACCACCCCCACCACGTCGAACTCATCGGGACGGGAGAGCAGGGCCTCCAGGGTCGGGAGCGCCAGCGCCGGCGTGCCCATGAAGACCACCCGCATGGGCCGGGCATCCTCGAACCTCAAGGCGGGCGCAGGGGCGGCGTCCGGAGGGGTGGGGCGAGGAGCCACCGGCTCAGATCGCGCCGGGACGATGCTCGGCGGCCTTGGAGTCGCCTCGGGCCTTCGCACGGGCCCGGCGGCTCTGGTAGAGGCTGCGCTTGAGCTTGCTGACCCGGTCGAGGATGGTGACTCCGTCCAGGTGATCGATCTCGTGCTGGAGCACCACCGCGTAGAAGCCCCGGGCGACGATCCGCACCGATGCCCCCTCGCGGTCCTGGCCCGTCACCACGATCTCGGCCGACCGCTTCAGCGGCTCCACGAAGTCCGGGACCGAGAGGCAGCCTTCGTCGTACCGGGTCTCCCCGCGGCTCTCGACGATCTCGGGGTTCACGAGGGCGAGGAGATCGGCCCCCCTGGACTCGGGCCGGGAGTCGTCTCCGGCGTCGGCAACGCCGTCCGCCCCCACCGGGACGTCGGCCACCAGAACACGCTTCGAGACCCCCACCTGGGGCGCCGCCAGCCCCACGCCCGGGGCGGCGTACATGGTCTCCGCCATGTCGGCGATCAGCTTGCGGATCTCGTCGTCGACGACCTCCACCCGAGCCGCCTTCTGCTTCAGGATCGGATGGGGGACCTCGTAGATGGGGAGGATGGGCATGGGTCGGACCGTGGCGGCCGCGGGGCGCGCGGCGGGCGGCTGGGGGCGGGCGGAGAGGAACATTCGCCCGCGATCTCTCCATCAGACTAGCAACCCCGGCGCCCGCCGCAACCTCGCGGACGGGATCCGGGCCCCCGGCCCACCGCCTCCGGCGGTCAGTACCCGAGCAGCCGCTCCCTCAGGCGAGCCGCGGCCCGCCGATCCCGGTCGGCGTCGGACTGGGCGAGATCGAGCACCACCTGGACGGGATTGAGCACGGGACACGCGGGCCGCGCCGCCCCCGCGGGAGACGTGGTGAAGCCGTCGATGGACCACAGGGGAGAGGCGAAGGGGCGGGCCAGACGCACGTGGGGAGCCCGGGGGCCGGGATCCTCGAGGCGCAGGACGTCCCTTGCGCGCAGGACCTGGTCCGCGGGCACGTAGACCAGCAGATCGGGGGTGCCGCCCACCCCCAGGAGGCGACGGGCCGCCGTCTGCCCGCCGAACGCGAAGGGCACCCGGCCGCTCAGCCCCGCGTGCACGAGCTGGGCTCCGGTCGGGGTGCTCGAGCCCGACTCCCCGGCGGGGAACTCCAGCGACGTGACCGTCAGCTCGTCCACGGAGACGTGGTCGGCGAACCGATAGCCGCGGGAGTGGCGTTGGAGAAGCCTCCGGAACCGCGCGGCCTCCACGAGGTCGTCCAGGAGGCGGGCGGGATCCTCCAGTCCGGGGGGAGCCCCGGACCCGGCCCACGTCACGTAGCCGAGACTCGCCAGCTCGCGGTATGCCCAACCGATGGCCAGGGGACTGCGTTCCAGCAACCGGGCCAGGGTGGCGACGTCGGGCATCCCGCGTTCCTGCCACGCGGACAGGAGCAGCACCACGGAGACCTCGAGCCAGGTCGCCGTCACCCGCAGGTCCCCGCCCACCACCGAGCGCTCCGAGAGCCCAGGGGGCGGCGCCGGGCTCCACTGGGACTGGTGGTAGATGGTGGCGAGCCCGGGCACCTGGATGAACGCGTTTCCGTGCAGGTCCAGGTAACCGAGCCCCCGCTCCCGCAGGTCGTGACGGGCCTGGCGCGGACAGCGCTCCGTCACCACCACCCACCGCTCCCGCTCCGCGTCCCCCGCGAGCTGGATCCGCCCGAGCCAGTCCACGAGGTCCTGGTCGACGTCCTTCCGGAACAGGAAGGAGAGGGTGACCGGCCGGGCACCTGCGTCGAGCTGAAGCTCCGCGTCCACCGCGAGGCCGCCGAGGGTCTCCCGGGTGACGTCGCGCCGCAACGAGAGCCGCCCGACCGGTGGCAGCCAGGCGGGGACCCGTGTCCGGACCTCGCGGAAACAACGATCGGGATCGAACTCCGGCTCCTGGCTCTCCCGCATGCTCGGGTACCCCCCCGGACTCGGCCGAAGCCGTTCCGCCGCGCCGGGACCCCCGGCCGTCGTCCCCCCGGCGGGGGGCCGGCCGCGGTCCCGACGACGACATCGTAGCGCGCGGGCTCGGCCTGTGAAAGGCGGTGGGGGCTGGAGATCCGGGGCGATACCCACTACCATGGCGGCCTCGCACGTCGCGGCGACGGGGCCGGGGCGGCCGGCCTGAAGGCTGCGGGAGAGGTCGATCATGGAGTTTCCCACGATGCGCGCCCTGGGGATGCTGGGGCTGGTGGCCGCCCTGGCGGCCTGCGGCGGCAAGAAGGAGGAGCCGGCGACCGCCGGAGAGGCCCCGTCCCCGGCGCCGGCGCCGGTCGCGGAGGTCCCGCCCGCGTCGGGGGGCAGCGAGCCCTTCATCGAGCTGTTCGAGGGGGTCAAGCTGGTGCGCCTGCCCCAGACCGAAGGCGGGGACGCCCTCCAGGTGGTGCTGCCGCCCCAGAGCGACGCGGACAAGATCCCCAACGGGCCCGTCGAGGTGCGGATCTCCGCCGGCGAGCAGGAGCTGGCCAAGGGCTATCCCCGCGCCCTCTATCGCTGCCCGAAGTCCATCCGCTCCATGCGCTTCAAGGCCACCGACCTCGCCGCGGGCCTGAAGGTGGACTTCCTCGTCGCCGACCCCAAGGCCATCCCTCCCCTGCCCCAGGTCAAGCCCGCCGCCGAAAAGGGGGCCAAGGCCGCCGGTGCCGCGCCGGTCAAGCCGATGACCCCCGAGCAGGCGGGCATCGACCCCGATCACCCGGGCGCGGCCAAGGGCCTGCCCGTCGGCACCCCCATCCCCGGCCTGTCCGCCGTCGTCTCCGCCGAGAAGCTGCAACAGCTCAAGATCCCGGCCCAGGGCGAGCGCCTGGTCAAGGAGAGCTGCGGCTGAGCCTCATCCGGGGCCGCCCCGGCGGCCGGCCAGCGACGTCCCCCCCTCGCATCCAGACCACGGACGGCGCTATCCTCTCCTCGTTCAGGTGAGGTCGCTCCGGCGATCCGGACGGGTGGATGGGCTCGCTCATCAAGGCCTCGTGGCCTTCGTTCCTCCTCTTCCTGCTCGCCCTTGCCGCGGCGGCGCCCGCCCGCTCCGCGTCCGGCGCCGAGGTCGACGCGCTCCTCGGGGAGGCCGTCTCCGCGGAGCGGAGTGGGGATCTGGAGGGAGCCCGCAACGCGCTCCGCGGGATCCTGGCGGACGCCCCCGAACACCCCGCCGCCCTGCGGGCGCTCGCCCGGATCTCCGCCCGGATCGGAGACTGGAGCGGGGCCTCCCGGGCGTTGTCCGCCTACCTGGCCGCCATCCCCGATGACCGCGGGGCTCGGGAGGCGCTGGTGCAAGCCCTCGAGGCCGGCGGCCAGCCGGAACGGGCGTTGGAGGAGCGCGCCCGGGCGAGGGGCTTCCCGCCCCTGGCGATCTCCCTCGACGGTCCGGTGGTGGTGATGGACGAGACCGCCGAGGGAGTGGCCGAGGGCGGCGCGGGGCCGCCTGCGGTCGCCGAGCCCCCCCCCACGCCGGCCCCCCCGCCGCCGGCCCCCCCCGCCGCCACCCGCGCCCCGGGCGGGGAGCCGGCCGCGGCCCCCGATCCCGCGAGGGCCGCGAGGGAGGTCCGCTACGCCCGCGCCCTCGACCTCCGGGCGCGGGGGGATCGGGTGGGGGCCATGGTGCGGCTGGAGGCGCTGGTGGCGGAGGACCCGGGCTTCCCCGCCGCCCGCTTCTCCCTCGGCCTGATCTACCGGGACCTGGGGCGCTACGGCGACGCCGAGGGAATGCTGGTCCTCGCCGCCGAGGGCAGCCCCGGCTACGCCCCGGCGTGGCTCTCCTTGGGACTGGTGCGGATCCGCAGGGGGGACCTCGGGGGGGCCGCATCCGCCCTGCTGCGGGCCCTGGTCCTGGACCAGGACCTCGCCGAGGCCCACGGCGCCCTGGGCGTGGTCTACCGCCGCCAGGGGCGGCTCGACGAGGCCGTCGCGTCGTTGCGCCGGGCGCTGGCGCTGGATCCCGGGGGCTGGCGCCACCGCGCCAACCTCGGCGTGGCCCTCCTGGACTCCGGCGAGCTGGTCGAGGCCGAGGTCCAGCTCCGCGCCGCCGCCGCCGCCGCGCCCAAGGCCTTCGAGCCCGCCCACGCCCTGGCGGTCTGCCTCAGGCGCCTCGGTCGCGGCCCCGAGGCCCTCGCCGCCTACCGCCGGGCGGTGGCCCTCGGTCCCCAGGTGCCGGAGCCCCGCTTCGAGCTGGCCCGTCTCCTGGCGGACGGAGGAGACCACGCCGCCGCCGTCGCGGAGGTCGACCGCTACCTGGCGATCGTGGGGGAAGGGCCGCCCGCCGCCGCCGCACGGGTCCATCGGGCCGAGTGGGCGGAGAAGGCGGGCCGGGATCCCCGCTGACCCCGCCTCCCGCCCCGGCGGAGCGCCACCGGAACCTCGCCTCGTCGGGCAGACCCGTGCCCGGTGGCCCGGCACGTCGCTGGAAGGGCATGGCCGGTCGGGCTCCTCCCTCCCGGGGTCGGCCTCGCGGCCCCGCGGCGCCTCGACTATCATGGAACCCTGCCCGCCGGATCCCGCCGGCCGAGGAGACGCATGAGGACCACACCGCTCGCGACCGCCCCGGTCGCCCTGGCGCTCGCCGCGCTGGCGGCGCTGGCCGGATGCGGGAGCGACCAGTCGCTCGCGAACGCCGAGCCCCGCATCCAGCTCGACGTCACCTCCATCGACTTCGGGGGCGTCAACCTCGGCACCCCCGAGACTGTGACGGTGACGGTGTCGAACGCCGGCACCGGCACCCTCGAAGTCGAGTCGGTGGAGCTCACCCCCGACACCGATCCCACCGCCTTCGAGTACACCACCCCGCCGGACGCCATCCGATCCGACTCCCCCGGCACCTTCCAGGTCACCTTCATCCCCGACGAGGAGGTCCCCTTCACGGGGGGGCTCCGGATCCGCAGCAACTCCGTCGAGGGCTCGGTCCTGGACGTGTCCCTCGCCGGGACCGGGGCCGTGCCCGACCTGAAGGTCACCCCCACCTCCCTCCACTTCGAGTCCGGCGGCGCGGACTCCGCCACCTTCACCCTGAGCAGCGAGGGCAGCGGCACGGTGATCGTCCAGGACGTCATCCTGTTCGACACCGAGGGGGTCTTCGCCGTCGCCCCCGCCCCGGGCCACCAGCCCCCCTTCGAGCTCACCACCGGCCAGTCCGTCGAGGTGAGCGTTACCTACGACGGCGAGCCCGGCGGTGGCCCGTACAGCGGCGAGATCTGGGTCAGCTCCAACGACCTCCAGACCCCCAACGTGCGGGTGGAGCTCACCGCCGAGGGGGATGACGTCGGTTCCGGGCTGCCCCCCGAGGTCCAGATCCTCTCCCCGGAGTCCGGCTCGGTGGTCCACGTGGGGGAGTCCCTCACCCTCCAGGGGCTGGTCAGCGATCCCGACGAGCCCGCCCAGGACCTCCTGGTGTGGTGGGACAGCGACCTCGACCCGGCGATCACCGCCAGCGCCGACGCCACGGGAGCCGTCGAGGTCATCACCGACACCCTCAGCGCCGGCACCCACACCCTCAGCCTCAACGCCATGGACAGCGCCGGGAAGGTGGGGACGACCTCCGTGCGCCTCATCGTCTGGCAGGAGGGAGACACCTTCGAGTACGTGATCTCCGGGGAGGCCGGCAGCGAGTACACCTACTTCGGAGTCGACGACGACCTCGACGTCTGGCTCACCACCGCCGAGGGGACGTCCCTGATCTTCCACGACGACTCCGGTGACCTGGACAACCTCGCGCCCATCCGCTTCGAGGCGAGCCCCGGCGACCAGATCCGCATCGTCGCCGCCGACGTGCTGGCGGCCAAGAAGCGCCTCGACGCCGTGTACCTCACGCTGGTGGGCGCCAACGCCGAGAGCGGCGCCCAGGCCCTCAACCCCACGCGGATCTGGGTGACCTCCTACCGGACCAGCCCCACCGAGGCACCGGACTGCGGCGAGGAGGGCGAGCCGGAGTGGGCGGACTACGACGGACCCTGCTACGATCCCTCCTACTTCGGGCCCTGGCCCAACGACTTCTTCGACGAGACCTTCGTCATCGAGGTCCCCTGACCATGCCGCTCGTCAAGGAGAGTCGCCCCGATCCCCACGCCCCGACGGCGGCGATGCGCCTGGTCGCGGCCTTGATCCTGGCGGGGGCCGCCACGGTTCCCGGCTGCCAGTGCTATGGGGGCGATCCCTCGGATCCCACCCCGCCGGCGGACGACGACACGGTGCCCGACGGCGATGACGACGACGACATCACCTACACCGACAACGTCCAGCACTACCCCGTCGAGGGCTTCTTCCTGGAGATCGGCCTCGGCTCCGGCACCACCTACGCCGGGCTCGCCGTGAACGCCGAGGGCGTGGTCACGGAGTGGTCGGGGATCCCGGGCGTCCACCAGGATGACCGGTACCGGGCCACCCTGAGCCACGAGCAGATGTACCGGATCCACGGCTGGCTGGACGAGGCCGGCTTCTTCGGGATGCAGAGCGAGTCGGTGGCGGGAGATGTGTGCGCCCTGACACATCGCTACGACGTGACCTCCCACCGGGTCGATCACGCCCCCGGGGCCGCGCCGGCGGAACTCGCCGACTTCTACAGCGCGCTGGCCGACTTCTTCGAGCCCTACGGGATCGAGCCCGCCTGCGGCGGCTGACGGCGATGCCGCCCCCGGCCCCGGCGCGCACGCTGGCCCCGTGGGCGATCGCCGGGGCGCTGGCCCTCTCCCCGGGATGCGGTGCCGAGGACCCTCCCGTGGGCGATCCCCCCGATCCCACCGACGACCTCGATCCCGGCGAGGTGCTGGTGATGGGCCTTCGGCCCTCCGACGTCGCCGTGGACCTCGCCACCGTGCTCCCCCTCAAGCCCCACGCCATCGCCGACGACGGGGGCCGCTACGACCTGCCCCTGGACGAGGTGACCTACGAGGTGGACGACGACGCGGTGGCGTGGGTGGATCCCGAGGGTCGGCTGATCCCCCTCGCCGTCGGCACCGCCACCGTCACGCCCACCTGGGAGGAGGTCCGCGGCGAGCCCGCGGTGGTGCGGGTGGTCCCGCCGGGGGAGCTGAGGGTGCGGGTGGTGGACGCCGCCACCGATCTGCCCCTCCCCGCCGCCTCGGTCTGGGTGGGGGACGGCGCCCCCTCGGGCCCCTGGTTCACCGACGGCGGTGGCGAGGTGACGGTGCAGGGCCAGTTCTCGGGCCGGGTGACGATCACCGCCGACTTCGACGGCTACCGCCGCACCAGCCTGTGCGACGTCGCCGCCCGGGAGGTCCGGATCGCCCTGCGGGAGGACGGCCAGCCTCCGCCTTCTTGCACCGTGGGGGGCGGCGTGCGCTTCGAGGCCGAACCCGGACCCGGCGAGATGGCCCTGGCCCTGTCCGTCGCCACCATCGACGGCAGCCCGATCCTGGGGAACCTCGGGGACTTCATCGGAGAGCTGGAGGAGGTGGAGGCCTTCGGCCTCACCGCGTCCCTGCCCCAGAACATGGTGGTGACGGGGGTGGACGAGCACTACGAGCTGCCCGCGGTAGAGGGGCAGAGGCGGGTCGTCACCCTCGGGGGGATCTTCGACGTGGGCGTGCTGCTCCAGCTCGCCGCCCAGATCGAGGAGATCGGCCTCGGCGCGGTCTTCCAGGTGCTGGGGCAGCACACGGCGGAGCTGCGCTTCGGGGCCAGCGATCCCCTCCCCCTGGAGCCCGGCACCTATCGGGACGGGGTGGAGGTGAGCGCGGGGATCCCCTTGTCCCGGGAGGTCCACGCGCTGGTGGGGCCTCCTCCGCCCGGGGACTTCCCCGATCCCGCCACCCTCCTGTCGCTGCGGGACGGGGGCGAGGTCGGCTGGCTGGTGTCGGGGCTCGGCGTGGGACTGAACGTGTACCCCGATCCCGGCGACGACGACACCACCGGCGACGACGACGACGACGCCACCTTCGAGCGGCCCCTTCCCCGGGCGGCCGATGGGTGGGAGGACGTGGCGATCCACGAGGCGGATCCCTCGGTCGACGGCCCCTTCGCGGCCCCCACCAGCCGCTACCTGGCCTCGATCTTCGAGCACGGCCTGGGGGGCGGCGGGCGGGCCTCCATCGTCCTGTCCACGGCGGTCTCGGACGACTCCCTGGTCCTGCCGGCCTTCCTGGGGCTCCCCGAACTCCACGCCCCCACCCCGGAGGAGAGCGCCCGGGGCGTGCTGGGCTGGGCGGCGGACCCCGCGGCGACGGCGCAAGTGCTGACGCTGACCGGTTCGGAGCGGTGGTGGGACCTGTGGGTGGCGGGGGGCGTGGGCGAGGTGGTGGTGCCCACGGGCCTGCCCACCCTGGGGGACGACCCCGACTCCGAGGCGCGTTTCTGGCTCCACAACGCCTACGGCGCGGTGGTGGCCAGCTTCGACAGCCTCGCCAACGACGCCGACGAGGGCCTGCCCGATCTCCCGCACCTGCTCCAGAGGCGGACCGACGCGCTGATCTCCTGGTGGGATCCGCTCTTCCCCTGAGGCTCCGGTCGCTGACAACGCCCGCCGGGCTTGCTACCCTCCGGGGCACGCCGTCCAGGAGGCCCGCCGATGCCCCCGCTGCCCCGCCCCGCGATCCTGCTCCCCGCCGTCGTCCTCGCCCTCGCCGCCTGGGGCTGCCAGGGGGAGGCGGACGATGACGACACGGGGGACGACGACACCACCCCCACGGACGACGACACCACTCCTGCGGACGACGACACCACCCCCGCGGACGACGACACGTCCGACGACGACACTTCCGACGATGACACGTCCGACGACGACACGTCCGACGACGACACGTCGCCCCCCGCGCCGGAGATCTGGCTCGGGGCCTTCGACTCTACCCGCTCGGGGGAGGCGGCCATCGCCGACGGGTCCCTGTTCGGCACCCTCCGGGAGGTCCTGCTCACCGGTCTCTCCCAGCCGGTGGGGGTGAGGGGCAACTCCGTGCTCAGCGAGGCGTTCGTCGGCACCGTGGACGGCCTCGTGATCTCGCTCCACACCGCGGGGGACGTCGCCCCCCAGCCCTTGGAGGACAGCGAGCTGCACCAGCTCGAGGAGTTCGTGCGTTCGGGCAAGCCGGTGGTGCTGCTCACCGACTCCAACGCCACCGCCGACCTCGACGACCTGAACGACGACCTGCTGGTCTCCTTCGGGATCACCACGGACTTCTCCCTCTCGGGCGAGCAGTACGCCTTCGTCAGCGCCCCGGACGCCCACGTCCTGACGTCGGATCCCAACCGCCTGACCACGTTCACGCAGTACGACCCGGGACCCTTCGAGTTCCTGGGCCCGGCGACGTTCCTGGCGGCGATGCAGGGGGCGCCGGGCTACGCCGGAGCGGTCCTCGACCCCGGCGTCTGGGCGTCGGGCGCGGGGGCCCTGGTCTTCTTCGCCGACCTGAACACCTTCATCGACGAGGCCAACGCCCTGGGCGTGCCGGGCTACGCCCTGGAGAGCGCCGACCTCATCGAGAACGTCGGGGAGTACCTGCTGGCGAACCTCGGGTCCTGAGCCCGATGGGCGGGTGGGGGGCGGGCCCCGCCGCCCGGACACCGATCCCGACGGAGCCGCGCGGCCCGCGCGCCCGCGGCGAGGGTTCACCGGCGGGCCCGCGCCTCGATGACATCAGCAGGCGGACGAGATCCGCCATCAAGCACCGGCACCAACTCCCAGAGCGGGCGGGCGCGCCCGTGCGAGTCGGAGGGGATCTCCGGGCTCCGGGAGAGGGCGACCCGCAGGATGGCGACCCTGCCGACGGTCTTTCGGCCCACGACCGCCAGCAGGGGCGGCCAGGAGAGGTCGTAGATCCGCCGCTGCAACCGGATCGCATACCCGCAGGCGGAGGAGCAGGTCGCGGCCGTCACCGTCTTGGAAGGCCGCCGCCGGTTTCCAGGGGCGCCGGAAGGGTCAAAGCCGCGACGCAAGGCCGCATGGGGGGGGTCCGGACACTCATTCCGGGGGTTGAGGGACCTCCACCCGGGATCGCGCCTGGTCCTTCGGGGCCCTTCCGGCGTCACCACCGGAGGCCGAGAACGCCGAAGGCCCGCCTGGAGGGCGGGCCTTCGGATCGAGTGGTGAGCCTAGCAGGACGATTCTCGAACTGGATCCGCTTCATCGGGCTCGGCGGCGGCATCACCGCGGTCGGACACCTCGGCCGCTCCGTCGGGTGCCGCGACCGAGCCGGGAGTGCTCCGCAGCCTCCCGCGGGGAGATCGGGTCCGTGACGGCGACGCCCTCGTCGACGCCTCACTCTCCGCGCCGCCAGGCGGGAAGGGCAGGGGCAGGGTCGATCCATGATCCCCACGGGAGTCCGTGCGTCGCTTCCTTCCCCCGGAACCCGGGAAGCCTGGCCCCGGCCCATACTCCACGCCCGGGCCGCGCTCGTGGGCCGATGTCTTCACCAGGATGCCCCGCCGGACCCAGTCGGACAGGAGGTCCCGGGCCCGCTGGAGGCTCACATCCAGCAGGTTCTGCACCGTCTTGTTGGTGATCCGCCCATACTCGACGACGTGGGCGATCACCTTGCGGTCGATCTCGTCCACGGTGCGGCGTTGGTAGGGAACCGCCGAGCCGAGCGCCCGGAGCACTTGGGCGCGAAGGCGGTAGGCCGGGTGGGCCCGCCGCGCCGTCTGCCGCGTCGGCTCGAGCATCCCCACGGCGTCGCCAGACAGGCGGCGCAGGACGGACTCCGCCTCGTCGACCGTCTTCTGGATGAAGGGGGCCAGGCGCTGGGCGTCGAGGAGGCGGACCGAGCAGAGCTTGAAGAGGACGAGCATGGTGTCCGTGTCCTCCCGCTCCTGCGCCGGAAGCTGGGCGGCAAACCGAGCGATCTGCGCGTTGGGGGCGCCCCCAACGAAAGTGACACGGACCTGGGCCGCGCTGGACTCGATGCGGGGGAGGTCCCGCCCCGACTGGATCATCTCCCGGTACATCCGGTCCACCCCACGCCCGACCTCTTCGGCCAGCCCGAGGACCCGGGCGGCGCTGGCGAGGAGCGGGTTCCGCGGGGTCGACGGGTGCGTGAGGATGTTGTCCGGCGTGACGCCCCCGACGAGGGGGCCGGGAGACGCGACGACGAAGACCTCGGGCGAGTGCTCGACGTGCACCGGACCGCCCAGGTGGTAATCGCGATGGACCAGTGCGTTGACGAGCGCTTCCCGGACGGCGAGCCCCGGGAAGTCCTCGACGTGGATCTGCTGCCCATCGGGCAGGTTGACCGGCGTCGCGTTCCTCCGTGCCTGCACGAGTTCGAGCACGCGGTCGAAGGCAAGGACGAGGGGATGGCGGGGACGCTCGACGGCGCGAGGCTCACCCGCGGGCGTGAGCCGGAACTGGTAGACCACGGCGGACGCGTCTCCCTCGTCCTGGGGGCAGAACAGCACCTCCCCCGCGCGGAGGAGCATTCCCTCGGGGGTGACCACCCGCAGGGCCCGAAGTAGGTCCGGAGCCGAGAGGCGGGCGAGCCGCTGGCGTTCGTCCCGGAGCCGCTCCAGCCGGTGCCGCGCCGCTGTGATCGCGGCGGGGGCAACGTCCGCGGCGGGGCGTGAGGACGGCTGGGCCGACCAGTCCACACCCCGGCGCTCCTCCCGCAGGCGGGCCTGGTCGAGGGGGTCCAGGGGGATGCAGTCGCGTCCCACGCGGCGCGGGGCGCGCCCCTGCGAGTCGGAGTGGATCTCCGGGCTCCGGGGGACGACGACCAGCAGAAGGGCGACCGCGCCGACGGTCTCCCGGCGCACGTCCGCCAGGAGGGGCGGACGGGAGAGGTCGTAGATCCGCCGCTGCAAGTCTGCCGGGTCGAGCGAGGTCCCCAGGAACGCCGCCGGTCCCGAGAGCTTGTCCGCGACCCCGACCACGACGGTGCCCCCGTTCGCGTTCGCGAAGCAGAGCGTGGCCTGGACGACCTCCTTGACCGTGTCGTCGAAGCTCCGCCCCTGCTGCTTGAACTCCAGCGTGCCCGACTCGAGATCGGCGGCCCGGGCACCATCGAGGATGGCGCGGATGGCTTCGAGTGCCTCGACGGCGGACATCGCTTGTCACCTTCCGAGTTTGCCGACTGTTTGCGCGAACCCTCCACAGTGGAGGGTCGTTGCAAACTACCCGCAAACTCGTCGCCGCACAACCGTCGATCCGGCCCGTCCGTGACCGGACATCGGCTGGCCCTGGACAGCGGCGGTACCGCCTCCCCGGCCCCCGGCCCCCGGTCGCCCTCGCCGAGCTCGACCGGGTCCGGGCGGTGGTACCACCTCGCGTCCCGCGGGTCACGAGGAATCGAACTCGGATCCCCCGTGAATCCAAGCAATTCCGGTGACGTTGCCCGACCCCCAGAACGCCGAAGGCCCGCTCCCCCAATGGAGGAGCGGGCCTTCGGACCGAGTGGTGAGCCCAGGAGGAATCGAACCTCCAACACGCGGATTAAGAGTCCGCTGCTCTGCCAGTTGAGCTATGGGCCCTTGGAAGCTGTATTCGTCCCGTTGCCCGGGCTGCGACCGGGGAGTGGGGTGGTGCGCCCGGCAGGGCTCGAACCTGCGACCTACGGATTCGAAGTCCGTCGCTCTGTCCAGCTGAGCTACGGACGCAGTTGAAAATCCCGGCGGGGTGAGTGGGCGGGTGGCCCGCGCCGCCGCGGCGGATAGTTCTAGCCACTTGGGGCCGGGCAGTCAACCCTGTTGTTGGCGCGCCAGAGAGGATTCGAACCCCTGACCCGCGGCTTAGAAGGCCGCTGCTCTATCCGTCTGAGCTACTGGCGCAGCGACCGGCCCGGCTCGCGGCTGGGGGGGAGGGTCCCGTGGTCGGGGCGAGAGGATTCGAACCTCCGACAACCTGCCCCCAAAGCAGGTGCGCTACCAGGCTGCGCTACGCCCCGCGGAGGGGTGGGGCGGAGTGGTTCCGCTCCCCCCAAGAGCCGAGGCGGAAGATAATGCAGGGGGGGAGGGCGCGCAACCGGTTTGTATCGGCCCCGGCGCGGGAGTGTGGCTTCGGGGCCACGAAGGATGCGGCTGGGGGCGGGTCAGGGCGAGGCGGGCGGGTCCCCCGCGGGCTCGGCGGAGGGAGGCCCCGGGGCGGACGGCGCCGGCTTCACGTCCACCGTGCGGGCCACGGCCGCCAGCTCCGGCCACATCGGCTCTCCCAGCTCCGGGGGGGACATCAGGTCGATCTGGACCACCTGCTGGCCGCGGAAGACCATCGTCCGCTCCACCGCCGCGCCGTCGGGGGCCACCAGGGAGAGGAAGCAGGCCGTGGCCGCGTCGGGGAAGACGCGGCAGCCGGCGGGGTTCCGGGCGCGGTACGGCGGGGCGCCCTCGGGCACCGCCGCGGCCGAGGCGGTGATGAAGTCCACCGGATCGGGGACCTCGAACGACTCGAAGGTCATCACCACCATCCCCCCCGGGCCGTCCTCCTTGGGCTTCGGGCCCCCCCACTGCTCGTGGAGGGTCCCCTTGGGCTTCTCGCCGGGGATCGGGGACTTCTGCCACCGGGAGGGCAGGGAGAGGGTCACCCCCGGGGCGACCTCCCGGGGGGTGCGGGCCTTGGGATAGATCCCCACGCCGCTGGGCAGGGGCGGCACCACGGCGGGGGCGGGAAGGGCCGGGGCGAGCGTCTCCGCCGGCGACGCGGGCTCCGGCGGCGCCTCGGGGCCCCGGGTCAGGACGGGGGGCTCGCCTCCGCCACAGGCCGCCGCCAGCAGGAGCATCGGGATGGTCGTCAGGAACGGGGTCCGGGCCGTCTTGCCGGGCATGGGGTCCTCCCTGGGAGTCGAGCGTGCCTACGGCTACCACGACGGCGTCCCCGACACAACCGAGGGGCGTCGGGGTCTCCTCCCCGGGACTGCCGGGCCCGGCACGGGTTCCCTCCCGGGGCGCGGGGCACTACCGTGCCGCCATGCCCGTACGCTACGACGACGACGCCCGCACCCTCACCGTCGGGATCTCCGAGCTGCTGGAGATCGGGCGCACCGAGGGGGACCTGTCCGAAGGAGTCGCCGCCCGCGCCCGCCTCCGGGAGGGGTGTGAGGTCCACGCGCGCTACCAGGACCAGCGCCGGGGCGAGGACGAGGGGTTCCGGGCGGAGGTCGCCGTCCGCCTCGTGGTCGAGGTGGAGGGGTGGGCCTGCGTCGTGCTGGGGCGCATCGACGGGCTCTCGCGCCGGGGGGACGGGACCCTGGTGGTGGAGGAGGTCAAGTCCGTCGCCCTCCCCCGGGAGGCACTGGAGCGGCTCGTGGCCGAGCACCTGCCGAGGTACCGCCGGCAGCTCCTGCTCTACCTGCACTTCCTCGGCGCCTCGGGCGAGTCCCCGGTCGCGGGGAGGCTGGTGCTCGTAGGCGCCGTGGACGGCGGCGTCCGCACCCTCCCCGTCGCCGCCGCCCCCGAGGAGACGCTGGGCTGGCTCCGGGCCGTGCTGGGGCGCCTGGTGAGGGAGCGGGCGGCCGAAGTCGCCCGGAGGGCGTCCGCCCGCGGGCGGGTGCCCGATTTCCCCTTCGTCCACGCGGAGTTCCGCGTCGGCCAGCGGGAGATCGCCGAGGGGGTCGAGGCGGCGGTGCGGGGGGGAAGGCGCCTGCTGCTCTCCGCCCCCACCGGCGCGGGCAAGACCGCCGCCACCCTCCACGGGGCCCTGCGCGCCGCCTTCGACCTGGGGCTGAGGATCGACTGGCTCACCGCCCGCAACCCCCAGCAGGCCGGCGTCCTGGAGCACCTGGCCCGCCTCCACGGGAAGGTGCCCGAGCTGCGGGCCGTGGGGATCCGCAGCAAGGAGAGGATCTGCCCCCAGCCGCGGGTGCTCTGCCGCGCCAACTGCTGCGAGTTCGCCCGGGACCACTACGGGAAGATGTTCCGCGTGGAACCTCTCCCCCCCCTCCTCGCCCGGGGGCCCGCCACCCCCGACGACCTCCTGGAGGCCGCCCTCCACGCCCAGGTCTGCCCCTTCGAGCTGACCCTGGAGGCCGCCGACCGGGTGGACGTGGTGGTGTGCGACTACAACTACGTGTTCGACGGGCGGGTCGCCCTGCGTCGGTTCGCGGACCCGGACCCGGGGGACCGCGTCCTGGTGGTGGACGAGGCCCACCAGCTCCCCGAGCGGATCATGGACGGCCTGTCCCCGGAGATCCGCGAGGACGCCATCGCCGCCGCCCGGGAGGCCGCCCTCTCGGGCCTCGCGGGGGCGCCCTCTCCCCTGCTGCGCCTCTTCGACGAGCTCCAGGACGAAGTCGAGGAGTGGGACCGGCTCGCGCCTCCCCGGGGCGAGGGGCCCTTCCCCGTCGAGCTGGCCCGGGACCGGTTCGAGTCCCTCCGCCAGGGTTTCGAGGAGGTGCTGGCCGACCGCGACCTGTACCTGCGCCTGCGCCCCGCCACCGCCCTCCCCGACGGCGACCGGGTGCTGGCGCTGTACCGGGAGGTCCGGCGCTTCGCCGACACCCTGGCCATGGACCCCGCGTCCTTCCGCCACCTCTTCGGCCGGGGGCGGCAGGGGCGGTGGCTGAAGGTGCTCTGCGTCGACCCCTCCGCCGCCGGCGCCCGGATCGCCGGCTACCGCGCCGCCGTGCTCCTCTCCGCCACCCTGGAGCCCATGGACTACTACCGGCGGGTGCTGGGGCTCCCCGAGGAAGTCACCGACGAGGCCCGGCACCCCTCGCCCTTCCCCCCGGAGAACCGGCGCGTGATCGTCCGCGGCGACGTCAGCACCCTCTACCGGGACCGGACCCGCACCGCCCCCGCCGTGGGCGCCGCCATCGACGACGCGCTGGGCCTGGATCCCCGGGCTTGGCTCGTGTACTTCCCGAGCTTCGAGTACCGCGACCTGGTGGCCCCCCACGTTGGGGCCGCCGGCCGCGCCGTGCTCCGCCAGGGGCCCCGCATGGACGATGGCGAGAGGACGGCCCTCCTGGACCGGCTGTCGGCTCCCGACGCTCCCGGGCCCGTCCTGCTGGGGGTGCTGGGGGGGATCTTCGCCGAGGGGATCGACCTGCCCGGGGCGCGGATCGGAGGGGTCGTGGTCGTCTCCCCGGCCCTGCCGCGCTACGGAGTCGAGCGGGAGCTGCTCCGGGAGCACCTCCAGGGCCGCTTCGGCCGAGGCTTCGAGTACGCCTACCTCTACCCCGGCATGAGCCGGGTGGTGCAGGCCGCCGGGAGGGTGATCCGCGGGCCGGAGGACCGGGCGACGGTGGTGCTGCTGTGCCGTCGCTTCGCCGAGCGCCGCGCGCTGGAGCTGCTGCCCGCCGACTGGCAGGTCCAGGTCCGGGGCTGACGGGGCGGCCGCCCCCGGAGGCGCGGGGGGCGACGACCCGGCTCAGTTGGCGTAGCCCAGGGCCCGCAGGTGCTCCCGGGTGGCGGGATCCAGGTCGGGGCCGACGTGCTCGGGGGCGGGGACGGGCATCCCCTCCCAGTCGCGGCCCGCGCCCCGCTCCACCCAGTCGGCCAGGTCCCGGCGGCCCGCGTCCACGGCGTCGGGGCGGCGCGGGGAGAGGTCCTCGGCCTCGCGGGGGTCCGCGGAGAGATCCGCCAGCGCCTCCAGGCCCCGGGAGTCCAGGGTGTACTTGAGGTCCCCCCGCACCACCGCCCGCCTTCGCACCCGGGCGTAAGGGAGCTCCCCCCGCAGGTTCTCCTCGGCGGCGCCGGAGAGCAGCATGAAGGGGGTGAAGTGCTCGGCGATGGCGGGGCCCGGCTCCACCGCGGCCCCCCCCCGCAGCGCCTCGGCGAAGCTGCGCCCCGGCAGGTCGGAGGGGGCCAGATCGGGGCGCCCCACCAGGTCCAGCAGGGTCGGCACCAGGTCCACCTGCTGGATGGGACCCGGGAGCGTCCGCCCCCCCGGCACCGCCCCGGGCCAGCGGACCACGAAGGGGATCCGCAACACCCCCTCCAGGAGCCCCGTCTGGTGGCCCCAGAGGCCCCGCTCGTCGAACAGCTCGCCGTGGTCCGAGGTGACGATCACCACCGTCCGGTCCAGCTCCCCCCGCTCCCGGAGCAGGTCGGCGAGGCGCCCCACCGCCTCGTCGGCGGCGGCGACTCCGGCCAGGTACATCGCCCACGACAGCTCCCGGAGTCTCGGATCCTCGGGCAGGGGCGCGCCGATCATGTGGTGACGGAGCAGGCCCATGCTCAGGTCCCGGAGGTGCCGCTCGGAGACGTCCCGGGGGACGAACCGCTCCAGGAAGCGCCGGGGCACCTGGTGGTAGGGGGCGTGGGCCTCCATGAGGTTCACGAAGGCGAAGTAGGGACGAGAGGCGTCCCGGCGCGCCAGCCACTCCCCGAAGGCCCCCACCGTCTCCGCGGCCCCCTTGTCCTGGTCCAGGCCCATCAGGCGGACCCCGGCCTTGCGCAGGACGAAGCACTCCTCGATCACCGCCCCCCGCCACGAGGCGTGCACGTGGCCGAAGCCCCGGGTGAGCCCGGTGCCCGGTGAGAGCAGGGCGTTGCCGGCGAAGGCGACGGTCTCCCAGCCCCCGGCCCCCATCCGCTCGGCGAGGGAGGGGGGCCCCTCGTCCAGGCTCCAGTGCTCGTTGTGGGCCCCGTGCACGCTGGGCCACAGCCCGGTGAACAGGCTGGCGTGTCCCGGCAGCGTCCAGATCGCGTTGCCGTAGGCCCGCTCGAACCGGACCCCCTCCCGGGCGAGGCGGTCGACGTGGGGAGAGGTGGGCTGGGCCTGGCCGTAGGAGGAGAGGGCGTCCGCCCGCAGGGTGTCCACCACCACCAGCAGCACCGAGGGGGCCCCCGGACGGGGCTCCGCCGTGGGGGCGGCGCCCCCCCGGGGGGGCAGCACCACCCGGCCCAGAGCGAGGGCGAGGGCCAGCACCAGCACGGAGCGGAGGACCAGGCGCAGCCGGGAGGGACGGCGCGCCATCCGCGCCCCCGCCAGGGTCAGGCCCACGGCCACCAGGGACACCGTCCCCGCCGCCAGCGCCGGACGGCCCGCCCACACGCTGAAGAAGAAGAGGGCCAGGGCCAGCCCCCAGGCCACCGCCCGGGGGTGGGCGTCCAGGGCCGGGATCCGGGACACGCCGAAGGCGAGCAGCGCCGCGAGGCCGCCGTAGAGGGCGAGGCTGGACAGGACGGGCCCCGCCATCCCCCCCGCGCCCACGGCGTTCGCCGCTGGCACCACCGCGAGGAACAGCTCGCACGCGAAGACGTACAGGACGAAGCGGGGCGCCGTTCCGCGTCCCCGGGGGGGCGCGGCGGCGGGGGCGGTGGAGGGGGCGGCAGGCATCCGGTGGAGGATACCGCCTCCGCTCCGCGCCGTCCCCATCGGAGCCGCGGGGCGCGGGACCTACTTGGAACCCACCACGAGCTGCACCATGGTCTGCTTGCCGGTGCTGGTGGCGGTGACGGTGACGATCCGGGACCGGTCCTCGCTGCTCATCACCATCATGTAGCCGTTGCCGGTGTCCAGCTCCCTCTCGACCCGGAAGCGACCCTCGAGCTTGTCGCGGTAGAAGCCCACGATCTTGCTCGGAGAATCGGAGGTCTCCAGCGACAGGACGTGGGCGGTCTTCTCCCCCTTGGGCTTGGCGACGGAGGTGAGGACCTTGGCCTCGGGGTAGACGGGGACGTCCTTGGGGAAGGTGGCGGGCACCGCGGCGCCCTGGCCCACCTGGACCTTCACCCCGTCCACGGTCTTGTCGAAGTTGGCGTCCTCCCGCTCCGCCCCGGCGGCGGGGGCGGCGACGAGGAGGGAGAAGGCGGCGATCAGGCGGGCGGACTTCATCGGTTCGGCTCCCGGGGGCGCGGAGGGCACGTCGTCCAGGTTACGTCCGCGGGGGCCCCCTCGTCACCCCAGAAGGCGGGGAAGGAACACCGTGGCGAGGCCCAGGAAGGCCAGGAAGCCGAAGATGTCGGTGACCGCGGTGAGCAGGACGCCGCCTCCCACCGCGGGATCGCCCCCCAGGGAGCGCACCAGTAGTGGGATCGCGGCCCCCGCGAGGCCCGCCATGGTCAGGTTCGTGACCATCGCCAGCATCAGCACCCCCCCGAGCCAGGGGTTGCCCTTCCACAGCCAGGCGATGAGGGCGGTGAAGGTGCCCACCGTCAGGCCCATGGAGACGCCGACGCCCACCTCCTTCAGCACCGCCTTGCGGGCCTCCTGGGCGGGGACCTCGCCCAGGGCCAGGCCCCGGGTCATCACGGCGAGGCTCTGGGTGCCGGTGTTCCCCCCCAGGCCGGCGACGACGGGCATGAAGCTGGCGAGCACCGCCACCCGGGCGATGGACCCCTCGAAGAGGGCCACCACCGAGGCCGCCAGGAACGCGGTGCCGAGGTTGACCATCATCCAGGGGAGGCGGCGGCGCACCGACTCCCGCACCTTGCCGAGGGGCCGATCCCCCTCGCCGACGCCCGCGAGACGCACCACGTCCTCGGCGGCGTCCTCGGCGATGACGTCGATCACGTCGTCGACGGTGATCACCCCCAGGAGGCGGTCGTCGGCGTCCACCACCGGCACCGCCAGCAGCTCGTAGTCCGTCAGGACCTCCGCGGCCTCCTCCTCGGTGGCGTCGGCCCGGACCCGCACCGGGTCCTCGCGCATCACGTCCCGCACCCTGGTGCCGGGCTCGCGGGTGAGCAGGGGGCGCAGGGGCAGGACCCCGTGCAGGCGGTTCATTCCGTCGACGACGTACAGGTAGAACAGGGAGTGGTCGGCCCGGTCGCCGCTCTGGCGCAGCCCCTCGATGGCCTCGCCGATGGTGGAGTCGATGGACACCGTGAGGTAGCGGTCGGTGGCGAGGCGCGCCGCGGAGCCCTCGGGCCACTCCAGGAACCGGCGCACCGCCGCGAGCTTGTCCTGGGGCAGCAGGGCCAGGACCTCCTCGCGGCGGTCCGCGTCCAGGAGCTGGAGGAAGTAGCCGGCGTCGTCCCGGGCGAGGCGCGCCAGGACCGTCCCGAGCCGCTGGGTGCTCAGGTCGGCGAGGACGGAGGCGAGCAGGCCCTCGGGCAGCTCCCGCAACGTCTGGGAGGCCAGGCGCGCCTCGGCGAGGGCGTCGACCATCCGCCGCCGATCGGGGACGGGCAGCTCGGTGAGCAGCTCCGCCAGCTCGGCGGGATGGAACTTCCGGAGCGCCCTCTGGACGTGCGGACCGGGTCCATGCTTGAGCAGGCGGCGCAGGAAGTCCGCCTGCTGGGACTGAAGGTGCATGGGACACCTCCCCTTTCGGGGGGCGTCCCCCCGACTAGCCTGGCGCTGGGCGCGGTTCTGGGCCGGTGCCCATGTCTCCGCCGTCGGCGTGCATCTCTGGTCTGGACCCTGAGGTTCCGCGGGCCGGCTGGGACGGGAACGCCCCGCCGGTCGCGTCGGGAAGGTTAGGCCCGCTCCGGCGCGCCCGCAAGCCGCGGGCGGAGGATCGGGGCCGGGAGCGGAGGGGGCGGTGCGGGGAAAGGGATCCCGCCGGCGTGGCCCCGACTCGCCCGGGTGGGCGTCGGGGCCACGATCGGGGGGCTACATGCCCGCGCGGGGCTCCGGCGCCCCCTTGGCGCGGCCCCGCTCCAGGCGCGCCTCGATCCAGGACTTGTGGCGGCGCTCGTCCTCGCGGTTCCGGCGCACGACGTCCATCACGTTCTCGGGGAAGTCCTTGTGCAGCGCCCGCTCGTAGTACTCGTTGGTGACCCGCTCGTTGGTGTTCATGGCGCGGAGCACCGCCTCGTTGCCCAGCAGGCCGCCCAACATCACCATGCCCTTGGTCACGAAGGACTTGGCGTCGCCGCGGGTGGCGGGCTGGCCACCGCACTGCTCGACGAGGCGACCCAGGTCCTGGGTGTGGCGCAGGTGGTCCTGCCGGAACCCCTCCAGCGCCCGCCTCGCCTCGTCGTCGCCCTCGAGGCGCTCGATGGCGGCGTCGTAGGCGGAGATGGCGTCGAAGTCCACCTGGATGAGGGTGTTGAGGTGGTCGCAGATCTTCTCGTTGCTCATGACCTTGTGGGCCATCGCGATCTCCCTTCGTGTGGCGGTCCCCCCGCGGGGGAGTGCGAAGGCCGTGCCGCGACCCACCCCGGGGTGGCCCAGGGGTGGCGGAGGGGCCGGCACGGTGCCATGATCCGACCATGCCCACCCGCCCCCTGCACCCGGCGGAGGCCGACCTGGCCCGCCGGTGGTTCGGCGACACCCTGGACGTGCGCCGGGTGCGCCTGGTGCCCCGCCTGGGCTGGGGGTCCCGGCCGTTCGTGCTGACCCTCCTGCGGACCTCGTACGTGTTCGTGGGGAGGGAGCGCTTCTCGCGGGACCTGGCGGGGGGGCCGCCCGTCTCGTTGCCGGACAGGCGGCTGCTGCTGCACGAGCTCACCCACGCCTGGCAGGCCCAGAACGGCGCCGGTCCCCGCAGCTACATGTGGATCTCCCTGGCCCAGCAGGCGCGGTTCGGCCGGGGGGCCTACGACGTGCCCTCCCTGGACGCCCCCTTCGCCGCCTACGGCCCCGAGCAGCAGGCGCGGATCGTGGAGAGGGCGTCGGACGGCGATCCCGAGGCCGAGGGCCTCCTCCGGGGGAGCGGCCCCCTCACCTACCCACCCCCCCCGGGTGGCGCCCGGCGCTGGCTCCTGGCCGCCACGCCCCTGGGCGAGGTCCACGACGCCTTTCGAGCCCCCTTCAGCCTCCGGGGCCGCTCCCTCGGGGGCCGCGGCCGCCGCGCCCGGATGCGCAGGGAGGGCTGACCCCGGGACCGGTCTTGCCGCCCGCGGATGTGTCGGGCAGGATGGCCCCCCCTCCAGCCACCGCCCGCCGCCCCGATGTCCTTTCCCCCCCGGGACTACCCAAAGAGCCCCCTCGTCGCCGCCGCGGCCGTCGTGGTGGACGGGGATCGGGTCCTGCTCGTCCGGCGGGGGCGGGAGCCCGCCCGGGGGCGGTGGAGCGCGCCCGGGGGCCTGGTGGAGCTGGGGGAGGGGACGGCGGCGGCGGCGGAGCGGGAGGCCCGGGAGGAGACGGGGCTGTCGGTGCGGGCGACGGAGGTGCTGGCGGTGGTGGACCGCGTCGCCCGGGACGGGGACGGGCGGGTGAGGAGCCACTACGTCATCGTGGACTGGCTCGCCACCCCCCTGGGGGGCGCGCTCCGCGCCGGGGACGACGCCGAGGCGGTGGCCTGGCTGACCCTGGGGGAGGCGGCGGCCCTCCCCCTCACCGAGGGGCTGATGCCGGTCCTGGAGGCGGCCCTGGCCCGCGCCCGGGGGGGCCGCGGGTGAGGGGGGCGAAGTGTGATCGGGCCCTGGCGGTGGTGTGCCTGCTGGGGCTGGCCGCCTACGCGCCCCTGGCGTGGCGGGCGGCGGGGCACTGCGACGAGTACAACCTGCTCCGCCACGTCACGGACTTCCGATTCGGCGACTTCGCCGAGCCGGGCCGGCCGGGGCTGCTCTTCTTCGCGCTGGTGCCCCTGCTGTGGCTGGGGAGCCCCGAGGCGGCCTTCCTGGGCGGGCGGATGGTGGCCCTCGGCGCCGCCACCGGCACCGCCCTGCTGGCGGGGAGGCTGGCGGAGAGGATCGGCCCCAGGGGGGCGGGCGCGGCGGCGGCGGCGGCGCTTCTGGTGGGGGGGAACTGGCTGGCCCACGCCGTGGAGCTGCGGACCGACTCCTTCGCCACCCCGCTGGCGCTGCTGGCCCTGGCCGCCCTGGTGGACCGCCCCACCGGCGCTCGGCGGGGGGCCTGGGTGGGGCTGGTCTTCGGGGTGGCCTGCTGCGTGAGCCAGAAGTCGGTGTACCCCCTCGCCGCCTTCCACGCCGCCGCCGCCGCGGCCTGGGCGGCCCGCCCGGCGGGGACCCGGAGGGCGGCCCTCCCCGGCACCCTGGCCTTCCTCGGGGCGGCGGACCTGGTGGCGGCGGCGGTGGTGGTGGGGTGGTACGGGTTCATGGCGGCGATCTCCGGGCTGGGCCTGGAGTTCGTGCGCCGGAACCTCGGCGCCGCCGCGGGCACCGCCTTCGCGGAGGGGGGCGGCCTCGAGGCGCGCTACGGGGCCCTGAAGAAGGCCGCCCACCTGGGTCCCCTCTCCTACGGGCTGGCGGCGCTGGCGGCGATCCCCCTGATGCTGCGCCCCCCCGCGTCCCCCGGGAGCCCCGCCTCCGCCGCGGGCCTTCCCCCCCGCGCCCGGGTGGCGGCGGTGGTGGCCTTCCCCCTGGCGATGCTCTCCACCATCGCCTTCCACCGCGGCTTCTTCATGTACTACGTCGCCCACTTCGAGCCCTTCCTGGCGGTGGTGGCGGGGGCGGGCGCGGCGGCGCTGGCGCGGCGGAGTCGCGCCGCGGGCCTGCTCCTCGGCGGGGTGGCCCTGGCGCTGGTGGCGGCGATCGCCGTGCCGTGGTACGGCACCTACCTGGCGGTCCACAACGGGTACCAGCGGGCGATCATGCGCGCCGCCCACGCCCTGTATCCCGAGCCCGTGCCCTACGCCGACGGGATCGGGCTGGTGCCCGGCTACCCGATGGTGGGCTTCTTCAACACGGCCCTGAACCGGAGCTGGCAGAGGGAGGAGGACGGCGGGCTGGTGGAGGAGTGGCGGGCGGCGCCGGCGCTGTTCTACGTGTACGAGTACATGAGCCGCGAGCGCTACCTCACACCCGAGGAGCGGGCCTTCGTGCGGAGCCACTACCTGCCGTACGCCGACAACCTGCTCCTCCACGGCGGCCGGGTGGAGGTGCCAGCGGGGGGCGCGGCGGAGGCGGACGTCGAGGCGCTGGCGGCGGGCGCCTACACCGTGGTCTTCCGCGCCCCGTTCCGGGGGGAGGCGACCCTGGACGGGACCCCCGTCGCCGATGGCGAGGTGGTGGAGCTGGGTCGGGGCGTGCATCGCCTGGCGGGGCGGCAGGCGCCGGGGGGCGAGGCGGCCGAGGTGTGGGTGCTCCACGGGCGGGACCGGCGCCCCGCGGTGAAGGCGACCCACTGGAGCGGCTTCCCCCCTCTGGGCCGCCACCGCTACCAGTCCTATGGCCGGGGCGCCGACCTGGCCACCGCCCCCGAGAACCGCGGCCTCGACCGCTGGCTGCGGGAGCGCAAGGCGTTCTGGAGGCGCTGGCTGCCGGGCTGAGCGCTCAGCCCCCCTGTCCGCGCCACCAGGCGATCCCGGCGACGACGGCGACCAGCAGGAGCACCGCCAGGACGATCTTGACCACGCTCCAGGGGGCGGTGCCGGCGACCTTCTCGGTCTGACCGTTGATCACCACCCGGAAGGCGCGGTCGCGGTAGCGCCAGGGGGCGACGTACACGGGGAGGAGGACCGACTTGAAGGTCTGCCGGGTCAGGACGGTGTGGACGTCCAGGGCGCGGTGGGTGTCGCCGGGGACCTGGGCGGCGCAGGCGGCGCGCTCTCGCTCGTGGAGGGTGGCCTCGGCCCGCGGCCAGGCGTCCCGGGGCTCCATCCCGTGCTCCTCGGCGCCGAAGCCGGCGAGGAACTCGGGGCGGTAGGGGACGAGGGCCTGGGTGGCGAAGGGTTCGACGGCGGCCAGCTCCTTGGGTTCCAACCCCCGGCCGGCGCCCACGAGCACGTCGTCGTAGAAGCCCGAGTGGTGGCCGCTGGCGGGGACCCAACGGGTCTTCTGCACCTGCCTCGTCCGGGTGACGTTCCGGCCGTTCTCCTGGGCGGTGTAGGTCTGGGACTCGTAGTAGTGGTAGCCCGCCATGGCCGTCCAGGACGAGTCCGCCTGGGCGTCGAAGGTGTAGCAGGGCAGGTAGATCCCCCGGACCTGTCCCAGGCGGGCGAGGCGTCGCATGTCCGAGGGTCGGAACCACAGCTTCCCGAGCCACCGGTCGAAGAGGGCGGCGGCCCGATCCCGGTCCACCATGAAGGGGATCAGGGACTCGGGCCGGACGGCGCCGCGGCTCTGGACCTCGCCCACCTGGGGGGATCCGCAGAAGGCGCAGGTGCCGGCGTACACCCCGGGGTCGAGATCGGTGACCGCGGCGCAGGTCCGGCACTCGATCTTCCGCAGCGCGATCCCCAGGTCCCGGGGCAGGTCCGAGAGGGCCTCGGAGAGGGGATGCTCCACGACGGCCCCGCCGGGGATCCCTCCCGGGGGGAGCACGGCCTGGACGTGCCCGCAGTAGGGGCAGGTGAGGGCCACCTCCCCCGGGTCCCACTCCAGGTTCGCCCCGCAGCTCCCACACGGCACCCGGTCCAGGGCGTCGCTCGCTCCCACGGTCTCTCCCACCACCCGGTCCCCCCCCCCGTCCGCTCCGTCGCCAGTCTCGCGCCGCGGGCTCCCGCGGGCAAGGGAGGCCCTTCCTCCCGGGGGTCTACACGCCCGTCACCGTCACCTCCCAGCTCAGGGTGGCGGAGTCCAGCAGGGTGCCGTCCTGCTCCAGGCGCAGGGTGTGGGAGTAGAGGTTCAGGCCGACCTCCCAGGACTCGGGGTCGATGCCCCAGCGGATCATGCCGTCGCCCTCGACGGCGTCCAACGCGTGGTCGGAGCAGGACTCCGCCTCCCCCGCCTGCTGGTAGCAGACCGCGAGGGTGACGGTCGCCGCCGGCTCGTTGGGCTCGGGCAGGACCACCGTGTACGCCAACCCGAAGTCCAGGGCGGTGCTGCCGTCGAGCTCCAGGATGTAGGGGTTGGGGAGCTCGTCGGACCAGGCCACCGATCCCCCCACCGGCGGCGCGGTGTCGTCGTCCGCGGCGGTGTCGTCGTCCGCGGCGCTGTCGTCGTCGGCGGCGCTGTCGTCGTCCGCCGCGGTGTCGTCGTCCCCGGCGCTGTCGTCGTCTCCGGCGCTGTCGTCGTCGTCCCCCGGATCGGGCTGGCAGGCGGGGAGGGAGAGGGCCGCCGCCAGGCCGGCGAGGCCGAGGAGGGGAAGGGCGCGCGCGGCCAAGGAGAGGGGGGCGGGAGCGGTCATGGGACCTCCGGGCGCGGCGGGGGGGCAGGGTGCCCCGCCTCGGTCCGCGGGGGCGCCCCCTTGCGAAAGTCGGCGCCTTCGACCGGGTCAGGGTGTGCCCGGGATCGCCGGTCCGCCCCGGTCCCCCCCTCAGGCCGCGGCGCGGGCCTTCACGGCGGCGACCAGGCGGTCCATGGTCTGGCGGGCGTCGCCGAAGAGCATGCGGGTGTTGCGCTCGTAGAACAGCGGGTTGTCCACCCCGGCGTAGCCCGCCGAACGGCCCCGCTTGAACATCACCACCCGGCCCGACTCCCACACCTTCAGCACCGGCATCCCGTAGATCGGGCTCGACGCGTCGGTCAGGGCCCCCGGGTTCACGATGTCGTTGGCGCCGATCACCAGCACCACGTCGGTTCGGGGGAAGTCGTCGTTGATCTCGTCCATCTCCAGGACGATGTCGTAGGGGACGTCGGCTTCCGCCAGGAGGACGTTCATGTGGCCAGGCAGGCGGCCCGCGACGGGGTGGATGGCGAAGCGCACCTTCGCCCCCCGGGCCCGGAGCGTCTCGGTCAGCTCGTTCACCGCGTGCTGGGCCCGGGCCACCGCCATTCCGTAGCCGGGCACGATGACCACGTCCCGGGCGGCCAGCAGGGAGGCCGCGGTCTCCTCCACGTCGGTCTCCACCACCTCGCCCTGGGCGTCGGCGGGACCCGACTGGGGCCGGGCCTGGGCGCCGGAGTCGGAGCCGAAGCCGCTGAAGACCACGTTCCAGATCGAGCGGTTCATCGCCCGGCACATGATGATGCTGAGGATGGCGCCGCTGGAGCCCACCAGGGCGCCGGTGATGATCAGCAGGTCGTTGCCCAGCATGAAGCCCGCCGCCGCGGCGGTCCACCCGGAGTAGCTGTTGAGGAGGGAGACCACCACCGGCATGTCCGCCCCGCCGATGGCCGCCACCAGGTGGACCCCCAGCACCCCCGAGAGGAGGGCGGCACCCACCAGGTAGAGGAGGCCCGCCGTGTCGGGGGCGAGGCCGAAGGCCACCGAGAGGACGACGCAGGCGGTCAGGAGGCCGGCGTTCAGGGCGTGGCGGGCGGGCAGGATCAGGGGCTTGCCCGAGACGCTGCCCCGGAGCTTCAGGAAGGCCACCACCGATCCCGTGAAGGTCAGGGATCCGATGAACACGTCGACGGCGATCTCCCCCAGCAGGATCCCCCGGGGGCCGTGCCCTCCCGCGTCGCCGAGGTAGCTGGCGAAGCCCACCAGCACCGCCGCCGCGCCCACGAAGCTGTGGAGCAGCGCCACCAGCTCGGGCATCGCCGTCATCGCCACCCGGGAGGCCATGGCCGCCCCCACGGCGCTGCCCACCACGAGGGCGAGGAGCAGCAGGGCGTAGGAGTCGATGGCCTGGGAGGTCGCGGTGGCGAGCACCGCCAGGGCCATCCCCGCGAACCCGTAGGCGTTGCCGCGGCGGGCCGTCTCCTGGGCGGAGAGGCCGCGCAGGCTCAGGATGAACAGCACGCTGGAGACGATGTAGGCGACGGTGAGGAGCAGGGATTCCAAGCCGGCGTCTCCTACTTCCTGAACATGCGCAGCATGCGCTGGGTGACGAGGAAGCCGCCGGCGACGTTGATCGCCGCCAGCAGCACCGCGAGGCCGCCGATCACCGCCGCCGGCGCCAGGGGGTCCCCGTGGGCCTGGAGCATCCCGCCCACGATGATGATCCCGCTGATGGCGTTGGTGACGCTCATCAAGGGCGTGTGGAGGGCCGGGCTCACGCTCCAGATCACCTGCCACCCCACGAAGCAGGCGAGCACGAAGACCGTGAGGTGCTGGAGGAACTGGGTGGCCGCCGGCGAGGCGTCCCCGGTGAGGCCGTAGCGCAGCGCCAGCCAACCCGCCGCCGCGACCACCCCCAGCGCCGCCAGGGCATTTCCCCCCAGCACCGGGCGGGGATCCGGCGGGCGGTGGCCCACGGGGTTGACGGCGTCCCCCCGGGGGGCCGCGCCCACCGCCGGCTTCGGCGCGACCGCCCCCGCCGGAGCCGCCGCCGCCTCGGGGGCGGGCTTCGGTGGGGGGGGCGGCCAGGTCGTCTCTCCCCGGTGCAGCACCAGGGCGCCCCGCACCACCTCGTCCTCCAGGTCGACCCGGAAGTCCCGGCCCCCCCCCATGTCCGAGAGCAGGTGGACCAGGTTGGTCCCGTAGAGCTGGCTCGCCGTGGCCGCCATGCGGGAGGGCAGGTCGGTGAAGCCGAGGATCTGCACCCCTTGGTGCACCACCCTCTCGCCCGGCACCGTCAGCTCGCAGTTGCCCCCCTGCTCGGCGGCGAGGTCCACGATCACCGAGCCGGGCCGCATGGCCTCCACGGCGCGGCGCTCCAGCAGGCGGGGCGCGGGCCGCCCGGGCACCAGGGCCGTGGTCACGATGATGTCCACCTCCTTCGCCTGGGCGTGGAAGAGGTCCATCTCGGCCCGGATGAACTCGGGGCTCATCTGGCGGGCGTAACCTCCCCCGCCGTCCCCCGACTCCTCGATCTCCACCTCCAGGAACTCGGCGCCGAGGCTCTGGACCTGCTCCCTCACCGCCGCGCGGGTGTCGAAGGCCCGCACGATCGCCCCCAGGCCCTTGGCGGCGGCGATGGAGGCCAGCCCGGCGACGCCGGCGCCGATCACCAGCACCTTCGCCGGGGGGACCTTCCCGGCGGCGGTGATCTGCCCGGTGAAGAAGCGGCCGAAGTGGGCCGACGCCTCCACCACCGCCCGGTAGCCGGCGATGTTCGCCATGGAGCTCAGGGCGTCCATCTTCTGGGCGCGGCTGATCCGGGGGACGCAGTCCATCGCCAGGAGGGTGGCGCTCCGGGCCGCCAGCCGCTCCAGCAGGGGCCCCTGGGACGCCGGGAACACGAAGCCCACCACGGCCGCCCCCTCCTTGAGGAGATCGGCCTCCTCCAGGGTGGGGGGGCGCACCTTCAGCACCAGGTCGCTGGTGGCCCACAGGGAGGCGGCGCCGTCCACCACCTCGGCGCCCGCCTCGGCGTAGGCGGCGTCGGGTTGATCCGCGGCCTCTCCGGCGCCGGACTCCACCTGGACCGCGAAGCCGAGATCCACCAGCTTTCGGACGGTGTCGGGGGTGCCGGCGACGCGGCGCTCGCCGGCCAGCACCTCCCGCGGAATGCCAACCTTCATCCGGTCCTCAGTCCTTCCGGAGGCCGGGCGCCGGGGCCCGGTCCCTCCCGACGCGCGAGCGGCGGACATCTCTATCACATCCGGCCCCCCGAGTCGCCCCCGGGACGGTCGGTCCGGCGCGACGGCAGCCCGGGGCTGGTATGATCGCCCCCACACGCCGAAGCGGGGGGTGACATGGTCGGGATCCTGGCTCGACGGAGTGCGCTGCCCGCGGCGGTGCTGTGCGCCCTCGCGCTGGTGACCTCCCTCGCCGAGGCGTGGGGGGGAGGCGGGAGCGCCGGCCCCGCTCCCGACCGGAAGCGCGAGGTCCTGGAGCGGCTCGCCCGGGAGGACGGGCTGCTCATCAACCTCGATCCCTACGACCTGCCCGCCACCAGCGACCTGGTGCGGCTCGGCCGGCCCGCGACCCCCGCCGTGGTCAACGGCCTGGTGGGCAGCATGAGCCCGGACGTCCGCGCCGCCTGCGCCCTGGTGCTCACCGCCACCCGGGACCCGCGGGCCCTGGGCCCCCTCCTGGACGCCCTGGACGATCCCGAGTACGCCGTGCGCTCCCGGGCGATCCAGGCGCTCGGCTCCCTGGAGAGCCGGCAGGCCACCGCCCGGCTGCTGGACCTGGTGGGCAAGAAGGGGGTGCCCGAGTACCTGAGGGAGGAGGCCGTCCGGGCCCTCGGCCGCCTCGGCGATCCCCAGGCGGTCCGTCCCCTGCTGGACCGCTTCCGCACGTCCTGGGACCCCGCGACGCAGCAGGCCCTCTGGGACCTGCGCCGGTTGCTGCCCGCCCGCGCCCTGGAAGAGGTGGTCGTGGCGCCGCTGCGGGCCGCGCCGTCGGGGGACGTGCCCCCGGACGTCCTGGAGTTCTCGGTGGAGCGCGCGGGGGACCTGAGGCTCACCGCCGCGGTGCGGCCCCTCGTCGCGCTGGTGGACCACGCCCCCCACCTCCAGAACCGGGTGATCTACAACCTCGGCCGGGTGGGCGATCCCGCCGCCCTGCCCTTCCTGCGTAGCCGGCTCGACCGCACCGCCGACGCCCGCCTGGTGAACAACGTCGTCTTCGCCCTGCAGCGCCTGGGCGAGGACCCCGCCCCCTTCCTGGGGGAGGCCCTCGCGGACCGCCGCGCCTACATCCGGTTCAACGCCGCCTTCGTGGCCGGCGACCTGAAGGCGAAGGCCGTCGTGCCCGCCCTGACCGCCGCCCTCGGGGACCCCAACGACTACGTCCGCAGCGAGGTGGCCGTCGCCCTCGGGCGGATCGGCGATGCGGCGGCGATCCCCGCCCTGGAGGCGGCGAGCCGGGAGGCGAACCCGGTGGTGCGGCGGGACGCGGTGATCGCCCTGGCCCGCCTGGACTACCCCCGCCACCACGGCCGGGTGGTGGAGGAGCTGCTGTCCAGCGACCTGGACTCGGTGCGGGACGCGGCGGTGCGGTTCCTGGCCGATGGTGGGGACGCCGCCGTCGTGCCCGCCGTCCTCGCCCGCCTGGACCCCGGGAGCTGGCAGGACCGGGGGATGGGGATCGCCCTCCTCTCCCGGCTCCCCGGCCCGCTGCACCCCGACGCGACCGCCTTCCTGGTGCGGGTGGCCACCGGCTCGGGTCACGCCCGGGAGGCGCTGGAGATCCTCGCCCGGCACCCGGACGACCACGTGCGGTTCCTGCTGCGCCCGTGGCTCCACACCCCGGGGGGCGAGCAGGACCTCCTGATGAGGGCCCTGGGGCGGCTCGGGGACGAAGGGGCGGAGCCGATGGCGCGGTCGTGGCTGGAGGGCGAGGACGCCGAGTCCCGCCTCCACGCCGCGTTCCTGCTCGCCTCCCTCGGCAGGCCCGAGGGGGTGGAGCGGCTGGTGGCCGCCATCGAGGACGCCCCGGTGGAGCTGAAGAGGGTGGCGACGGCGCGGCTCGCCGAGCTCCCCGGTGGCGCGCTGGACGGCGCCACGCCTCGGCTCGCGGCCATGCTCGACCACGAGGACGTCTACGTGCGCCTGTACGCCGCCCGGGTGCTGGCCGCCCGGGGCGACGAGCGCGCCTGGGCGCGGCTGTGGGGCGAGCTGGGCAAGAGGATCCCCTTCGTCGCCGACGAGGTCCTTGACATCGCCGAGAGGGCGCCCCGGGCCCGGAGCGAGCCGGTGCTCCGCGCCTGGAGGGAGAGGGCCGATCCCCTGCTCCGGGCGGACCTCGACCGGATCCTGGCTTCCCCCGGGTGAGGGGAGGGATCCCGCCGGCCCGGGCCCCCCACGCCCTCCCACCCGATCCCGCCGCCCTCGCCGGGGCGGCCCTGGTCGCCCTGGCCGTCGCCTGGCTCCCCGGGCAGGCCCGGGCGGGGGCGGTCCGGGCCTGGCTGGCGTGGGGGGTGCTGCCCCTGGCGGTGGCGCTCCTCCCCGGGGCGAGGGCGGTCCCGGCGCGCCGGTGGCTGCCCTGGGCGGGGCTGGCGGTCCTGGCCCTCGCCCGGGCGCCGGGGAGCGCCGATCCCGGTGGGGGGCTGGCCGCCTGGGTGACGCACTCGGGCTGGATCGCCGCGCTGGCGCTGGGGAGCCTCGTGGCCTCACCGGGGCCGGCGACCCCGGGGCTGGCCCGCCCCGCGGCCCTGGCGGGGGCGCTGGCGGCGGTCCCGGGCCTCGCCGTCCCCGGCGGCGCGTTCGGGAACCCCGACCTGCTGGCGGGCTTCCTGGTGGGCACCCTGGCGCTCACCGCGGGGGGGCTGGGTCGCGGAGGATGCCGCCGCCCCGGCGAGCGGCTGGCCCTCGGGGCGGCCGCGGCGCTCCAGGTGGGGGCGATGGTCGCCTCGGGGAGCCTGGGCGCGCGGGTGGCGGCGGGAGCCGGGGCGGCGGCGTGGGGGATCGCGTGGGTCGGGTGCCGGCCCGGGGGGCGGAGGGCCGCCGTCGCCCTGGCGGCGGGGGCGGGGGCGGCGTCCCTCGGGGTCCTGGCGCTGCCCACCGTGGCCGATCACGTCCGCGGTCGGCTGCACCTGGCGGGGATCTCCTGGGAGGTGGCCCGGGGGGCCCTGCCGCTGGGGACCGGCCCGGGCGCCTTCCACGCCGCCTTCCTGGAGGCCCAGGCCGTCCGGATCGCCGCCCGCCCCGAGGCGGCGGCCCTGTGGACCAACGCCGATCACGCCCACCACGAGGGGCTCCAGGTCCTCGCGGAGCACGGCCCCCTGGGCCTCGCCCTCCTGCTCGCCCCCGTGCTCGCCGCGCTGGTCCGCCCCCGCCCGGGGCCGGCGTGGGCGGCGGTGGTGGCCTACGGCGTGCTGGGCTCCGTGTCCCCCGTCCTGAGGGAGCCCGGATCCGCCTTGCTCGCTTGCCTGGCGGTGGGGACCTGCCTGGGGCCGCCGGGGACGGCGCCGGAGGCGGGCCCCGGGCTTCGCCCCCGCTGGGGGAGGCCCGCGGCGCTCGCGGCGGCGGTCCTGGCGCTGGCCCTGGCCACCTCGGACCTGGCGGCGGACCGCCTGCTGGCCCGGGGGGTCCGCCTCGGGGATCCCGCCCTCCTCCGGGACGCCGCCCGCCTCGCCCTCCGCCCCGCCCGGGCCCTCCAGTACCGCGCCTCGGCCCTGATGGCGCTGGAGCCCGAGGGGGCGGCGGCCCTCGCCGAGGAGGCGGTGCGGCGGGATCCCTCCCCCCGCGCCCTCCTCCTCGTGGGGAACGCCTGGCTCCAGGCGGACCGCCCGGATCGGGCCCTCCCGCCGCTCCTCCGGGCGGTCCGCCTCCACCCCCGCTTCTTCGCCGGCCACTTCACCCTGGCCCTGGCCTACGCCGACGCGGGGGATCCCCTCGCCGCCCGCCGCCACGCCGCCCGCGCCCGCTCCCTCCGGCCCGGGGATCCGCGCCTGGACCGCCTTCCCCGGTGAGGCCCGGCCGGCGCCCGCCTCGCCCCTGGGCGGACCGCCCCGGCGCCGGCTGGTCTATCATCGGGGCCGCGCCGCTCCCCGATCCCCCGGAGCCCGAAGTGAAGCCCCGCCGCCGCCTCCTCGCCCTCGCCGCCCTCGCCGCCTCCCTGGCCTCGTGTCGGGTCGACTCGACCGCGCCCGCCCACCAGAACCTGGTGGAGGACTGGCGGGACGAGGTCATCTACCAGGTCATCGTCGACCGCTTCGCCAACGGCGATCCCAACAACGACCAGGGGGTGAGGCCCGGGGACCTGGGGCAGTACCAGGGGGGGGACTGGCAGGGGATCATCGACCACCTGGACTACATCGTCGAGCTGGGGGTCACCGCCCTGTGGATCAGCCCCGTGGTCCGCAACGTCGAGTCCGACGCCGGGTTCGCCGGCTACCACGGGTACTGGACCCAGGACTTCGGCGGCACCAACCCCCACTTCGGCGATCTCGCCAAGCTCCGGGAGCTGGTGGAGCGCTGCCACGACCGCGACGTGAAGGTGATCCTGGACGTCGTCACCAACCACGTCGGCCAGCTCTTCTACTACGACATCAACCGCAACGGCGTGCCCGACGACAGCACCTACGGCTCGGGCTGGGAGGGCTTCGACTACGACGGGGACGGCGACGTGGACGACGCCGACCGGGCCCAGGACCCGGTGTGGGTGGTGTCGGAGTACGACCCGCCCTACGACCCCGACGGGGTGCAGGCCTTCACCTCCCTCGGCGGCTCGGGCCCGGCTCCCATGACCTGGATCTACATGCCCGAGGTCAACCGGGTGCCCCCCCTGCCCGAGGAGTTCCAGGACCTGGATTGGTACCACGGCCGTGGCCGGGTGACGGACTGGGGGGACTCCATCCCGGTGGAGCAGAACGACCAGCTCCTCACCGGCGACTTCCCGGGGGGGCTCAAGGACCTCAAGACCGAGCTGCCCGAGGTCCGGGAGGCGCTGGTCCGCGTCTTCGGCCAGTGGATCACCGACGTGGACTTCGACGGCTTCCGGATCGACACCCTCAAGCACGTGGAGCACGGCTTCTGGCAGACCTTCTGCCCCGCCATCCGCGAGCACGCCGCCTCGGAGGGCAAGGAGAACTTCCTCATGTTCGGCGAGGCCTTCGACGGCCGGGACGAGGAGCTGGCGGCCTTCACCCGGGAGGGGGAGCTGGACTCGGTGTTCTACTTCAGCCAGAAGTTCCAGGTCTTCGACGACGTGCTGAAGTGGGGGGCGGGCACCCGGAAGATCGAGGAGCTGTGGACCGCCCGCTTCGAGCGGTACGGGGCCACCCCCCAGCCCGGGGGGATCGGGGTGCCCCCCTCCCGCGCCCTGGTGAACTTCATCGACAACCACGACATCCCGCGGTTCCTCTACGACCGCCCCGACGTCCCGGCGCTGCACAGCGCCCTCTTCCTGCTGCTCACCGAGGACGGGATCCCCTGCATCTACTACGGCACGGAGCAGGGCTTCTCCGGCGGCAACGACCCCGCCAACCGCGAGGTGCTGTGGGAGACGGGCTTCGACACCACGGGGGAGACCTTCGCCCTCATCCGGGACATGAACCTCCTGCGCCGCTCCCTGGCGCCGCTGCGCCGCGGGGACCTCGCCGTGAGGTGGAGCAGCGATCGCACCGGCGAGGAGCAGGACGCGGGGATCTTCGCCTTCGAGCGCACCTACGAGGGGGAGACGGCCCTGGTGGTGCTGAACGTCCACGACACCCGGACCTCCTCCACCAGCGCCACGGAGATGGGCGGGGGGGACATGGCCACCGCCTTCCCCGGTGGCACCCGCCTGGTGGACGTCTCCCCCATGGGCTCGGGCGAGACCTTCACCGTGGCCGCGGACGGCAGCCTCTCGGTGCCGGTGGGGCCGCGGCGGGGGCGGGTGCTGGTGACGGAGGGGGTGGCGGAGGCGCTCCGCGCGCCCTGATCAGGGATCGCCCCGGGGGTCACGGGGGCTCGAACACCAGCACCCTCGCCTGGCGCGCCCCCAGGGTGACGGTCAGGGAGTCCCCGGCGGGACTGAAGGTCTCGTCGGTCAGCAGGTCCCGGTAGGTGCCCAGGAAGGGCAGGCCCGCCCACGAGAGGCCGTTGGTCAGGGTGGCGCCGTCCCAGGCCCGGTTGAGGACCACCAGCGCGGCGTCGTCGCCGTGGACCCGGCCGTAGGCCCACACTTCGGTGCCCCGCCACCAGGTGTTCCGGTTGCCCTTCCACAGCGCCGGGTGCGCCTTGCGCCCCTGGCCCAGGCGGCGGACAGCGTCCAGGACCCGGGCCTGGTCGGCGGAGAGGGCGGCGTCGAAGCGCATGTCCTGGCGGTTGTCGGGGTCGTGGAAGCCCGGCAGGCCGATCTCGTCGCCATAGTAGACCAGCGGGATCCCCTCCCAGGTGAACAGGAAGCTCCACGCCAGGATCAGCTTGTCGTAGGCGGTGGGATCGGTGGGGGCGATCCCCGGGGCGGGCCAGCCGTAACCGTCGTCGTCGCACAGGTTGGAACCCCAGAGGTTGGCGACCTGCCCCGAGGCGTGGGCGATGAAGCGGTCTACGTCGTGGTTGCCCAGGAAGTTGGACATGGGCCCCTCGAAGCCCCAGTAGTCCCGGAGCCCCACCGCGGCGTCCTCGAACTGGGCGAGGTCGATCTCGTACCGGGCGAACGCCTGCAAGATGGCGTAATACAAGGGGAAATCGAACTGCGCGGTCAGCTCGGTGTCCGAGACGTAGCTCCCGATCAGCCCGGCGTCGCCGGTGAAGGTCTCCCCCACCAGGTAGAAGGAGTCCACCAGCCCGGTCTCCAGCGCCCCCCCGCGCTCCACCTCCTCCTTCAGCCGCGCCCGGAGGTTGGCGTGGAAGGAGTGGGGCATGTGCTTGACGGCGTCGATGCGGAAGCCGTCCAGGTCGTAGCGGCGCGCCCACTCCAGGGCGTCCTCGACGAAGCGGTCCAGGGTGTCGGTGCGGTAGTAGTCGACGTCCGGCAGGAAGGAGTCGAACCAGCACGTCTCGGGGGCCTGGTTCCAGCCGTCGTCCTCCCCGCAGATCCACGGATCGGTGAACCAGCCGTCGGCGGCGTGCTCGGCGTAGTAGGGGTGGTCCTCGTGGACGTGGTTGCCCACGTAGTCCACCAGCACCCGGATCCCCCGGGCGTGGGCGGCGTCCACCAGGTCCGCGAGGTCCTCCTCGGTGCCGAAGTGGTCCTCGGGGGCGTGGGGATCGCCGGGCCAGTAGCCGTGGTAGCCGGTGTAGCGCTCGGCGCAGGTGCCGGCCCAGGACCCCCCGGGGTTGTCCTGGGGAGGGCTCAGCCACAGGGCGGTGATCCCCAGGGACTCCAGGTAGTCCAGGCGGTCCAGCACCCCCGCCCAGTCGCCGCCGTGGTAGTCCGCGGGCCACGAGACGCCGTAGGTCTCGTCGTTGCCGGGATCGCCGTTCTCGAAGCGGTCAACGAAGGCGTAGTACAGGGCGGCCTGGCGCCAGTCCCAGGGCTCGCCGCTCCACAGGGGCAGGAAGAACTCCTCCGAGGTCCCCCCCGCCTCGTCGGACACCCGCGCCCGGAGGGTGTGCTTGCCCGGGGGCAGGCCGTCCCGGTCCAGGGCGAGGCGCACCCCCGAGGCGGATCCCCCGTCCGTCCAGGTCACGTGCTGGATGGCGTCCTCGCCCCCCAGGGTCACGGCCAGGGAGGCGGGGGAGAGGGCCCCCCGCCCGGCGCCCCGGAGCAGGTGCAGCCGCGCCGAGATCCGCCCCCCCTGGCGGTCCCCCGACAGGGACTCCAGGCGGACCTCCGGGACCCGGCAGTCCTCCACCCGGAGCATGGAGTTGCAGGCGCCGTCCCCCACCTGGCAGGCCTCGGACCACGAGTACCCGCGGTCGCACTGCCACATCGACGCGGCGGGATCGCAGGTCCAGCCCTGGCTGCCGGTGCCCCCCTCGCCGCTCCACAGCACGAACTTGTAGGCGTAGGTCCCCGGCTCCAGGTCCAGGGTGACCTCCCACGAGCCGTCGGAGCGCCGGGACAGGAGGGTGGCGGCGGGGTCCCAGCCGTTGAAGGTGCCGGCGACCGCCACCGATCCCGCGGGGGTCGTGGGGGTGTAGCTCAGGGTGGTGCCGCAGGTGCGGGCCACCTCCTCGCGCACGGTGACGGCGACCTCGGCCTCGGTGGCGGCGCAGGCCCGGGCCACCGTCACCCGCACGGTGTCGGTGCCGGTCCAGCCCGGGGCGGGGGTGAGGTCCAGGGTGCCGTCCGGCCCCGCCACCGCCTCCACCCGATCCCCCGAGGCGGCGCTCACGGTGACGTCGTGGCCGGGCAGACCGTCCTCCCACAAGGAGATCCGGGCGGGGACGTCGGGGTCGATGGCGGCGGCGGTGGTGGTGGGGGCGTCCGGGGCCACGCAGTCGGACGCCTCTTCGGTGCAGCCCCCCAGCCCCAGGCCGGCGGCGGCGAGGGCGGCGGGCAGGCTCCGGGGGCGGCGGCGGAGGGCGGCGGCCAGGGCCAGCAAGGCCACCCCCAGGGGTGGGCCCGTCGAGCGGCCCGCCATCCCGCAGTCTCCGCACCCCTCCCCCGCCGGATCCCCGCCCTCCTCCGGGGGGATCTCCTCCTCGACCACCGGGCAGGGGAGGTCGGCGTCCAGGTCCAGGGCGTCGGTGGCGGTCACCCACAGGGCCCCGGCGCCGAAGCCCATCATCGGCGCGGGTCCGGCGTATGCGAAGGTGGTGGGCTCGTACAGCTCGGGCACGATGTCCGCGTTCGCCCGCGCCTGGCCCACCACCCAGTCCAGCAGGGCCTGGGCGTCGCCCGCGCGCCCGGCGCGGCGCAGGGCGGTGGCGATCCGCAGGTCGATCATCACCCACTCGTGTTCGTCGTACAGGTCGCCGTCGTCGTTGCGTTTGTAGCCCCCCGAGGCGAGGCGAAGCCTCTCGTCGAAGGCCGCCAGGGTCGCCACCGCCACGGCCCCGCCGGGGTCCAGCACGTCGTGGTTGAACGCCTCCACCACCGCGGCGTCCACGTAGCCGCCCGGGCCCAGGGGGAGCTCCTCCAGCTTGCTCGCCAGCACCCCCGTCGCGGGGTCCACCAGCTTCGCGCCGATGGCCGCGGCGATCCCGTCGGCGCCCTCCCGCCACCGGGAGGCGGTCTCGCCGTCCCCCACCCGGTCCGCCAGTTCCGCCCCCCGGCGCAGCCCCGCCACGGCGAAGGCCGAGGTGTAGGTGTGGTGCGCCTGGCGCCCGTACCAGTGGGTCTCCCAGATCGACGAGTCCGGCTCCACGAGGCCGTGGTCGTCCACCAGCGAGAGCAGCACGTCCCCGACCCCGTCCCGCACGGCGTCCCAGCGCTCCCGCAGCAGCTCCTCGTCCCCCGAGCGGGTCACGTACTCCGAAAGGGCCCACAGGAAGAGGCCGAAGTCATCGTACTCGATGTTGGGGCCGTCGGCGTTCCAGTCGCTCTCCTCGGTGCCGTCCCCGGTGTACCGGCACACCGAGATCAGGTAGGGGCGCCCCACCCAGTCCTGGTAGAGGGAGGCCTCGCCGTCGAAGAAGAAGCCCAGGGCGTCCCGGGCCTCGTCCAGCATGCAGGCCCGGGACATCCCGGCGATGGCGTAGGCGGCGTCCCGGGGCCAGGTGATGTTCCACACGTGGGTCCCGCCCCCCACCGGCGCCGCGGCGACGCCGCTGGCGGTGACCTGCCCGTAGGGCCCTCCGGGCTCCCGGACCTGGAACATCCGCAGGAAGGCCGCCTGCCGGGCCAGCACCTCGGCCAGGTCCGTGGAGGCGCCGGGGACGGCGGGGATCCCCGCCTGGAACCGCTCCCAGGACGCCTGCTCGTCCGAGAGGATCGCTTCGGGACCCCGGTCGGCGGCGAGGTCGGCGGCGGCGGCGGCGAGGGCCTCGGCGTCCCCCCCGTCCGACGGCGCGATGAGCGCCCCCACCCAGTGGGTGGACCCCGCGGGGACCCGTCCCCCGTCCCCCAGGCGGAACTCGTAGGCGGCCACCACGTCGTCCCGGACCCCGGTGATGGCCGTGCCCTGGAAGTAGTCGCCGGACTCCACGACGGCCCGGGGGTCCTCGGGGGAGGCGCCGTGGGCGTAGACCTCCCCCAGGGGCAGGTACACCGCGGCGGCGGCGCGGCCCGCCCCCTGCTCCACGTAGGCCCCGGGGGACGAGAGCCACTTCGCCTGCTCGCCGGCCACCCACCGGCCGTCCCCCCGGTCCGTGCCCAGCTCCAGGTCGAACAGGGAGTAGATCGACACGTCCGCCAGGTCGCGGCCCGACACGTTCTCGACCCGGGCCAGCAGGGCCAGGGCTGGCGCGCCGGCCCCCATGGGGGCGAAGGCGTACTGGGTCAGGCGCAGCTCGCCGAGGTCGTGGACGGCGGTGACGATCCCCGTGCCGGGCAGGTACGACGCGGACAGCAGCCGCGCGGGGTCGTCGGCCCAGCCCGTGGCGCCGGCGACCCGCCAGCCGAAGCAGGCCTCGTGGAGCAGGTCCCGGGCCTCGGGCCCGTCCGGGGAGAGCCGCTGCCACGGGTGGGCCCAGAGCTGGTCCAGGGCCGCCGCCGGCCGCCCCGACAGGTCGGCGGCGCCGTTGAACGAGAAAGGAGAGAACCCGTTGGAGCCCGAGAGCTGGGCGTAGGAGCCCCACGGCTCGGCCGCGCCGGCGGGACCCGCGAGGAGGAGGGAGGTGGCGAGGAGGAGGTGCGGGCCCCGGTGCATGGCCCGAAACCTAGCACGGAGACGGGGAGCGAGCACCGGGGGTGGTGCCCCGGCGCGGTCCGTCAGGAGGCGGTGAAGGCGACGATCAGGATGGTGCCGGGCTGGGAGCCCGCGGTGATGGAGGTGAAGCTGTGGTCCGGGTGATCCACCGAGTAGCTGCCGATCCCCGCCTCGGGGATCACGAACAGGCCGCCGCCGGCGGCGTCGGTGGCGACGTTGGGGTCCACCCCGGTGACGAAGGCGTCGTTGGGGCTGCTGGAGAGGTCGGCGTCGGCGTAGTAGACGGTGGGGCTGCCGGTGCCGCTGACCGTGGCGCCGCCGAGGGGGGACCCGTCGGCCGCCTGGACGAAGCCGACGAAGCTGCCGACGTCGACGATGGACGTCCCCACCCACCCCGCGGTGTTGAGGCCCGCCACCAGGCTCCCGTGGGCGACGGCGGTGATGGCGAACGCGGTGCGGTCGGCGCAGGTGCCTCCGTCGGGGAGGCCCTGGTAGCAGGACACCGGCACGCCGGTGGCGGTGGCCACGTAGGCGTCGGCGGCGTCGTCGACGATGAGCAGCACCCCCAGGGTGGCGCCGCCGGCGTCCACGCCGGAGATGCTGAAGGCCCCCGAGGCGTCGGGGGTGCCGACCGCCAGGACCTCCGGCACGCCCCCCGCGATGGCGGGGCTGGGATCGGCGACGGCCACCGTCAGGGTGGTCACGTCGGCGGGGGTGGCGAAGGAGCCGAAGTCCAGCACCGAGCCGGTGAAGGTCACCAGGGGCGCCGCGGAGGTGTCATCGTCGGCGGTGTCGTCGTCGGCGGTGTCGTCGTCGGCGGTGTCGTCGTCGGTGGCGGCGGAGTCGTCGTCGTCGCCGTTTCCGCCCCCGCAACCGAACGCCGAGACGGAGAGGCCGAGCAGGTAGATCATGGTGGTCGGGATCGCGCGCATGGGAACTTTCGAACCTCCCCGCGGGTGGGGTGCGGTGGCACGCCGCCCGGAACGGCGCCGTTTGTACCCCGTTCGTGGAGCGCCCGCAAGGGCACGGATGGGCCCGATCGCGGGGCGCCCCGGGGAGGGCGCTCCGCCCCGCCCGGACACGACTTCGTGACGCGCGTGTCGATGCGGTGACGCCGGTTGCGGCCCTCCCCGGGCTCGGGTATGTCGGATCGCCGTCCGCGCCCCGGCGGCCCGCACCGGGCGAGCCCGCCGGGAGGGCGGGGAGGATCCCACGATGTCCGAGGACCGCGCCGCCCGCATCCTGCTCGTCGAGGACGAGGAGGACATCCTCGCCCTCATGGAGTACACCCTGCGCCAGGAGGGGTTCGCGACCGTCCGGGCCAGCACCGGGCGCCAGGCCATCGAGCAGGCGCGCCGGGAGCGCCCCGATCTCGTCCTGCTGGACCTGATGCTCCCGGACCTCGGGGGCGCGGAGGTCTGCCGGCGCCTCAGGGCCGACGGCGACACCGCGGGGATCCCCATCATCATGGTCACCGCCCGGGTGGGCGAGGTGGACCGGGTGGTGGGCTTCGAGGCCGGCGCCGACGACTACGTCACCAAGCCCTTCAGCCCCAGGGAGCTGGTGCTCCGGGTGCGGGCGGTGCTGCGGCGGAGCCGGGGCGACCTCGGCGACACCCCGGCGCTGCGCTTCGAAGAGGCGAGCCTGCGGATCGACGAGGAGCGCCACCGGGTGTGGGTGGGGGGCGAGGAGGTCCACCTGACCAGCCTGGAGTTCAACCTGCTCATCACCCTGGCCAAGAGGCGGGGGCGGGTGCAGCGGCGCGAGGTTCTGCTGGACGACGTGTGGGGCTACGCCTCGGGGCAGGTGACCACCCGCACCGTCGACACCCACGTGAAGCGGCTGCGCGAGAAGCTGTCCACGTCCGCCGACCTCATCGAGACGGTGCGGGGCGTCGGATACCGCTTCAAGGAGGCCTGATCCGCCCCCCTGCGGCACGACCCGGCCCGGGTGGAGCGCGGCCGGGGGGGCGGGGCGGGCGCGCCCCGGGAGGGAGGGCGGCATGGGGGGGATGAGCTTCCGGGGGAGGCTGCTGCTGGCGTTCCTGGCGGGCGCCGCGGCGGTGGTGGCCTTCGGCCTGTCCAGCTACCACCTGCTGGCGACCGGGGCGGCCGAGGACGCGCTCCTGGAGCGGCTGGAGCGGGAGGCCCGGGCGGTCGCCGCGGCGATGGCGACCGGGGGGCCGGACCGGGAGGCCGCGGACCGGCTGGGCGCCGCGCTGGGCGTCCGGATCGTCCTGCTGGACGCCGAGGGCGAGGTCCTGGGCGCGGCGGGGGAGGAGCCGGGGAGCGGCGTCCCGGGACCCGGCTCCCCCCGCCGCGAGGAGGTGCGCCAGTCCCTCGCCGCGGGGCGGGCGGCGGCCTGGCGGGGTGTCGACGGGCGGGGAGAGGAGGCGGCCTTCGCGGCAGCGCCCCTCCCCGGCGGGGGAGGGGCCGTCCGGCTCCAGGAGCCCCTGGCCCGGGTGCGGGCGCGGATCCGGGGCATCACCGGCGTCCTCGCCGCCCTGGCGGCGCTGGCCACCGTCGCCGCCGGCGGGGTGGGGGCGCGGCTCGGCCAGCCCCTCGGGCGGCTGGTGGCGGACCTCACCGCCGCCACCCGCCGCCTCTCGGCGGGGGACTCCGGCGCCCGCTCCCCGGGCACGGAGCGGGCCGACGAGCTGGGGGACCTCGCCCGGGCCTTCAACCAGCTCGCGGGGCAGCTCGAGGTGCGCCACGGGGAGCTGGTGCGGGAGCGGAACCTGCTGGAGGCCATCCTGGAGGGCATGGCGGAGGCGGTCCTGGCCGTGGGCCCGCACCGGGAGATCACCCTCGCCAACTCCGCGTTTCGACGCATGTTTCCTCGCCTTCCCGTCCAGGCCGGCGACGACGCCGAGGCCCTGATCCGGGTCCCCGAGCTGCTCTCGGCCCTGGAGCGGGTGGCCCGGACGGGGAGGCCGAGCGACCCCGAGGAGGTCCGTGTGGGGGGACCCCGGGGCCGCCACCTCGCCTTCGCCTGCGCCCCCTTCGGCCTCGGGGCCGAGCGGGGGGTCGTGGCGGTCTTCCACGACATCTCGGAGCTGAAGAGGGTCGAGAAGCTCCGCCGGGACCTCGTCGCCAACGTCTCCCACGAGCTTCGGACGCCGCTGACGGCGATCCAGGGCTTCGGCGAGACGCTGCTGGACGGCGCCCTCCAGGACCGCCAGGTCGCCCGCTCGTTCATCGAGCGCATCCACCGCCAGGCCCGCAGGCTCAGCGCCCTGGTGGACGACCTGCTGGACCTGGCGAAGATCGAGTCCGGTGAGCTCCGCATGGACGCGGTGGCCCAGCGCCTCGGCCCCATCGTCGAGGAGGCCCTGGACGCGGTGCGCCCCCGGGCCGAGGCGGGATCGGTGCGGCTGGTGGTGGACCTCGCCGGCGACGCCGTGCCCCAGGGCGATCGCCGGGCCGTGGTCCACGTGCTCACCAACCTGCTGGGCAACGCCCTGGACCACACCGGCGAGGGGGGGGAGGTCACCGTGAGCGCCCGGGTCCGGGAAGGCGCGGTGCGGGTGGCGGTCTCCGACACCGGGATCGGGATCCCCGAGGAGCACCTCGACCGGATCTTCGAGCGTTTCTACCGGGTGGAGCGGGGCCGGGAGCGCCGGGGCTCCGGAGGAGGGACCGGGCTCGGGCTGGCCATCGTCAAGCACCTGGTCCTCGCCCAGGGCGGGTCCCTCGGCGTCGAGAGCACCGTGGGCAAGGGATCGACCTTCCACTTCGACCTGCCGCGGGCGGGTGGGGCGGCACCCCCCGCGGTCGCGTGAGAGTTCGCGGTAAGGACCTGACTTCGTCAACGAACTGTCACATGACGGGCCTATGGTGGCGCCGCTCCGCCCGCTGGCGGGCCGCCCCCCCCCGGAGGTCCCCATGAAGCCGACCGATCACCTCCCCCGGACCCGGTGGATCGCCGCCCTGGCCCTGGGCCTGCTGGCGGCCTGCGCGCGTCCCCCCGAGCCCGAGGGCGCCGCCGCGGGCGCCACGACGTCCATCACCGTCAAGGGCTCGGACACCCTGGTCCAGCTCGGGCAGCGGTGGGCGGAGCTGTACATGGCGGCGCACCCCGAGGCGACCGTCCAGGTCACCGGTGGCGGCTCGGGCACCGGGATCTCGGCCCTCATCAACGGCACCACCGACATCTGCCAGGCGAGCCGGGCGATGAAGGAGAGCGAGAGGGTGGCGGTGAAGGAGAAGCGGGGGGTGGATCCGGTGGAGATCCCCGTCGCCCTGGATGGCCTCGCCGTGTACGTGCACGAGTCCAACCCCGTTCCGTCCCTGTCGGTGGAGGACCTGCGGGCCCTCTACCTGGGCCAGGTGAAGAGCTGGAAGGAGGTCGGTGGCCCCGACGCCAAGGTGGTGCTCTACGGGCGCGAGAACAGCTCCGGCACGTACGGCTACTTCAAGGAGCACGTGCTGGAGGAGGGCGACTTCGCCCCGGAGGTCCAGACCCTCCCCGGCACCGCCGCCGTCGCCGACGCCGTCGCCAAGGACCCGAACGGGATCGGCTACGGCGGCGTCGCCTACGCCCGGGGGATCCGCCTGGTGCCGATCTCCAAGGAGAAGGGTGGCGAGGCCGTCGCCGCCCGCCTGGAGGAGGTCGAGAGCGGGCGCTACCCCCTGAGCCGCAGCCTTTACTGGTACACCGCCGGCGCGCCCTCCGGGCTGGCCGCGGCCTTCCGCGACTACGCCCTGAGCCCCGAGGGCCAGAAGGTGGTCTCGGAGGTCGGGTACTACCCGCTGCGGGTGGGGGCCGCCGCCCCCCCCGAGGCCCCGGCGCAGGGGGGAGCGGCCTCCCCGGGGACCGATGCCTCGCCGTAGGCGCCTCGAGACCCTCGCCGAGGGGGCCGTCGCGGCGGTGGCGGGGACGGTGGTGGTGGCCATCGGGCTGATCTTCGTCTTCGTCGCCCGGGAGGCCCTGCCCCTGCTCACCGATCCCGCGGTGTGGGAGGAGGCCCGCCCCGACCGCTTCTTCGCCCTCGCCGGGGAAGCCCCCCGCAGCACCTGGCAGCCGGTGAGCGAGGACCCCCGCTACGGGGTGTGGCCCCTGCTGGTGGGCTCCCTGAAGGTCACCGCCGTCGCCCTGGCCTTCGCCGCCCCCGTGTCCCTCGGCGCGGCGGTCTACACGTCGGAGTTCGCGCCGCCCCGGCTCCGGGAGTTCCTGAAGCCGGTCATCGAGCTGCTCGCCGGGATCCCCTCGGTGGTGCTGGGCTTCTTCGCCCTGCTGGTCATGGCGAGCTGGGTGCAGGACGTGTTCGGCCTGCAGTACCGGCTCAACGGGGTGGTGGCGGGCCTCGCCCTGGGGCTGGCGGTGGTGCCGGTGGTCTTCACGGTGGCCGAAGACGCCCTCCGTGCGGTGCCCCGCGCCTACCGGGACGCCGCCCTGGCCCTGGGCGCGCGGCCCAGCCAGGTCGCCCTGACGGTGGTGGTGCCCTCGGCCCTCCCGGGGATCCTCGCCGCCCTGATCCTCGGCCTGGGCCGCGCCATCGGCGAGACGATGATCGTGCTGATGGCCTCGGGCAACGCGGCGATCCTGAGCCTGGACCCGACGGTGAGCGTCCGGACCCTCACCGCCACCATCGCCGCCGAGCTGGCGGAGGTGGTCTTCGGCGGCGCCCACTACGCCGTGCTCTTCTTCCTGGGGGCGATGCTCTTCGTCATCACCTTCGGCCTGAACCTCTTCGCGGAGTGGTGGGTGGCCCGCCTGCGCCGCCGGCTGGCGGGGCTCGCGTGAGCGCCCCTCCCTCCCCCGCGCTCCCCTCCCTCGCCGCCCCCCGGGGGGCCCGGGATCGGGTGGTGCCGGCCCTCGCCGCCGCGTGCGCGTTCCTCATCGTGGCGATGCTCGGGATCATCCTGGGCATGGTGGGGATCGGGGGCTGGGAGCGGCTGAGCTGGGAGTTCCTCACCACCGCGCCCCGGAACGGCATGAGCGAGGGGGGGATCTTCCCGGCGATCTTCGGCACCAGCTTCCTGGTGCTGGTGATGACCGTGGCGGTGATCCCCCTGGGGGTGACCACGGCGATCTGGCTCCACGAGTACGCCCGCCCCGGCGCCCTGCGCACCCGGGCGATCCGCCTCGCGGTCCACAACCTCGCCGGGGTACCCTCCATCGTCTTCGGCCTCTTCGGGCTCGGCTTCTTCGTGCACTTCGTCGGCGGCGGCCTGGACGAGTTCCTTTACGGGGGCCAGCCGGTCTACGGGAAGCCGGGGATCCTGTGGGCCGCCCTCACCATGGCCCTGCTCACCCTGCCCGTGGTCATCGTCGCCACCGAGGAGGCGCTGCGGGCGGTCCCGGACGACCACCGGCGGGCGAGCCTGGCCCTCGGGGCCACGCGCCTCCAGACCGTCCTGCGGGTGGTGCTGCCCCAGGCGGTGCCGGGGATCCTCACCGGGGGGATCCTCGCGGTCAGCCGCGGGGCGGGGGAGGTGGCGCCCATCCTGTTCACCGGCGCGGCCTACTACCTGCCCCGGCTGCCCACCCGGGTCAACGACCAGTTCATGCACATGGGCTACCACGTCTACGTGCTGGCGACCCAGTCCCCGGACGTCGAGAAGACCCGCCCCCTGCTGTTCGCCACGGTGCTGGCCCTGCTCGCCCTGACCTTCCTCCTCAACCTCGCCGCGGTCCTCCTGCGGGTCCGGCTGCGGCGGGCCATCCGGAGGTGAGACGCCCATGAGTCTTGCGACGAACGGTATCGACTTCGGAGCCGCGGTCCCCCGCGCCGAGGGGGGAGAGCCGGGCGCGCGGGGGCCGGAGCGCACCCACCTCGCGGCCCAGGGCGTGACGGTGCGGTACGGGCGCAACGCCGCCATCAAGGGCGTGTCCTTGAAGGTCCCCGAGCACCGGGTCACCGCCCTGATCGGTCCCTCGGGCTGCGGCAAGTCGACCTTCCTGCGCCTGTTCAACCGCATGAACGACGGGATCGAGGGGATCTCCATCGAGGGGCGGGTCTTCCTGTACGACCAGGACATCTACGCCCGGGACACCGACGCCGTGGCGCTGCGGCGGCGGGTAGGGATGGTCTTCCAGCGCTCGACCCCCTTCCCCAAGTCGATATACGAGAACGTCGCCTACGGCCTGCGGATCGCGGGCGTGCGGGACCGGTCCGAGATCGCCCGGAGGATCGAGGAGAGCCTGGTGGGCGCGGGGCTCTGGGACGAGGTGAAGGACCGGATGCACGACAGCGCCATGGGCCTCTCGGGAGGGCAGGCCCAGCGCCTGTGCATCGCCCGGGCGATGGCGATCCGCCCCGAGATCATCCTGATGGACGAGCCCGCCTCGGCCCTGGACCCCATCGCCACCGCGCGGATCGAGGACCTGATCTCCTCCCTCAAGTCCCGGTACACGATCGTCATCGTCACCCACAATCTCCAGCAGGCGGCCCGCGTGAGCGATTACACTGCCTTCTTCTACATGGGTGAGCTGGTCGAGTTCGCGCCCACCCAGGCTCTCTTCACCAACCCCGGGGAGAGTCGGACGGAGGAGTACATCACCGGGAGGTTCGGATGACCGGCCGCGCGCCCCACACGAGCCACGAGTACGACCGCGAGCTGGCGGGAGTCCGGAGGCTGCTGGCCACCATGGGCGGCGAGGTGGAGTCGCTTCTCTCCGCCTCCCTCGCGGCCCTGCTCCACCGCGATCAGGACCTGGCCCGGGAGGCCCTGGCCCGGGAGGAGCGCGTGGACCAGCTCGAGATGGAGATCGACGACCTGGTGCACCGGATCCTGGCGATCCGCCAGCCCGTGGGGGTGGACCTCCGCTTCCTGACCGTCAGCCTCCGGGCGACCACCGACCTGGAGCGGGTGGGGGACATCGGCATCAACATCGTGCACCGGGCCATGGACATGGAGGGCCACGCCGTGCTGCCCCACCCGGGCCTGGCGCGGCTGGGGGACTCGGCCCGGGCGATGCTCGCCCAGGCCCTGGACGCCCTGCTGCGGGAGGACGCCGCGGCGGCCCTGCGGGTGATCCGCGAGGACGACGCCGTGGACGAGGAGAACGCCCGGATCTTCCGCGACCTGGTGGCGCGCATGGGCCAGGAGGGGGCGGACAACGAAGCACTCACCACCCAGATCTTCGCCGCCAAGCACCTGGAGCGGATCGCCGATCACGCCACCAACCTGGCGGAGAAGGTGGTCTTCCTGGTGCAGGGCCGCGACATTCGCCACCCCCGGGCCGGGAGTCTGGGGAAGGGGGGGTAGGGCACGGCCGGGGGGAGGTGAAGAAGGAGTCGCGGATCGGGGGATGCACCGGCTAGGATGAAGGTGCGGCGCGGCTGCATGGGCCGCATGGCTTCCCCGTGACGGAAAGAGCGATGGACAAGCGAAAGGTCCTGGTCGTCTCCGAGGAGGGGTTCTCCTGGTTCCTGGTGGCCTCCGCCCTGGACCGGCGCTCCCTGGTGCTCCAATGGCAGCGGAGCGTGGTGGGACTGGCCGACTCCGTCGCGGCGTACGGGCCGGACCTGGTGGTCATCGGCGAGGTCGGGCCGTCGGCCGCGGCGGTGCTGGCGGCCTGCCAGACCACTTCGGCCCTGGCGCCCACGGTGGTGCTGGACCTGCCTGAGCTCGCCCTGGACGCCGGGGCGGTGTCGGCGGCTGGGGGACGGGAGACCCTCTCGGTCGCCGCCGGCACCGAGGAGCTGAGGGCCCGCCTCCTCCACCACCTGGGCCTCGCCAGTGCCCGGGAGCCCCGCCTGCGGATCGCGCGCCCCGCAGTGCTGGAGGTCGCCGGCCGCACCCTCGCCGGTGCCACCATCGACGTGGGCCCCGGGGGCGCCGCCCTGCGCATGCTGGCCTCCCTTCCCGCGGGCGAGACGGGCCGGCTGACCATCGAGCTCGGTGCCGGAGGCGGCGTCTCCTCCCGCGTCGAGGTGTTGCGGGCGTCCGGGGACTCCGTCGTCGTGCGCTTCCTGGACATGGGGCAGGCCGACCGGGAGCGCCTGGGCGCCATGGCGCGCCGGGGCACGCGGGACCTCCCGAGCCTCTTCGATGGAGTCCCGCGGCTGGTGGACGTGCTCCTCCAGTCCCGGCGCGCCCTGGGCGAGGAGGAGCCGGCGGGGCCCATGCCGCCGGAGTGGATCCGGGGGGCCGTCGCCGCCCTGTCCCCCCGGGAGCGGGAGCTCCTGGGGGGATTCGACGCGGCGTCGCTGACCAGCCACGCCGAGGAGGAGGACGACGTCCTGCTGCTGCTGGCGGTGCGGGTGGCCCTGAGCTACTGCGGTATGCGCCTCCAGTCCTTCGACACCCTGGCCCCCGCCGTCCAGGAACGCCTCTCGGAGGCCATCCGCGCCAACCTCCAGACCGCGGAGAAGGTCTTCAAGGAGGCGGCGGTCCGGGGGGCGGTGCGGCGGGCGGAGAACCCCTCGGGGCCCGACGCGGTGGCCGCGGCCCAGCGGGGCCTCCTCGAGGTCGCTCTCCCCGTCCGCGACCGCTTCAACGCCCTGGCGGGCGACGCGCCGGTCGCGGCCTTCCCGGCGCTCCAGGTGCCCGAGGACTACTTCCGCGCCACCCACGGCCCGTCGGTCCGTTACGACCCCGCGGCCTTCCGCACCCGGGATCGGGCGCCCCGCCGGGGAGAGTTCACCGCCGTCTCGATCGACGCGGCCGCGCCTCCCCCCCCCGCCGTGCGCCGGGCTCTGCGCAACCCCTACGTCTCGGGGACCCTCGGCCTGCTCGCCGCGGTGATCCTGGTGGTCCTCTCCTGGCGCGGGGGGAGCATGGGACCGGTGCCCGAGCGCCTCTCTCCCGAGCAGCTCGCCCACTTCGGCGGGCTGGTGTCCAGCGGGGTGATCCAGGGGGACGAACCCGCGATGCTGCTGGCGGTGGTGGACGGCGCCCAGTGGGACGCCCTCGGACCGGAGGGACGCCGGGCCGCCCTGGCGGGGGTCCGGGAGCGCCTGGACTCGTTCTCGGTGAGCCGCGCCACCCTGCTCGACCACAAGGGGAGGATGGTGGCGGTGGTGGACCCCGACTTCAGCCGGGTCACCGCTCCCCGCGAGCGGGGAGGGCCTCTCCCTCACTCGGGATCGAAGACCGCCCAGTAGAAGGGGGTGGCGACCTCGGCGAGGTCGTCGTAGAGCAGCAGCGTGGGGAACCCGGGGAGGTACACGGGCATCGCCCAGATGTCCCGGGACTCGTCGTCGTCGAGGTTGGCGGTGGCGAGGGAGTAGGGCACGGGGGCGTCCACCACCAGGGTGAAGTAGTAGTACCGGCCCCGGATCCCGTCCGGCTCGATGGCGAGCTCGGTGGTGTCGAACCCGAGGGCGGACGAGTCGGTGGTCCAGACCCCGTCGTGCTCGGCCATGTAGGCGCGCTGGGCGTCGCGGAAGTGGGCGAAGACGGCGACCATCTCGGAGCGCTTCGCCCGGCCGGTGAAGGTGCGGAACGCCGGCAGGGCGAGGCTGGCGAGGATCACCACGAGGGCGACGGCGCCCATGACCTCGACCAGGGAGAAGCCGTCCTCCCGGCGGAGGGACGGCGCACAGGACTCGACCCGTCTGTGCATGGTAATCCCCTTTTGTTCACTTGATTCTAGCCGTTCCGGGAGGGGATCGCGCCCGGCGGAGGGGAGCCATCGACCGCGCCCATGCCCGGTCCGGGTCTTCCCCATCGAACGGTGGGGGCACCGCACCGAAGTGTCGCTCCGCCATCCCCGGGGGCGCGGGATCAGCCCGGCGGGAGGTCCTGGGCGATCCGGAAGCCGACGGTGAGGAAGCGGCGGGCGGGGACCTCTGCCACCACGCGGGTGAGGCGGCAGCCCGCGGCGTCGGAGGCCCAAGAGCCCCCCCGCACCGGGGCGAGGCCCCGGTCGGGATCGACCCACCCCTCGCACCACTCCATCACCGAGCCGGCGAGGTCGCGGACTCCGTAGGGGGAGCAGTCCTCTGGGTGGGCGCCCACCGGGGCCGGGGCCGCCCGGGGGGCGGTCCAGCGCATCCGGCAGAAGGAGACGTCGAAGGGGTTGCCCCAGGGGTGGATCCGGCCATCGGCACCGCGTCCCGCCTTCTCCCACTCCTGGGAGGTGGCCAGGCGCAGGGGGCGGCCGGTGCGCCCCGCGAGCCACGCGACGAAGGCCCGGGCCTCCTCCCGGGTGATCCCCACCACGGGCAGCTCGGCGCGCCACGGGAACGGCGACGAGGCGGGATCGGGGAAGACCACCCGGCCCCGGGGATCGAGGTCCCACAGGGGCGCGCCGCTCCCGGGATCCCGGGGCAGGCGGTACAGGGCGTCGCCGCGGTCGTGCCGCGCCAGGTCCTCGACGTAGCGGGCGTACTGCCCGCAGGTCACCGGCAGGCGTCCCAGGAGGAAACCGGGGACGGGGGTGGGCAGGGGCGGATCGTCGCCGGGGCGATCGGGATCGCCCCCCAGGTCCGAGGGGCCGGCGGGCACGTACACCAACTCCGGATCGACCTCGCCGGCCGGGAGGAGGCGCACGTCGAGGGTCACGGGCTCCCCCCGCCGCACGCACAGCGGGACCGCCGCGGGGGCGAAGCCCGGCGCCCGGAGCAGGAGCAGGTAGCTGCCGGGGAGGAGGCCCACGCCGGCGACGGGGACCGGGCCGAGGTCGTGGGCGCTGCCCAGGACCAGGCGCCGCCCCCGGGGCTCGAAGCGGCAGACCTGCGCCACCGCCCCCTCGGCGGCGCAACGGACCTCCAGGGCTCCCGGGGCGAGGAGGCGGGCGTCGTGGCGCCCCCGACCCATGCGCCGCGTCGCCGCCGCCCACAGGGCCATGCCCCGGGGATCCCGGGCGTCCTCGGCCTCGCGGAAGCGGTGGAAGTACAGGTCCGAGAGGGAGCTGAGGGCCGGGGCGCACTGGGGATCCCGCTCCAGGGCCTCGAAGAGCTCGTCCTCGGCCTCGCAGGCCGCCCGCTCCGCCGCAGCGCGGGTGACCACGAGGCGACTCTCCAGCTCGCCCCGGCGGCTCGCCGCGCCCGGGAGGACCGGCCCTCCCCCCCGGGCTCCCAGCGACCTCGCAGCCTCCCGCACCTCGCGCTCCTCGTCCCGGAGGGCCTCGTACCGTTCCAGGGCCTGCCGGGCCACCAGGACCCGCCGCTCCGCCTCGTCCCGCCGGCCGTCCCCTTCGATCAGGGCGAGCAGCGCCCGCGCCAGGGCCCGGGGGCGGCCGATGGCGGGCTGGGCGAGGCCGAGGCACCGCAGGCACAGGACCTGGAGGTCCACCGGCACCCCCCGCTCGGGGGCGCGCTCCCGGGGCGGGACCGGCGGGTCGTCGGGGGGGACCCCCGCCAGGAGGTGGTAGAGGACCGCGCCGAGGCCGAGGGTCTCGGGCCAGGGCTCGCCGTCGTCCCTGGGCGCCTCCGCCCGGCTGAACCCCCACAGGTGCACCTCGCCGTCGTCGCCGATGCAGACGTGGGCCGCGCCGAGCCGGGGATGGGCCAGCCCCGCCTCCCCGGCCAGGTCCACCGCCCGGGCCGCGGTGGCGAGGGCCAGCAGCAGCTCCACCCGGCCGATCCGCGCCCCCTCGTCGTGGGCGAGGGCGGCCGCGGTCCGGCCCGAGGGGGGGCGATGGCTGTAGAACAGCTCTCCCCCCGGGTGGATCCCGGCGTCGTACACCGGGGGGAAGGCGGGATGGTCCAAGGAGGCCAGGGCGCGGCACTCGGCGTGGAACGCCTCGGCGTGCCGGGGGGAGCGGGCGCGCTCGGCCCGGAGCACGTGCATCCACGCCGTCCGCCCCAGGTCCCGGTCCATCACCTCCAGCAGGAAGCGGTCCTCCTCGGTGGCGATCCGCTCCAGGACGACGTAGCGGTCGCCCACCAGGAGCTCGCCGTCCACGGCGGGTGCCGAAGGCAGCCCCGGGCCCTCCCGCAGGCGGGCCTCGATGGAGCGGAGCCACGGGCCCCCGTCCGTCCCCCCCGGGGAGGGGACCGCGGCGGCGGGCGGGGATCGGCGCTCTCGGTCCCGGGACACGCGGACTCGCGGGGGACCGGGGGTGCCGGCCCGTGGAGGTCAGGGGGGCCCGCGACGCGGGCGGACGGTCGCGGGGATCGTGGATCGGCGGGCGCGCCTTTTCAAGCGCTTGGGGACGATACGCGCCGGAAGGGAGGGATCGCCCCCGGTCGCGGCGGCGCCGGGATCAGCCGCCCGCGAGCTTCAGGGCGATGTCGTAGGCCTTCTCCTTGGCCTTGTCGTCGTCGGGGTCGAGCTTGGTGACCGCCTGGTACTGCTCCAGGGCCTCCCGGAGCTTGTCCATCTTCTCGTACACCAGGCCCAGGTTGTAGCGGACGTCGATGTTCTTGGGGTCGCGGTCGATCACCCACACGTACTCCCGCTCGGCGTCGGAGTACTGCCCGAGCTTGTGGTGGGTGAGGGCGAGGCCGAAGTGGACGGGGGTGGAGTCCAGGCCCAGCTCCCGGGCCTTCTTGTAGTCGGCCAGGGCGCCGGAGTAGTCCTTGGTCGAGAACTTCTTGTCCCCGGACTCCAGGTGGCGCTGCTGGTCGGCGAGCCGCTTCCTCTGGGCCTCCTGCTCCGCCTCGATCCGCTTCTGGAGGGCGGCGTAGGCGTCCCTCGAGAAGTCCGAGCGCACCCAGGCGTTCATCCCGATCAGCTCGAAGCGCGCCTTGTCGCCGAGGTCGAAGGCCTTCTTCTCGGTGGTCAGCCCCTCGATGGGGGACAGGGTGGCGTAGGTCAGCAGCTCCTTCTCGGGCATGAAGGCGGGATCCGCCCGGTAGCCCTTCTCCCACGTCGTCCAGGCCTTCTCCTTGGACACCGTGACCTGGTACTTGCGCCCGTACAGGAGGTGGTCGTCCAGGAGGGAGCGGAAGTCCCAGATCCGCGCGTAGATCGCCGACGAGTTCCGGGCGCCCTGCTCGACGGTGTACTGGGCCATGATCACGCGGCCGTCCCGGGCGCTCAGGAGCACCACGGGGCGGTTCTGGCCCTCGTTGACGTACACGATCTTCCCGGTCTTCCCGTCGGGCTCCAGGACGAGCTGGTCGAAGAACTGCCGCATGACCAGCGGCTCCTCGATCCCGAGGGTCTGGCCGAGGACGGTCTCGCAGCTCGGGCAGTCGGTCGTCACCTCGTACCACGCGCCGGCGATCCCCCGGGCGGGGGGCTCGGGGGCGAGGTCGACCTTCTTCGTGGTCTCGAGGGTCTTCTTCTCCTCGACCTTCTCGCCCTCGTAGGACCACTGGCTGGCGTCCTCGCCGTCCGGGCGCTGGATGTTGGGGTCCCCTTCGCCGGACTCGCCGCCACCGCTGGGATCCCCGGCGCCCTCCGGCGGATCTCCCCCCGGATCCTCGCCGGGGTCCTCCTCTCCGCCGTCCTCGTCCGCGGCGAGCGCCCCGGGGGGATGCATGACCGCCAACGCCGCTGCCAGGGCGAGCCAGGGATTCCCGCGGATCATGGGCTTCGTTCCTCCGGAGCGCGCCCCCGGGACCTCCCGCGGGCGCCGGGCAGGATTCTACGGCCCGTCCGCACACGCGGCAAATGGGGGCGACGGGGACGGGCGCCGGGAGGGGGAGGGGTCAGGTCGCGGGATCCCCCTCGGCCGGGGGCGTCGGGGACGCCTCGGCGCCGAGGCCCCGGTCCACCAGGAGGGCGTAGTCCGGGAGGGGATCGGGGGCGGAGGGAGCCCGGTAGCGGGGTCCGGGGGAGACGTCCCGGAAGCGCCGCACGCAGCCCCACACCACCCGGCGGGCGGCGTCGGTGGACTCGGCCTCGCTCACCAGCAGGCCCAGGCGCTCGGCGGCGTGGGCGGGGAGGTGCCCCCGGCGCACGATGTCCTGGAAGTGGTTGGCGAGCACCTCGGGGGAGACCCCCGCCTGCTCCAGCCAGGCGCGGGTGATCCGGACCACGGCGGCGGCGTCGAGGTGGCCCCGGGCGAACAGCACCAGGGTGGCCTGGAACCAGTTGAACACCGGGACGACCCGGGGCGAGAGGGCGGCGAATCGGTGGGGAGGCGTGCGCTGGTCCAGGTGGATGAAGACCACCTCCACCGCGTCCGCCCGGGGCACCGCCGAGAGGGCCTCCCGGGCGGCGGAACGGGCGTCGGCGTAGGCGCGGGCGCTCCGGAGCACCCGCTGGAGGTCCTGGACCGTCAGGCGACCGGCCACCAGGTCGGCGTAGATCGAGTACACGACGGCGTCCGCCTCGGAGTCGTCCCCGAACAGGACCTCCCGGGACCCGGGGGGGAGGGCGGCCCGGCTGCGGAGCAGGGCCGGCAGCTTGTAGCCCACCTGCTCCCGCAGGGCCCGGAAGCGCCCCCGCACGAGGTTCCCGAGGTTGTCCTTGAGCACGAACTCGTCCCAGCGGATCCCGTCCAGGGCGAGCTTCTCCTCGAGCACCCGGCGCATCTGGAGGGGACTGCCGCTCAGGATGGACACGAAGGGCGCGGGCTCGCCCGGCAGAGGCGAGGACAGCTCCCGGAGCAGGGCGGCGGAGGCGGGGACGTTGACCTTCTGGTCCGCGGTCTCGAAGGGGATGCGGGCCAGGCGCGAGAGGGAGTCGAACTCCGTCCGCAGGTAGGTCTTGTCCAGGTCCCACCGGTAGACCCGCCGCACCTCCCGGCTCACGGGCGCGGGCCTCCCCGGGGCGGAACCGGGACCTCGCCTACGCGCCCCAGCGCCCGCTCCACCTCCCGGGGGAGGTCGGCGCGGGCCACCTTCGCCGCCACCTTGCAGGCGTTGGCGACGGCGCGGGCCCGGCTGCGGCCGTGGGCCTTGATCACCGGGCGCTCGAAGCCCAGGATCGGCGCGCCGCCGTACTGGCTCCAGTCGGTCATCTCCTGGAGCTGGCGGAGGCCCGAGCCCAGCATCGTCAGCCCCATCCTCCACAGGAACTTCCGGCCCGAGGCGTCCCGGGCGAGGTCCGCGGCCAGCTCCGCCACCCCCTCCAGCATCTTCAGGACCACGTTGCCGACGAACCCCGAGGTCACCACCACGTCCACCGTGCCCTTGGGGATGTCCAGGCCCTCGACGTTGCCGGCGAAGTCCACGATGTCGGCGCTCCGCAGGAGGCGATGGGCGTCCACCACCTCGTCGGGCCCCTTCGTCGGTTCGGCCCCGTTGCTCAGCAGGGCCACCCGGGGGGACGGGTTGCCGCTCACCGCCCGGGCGTAGGCGGAGCCCAGGGCGGCGAAGGTGACGAGGTCCCGGGCATCGCACGACGTCGTCGCCCCCACGTCCAGCAGCAGGGCGAAGGGATCGCCCACGGGGCCGTGGAGGGCCTCGGTGGGGTAGACCGCCGCCAGGGCGGCGCGCCGGACCCCGCGGATCCGCCCGAGGCGGCGCGCCGCGGCCAGGACGGCGGCCCCCGTCGGGCCGGCGGTCACCAGGGCGTCGGCGGCCCCCGAGGCCACCAGCGAGGCCGCCTCCAGGATCGAGGCCCGGGGGCGCGCCTCCAGGGCGGCGCCGGGGCTCTCGTCCATGGACACGAAGCCCTCCGCGTGACGGATGGCGATCTGCCCGGGATCGTAGCGGTCCTGGCTCAGCAGGTGGGTCAGCAGCGGCTCGTCCCCGACGAGGACCAGGGTCAGGTCGGGGCGCGAGAGGCTCAGCGTGGCCGCGGCCTTCACCACCTCGCCCGGACCGTGATCGCTCCCCATGGCGTCGAGGGCGATGGTGACGCGGGGCGGGGAGTCCATCGTCCTGGGTCCCTCCTCGGCTCGGTGGACAGGGTAGCGCCCCCGGCTCCGGGGAGGAAGGGAGGGGCCGACGTTCCCGCGGGCACCTCCGGCGCGCCCGGGACGGGATCCGGGCCCCGGGGATCCGAGGCCCCGGCCGGTCCGGTGCAACGCCAGGGCGCTCGACCCCGTCGGGAACGGCGTCCCGATCCGGAGGAAAACGATGCGGACGCCGAAAAAAACGCCGGGATCTGCGTTCGGGCGCTTGCGCTCCCGAAAGAGGCGCGAATTACAATCCGTCACGGCGACCGAAACAACGGTCGAGGGAGGAGGAGAGAGTGTCTCGCATCGGCAAGGACGATCTGGTGGAGGAGCTGTCCCGGCGGACGGGGATCGAGAGGAGGAGCGTCGAGCTCTTCATCGAGGCGTTGCCGGCGCTGGTGGCCGACCATCTCGCCAACGGCGACATGGTGGCGGTGCCGGACCTGGGGCGGTTCGAGAGGAAGTGGCGCCAGCCCCGGCGCTACGGTCACCCCCGCTCGGGGGACGTCCGGGAGGCCCCCGGGCACTACGCCGCGGACTTCCGCCCGTTCCGTTACATCGCGGACCGGGTCGAGGCCACGACCCCGGTGCCCAGCGCGGCGGCCCTGGCCGACGGGGGCTCGTCGGCGGGCGGGACGCGCAAGTCCCCGGCCAAGACGCCCCGCACCGTCCGCGGCTGATCCACCCGCATCATCGCCACCTCGGGGCGCGGACGCGTTCCCGAGGTGGCGATGTGATGGGAGGGCCAGTCCCCCGCCGCCCTTCTAGAACCGGAAGTGGGTCTCGAACTTCAGCGAGCGCGGGGCCTGCCGGTAGAGGGTCAGGCCGAAGTTGTCGTTGTCGTTCTCGTAGTAGGAGACCGGCGCCGACATCCCGAACAGGTTGAAGATGTCCAGGCTGACCTCCACCTCGGTCTTGCCGAGGGGGATGAGCTGGCCCAGGTGCAGGTCGAAGTACGCCACCGGGGGCATGAAGCGGGAGCCCCGCCCCTCGGGGAACGAGTAGTAGTCCCCGTAGAGCCAGACGAGACCGCGCTTCTGCCAGGCGTGGCCGGAGTCGAGCTCGAAGACCAGGCCCACCGTGGTCTTCCACGGCATCGTGTAGCTGGCGTTGACCTTGATGTTGTGGAAGGAGTGGTAGGGCAGGTAGCCGTCGTAGCCCTGGGTGTTGTAGGTGACCTCGCCGGTCTCGGGATCGATGCTGGCGTAGCCCATGCCGTCGAGGCCATCGACCAGCCAGGCGAGATCGGGGCTCTGGAGGAAGTCCCAGCGGTCCACGCCGCCGGGGGTGTCGAGGAAGACGCCCACCTCGTTGCCCGCGGAGCCGATGTTCCCCCCGCTGGGGAGCTCGAAGTTGCCGGGGGTGGTGCCCTTGGCCTGGGAGTAGGTGTAGCTCGCCAGGATCTGGAGGCCGTTGCTCATCCGCTTCTCGGCGGTGAGCTCCACGCCCCAGTAGGTCCTCTGCTTCACCTCGGGGTTGGTGATCAGGTACTCGAAGTCGAGGTTCTGGATCACGTCCTCGGGGATGTTGCTGGTCTTGCTGTAGATCCCGCGAACGCCCGCGGCGAAGTCCTTGAGCAGCTCGCGCTTGAACGACAGGGTCAGGCGGTCGGCGTGGTAGGGGGAGAGCTCGGGGTCGAAGTGGGCGGGGTTCCCGGCGGGGTCCTGCTCGTAGGTCAGCTCGTAGCCGCCGGTGGCCCGGTCGTAGGTGTACTCCTTGAAGACGAATGCCGAGCGTGAGTCGGCCCAGCCGGCGAAGTCGTTGGAGTTGGGGTCGAAGTAGCGGCCGGCGCTGAAGGCCACCTGGGTCTTGCCGTCCCGGGTGACGTCCCACGAGATCCCGAGGCGGGGCGCGGTCATCCACTGGTTGACGGCGTCGGACCCGTCGTTCTGGGTCAGCCGGACCTGCTCGACCCGGAGGCCGTAGTTCACCGTCAACCACGGCCAGGGGTTCCACGAGTCCTGCCCGTAGATCACGGGGCTGTAGCCGTGGTGCCCCAGCTCGCCGACGTTGGTGTACTCGGTGTAGGCGATGGGGTCCATGTCGTCGTCGGTTCCGGGGATCTCGTCGGGGCCGTAGCCGAGGTCGGTGACGTACTGGTAGCCGCCGGAGTAGACCAGGTCCCGGGACTCGAAGGTGTGGTGGTACTCGACGCCCACCTTGATCTGGTGCTCTCCGAGGGCCCGGGTCAGGTACTTGGTCAGGCTGAAGGCGACCCCCTCGCGGTTCCGCCGGTTGTAGTCGGCGGAGTCGTGGTTGCCGTAGTACTCGCCGGTCCCGATGTCGTAGTACGAAGCGTCCACCGTGTTTCCCGAGGCCGGCACCACGTCCACCCGCCCCCGGCTGAGCATGCCCTTGGCCTCCAGCACCAGGCTGTCGGACAGGTAGAAGGTGCCGTTGAGGTTGTGGACCGAGTCGGTGGAGCTGTAGTCCGCCTGCGCCTCCGGCTGCACCAGGGTGGAGGTCAGGTAGTTGTGCCGGCGCTGGGCGTTGTTCAGGTAGCTGTAGCTGAGCCTCGCCTGGGAGACCGGCGACCAGGTGACCTTCCCCAGGAAGAGGTGGGACTTGCTGGTCTGGCGCAGGAACTCCTCGCCCGCGCCGAACGCGCCGTCGCCGTCGAGGTCGATGAAGGGGGCGCCCTCGGGCTCGTACCAGCCCTGGCCGTACTCGAAGGCGGTGAAGAAGTGGAGCTTCTCCTTCACCAGGGGGCCCCCCAGGGTGCCGTTCAACGACCAGTCGAAGAAGCGCCGCTTGGGGGTGCAGACCTCCTGGGCGAGGCTGGTGTCGAGGATCATGTAGGTGGAGCCGGCGGCGAAGTCGTAGCCCTCCTGGTCGCAGTCGTAGTTCCGGTCCTCCTCGGGCAGGGCCGCCTGGTCGTCCTTCATCCTCTGGGCCTCGGTGGCGACCTCGCCCAGGGAGTCCTTCCCGCCCCAGTCGTAGGCCGGGTTCGAGAAGGACGACTCCAGGATCACGCCCACCGATCCGTGGAACTCGTCGGTGCCGCTCTTGGTCACCACGTTGGCGATCATGCCCGTCGCCTCGCCGTACTCGGCGGGGGCGCCGTCGGTGAACACGGTGATCTGCTCGATGGCGTCGAAGTGGACGTTGGTGCCGAAGGTGTGGGTGGCGGGGTCCCGGGTGGAGAAGCCGTCCAGCAGGAAGTTGTTCCCGTACTGGCCCTCGCCCCGGACGCTGGGGTTGCCCCCCGAGGGGCCCCCCTGCTCGTAGTCGATGCGCCCGCTGACGCCAGGCAGGGTGCGGATCACGTCCTGGTAGGAGCGCCCGACCGGCAGGTTGTCCAGGTACTCGGCGCCCAGGGTCTCGGAGATCGCCGCCGACGTGGTGTCGATGACCGGCTGCGCGGCCACAACCTCGACGGTCTCCTCGGCGGTGGCGAGCTGGAGCCCGACCCGGACGGTGGTGGTCCGGTCGAGGCTGACGCGGACGCCCCGCCGGACCTCGGCCTTGAGCCCCTCCTTCTGGACCTGGACCTCGTACACGCCCGGAGGCAGCGAGATGAACCGGAACGAGCCGTCCTGCGCGGTCTCCGTCGCCCGCGTCCCCAGGAGGGAGGGGCTGGCGATCACGACCCGGGCGTCCTCGACGGGATCCCCCTCGGGCCCGACCACGAGGCCGCGGATGTCGCCGGTCTGGGCGGCGGCGAACGCGCTCCCCGCCCAGAGCAGCGCCAGGAGCCCCGCGGCGAGGCAGGCGATCAGATGCTTCGTCCTCATCGTCGTCTCCTCTCCCCTCACGGAGCCGCCGGGGGGGTGATGTAGTAGAAGGTCGCCTCGGCCATGAACCCGTAGATCGGGTGGCTCACCGAGACGGTGACGGGGCCGGGGTCGCCGGCGGGGGCGGAGGCGATGGAGATCCGACCCGGGTCGACGATGGCGAACTCGGCGGCGTCCAGGGGGGTGCCGGCCCAGCTCACCTCGACGTCGCCGTCGAAGCCGGTGCCGTAGATGTCCACGGGGTAGCCGCCGGCGGCCGCCCCCTGGTCGGGGGCGAGGGCGGCGATGATCACCGCGTCCACGTACTCGACCGCGCCGGGGGCCACGACGTAGGCGTCCGGGGTGGCGCCGGTCACGTCCCCGGGGTTGGGGTTGGCCACCAGGAGGTCCACCGGACCGGCGTCGCGGGCGGGGAACGCCACCTCCAGGGTGAAGGGATCGTAGACGACGGTGTCGAGGGGGGTGCCCTCGATGGGGGGATAGGTCTCGGTCTGCTCGTCGAGGACGGGCTCGACGAAGTCCGTCCACACGCCGGTGTGGACGATCCCGTCGTCGAAGAAGCCGCAGCCGTAGACGTACCCGGTGCCGCCCTCGGTGGGAGCGAAGGGCGGGTCGACCGCGGTGACCTCGGGGCCGGCGCAGTTGTACTCGAAGACCACGTCCTCGTTCACTCCGATGGCGTTGGAGACGCTGACCAGGCCGTACCCATAGTCCTGGGAGGGGGGGATCTCGATCTCCAGCTCCGTGGTGCAGTACGCCTGGAAGGCGGCGTCGGCGCCGTTCACCTGCACCTGGGTCTGGTCGTCGAAGCCGCAGCCGACGAGGTAGGCCCACCCGCCGACCGCCGGGTCGATGTAGCCGACCTCGAACCCGTCGGGGTCCAGGAGGAAGGCGTAGTCCACCCGGGGGCTGGGGTCGCAGACGACGTAGTCGAAGCCCTGCTCGATGGGGAGGGTCTCGCCGCCGGAGGTGACCTCGACGGAGACGTGGCCCGGCGCGTGGGGGGGCACGTCCACCGTCACGCTGTAGCCGTAGTCGAGGGAGCCCTCCTCCGGCCAGGTGACGGGGACGGACTGGCCGTCGATCTTCACGTCGAAGCCGTCGGGGACGAAGTTCGTGCCGCCGATCTCCACCTGGAGACAGCCGTCCTCGTAGGCGTAGATCGGGTAGATCGACACCGGGCGGAAGTCGTTGCCGCAGCTCGCGGCTCCGAGTCCGAGGGTGCCGAGCAACCCGAGGGTCGCGCCGAGGCGCTCACCGAGTGCTCGATCCATGGGATCCTCCTGTCCGGCCATCCGGACTTCGCATGGACTGAAGGGGCTCGCGGCGATCCCCGCGGCACGACGGGAAGGGCTCGCCGGACGAAGGAGAAGAAGGACGCGATCCCCAGGCGGCGCCGGAGGGCGGGCGCGTCGCGCGTTCCCGGGAGGGCCCCGGGAGCGCCTGCTCCACGACGTGGCGCCGCGGCCCCGCCCCCAGCGGCACGGGTTCTACGCCCGCGACGCGAAGTTGACAAGCGGCCGACGCGGATCCGTCACGGTCGGGATCGGGGCGGCGCGGACCGTTCTCGCCGGCGCTCCGTCCTGGACGTGATCGGGGCGGTGGGGGCCCCCAGGGGGAGGTCAGCGCGTCGTGGTGACCCGCAGGGCGGCCTCGGCGACCTGCTCGCTCTCGTCGCCGCAGGCGTCCCCCGACTCGGCGGAGGCGCAACGGGAGGTGTACTCGACCCGGAGCAGGCCCTCGAAGTCCCCGGGCGGGGCGCCGCCGTATACGCCGACCGTCAGTTCGACGCCGCCGTCCCCGGGGGCGAGCTCCACCGGTTCCCAATCGGTGACCGAGGCGTCGCCGGCGAACGCCCCGTTCCCGGTGTCGGCGAGGGTGACGGTGTGCACCCAGAGCCACCGCTCGCTCCCGTTGACGAGGGCGATCCGGTCGGACTCCGGGACGCCGCTCGTGAAGGCGCCCAGGTCGACCACGCCGAAGTCCAGCACCGCGGGTTCGAGGGTCAGGTCCTGCCCGGGCTCGGGGGCGCACGCGCCCACGGCGAGGCAGGCGGCGAGGGAGAGGGGGGCGCGGCTCATCGGGGGAGGCCTCCCGGGCTGTGGGGTGGGCAGGATATCGAAGGGGGCCCGGGGGGGCAACGCCGCGGAGCGGCCACCCCCGGGGCCCGGGGCCTCAGCCCCGGAGGGCGGGCAGCCAGAGGCGTGTCCAGCCCTCGGCTTCACCCGCGTCGCTGTCGAATCGGCCGCCGTGGCGCTGGACCACGCCCCGGGCCAGGGCGGACGCCCAGGTCTCGATGGAGGGCACGCAGGGGGCGGCGGGGCCGCCGGGGGAGCGCCGGGGGCTCCTCCGGGCGTGGCGCACCTCGACGGCGGCCCCCCGGCCCTCCGCCCGGGTGGCCAGCACGATCCTCCCCTCCCCATCCAGCGCCGCCAGGGCTTCGAGGATCAGCCCCAGGAGGGCCTGGCGCACCATGGCCGACGGCGCGGCGACGGGGGGGACGGGCTCCCGCTCCCAGTCGATCCTCACGCCCCGGAGGCGAGGACCCGGCACCAGCGCCAGGGCCCGCTCCACCTCCTCCGCCAGGTCCACCGCGGTCGCCGCCAGGGAGGCCCCCCGGGCGAGGTCCGAGACCCGCCGCACCGCGTCCCGGAGCCGCTCCGCGGCCGCCCGCACCCTGCCCAGGCGCTCGCCGAGGCGGCGGAGCCTCGCCAGGCCCTGCTCCCGCGCCTCGTCCGGGGCCGCGCCGTCCACCGCCCCCTCCTGGACGGCCCCGAGGACGGCCGCGGCGGCCTCCACGTCCCTCTGGGCCAGGTCGGCGTGGCCGGTGACGGAGGAGAGGGGGGTGTTCAGGTCGTGGGCGAGGCCGGCCACCAGCGTGCCCACCGTGGCGGGCGGCCCCAGGGCGACGGCGTGCTCCTGGGCCCGCAGCAGGTCGGGGTAGATCCGGTCCGGAAGGCCCCGGGGGAGGACCGGGCCGCCGCCTCCTCCGGCCCTGCGGGCCGCCTCGTCCTCCTGGGCCGCCAGCAGGCGGGCCGCGGCGCGGGCGGCCAGGACGTCGGTGGCGGACGGACTGAGGGATCCCCCCGCGGAGATCCGCACCTCCCCCCCCGGACCGACGCCCACGGCGAGGCCACGCCGTCGCGCTCGCTCCAGCAGCCGCCTCCCCGCGGCGCGGGGGGGGCCGGGCGCGGCGCGGGTCCCGGCCCCTTCCGCCGGCCGCACCCGGGCCTCCACGGAGGGCGGGGAGGACGACACCGTCAGCGCGACGCCGGCGGGCCCTGCCCGGCAGGCGCGCCGGGCGGCGGCGACCACCGCCCGGGCGAAGCACTCGGCCCGGGGCTCGTCCAGGACCGCCCGCGCCAGGACGCGGGCCACACGCCCCGCCGCGGCGGCGCCTCCGGGCAGGCGGACGGGGACGACGACCGCCGCCGCTCCGTCCTCGGGGGCGACGGGAGGGGGGGGCCCCGCGATCACCGGTTCCTGCTCCGGATGCGTCCCATACGCACCTTCACTAGACCCCCGGCCGCGGGATGGCACGGTCGGGGCCAGGGGGCCACGGCCCGGGGGGCCCGGACGGCGCGGGAACACCGCCCCACCGCCCCGGCGGCGGGAGGGTGGCGAGGCCCGACGGTCCCACCGCCGCGCCGCCCGTTCGCGACCGCGAAGCCCGCCGCCCCCCCTGGCCGCGGGGGGGCCGGCGACCGATGACATGGGATCGACCCTCCCATCCGGGAGCGAGCGAAGGGGAGCGGTACCTGTTCAGGGGGGTCTCGCGACCCCGCCTCGCGGCCGAAGTGAATTCGGCCGCTTCAACCCCCCGCGGGGCGTCGGGCCGGGCCCGCCGCCCGGGGGACGCCGTCCCCCGCCCAATCGCCGACGCGATTGGGCCCCACCCCCTGACGGGGCCTGAACGTTTACGGGGAGCGTCAAAAAGAGCATGGACATCGACCCGCGCATCTCGGATCCCGCGGCGGAGGCGGAGGCCGCCCGGGCACCGGTCGCGCCCCGCCCCGGTCGCGCCCGATCCCGGGTCCTCTTCGTCGACGACGAGGCGGATCAGCTCCGCGTGCTCCAGGACCTGATGGGGGACCGTTACGACGTCCGCACGGCGACCTCGGGGGAGGAGGCCCTCGCCGTCCTCTCCGCGGGGAAGGTGGACGTGGTGGTGTCGGACCAGCGCATGCCCGGCATGGACGGCGCCGAGCTGCTGGAGCGGGTCCGGGAGACGCACCCCGACGTCATCCGGATCCTGCTGACGGGCTGCGGGGATCAGGGGGCGGTGCGCCGGGCGGTCAACGAGGGGCGGATCTTCTACTACCTGGCGAAGCCCGTGACCGTCGAGGAGCTGGACATCGTGCTCCAGAAGGCGGATCAGGTCGCCCGGCTGGTGCGGGAGCGGGAGAGCCTGATGCTCCGGCTCCAGGAGGCCAACGCCCGCCTCACCCGCGCCAACGAGGAGCTGGAGGAGAGGGTCCGGGAGCGCACCCGGGACCTGGAGTCCTTCGTCTACACCGTCTCCCACGACCTCCAGAACCCCCTCGCCACCATCGCCGGTTACGCCGGCGCGGCCCGGGACGCGCTGCGCCAGCCCGATGGACCCGCGGCGGAGGCGTTCCTGGGGAAGGTGGAGTCCACCACCGAGAGGATGCGGGAGCTGCTGCGGACCCTCCTGGGCTTCGCCCGGGCCCGGCTCGCCGGGGAGGGCTACCGCGAGGAGCCCCTGGGCGCCGTCCTCGACCGCGTCCAGGAGGACCTCGGCTCCCTGCTGGCGTCCCGCGGGGCCCGGATCGTGCGGGACCCGGACCTGCCGGTCCTCCTGTGTCGGCCCACGCTGCTGGGCCAGGCGATGGAGAACCTGATCGCCAACGCCATCCAGTACACCCCGGCCGAGCGGGTCCCCGAGATCCGGATCTCCGCCCGCAAGGTGGAGGCGGCGACCGAGGTGCGGGTGTCGGACAACGCCCGCGGCCTGCCGTGCGAGGACTGGCAGAGGGTGTTCGACCTGTTCTACAGCGCCCCCGGGGGCAGGGCCTCGGGGGGGACCGGGCTGGGCCTGGCCATCTGCCGCCGGGCGGTGGAGGCCCACGGCGGCACCGTGATCGTCGAGGCCTCCTCCGCCGAGGGGTCGACCTTCTTGCTGACCCTGCCGGAGGTGCCCCCCCGGGCGGTGCCGGTTCCCGAGGGCCAGGCCGGGACGGTCTAGCCGCGCCGGCGGTCCCGTCCCTTCCTACAGAGAGATCCCCGCCCGCACCGACCCGCCCACGACGGGTCCATCCCCCAGCAGCCCCCCCTCCGCCTCCAGGGCGAGGAAGGGGGTCCCCGGGCGACCGGGACCGAGGACGACGCCGGCGAAGCCGGTGACCGCCGGCAGCAGGGCGCCGGCCCGGAACGCCAGGCCCCCCGCGACGCCTCCCCGGAGCCGTACCCTCCCCGAGCCGCCCCCGAGGGCGAGCCCGGCGGCGAAGCGGGGAGCGACCTCGGCGGCCCCACCGGGGGAGTCCGGGGGGTGGAGGCCCACCACGGCCCGGGCGTCGATCTCCAGCGGGCCGTAAAGGCGAATCGACACGGCGCCCTCGATCCGCGCCTCGAACCGCCCCGGACCCGCCCGGGGGCGGCCCACCCACTCGCCGCCTCCCCCGAGGCCCAGCCGGACCGTTGCCGCCCTCCTGGGGGGGAGGCGGGACGGGGCGTCGGCTCCGCCGGGGCCGCCGCCGCCCAGCGCCCGAAGCCGCTCCCGCGCCGTCGCCTCGTCCTTCCCGGGGAAGTCGCGGACGAGGTATTCTTGCAGGGACTCGCGGGCGGACTCCCGCTGGCCGGTGGCCAGGAGGCAGGGCGCGCGGGCGAGGAGCACGTCGGAGAAGGTGGGGGAGAGGAGCTGCACCTGTCCGTACAGGTCGAGCGCCTCGGCGCACCTCCCCTCGTTCGAGAGGTGGTTCGCCCGCAGGTACAGGGCCCAGGCGTCGGGATCGATCGGCGGGTGCGGACCTGCGCCTCCATCGGCCCGGACGGGGGCGGAGGCGAGCAGGGCCAGCAGGATGGCGAGGGGAGCGAGTCGCGGCATGAAGGCTCCATGGTAGCCGTCGGGCTCCCGGCCGCCAAACGGGGCGCCGGGCCGGGGGAGGGCCGGTGAGCTCGACCGGACCGCCCCGCATGCCGGAGTCGGCGCCCCCCTCCCTGCGCCACCGGGTGATCGGCCTCATCGGCCGGGGAGCCTCCGCGCGGGTCTACGAGGCGGAGCTGATCGGGCCCTGGGAGTTCCGCAAGCGGGTCGCCCTGAAGGTCCTGGACGTGCGGATCGACGAGGGCAACCTCCAGCAGGTCATCGACCTCGTCCACGAAGCGCGGCTCGGTGGGCAGCTCCAGCACCCGAACCTCGTGGAGATCTACGAGTGCGGACAGGTGGGGGACCACCCCTACATCGCCATGGAGCGGATCGAGGGGGCGACCCTGGCGGAGACCATCGCCTGGCAGAGCCGCCAGGACCAGGTGCTCCCCGTGGAGGCGGCCATCGACGTGGGGATCCAGGTGTGCCGGGGGCTGACCTACGCCCACGCCGCCACCCGGGACGGGCTCCCCCTCGGCCTCGTCCACCGCGACCTCAAGCCCGCCAACCTGATGATCTCCCGCCACTCGGTGGTGAAGGTGATGGACTTCGGGATCGCCCGGGTGCTCGGGGGGGACGACGGCGGCATGACCCGGGGCACTCCCCTGTACATGAGCCCCGAGCAGGTCCGGGGGGAACCCCTGACCGCCCGCTCCGACCTCTTCTGCCTCGGCACCGTCCTGTACGAGGCGGCGACGGGGCGGATGCTCTTCCACGACACCAGCGTCGAGGCGATCCTGAGGCGGGTGTCCGAGGTGCGGCTGGAGGACCGCCTGGAGGTCCTGCGCCGGCGCCACGCCGGGCTGGCGACGGTGGTGGCCCGCTGCCTCCGGCCCTCGCCGCGGGAGCGCTACGCCACCTCGGCGGAGCTGGGGGCGGAGCTGAGGGTGCTGGCCGACCGCAGCCCCCTCCGGGGCGAGCTCGCGGACCTGCTGCCCCCGCCGCGCCAACTGGGGGACGGGTCCCTGGAGGAGCCCGAGTGGCCCGAGGCGGGGGCCTTCACCCGGGCCTTCTTCTCGCGGCCCCCCACGGGGGTCGAGACCGAGTCCCTGCCGGACCCCGCCCTGGCGGACGACACGGACCGCGATCCCCGGGGGCCGGTGCGGATCGTGCCCGTCCCGGTGGTGGCGCCCCGTGTCGCCCCGCCGCCGTCGGTGCCCCTGTGGCGGGTGGCGGCCATCGCCTCCGTGGGGGCGATCCTGGGGGTGGCGGCGGCCCTGGGGCTCACCCTCGGGGGGCGCCAGACCGCCGGACCCTCGGGTCTCGCGGAGGGGAGCCCGGCCGGGGCGTCTGCGCCCGCCGCGCCCGCGCCCGCCGCGCCCGCGCCCGCCGCGCCCGCCGCCGCCCCTCCCC
>JAKLKC010000049.1 GCA_023150875.1 Myxococcota bacterium | reverse complement strand
TTACGGGTTCGCGACGCCGACGACCCCGAGTACGAACTCGGAAACTGGGGAACTTTCTCTGGAACGACGTACTAGAACTGGGCCGACTCGGTGGACTCGGTGAGGGCGAGGGTCGAGGCGTTGCCCTGGGACAGGGTCTGGGACACCCGGTCGAAGTAGCCGGTGCCCACCTCGCGCTGGTGCTTGACGGCGCTGTAGCCGGCGGACTCGGCGGCGAACTCCCGGTCCTGGAGGTCGGCGTAGGCCGTCATGCCCCGGGCGACGTAGTCCCGGGCCAGCTCGAACATCCCGTGGTTCAGGGCGTGGAAGCCCGCCAGGGTGACGAACTGGAACTTGTAGCCCATGGCGCCCAGCTCCCTCTGGAACCGCGCGATGGTGCCGTCGTCGAGGTTCTTGCGCCAGTTGAACGACGGCGAGCAGTTGTAGGCCAGGAGCTTGCCCGGGTACTTCGCGTGGACCGCCTCGGCGAACTGGCGTGCCTCGGCGAGGTCCGGCGTGGACGTCTCGCACCAGAGCAGGTCGGCGTAGGGCGCGTAGGCCAGGGCCCGGGCGGCGGCGGTGGGGATCCCCGCGCGGATCCTGAAGAACCCCTCGTCGGTGCGCTCGCCGGTCAGGAAGGGCCGGTCCCTCTCGTCGACGTCCGAGGTCAGCAGCTTGGCGCTGTGGGCGTCGGTGCGGGCGACCAGCAGGGTCGGCACCCCCATGACGTCGGCGGCGAGGCGGGCGGCGATCAGGGTGCGGATGAACTGGCTGGTGGGGACCAGGACCTTCCCACCCATGTGGCCGCACTTCTTCTCCGAGGCGAGCTGGTCCTCGAAGTGGACCCCCGCCGCCCCGGCCTCGATCATCCCCTTCATCAGCTCGAAGGCGTTGAGCGGACCGCCGAAGCCGGCCTCGGCGTCGGCGACGATGGGGGCGAACCAGTTCCGCTTCGCGCCCCCCTCGGCGTGCTCGATCTGGTCGGCCCTCTGGAGGGCCTGGTTGATGCGCCGGACCACGGCGGGCACGCTGTTGGCGGGGTAGAGGCTCTGGTCGGGGTACATCTGGCCCGCCAGGTTGGCGTCGGCAGCCACCTGCCAGCCCGACAGGTAGATCGCCTTCATGCCCGCCCGGACCTGCTGCATCGCCTGGTTCCCGGTGAGGGCGCCCAGGGCGGCGACGTGGGACTCCGTGTGCAGGAGGTCCCACAGGCGCTTCGCGCCCATCTCCGCCAGGGTGTAGTGGATGCGGACCGAGCCCCGCAGGCGCTCGACGTCCTCCCGCGTGTAGGGGCGCGCGATCCCCGCCCATCGCGGGTCGTCGTCGGACCACGTCCGGGCGTGGCCCTGGACGGAGCCGTTCACGATCGAGGACACCGAGGTCATTTCTTGCTCCTTCGTGTCTCCCCCCGGGGCGGGGGGAAGGGGAGGGCGCCGCCGCGGGCCCTCGGGGTTTCGTCGTTCCGTGGCGCGTCCGTCAGGTGGTCAGGACGCGGTCGTATGCGGCCAGGGTCAGGAACTCCTCGAACGTGTCGGAGGTGCACAGGCGCTCGAACAGCTCCCGGGCCTCCCCGAAGCGGCCGGCGCGCATCCTCTCCTCGCCGAGGTCCTCCGCGATCCGGGCGCTCTCCTCGTCGAAGACCTGGCGCACGAGACCCACCGTCACGACGCGGCCGTCGTCGAGGGTGGCTCCGTGCCGGATCCACTGCCAGATCTGCGCCCTGGAGATCTCGGCCGTCGCGGCGTCCTCCATGAGGTCGTAGAGGGGGACGCAGCCGATCCCCCGGAGCCAGGACTCCAGGTAGAGCAGGGCCACGTTGACGTTCTGGCGAAGCCCCGCCTCGGTCCGGGGGCCCTCGGGCACCCGCAGGAGGTCGTCCTGACCCACCACCACGTCCTCGCGCTTCCGGTCGATCTGGTTGCGGCCGGGCATGTGGGCGTCGAAGACCTCCCGGGCGACCGGCACCAGGCCGGGGTGGGCGACCCAGGTGCCGTCGTGCCCGTCCCGGACCTCCCGGAGCTTGTCGGCCCGCACCTTCGCCAGCGCCGCCTCGTTGGCTCCCGGATCTCCCTTGATGGGGATCTGGGCCGCCATGCCCCCCATGGCGTGGACCCCCCGCCGGTGGCAGGTGCGGATCACGAGCTGGGTGTATGCCCTCATGCAGGGCTGCTCCATCGTCACCCGCCCGCGATCGGGCATCACGAAGGCGGGGTCGTTCCGGTGGCGCTTGATGAAGCTGAAGATGTAGTCCCAGCGCCCGCAGTTCAGCCCCGCGGAGTGGTCGCGCAGCTCGTACAGGATCTCGTCCATCTCGAAGGCGGCGGGGATGGTCTCGATGAGGACCGTCGCCTTGATGGATCCGTAGGGGACGTCCAGCTCCCGCTCGGCCAGGGTGAAGACCTCGTTCCAGACGCGGGCCTCCAGGTGGCTCTCCATCTTGGGCAGGTAGAAGTAGGGACCCGAGCCCCGCCGCAGCAGCTCGTGGGCGTTGTGGAAGAAGTAGAGGCCGAAGTCGAAGAGGCCGCCGGGCACGGGACGCCCGTCCACCAGCAGGTGCTTCTCCCACAGGTGCCAACCCCGGGGGCGGACCATCAGGACGGCGGTCTTCGGTGCCAGCGCGTACACCTTCCCGGTGCCCGCCTCGTACCGGATCTGGCGGCGCACCGCGTCGGCGAGGTTCACCTGGCCCTGGACCTGGTTCTCCCACGTCGGCGTGCTGGAGTCCTCGAAGTCGGCCATGAAGACGTTCGCCCCGGAGTTCAGGGCGTTGATGATCATCTTGCGGTCCACCGGACCGGTGATCTCCACGCGCCGGTCCAGCAGGTCGGCGGGAAGGGGGGCGACCTCCCACTCGGAGGCGCGGATCGACGCGGTCTCGGGCAGGAAGCGCAGGCGCACCCCGGCGTCCAGGCGGGCCTGGACGTCGCGCCGCCTCGCCAGGAGCGCGTCCACGCGGGGCGTGAACTCCCGCGCCAGGCGGGCCACGAAGGCCAGGGCGCCGGAGGTGAGGACCTCCTCGTCCCGGGGCAGACGGGGGCCGAGGAGGGTGAGGCCGGGGGTTGGGGGGAGAGGGGGGATCATCGGTGGGGGCGACTCCGCGTTCGCAACAGAGGCAGCTTGTCAAGCGATCCTCAGGCCGTCAATTATTGACAGGTTGTCAGGCTTGTGTTGCTGTGTTGAAGGCATGCTTGTAATGTCCTCACACCCTCGACGGGGATCCGGGGGGCGGAGGCGCAGTGGACGACACGCTCCGGCTCGGCTCGAAGGTACGGCAGCTCCGCCGCCGCGAGAGCCTCACCCAGGTCCAGCTCGCTTCCCGGCTTGGGATCTCGGCGAGCTACCTGAACCTGATCGAGCGCAACCGCCGCCCCCTGCCGGCGCCGCTGCTCATCAAGCTGGCCCAGCTCTGCCAGGTGGACATCGCCGAGTTCGCCGCCGAGAACGACGCCCGCCTCATCCCCGACCTCACCGAGGTGTTCGCCGATCCCGTCTTCGAGGGAACGGTGGTGCTGCCCCAGGACCTGGAGGAGGTCGTCACGGCGTCACCGCCGGTGGCTCGGGCGGTGATCACCCTCTACGAAGCCTACCGCGCCGCCCGGACGACCTCGGGGCGCGACGCCTCCGAGCCCGGTCGCGGGGGGGACGAGGCCGCCACCATCGACCTCGCCCGCCTCAGCTCCGAGGAGGTCTCGGACTTCATCCAGAGGCGCTTCAACCACTTCCCAGAGCTCGAGGTGGCGGCGGAGCAGCTCTGGAAGGACGCCCGCCTCGACCGCAACGACATCGGACCCGGCCTGGTCCAGCACCTGGCGCGGCGCCTGGGCGTCGACGTCCGGTTCGTCGCCGTCGGAGACGCCGAGAGGGCGACGCGGCGGTTCGACGCCCACGCTCGGCGGGTCACCCTCTCGGAGCTGCTCCCCCCCCGGAGCCGCAACTTCCAGCTCGCCCACCAGATCTGCCTGCTCACCCACGGCGAGGTGCTGGCGCGCTACACCCGGGACGACCGCCTCACCACCGACGAGTCCCGGGCGCTGTGCCGGATCGCCCTCGCCAACTACTTCGCCGGCGCCGTGTTGATGCCCTATGCGCCCTTCTGGGAGGCGGCGCGGCGCCTGCGCTACGACGTGGAGCTGCTGGGCCATCGCTTCCGCACCAGCTACGAGCAGGTCACCCAGCGCCTGACCACCCTCCAGCGGCCCGGGTGCGAGGGCGTGCCCTTCCACTTCATCCGCGTGGACGTCGCGGGCAACATCTCGAAGCGCTTCTCGGCCTCGGGGATCCGGTTCGCCCGCTTCAGCGGGGCGTGTCCCCGCTGGAACGTCTTCTCGGCGTTCCTGACGCCGGGGCGGATCCGGGCCCAGCTCTCGGTGATGCCGGATGGGACGGTGTACTTCTGCTTCGCCCGCACGGTGAACAAGGGCGTCGGGGGCTGGCACGGGGCCCACGCCCTGCACGCCATCGGGCTCGGCTGCCGCCTGGAGCACGCCCGGGACCTCGTCTACTCCGACGGCATGGCCCTGGAGGACTTGAAGGCGGCGCTGCCCGTCGGCGTGACCTGCCGCCTCTGCGAGCGGATGGACTGCGAGCAGCGGGCCTTCCCGTCGAGCCGCCACCCGCTGCGGATGGACGAGAACGTGCGGGGCGTGTCGTTCTACGCCCCCGTCGACGCGGCGCTGCCCCCGCCGACCACGACTTCCAGGTAGCGCCGCGCCACCCTCCGGACGTACAATGCCTTCGACCGCTGCCGGGGGGCACCCGGGCGGGAGGGGGCGCAATGACTGCCACCGAGGGGACGGAGGCAATCAGCCTGGTGCTGGACGCGCTCGAGCTCGAGGGGTTCGTGGCGTCCGCGGTGTCGGGGGAGATCGAGAGCGCGTCCCGGCGTGCTCTGGCCACGTTGGGGGCCTCGGCGGGCGGGGAACGGCCCCGATGGGCCGACTGCGTGGTGCCCGAAGATCGCCTCGAGTTCGAGGCGGCGTTCCGGCGCGCCGTCGCCACGGGCGACGGGCTTGCGTGTGTGCACCGCGTCGCCGGTGGCGGGTCCGTCCGGGAAGTGCTGGCCTGGCTCCAGCCTTTGGGCGCGGTCGGAGGGGTGCTTCGCGTCGCGGTGGTGGTAGTGGAGATCCCGCGCCCGGGCGCGAGGTTCGAGGCCCTTCCCCGCGAGCCACTCCGAGGCGGCGAGGGGGCCGGCGGAGGCGGCCCCTCGGAGACTCGGACTCCCGACCCACGGGAGGGGGCACTGCTGGCGTTGTTGGCCCACGAGCTCCGTAATCCCCTCTCGGCGATCACGAACGCGGTGCGAGTGCTGGAGCGCCGCGGGCTCTCAGACCCCCTGGTGGCGCGCCAGGTCGGCGTGATCGGGCGCCAGAGCCGGCACCTGGCCGGCCTGGTGGAGGACCTGCTGGACTTCTCGCGGATCGCCGCGGACAAGCTGCCCCTGGCGCCGCGGGAAGTGGACCTGGCCGACCTCTTGGCGAGGTGCGTCGAGGCACGCCGCCCGGGCGCCGAGGAGCGCCGCCACTCGTTGTCGATGGACCTCGGACCCGATCCGCTGGCGATCTGCGGGGACCCGCGGCGGCTGGCCCAGGTCTTCGACAACCTCCTGGACAACGCCTTGAAGTACACCCCTCCAGGGGGTCATGTGCGGATCTGGGCCCGCAGGGAGGGGGATCAGGTCGTCGTCGGGGTGCGCGACGACGGGATCGGGATCGATCCGGGGCTCCTGCCCCGGGTCTTCGATCCCTTCTGCCAGGGGGAGGCCGGAGTCGCCCGTCCCGTGGGAGGACTCGGCCTGGGTCTGGCGCTGGTGCGATCCCTGGTCCGCAACCACGGTGGCGACGTCGAGGCGACCAGCGCCGGTCCCGGGCAGGGAGCCGAGTTCGTGGTCCGCCTGCCCGCCGTGGACCCCGGGCCCATCGAGGCGAGCAGCCGGGGCGACTCCTTCCTCGGGGTGGGATGCCGGGTGCTGCTGGTGGAGGACCAACCCGACGCCCGGGAGGCGCTCCGGGACCTGCTCCAGATCCAGGGGTACGACGTGGAGGTCGCCGCGGACGGGGAGGAGGCCGTCGAGCGGGCCGCCGTCCGCCGCTCGGACGTCGCCCTGGTGGACATCGGCCTGCCGGGGGTGGACGGGTACGAGGTCGCCCGCCGCCTGAGGGGCATGCACCGGGAGGCCCCGATCACCCTCGTCGCGCTGTCGGGCTTCGGCGGTGGCGACGTCCGGCGCCGGGCTCGCGAGGCGGGCTTCGACGCCCACCTCGTCAAGCCGGTGGACCCCGGCGAGCTGGACCGCCTCCTTCGGCGCGCGGCCACCTTCCCCTCCCTCCGCGAGAGGTCGCAGCCCCAGTCGCTCCCCCCGTGACGGGGGTCAGAACCTGCCGTTCCCGACACCGTCGGCCAGCTCAAGGTCCGAGACGGTCCACTCTCCATCGATGCGAGGTTCATGCGGTGACTCCTCCTGGATCGAGCCGATCCACTGGACCGCACATTGGGGCCCGCCTCCTCCACCGTCAAGGTGGAGCCGGAGCGCCCGTGATCGACGGGGGGGAAGGGGAGGGGCCCGCTCTCCCGGGGGGCAGGCATGGGCGCGGACCGAGCGCAGGGTCACTGGAGGGCGACGGGCGGGGGGAAGGGGTGAACCAGGATGAACCACAGACAGGAAGGGGCGGACCGGAATGAACCACAGAGACACAGAGGACACGGAGAGGACGATGCGGATGAGGAACCATCGCAGTTGAAGGAGGCTCCGCACAACGACCCATGGGTCCTGGAGAGCCGGGCGACTCGTGTCCCTGACATCGGTTCCACGGACGCCCCTTGCCTCTTCCTCTGTGCTCTGTGTGTCTCTTTGGTTCAACCCTCGCATCCCTCCGCGTTTCATACCCAGTATCCTCCTGATGTATCGCGATGGCCCCGTGCGCCGATGAAACGGAGGACGCTGGCTGGCGTGTACGTCGGGCGCGGGCAACGCATCGCGACGGTCTTCCCCGGGACCGACCCCGCCCGAGGGCGGGAATTCGGCGGCGGGGGCGGGACTGCGGGGCCGCCGTTGGTGTAGAAGTCCGGGAACCGCGGAGCGCCGGGGCGGCCTCCCCTCGGTCCGCCTCCCGAGCGCGCTTCCCCCCGCGGGCCGGCCGCCGCCATGACCCTCCGCCCCGTTCGCCCCGCCCCTCGGAGGGTGGGCTCCCGAACCCTCCGCTGGTCCTCCACCCTCACGGCGCTCTCTGTCCTCGGCTTCGCGCTGGGGTGCGAAGCCGTCTCCTCGCCCGGCGATCCCGGCTCCACCCCCGCCGACGACGACACCGCGGACGACGACGCTGCGACCCTGCCGGACTGGCGCGATCCCCTCGCCCCAGGACCCTTTGCCGTGGGCATGCGGGAGGTGCGGACCTATGAGGAGGAGCGCAACGTGATGCTGGACCTGCTGGTCTGGTACCCGGCGGAGGCGGTGGGAGGGGAGCCCGCCTTCGTGTTCGGCGAGGCGGTCCAGGACGCGCCGCCGGCGGCGGGGGACTCGGCCTGGCCGGTGGTGGTGTTCAGCCACGGGTACCAGGGCATCAACTTCCAGTCGGTCTTCTTCACCGAGCGCCTCGCCAGCCACGGCTACCTCGTGGCGGCGCCGAACCACCCGTGGAACACCTTTGCCGACTACGACGCGGCCCACGAGGTGGAGGTGGCTGCGTGGCGGCCCCGGGATGTCTCGGCGACGCTGGACGCGGCCATCGCCCTGGGGGAGGACCCGGGTGACCCCTTCGCCGGCCGGGTGGACGGCCAGCGCGCGGCGGTCTCCGGGCACAGCTACGGCGGGTTCACCACCGCGGCGGTGGCGGGGTGGATCCTCCACCAGGCCCCGTTCGGGAGCGAGGCGGTGTTCGAGTCGTACGGCGTCACCTTCCCGGCCGACCTGGGCGATCCCCGCTTCCTCGCCGGAGTGGCCATGACCCCGTGCGGCCCGGGCCTGGTCGGCACCGAGGGCCTGGACGCCATCGACGCGCCGATGCTGTACTTCTCGGGCCTCATGGACGACGTCTGCGAGCCCGACACCGAGGTGGAGCCGATGTGGGAGGGCACCCCCGAGCCCTCGTGGCTGGCGTCCGTGGACCTCGCCGGCCACTACGGCTTCTCCAACATGTGCGAGATCGTCCCCGGATACGTCGAGGACTGCGAGCCTCCGTTCCGTCCCCCCTCCGAGGTCCAGGAGATCGCCAACGCCCTGTCCGTCGACTTCCTCGGGCTGTACCTGCGGGGGGACGCCCGTTACGGCGGGCTGCTGCGGGAGGGGACGCCGTTCGATGGGCTGGTGGTGGAGGGGAAGTAAGGGGTCTCGTTCGCCCCTCGCGTGCGCCCGCGCACTGGCGCACTCGAGCGCTCGCGAACCCGCTCACCGGCGTGCCCGCGCGCCCGCGCGCGCGACGTACCCACCACCGTCCCCCCACCCTGGGTGGGGCGAGGATCTTCGGCCGCGTCGCAAGGGGACCTCAAGCCCCGTCCATTACACTCCATTACATCCGGACGGCACCCCCGCGGTGCGTGACGGTCGCCGACCCGCGAAACCACGGAATCGGCTCGCCGTCCCGGGCTCGCCCGCAGAGCGGAGTGGCCCGTCCTGGCCCCGCGGCGAACGAAGAGGGATGCCATGGGGGGCCAGGGCGGTGGGCGGCGACCGCGTGGGCACGGCATCCCACCGCCCCCCGTCATGCACCCCCCCGCGCCGACAGCAGCCCCGGCACCTCCGGGGCCACCCCTGCCGTTCGCACCCCCGCCACCCCCCCCTCCCGCTCCCTCGCCCGCCTCCACTCGCCGAACGCCGCCCCCAGGGTCCGCTCCCTCACCTCCGGCCCAGACAGGTCCGCCACCGCCCTCCGGGACCTCCCCGACGCCACGTCCCGCGCCGCGCCGGCGCCGGCCCGGATGAGGCGCGCGGCCCAGGCCCGCCGGGACCGCCCCCCGAGTCTCGCCGCCGCCTCCACCGCCCCCCGCACGTCCGCCCCCGTCCTTGCCGCCGGCACCCAGCGCCGCGCCCACTCCCTCCCCCGCCGGCCCATCGCGGCCCGCTCGGTGGGGTCCATGGTGGCGAGGTCCCGCAGCGCCCCCAGCAACTCGGCGGGCCCCGCCTCGTCCAGCACCCGGCCGGCCCCCGCCGCCGCCACCAGCAGCCCCGACGTCCCCTGCCGGAACGCGACCACCGGCACCCCCGCCGCCAGGGCGTCGATGGCCTTCCCCGAGATGGACGTGTCCACCAGCGACCAGGCGGCGTGGGGGACCAGGGCGGCGTCGGCACTCCGCAGGACCTTCACCAGCTCGTCCTTGGGCAGGCTGCCCAGGTGAAAGATCCCCGGAACCTCCCGGGCCGCCCTCTCGATGCGGTCTCGCCCCCGGCCGTTGCCCGCGAACACGAAGGCCAGGCGGGGGAGGGTGCCGGCCGCGGCCCGCGCGGCGTCCAGCAGCACGTCCAGGCCATACGCCTCGTTGAACGAGCCGGCGTACAGGGCCACGAACCGCTCCTCGAGCCCCAGCCGCCGCCTCCAGCCCCGGTCCGGGGGCGTCGCGTCCTCCGTGAGTCGCGGATCTCCCCCCGTCGGCGCCACGACGATCCCCGCCTCCGCCAGGCCCATGGCCCGCAGGTAGGGGACGAAGCCCGGGGACACCGCGACGCACCCGTCGGCGACGCGGTAGGAGAGGGCCTCGATCCACTCCATCGCCGCCACCAGCGGCCGCCCCCTCAGCAATCCCCCCTCGACCACCACCGCGGGCCACAGGTCTCGCACCTCCAGCACCCAGGGGCACCGCCCCCAGGCCGCAGCCAGCAGCCCGGGGAGGGCCTGGGGCAGAGGAGGGGAGGAGCACAGGACGACGTCCGGCTTTGGCAGGCGGATGGCGTAGGCCAGGGAACGCGCCGAGAACGCGGCGTAGGCCGTCCCCCGTCCCGCCGCCCATCCGCTCCGGCCCCCCTCGGGCAGCCGGTGCAGGGCCAGGCCCCCCTCCCTCTCCACCACCGCGTGCCGGGCGGGGGGGACGGCGGCGTCCCCCAGGTAGGTCACCTGGCTGCACACCACGTCCACCCGCCACCCCGCCGCCAGCAGCGCCGCCACCAGGTGGACGGGGCGACTGTTCCCCGCCTGGCGCGCGGTGACGAAGTTCTGGTGGATCCACAGCAGGCGGGGCCCCGCGCCCCCCGCGCCCGCGCCACCCGTCATCGGGCACCCCCCGCGGCGGCGTGCCGGGCCACCGAACGCGGATCGTGCCGCAGGAGCCACCTTGCGATCGCCCCGGCTGCGAGCGCGACCCACGCCAGCACCACCGCGCCGCCCCACGCCGGCAGGTGGAGCAGGGACCAGGCCACCCCGGCCAGGGTCGCCGCGGCGGTCCAGGCGAGTGCGTTGGTCCGCCATCGGCCCAGTCCCGCCGCCTGCGCCCGGAGCGAGAAGTGATCGGGGCTCCCCCGCCACCACGGCAGCCCCTTGCCCACCCGTACGCCGGTGATGAACACCAGCTCGAAGAGTGGCACGCCCGCCAGCAGGGCCGCCGCCGGCCAGGCCGCCACCACGCCGCGGGTCGCCACGTCCAGGGTGCCCACCGCCAGAAGGAACCCGAGCAGGTGGCTCCCGGCGTCCCCCAGGTAGATCCTCGCCGGCGGGGCGTTGAAGACCAGGAACCCCAAGCAGGCCCCCGCGATGACGAAGGGCAGGGGACCGCCGGCGAGGCCCAGCAGGCCGAAGGCCAGGGCGGTGACGGCGCCGAGCCCACCCACCAGGCCGTCGCACACGTCCGTGAAGTTGGTGGCGTTCACCAGCACCAGCACCCACAGGGCCGAAGCCGCCGCGTCCAGCGCCGGGTGACCCGTCAGTGGCGCCGCCCAGCCGAGGCCCACCGCCACCGCCGCCGCGACCGCCTGGAGCGCGAGCTTCGGACCGGGGGTGAAGGGGCGGACGTCGTCGGCGAGCCCCAGGGCGAGGAAGGCCAGGGACCCCGCCATCACTCCCCCGGCCTCGGGCGAGGCGAGCAGCTCCGGGACCGCGCCCGCGTCGTGGAGGATCGCCAGGGCGTAGGCCACGCCCCCCGCCAGCCCCAAGCCGCCCAGGTAGGCCACGGGCGCCGTGTGCTGGGGGACGATGGGGTTCGGCCGGGCCACGAGCCCCGTGCGCACGGCGGCGGCCCGGGCCAGGGCGGTGGTCACCAGGCTGGTGGCGGCGCCCAGGACCAGGCAGGCGAGGGGGGAGGCGTTCATGGCGCCAGGGCCCCCCGCGACGCCTCCGTCCCGACGGGCGAGGCCGGACGGCCCGTCCGCAGCTCCTCGCCGAGGGCGAAGCCGTCCCTCATCACCCCTCCCATGGACGAGTACTCCCAGCGCCCGTAGCGGCCCAGCGGCCAGAGCCCCCGTCCCTCCAGGAAGGACCTCGCCCGCGCCAGCGTCCCGGCGGTCCCGGCGTCGAAGACGACGTACGCGGGATCGGCGGCGATCACCCTCTCGTTCACGATCCGGCATCCGGGGGGCAGGGCGCCCACCCGATGCAAACCCTCCCGGACGCGGCGCACCAGGTCCGGCGCCGGGGGCGGCGTCGCATCGCCGGGCTCGGGGACCTCGGCCAGCAGGGACCACCCGTCGTCGGGGGCGGACTGCGGGTCGAACTCGTGCATGTGGACGAGGCGGGTGAAGGGCACCGCCTCGCCCGGGTAGTAGCGCCAGTGCCCGCGCCCCCGGGGCCGGGGTCCGCGCACGGCGAAGGCCACCGTCCACACGCGGTTCCACGCCAGCTCCCGGCACGCCGCCTTCAACGATGGCGGCGCCTGGGGGCACGCGAGGACCATGGCGGGCAGCGGGAGGGTGCCGACGCAGGCGCGCCGCCAGCGGAAGCGGACCTCCCGTCCCGCGCGGTCCCGGCCCCGCACCTCCCGCCGGTCCAGGTCGATGACGCGTGCCTCCACCCCCAGCGCCAGGTGCTCGACCCGCCTGGCCAGGGCGCGCGACAGCACCTCCATCCCCCGGACCTCGGCCCCCGCGGGGGGGCGCGGGTACCACGTCCCGCCGGGAGCCGCCGGCGCCGCGCCTCCGCCCAGCGCGCCCCGCAGGACGTCCTCGAGCGCCGGGCGGGCGATGTTCCACTGGAAGCCGCTGGGGGCCAGGGCGTCCAGGGGCCGGCGCCACATCTTGCGGTTGTAGGGCAGGAAGAAGAGCTCGCACAGCTCCCGCCCGAAGGTCCGCAGCAGCATCTCCTCGTAGTGGGCTGGGGGCGGGCCCCCGGTGGCGGCGGCGCGGGCGAGGTCGGAGACGCAGCGCACCACGGTCTCCCGCTCCAGGGTGCCGAGGTGGCATTGCAGGGGGAAGCGCGCGACCCCGGCCCGGGTCTCGACGAAGGCCTCGGCGGGGCACGGCACCAGCGCGTCTCCCACGATCCCCCGCACCTTCCCCTCCGTCTCGGGATCGGGGAAGTAGAGGAGGTGGAGGACGTGGTCGAACCAGTGTCCCCCCATGAGCTCCGCCCGGACGAGGCCCCCGGGTCGCTCCTCCCTCTCCAGGACCACGGCGTCCCCGCCCAGCTCCCCCGCCACCGCCAACCCGGCGAGCCCCGCTCCCAGCACCAGTACGTCCGTCTCCGTGGGGATCACGTCTCGCTCCTCACCGCCTCGACGAGGGTCTTGTTGTGGAGGCGGAGGGCCGAGGCCAGCCTCACCCCCGCTCGCGACAGGGCCGCGTCCCACCCTTGCCGGCCCGTCCACGTGGCCATGACCTCGCCTCCGGCGTACCGGTCCGGCCTCAGGGACAGCAGCAGCACCGGCCGGTGCTTCACGTCCCGGAACCCCAGGGCCCGCAGCGTCCCCGCCAGGCCCCGGGGGTCGAAGCGGAAGCGGTGCTCCCGGCTCCAGCACATGCGGGCGAGGGAGTCCAGGCGGCCCCCCGACGCCCCCAGGGCCAGCACCGCCGCCCGGTCCCACGCGCTGCCCGCCATGGGCGTGACGATCCACAGGCGTCCCCCCGGGGCGAGGGCGTTCCGGGCCGCCACCAGCGCCGCCCGGGGATCGTCCAGGTGCTCCAGCAGGTCCCACATCGTCGCCGCGTCGAAGGTCCCGGCCACCAGCCCCCCCTCCTCCGCCGAGCCCGTCGCCACCCGGTGGCCCGCCCGCCGCGCCACCGCCGCCGCCTCGGGGGACAGCTCGATCCCCGCGGTCTCCAGGCCCTCGGCGCGGGCGACGTCCAGGAAGGCGCCCCCTCCGCACCCGACGTCCAACAGCCGGCGTACCCCCGACCAGCCCGGCGCCGTGGTGGCGACCAGGTCCCAGCAGCGCCTCGCCTTGTCGGCGGACGACTCCCGCAGGTAGCGCCCGGCGTAGTCGGCCTCGCGGCGCGGGGGACCGCCCGCCTCCGTCACCCGGGTCACCCGGCACGCCGGGCAGCGCTCCACCGCCAGGATCCCGAGACTCGCGTAAGGCAGGGGGGCCGCGAGCCGGCACAGGGGGCACGCGCTCACCTCCTCACCCCCCCGAGGACGGTGGTGCGCTTGGTCACCCGTAGGGGGGCCTCCCGCGCCTCCAGGATCCGCCTCCCCCGCTCCACGGCGCTCCGCTCCTCCTCCGGGGGCACCGTCCGTGCGAAGAGGCTGGTGGCGGTCCAGTACCGGATCGCCTCGTCGACCTCCGGAAAGACCACGACGTTCACGAAGGTCCCGGTCCTCGATGTGTCGAACCCGGCGCCCAGGGCCCCGGCCACGTCCCGGGCCACGAAGCCCAGGGCGAGGCGATCGGCGTCCCCGGGTCCCCGCCCGGTGGCGGCGCGGTGGAAGGCGTAGAGCTCGGCGTTGGAGTCCGCCGCCGGCCCCGCGACCACCAGGCGCCCGCCGGGGCGCAGGACCCGCCGCCACTCGGCGAGGGCGGCCCGCAGGTCCGGCAGGTAGTAGGCCGCGTAGGCGCACAGCAGGGCGTCGGCGTCGGCGTCCGCCTCGGGGAGGTGGGCGGCGTCGGCCACCTCGGCGCGGACACCCCGGGCCCGGGCCGCCTCCACGGCGGCGGGGGCATAGTCGTAGGCCGCGACCCGCCCCGACGGGCCCACCGCCTCCCCCAGGCGGAGGGCGATCTCGCCCGTCCCGCATCCGACGTCCAGGACCCTGGCCCCGGGACCGATCCCCAGCGCCAGGACCAGCGCGGAGGCGAGGTCCGCGTCTCCGTGGCGGGCGTTGGCCTCGTGGCGCGTGGCCTGGGGACCGGCGCCCCGGGAGAGGTGCAGGTGGTCCGAGATCGCCCGGCGTTCAGCGCTGGACGAGGCGGAGGCACTCGAAGGGTTCGGCATGGCTGACTCCGGCGAGGGCTCCCCAGGCGGCGTGCTGGTGCCGGACCGCCGGCAGGCTCCGCGGGTGGGGAGGGTCGCAGACCTGGCTCTCGTAGCAGGCGAGGGCGGCGAGCTTGTCCTCGACGACCGCCCCGATGTCGACGAACACGTCGGGCCGGAAGGCGAACGCCTCGCCGCCCCAGCCCGCGGCGGCGTGGCCATAGGCGAGCACCGCCGGAACGAAGGGGGCGCGCCCGTCGGGGGCGGGGCGGAGGGCGGCCACGCAGGCGTCGGCCACCGCCCGGTGGTCCTGGTGGTGGTGGCCCCTCCCCGGCACCACGGCGAGGGAGGGGCGGATCCTCCCGACGTGCTCCTCGATGAACCGGATCAGCGTCGACTGGGGGACCGCGTCCAGTGCCAGGTGCCGCTCCTCCCCCTCGAAGAGGACGGAGTACCCCGCCAGGCCCAGGGCGGCCGCGGCCCGCTCCACCTCCCGCGCCCGCAGGGCGGTCCCGGAGCTCTCGCCCCGCGGCGTGGAAGGGTAGCCGGACACGGTGGCGAACAGGACGTGGACTTCCCACCCCCGGCGGGCGGCCAGGAGGGCGAGCCCCCCCGCGCCCAGGACCTCGTCGTCGGCGTGGGGCGCGACGATCACGGCGCGCCGTGGGGCCATGGACAAGAAGGGCATCGCTCAGATCCCTCCTGCGGTGCCGGACGCGGCGGGCCGCGGCGGCGGTACGGTGGCGCGCCAGGACGGCGCCAGGGCGCGCCGCCAGGCGACCACGTCCCTCACGATCTCCCGCATCCCCGGCCACTCCACCGGCCCCAGCAGGGACCTCAGGCGAGACACGTCCGGCTCCCGGGCGCGCACGTCGCGGCGCCCCGGGAAGGCCCGGTGGTAGGGCACGAACTCCACCGGGACCTCCGCCCCCGTCTCTTCGACCACCAGGCGGGCGAGCTCCCCGATCCGGATGGGGGTCGTCGCGCCGACGTTCACGGCCAGGTCCGTGGGGCTCCACGCCTCGGGCCGGGAGAGGAGTCGCACGGCGCAGGCGACGAAGGTCCGGACGTCGCTGAAGGTGCGCGTCTGTTCCCCGTCGTCGTGGACCACCAGGGGGCGCCCCTCCAGGGCCCGCCGGACGAAAGTGGGCAGGACCATTCCGTAGGCGGCGCTCTGCCCCGGACCCACCACGTTGAAGGGACGCAGCACCCGGACGGGGCGCCCGCGGGCGGCGTGCTCGGCCCCCGCGGCCTCCAGGGCCAGCTTGCCCGAGGCGTAGCCCGGCAGTCCTCCGTCGTATTGCAGGCAGCCCCCGGGGCCGGCGGCGTCCTCCTCGCGGACCGGGCCGCCCTTCCCCAGGCCGTAGACCGCCGAGGACGAGACCAGCAGCGCGGGGGCATCCCCCGTCGCTTCCAGGAGCCGTCGCGTCCCCTCGGCGGCGACCCGGTGGGCCTCCTCCCGGCGCTCCGTGGCCAACCTCATGCCCACGACGCCCGCCAGGTGGACCACGGCGTCCACTCCCCGGGCCGCTCTCGTCACCGGCACGGGGTCCAGGATCGACCCTTGGACGAATTCCAAGTGGGGAGACGCGGGCAGGCTGGTCAGCGCGCCGGTGCTGAGGTCGTCCAGGACCGTCACCCGATGGCCCGCCCCCAGCAAGGCGCGGACGAGGTGGCTCCCGATGAAGCCGCAGCCTCCGGACAAGAGTATCCGTTCGCCCATGGACGCCTCCCCGTGGGACCTCGCACTGGTTTGGAACAGGACACGGGCGGCCATCGCCCCTCCAAGGAGCGCCGCGCCACGTCTCGACCCTTGAAACCGAGCGGATTGGAGCAGGGGAGAACTTCGCCGAAAAAAGTCGCGGGCGCTTGGACGGCCGGCGGCGGAGGCCCGTTCCCCCCCCACGCCCCGCCCTGGCACGGCCCTGGCACCGTCACGGCGGAGCAGGGCACCCGGGCGGAGGCGGCGATCCGCCCCCGGCGATCACCGCGTCCGGAGCGACTCCATGACGGACCTGCTGCCGACCAAGCTCGCCCTGGCCCTGCTCCTGCTCCAGGAGGCCATCCCCCCCGAGGCGGGCGCGGAGGCGCGCCCCGAAGGATGGGCATGGGGATGGATCTGGCTGGTGATCATCGCCGCCATCGTGCTCTTCGTCGTGCTGGCCTGGAGCGGGACGCCCCGGGGACGGCGGCCCCACGGGGGCGGCGAGCGCCCCATCCGTCCGACCTGATCCCGCCGCGCTCCTTCGCTCCGGGGGGGAGCGTTTCCGGGAGGGTCAGCGCGCCGCCAGGACCCCCGTCCACACCAGGGCGAAGGCCTCCTCGGCGACCGCCTCGACGGGCAGGGGCTCCCGCCGGAGCATCGCCTGGAACACCGGCTCCTTGATCACCCCCAGCAGGCACGAGGCCATGGCCCGGGCGTCTCCCGCCCGCACCAGGCCCAGGGACTGCCCGGCGAGGAGCGCCCTCTCGACCCGCTCCAGGGCCCTCTCGTAGAAGCGGCCGAGGTCCTCGTCCGCCTCGGAGTCCAGCCCCACCGCCTCGGCGAGGAGGATCCGGGTGAGGTCCTGGTGCTCCGCCAGGGCCCGGTACATGCGGACGAGGTTGGCGCGGACCTGAGAGGGGATGTCGTCGCCGTCCACCCGGATGGGCTCCGGTGCGCTGGCGACCGCCTCGAAGAGGGCCTCCAGCACCACCGCGAAGACCGCTCGCTTCGAGGGGAAGTAGTTGTAGAAGGTCCCCCGGGCGACCTCGGCCTCCTTCACCACGTCGTCGATGGAGGCGACGTGGTAGCCCCTCCGGGCGAAGACCCGGCGGGCGGCGTCGAGGATCTGCTGGCGCCGCTCGTCGCGGCTGAGGGGGAGGTTGCGGGACAAGGGACTCGGGCTCGGTGCGGGGAGGGGCGGGGGCCGCCGGGCCGCGCGCGGGCGGGAGGATACCTCAGCCCCCCCGGGGGGCGCCAGCGGCCGGTCTTCGGGTTGACGCGCCGCGGCGGAGTATATACTCTCAAGTATATATGGAGGTCGACGCCCGTGCCCACCATCGCCAAGCTCTTCAGGAACGGCCAGAGTCAGGCAGTCCGGATCCCCCGTGAGTTCGCGCTCCCGGGCAAGGAGGTGTACGTCCGTCGTGTGGGGCGCAACGTCCTCCTGGTCCCGAAGGACGACCCCTGGGAGGGGATCGTGGCGGCGCTGGGGCTGTTCAGCGACGACTTCATGGCAGAGCGCGGCCAGCCCGCCCACGACGTGCGGGAGTCGTTCTGATGTGGTTGCTCGACACCAACATCTGCATCTTCCTCATCCGGCAGAAGTCGCCGCGCGTGCTCGATCGCCTGAGGACCCTCGACATCGAGTCCGTGGGGATCTCGTCGATCACCCTCGCCGAGCTGGAGTATGGGGTCGCCAAGAGCGCCCAGTCCGAAAGGAACCGCGCCGCGCTCGCGGCGTTCGTGGCACCCCTCGGCGTGATGCCGTTCGACGACGCCGCGGCCGAGCGCTACGGCGCGATCCGCGCGGACCTCGAGCGCAGCGGGCACCCGATCGGCAGCCTCGACATGCTGATCGCCGCCCACGCCATGGCGCTAGGCCGCACGCTCGTGACGCACAACGAGCGGGAGTTCCGCCGGGTGCGGGGCCTCGAGGTCGAGAACTGGGCATGAACGCCGCAGCCCCGGCCACGCCGGCGGAGGCCCGGAGGAGCCAGCAGCCACCCGCCGTCGGCCCGGCCAGCCATCGCCTGACTCCCGCGTCGTGCTTGCGCTCGCCCGCGGCCGGCGCTAATGTGCCCCCGCTAGACTGACGTGTCAGTCTAGCGGCCCTGGGGGGCCTCCCCGCCGGCGGCAGGAGGATGGGGTGCGGGACCTCGCCATCGGCATCGACGTGGGCTCCACCACCGTGAAGGCGGTGGTGGTGGACCCGGACTCCCTGGAGATCCTCTGGTCCGACTACCGCCGCCACGAGACCCGGCAGGCCGAGATGGCCCGGGACTTCCTGGTGCGGATCGGCGAGGCGTTCGCAGGCGTGGACCGGTCCCGGATCCGGGTCTTCGTCACGGGATCGGGCTCCGGCCCCCTGGCGGTGCCCCTCGGCGCGCGCTTCGTCCAGGAGGTCAACGCCGTCACCCTGGCGGTGGAGCGCCTGCACCCCGACGTGGGATCGGTCGTCGAGCTGGGGGGGCAGGACGCCAAGATCGTCATGTTCCGCGTCCACGCCGAGACGGGGGAGCGGCGGGCCACGACGTCCATGAACGACAAGTGCGCCTCGGGCACGGGGGCCACCATCGACAAGTGCATGGTGAAGGTGGGCATGGAGCCCGCCGACGTCGCCCGCCTCGTCTACGACCCCACCCGGCTCCACCACGTCGCGGCGAAGTGCGGGGTCTTCGCCGAGACCGACGTCGTCAACCTGGTCAAGAGCGGGATCCCGGCGGGGGAGATCATGAACTCCCTCGCCGACGCCATCGTGCACCAGAACCTCTCGGTGCTCACCCGGGGGAACACGCTGCGCCCCAAGGTCCTGCTCCTCGGGGGCCCCAACACGTACCTGCCGTTCCTGCAGGCGTGCTGGAGGCACCGGATCCCCGAGACGTGGGACGAGAGGGGCGTGGAGCGGCCCCAGGGCGTCCCCCTGGACGAGCTGGTCTTCGTCCCCGAGAACGCCCAGTACTACGCCGCCTTCGGCGCCGTGGTCTACGGCCGGGCCGAGGGCCGCGAGGGGGAGTCCTACCGCGGCCTCGACGGCCTCAACGAGTTCATCCGCAACGGCCGGGCGGCCCGCCTGGGGGACACGGCGGGGCGTCCCCTGGTGCGGAGCCACGAGGAGCTGGCGGCGTTCCGCGAGGAGTTCCGGATCCCGGCCTTCGAGCCCCCGCGCCTCCAGCCCGGCCGGACGGTGCGCGCGGCCATCGGCCTCGACGGCGGGTCCACCTCCTCCAAGGCGGTCCTCGTCTCCGAGGACGGCGAGATCCTGAAGAAGGAGTACCAGCTCTCCCGGGGCAACCCCATCCAGGACGCCAAGGAGATCCTCGCCCGCCTGAGGAGCTGGGTGACCTCCCAGGGAGCGGTCCTGGAGGTCGCGGGCTTCGGGGCGACGGGCTACGCCGCCGACGTGCTCCAGAGCGCGGTGCGCTGCGACGTGAACATCGTCGAGACCATCGCCCACACGATGTCTGCGACCCGGTATCACCCCGACGCGGACGTGGTGTGCGACATCGGGGGGCAGGACATCAAGGTCCTGTTCCTCCGGCGCGGGGACGTCAAGGACTTCAAGCTCTCGAACCAGTGCTCCGCCGGCAACGGCATGCTGCTCCAGGCCATGGCCGACCAGTTCGGCGTGCCGGTCCAGGACTACGCCGACGTCGCGTTCGCCGCTCCCTTGAGTCCCCGCTTCTCCTACGGCTGCGCGGTCTTCCTCGATGCCGACCGGGTGAACTTCCAGAAGGACGGCTTCACCCGGGAGGAGCTGCTGGCGGGGCTCGCCCTCGTCCTGCCCAAGAACGTGTGGCAGTACGTCGTCCAGGTGCCCCGCATGTCGGAGCTGGGGCGGGTCTTCGTGCTCCAGGGGGGCACCCAGTACAACCTCGCCGCGGTGAAGGCCCAGGTGGACTACATCCGGGAGCGGGTGCCCGGGGCGGACGTGCGGGTCCACCCCCACCCGGGGGAGGCGGGGGCCCTGGGCGCCGCCTTCGAGGCGCTGCGGGTGGTGGGGCGACGGGGCGAGAGCCGCTTCATCGGGATCGACGCCGCCATCGACCTGCGGTACACCACGCGGAACGACGAGACGACCCGCTGCTCCTTCTGTCCCAACCTGTGCTCCCGCACCTTCATCGACGCCGAGACACCCGAGGGAGGCGTGTCTCGATACATCTCCGGTTTCACCTGCGAGAAGGGCACGGTGGAGTCCGAGGACGCGCTGAAGGTGCTGGCCCGGGAGGCCCGGCGCACCCGGGACGCCTACCCGAACCTCGTGGACGAGGAGTGCAAGCTCGGCTTCCGGCACTTCTACGATCCGCCGCCCCTGCCGGAAGCGGGGCGGCCCGTGGACGACCTGGAGGTCCGCCACCGCCTCTTCGGCCTCGGCGGGCTGGAGCGGAGGCCGGTGCGCCGGGGCTTCCAGCGGTCGTCCCCCCGGGCCGCCGAGGCCCGGGCCAGGGCGAAGGTGGGGATCCCCCGGGCCCTGAACGTCTACTCGACGGCTCCCCTGTGGCGCACCTACTTCGAGACGCTGGGGCTGCCCCGCCAGAACGTGGTGTTCTCGGAGTACACCTCGGAGCAGATGTTCCAGGAGGGGGGGAAGTATGGCTCCGTCGACCCGTGCTACCCCTCGAAGGTCGCCCAGGCCCACATCCACGACCTGCTCTTCCACAAGCACGCCGACAAGCGCCACGGTCCCCTGGACTGGATCTTCTTCCCCTGCGTCACGCACCTCCCCAGCTTCGTGAGTCACACCTCGGACAACACCACCTGTCCCATCGTGGCCGGGGCGCCCAACGTGATGAAGGCGGCCTTCACCAAGGAGGTGGACTTCTTCGGCCGGGCGGGCATCGAGTACCTGGACCCCTCCTTCACCCTGGAGGAGCGCCTCCTGTTCAAGGAGAAGATGTATCAGGTCTGGGGGCCTCGACTGGACGCGACCCGGGACGAGTCGGACTTCGCGTGCGACCAGGGTTTCGCCGCCCTGGAGGAGTTCGACCGGAGGATGCAGGCCCGGGGCCGCCAGGTGCTGGACCAGGTGGAGCGGGAGGACCGCATCGCCATCCTGCTCCTGTCGCGCCCGTATCACAACGACCCCGGGCTGAACCACCAGATCCCCGAGGAGTTCCAGGCCCTCGGGTACCCGATCCTGTCGATCCGTTCCATCCCCAAGGACCCGGAGTGGCTCATGCGCTGGTTCGGGGAGGACGTCCGCTCGGGGCGGATCGCCGATCCCTTCGACATCCGCGACGTCTGGCCCGAGAACTACTCCGTCAACTCGGTGCAGAAGGTGTGGGCGGCGGGCTTCGCCGCCCGCCACCCCAACGTCGCGGTGCTGGACCTCTCCAGCTTCAAGTGCGGGCACGACGCCCCGACCTACGGGCTCATCGACTCCATCCTCAAGGCGGGGGGATGCCCCTCGGCCCAGCTCCACGACATCGACGCCAACAAGCCCTCGGGCTCCATCAAGATCCGGGTGAAGACCTACGCCCACTCCCTGTCGCGCCACCAGGAGCGACTCCACGACCTGGCCCGCAAGAAGGCCGAGCTTCAGCGGCTCGTGGACCAGAAGCGGGCGGAGCTCCTGGCCCGCCGCGCCGCCGGCGCCCGGACGCTGCGCGTGTACTCATGAACCTCTCCCCCACCCCGCACGCCCCGGAGCAAGCCATGGTCGCCGCGCTCTTCGTCCCTCCCCAGACGGACCCCGACATCGAGCGCGAGCTGGCCGCCTACGCCGAGGAGCAGGCCCGGAGGCTGGGGATCGAGGCCCCCGATCCCGATCGCCACTGGCGGGACCCCCAGCCGACGGGTTTCACCCGGGCGGAGCGGGAGCACACCACCCTGCTGGTCTCGGGGCTGACCCTGGCCCACGACACCTTCGTGGAGGGAGTCCTGTGCGGGCTCGGGTACCGGGTGATGGCCCTGCCGGTGCCCGACAACGAGTCGCTGCGCATCGGCAAGGAGTTCGGCAACCGGGGCCAGTGCAACCCCACGTACTTCACCGTGGGCAACCTCGTGAAGTACCTGACCCACCTCCGGGACGTGGAGGGGATGGGTGTCGACGAGATCGTCCGGCGATACGTGTTCCTCACCGCCGGAGCGTGCGGCCCCTGCCGCTTCGGCACCTACGTGACCGAGTACCGCAAGGCGCTGCGGGACGCCGGCTTCGACGGGTTCCGGGTCCTGCTCTTCCAGCAGCAGGGAGGGCTGAAGCAGGCGACGGGCGAGGAGGCGGGCCTGAAGCTCGACCCGGCGTTCTTCGTGGGCCTGGTGAAGGCGCTGGTCGCCGGCGACGTGCTCAACCTGCTGGGCTACCGGATCCGCCCCTACGAGAAGGTCCCCGGGGCGACCGACGCCGCGCTGGAGGCGGGGCGGGGCTTCGTGTACGGGGCGCTGAAGGAGGGGCGAAGCGTGCTCTGGGCGCTGCACCGGGCCGCGGGGGAGCTGCGACGGATCGAGGTGGACCGGATCCAGGCCCGACCGAAGGTCAGCGTGATCGGCGAGTTCTGGGCGATGACCACCGAGGGGGACGGCAACTACCACCTGCAGCGCTTCCTGGAGAAGGAGGGGGCCGAGGTGGAGGTCCAGCCGGTGACGGCCTGGATCCTCTACATGATCTGGGAGAACCGCCACGACACCCTCTCCCGGCTCAAACTGAGGGGAGCGGATGGGGGCCGGAAGGGCCTCGCGGGCAAGGACCCCATGAAGAAGCTGGCCCTCCTCTGGGCGGCGGAGGTGGCGATCCGGGTGGTGTTCCAGGCGATGGCCCACGCGGGGGGGCTGCGGGGCTACCCCCTTCCGGACATGGACGAGGTCGCCGGGCTGGCCCGGGAGCACTACGACAACGACGTGCGGGGAGGCGAGGGCCACCTGGAGGTGGGCAAGGTGATCTCGCTGATGCGGGAGTCGAAGGCCCACATGGTCCTGAGCGTGAAGCCCTTCGGCTGCATGCCCTCCTCGGGGGTCTCCGACGGCGTCCAGAGCCTGGTGACCGAGCTGTTCCCGGAGCTGATCTTCCTGCCCATCGAGACCACCGGCGACGGCGCGGTGAACGCCCACAGCCGGATCCAGATGATGCTGTTCCGCGCCCGCCGCCGCGCCCAGCAGGAGCTGGACGCATCCCTCGCGAAGGTGGGCCTGACGGCGGACGCCGCGCGGGAGAAGGCGTCCCGGTCGTGGCGGTGGCGCAGCGCGCTGTCCTACCCCCGCCACGTCGTGGCGGGGACGGCGGCGAGCGTCGTGGAGGCGGTCGGGTAGCGAGCGGGAGCCGTCCGGTAGAGGCGCTCGCCCGATCCACCAGCGGAGGGCGTGTCCACGAGAACCGCTACTCCGCGCCCTCCCAGTCGCGCAGGTCGCTCGCAGCCAGCGGACCGTACAGGCGGTCGTCTGTCGGGATCCGGCCTTTCAGGGCCCCGAACACCCGAGTGCGCGCAGGCGCGTCGACGGGGACGAGCCGCACCGCGGGCACGCCGGCCCGGGAGATCACGATCTCTTCGCCGGCCAGGGCGCGTTCGATCAGGCGGGGAAGGCACGTCTTGGCGGCGTGGACGGGGATGAGCCACACGAACACCTCCATGACCACGCAAGCCTAGTCAGCGCGGCCATCCAGGTCCAGTGCCCGCCCCAGGCACGTGCTCAGCGCGGCGAAGGGGCGCCAGACCGGGCAAGGAGAGGGGGGCGACGGGCAAGGAAAGGGTGCGCCGAGCCCTCTCCCCGATCCCCACCCGGACAAGTCGCCCCTTGCCGTCGGACGGATCCGGCGCAGCTTCACCGGGCCGCGCCCGCGCACCGCCCCCCGCGCGGGCGCCCGCCGGAGTGGATGATGCGGGTGCCCCTCCCCCTGGCCCACCTCGTCGCCTTCACCCTCGCCTTCGGCCCCGCCCCGGCCGCCGCCCACGCGAAGCTGGTGGACTCCGAGCCTCCGGCGGAGGGGGTCGCCAAGGGCGTCCCCGAGACCGTGGTGCTCCGGTTCGACGGCCGGGTGGAGCGCCGGTACGGCCGCTTCGACCTGGTGGACGCCGCGGGGAACCGAACGCCGCTGTCGCGGGTGGAGAGGGAGGGCGCCCCGGAGACCGAGGTGGCCGTAAGGCTTCCCCGGTCCCTTCCCCCCGGCTCCCACCGCCTGGAGTGGAGCGTGGTCTCCCGGGACGGCCACCGGGTCGAGGGGGTGCTCGCCTTCACCGTCCCCCGTTGAACGCCGCGGCCGGTGCCGGGCGACCACATCCTCGACGGCGCCCTGGCCCACGCGCTGTCCTTCCTGGGGCTCGCGCTGGCGACGGGCCCGGGGACCCTGCGCCTGGCCACCGGCGCGGGGCCCGATCCCGCCGACGCCCGGATGGTGCTGGCGGGCGGGGTCGCGGTCGGAGCCGCCAGCGCCCTCCACCTGCTCCAGGGCGCCACGACCATGGCCGGGTCCCTGGCCCCCGCTGCTGCCTGGGGGGTACTGACGGGGTCGGAGTGGGGCCGGAGCCTCGCCCTCCACGGGGCCGCGGCGGCGGCGACGGTGGCTCTGGGCCTGGGCGCGGCCCGGGGGACGCCGGCCCGCCCCGGGGGGAGGGTGGTCGCGGGGATGGTGGCCGCGGGGTTGGCGGTCCTGGGCCTGGCCGCCCTGGGGCACGGGGCCGTCCGGGGCGCGATCTCCCCCCTGTTCCTGGTCCACGCCGCCCACGGAGGCGCCGCATTGATCTGGGTCGGGGGCCTGCTGGCCCTGTCGGTGCGGCTGCCCCGGGGCGCCGCCCTGGGGGTCCGCCCCCTCCGGGCCTTCTCGCGCCTGGCCGCCGGTTCGGTGGCCGCCACCCTGCCCCCGGGCCTCGCCGCCGCCGCCGTCCACCTGGGTGGAGTGGGCGGAGTGGTCTCCCCGTGGGGGGCCTTGCTGGCGGTGAAGGTCGCTTGCGTCGCCGCCGCCCTGGGGCTGGCCTGGGGGCACCGGCGCCGCCGCCTCCCGCGCCTGGAGGGAGCCCCCGGGGACCCCGAGGCGTGGCGGGCGATGGACCGGGCCGTCGCCATCGAGGTCGGCCTGGTCCTGACGGCGGTCCTGCTGGCGGGCCTGATGAGCCAGTGGGAGACGCCGTAGGGGCCTCACCCCACCCGGACGTCCGTGCCCCCGGCCGCCAGGACCTCCTTCTCGATGCGGGCCGCCTCGCCGGGGGGGCGGCCCTGCACCACGAGGAGGATCGCGTCGCGCTCCAGGGCCCTCCGGTCGTGCTCCCCGGGGCGCTGGCGGGTCATCGCCCCGATGGCGGCCCCGAGCCCCGCCCCCAGGAGGCTCCCGGCGTTGGGACCGATGAGCTGGGCCACGGCCTGGAGGCCCGGCGGCGCGAAGCCCGGCAACGCCACCACCGAGATCCCCACCACCCCACCCGCCAGCAGGCCGATGACGGCCCCCATCCCCGCGCCCCGCAGGGTCTCCCTGCCCCGGGCCCGGGCCCGGCCCCGGAAGAAGCGCTCCGCGGCGGTCCGGGAGACCACGACCTCCACCACGTCCCGGGGGACCCCCGCCCGCACCAGGCGCTCCAGGGCGTGGACCACCGCCTCTTCGGACTCGAAGAAGGCCGTCACCGACACCTTCGCGGGGCCCCGTGGTGTGACCGGCGGGCTCACGGCGTCCCCGGGGCGCGGAGCTCGTCGGCGGTCCAGGGGGTGGCCCGCTCCCGGGTGGCCTCGCGGATCCCGGCGACGCGCTCCGGCGACACCGCGGGATCGACGACGCCGCCCCGCTCCCTCTCGTAGGTGACCACGGCGGCGACCTCGGCGTCCCCGAGGCGCGCCCCCAGCGCCGGCATGGCCCCGTCATAGGCCGCGCCCCCGACGACGATGGGCCCGGCCAGGCCGTGGAGCACGATGCGGACGGGCACCTCGGGATCCCCCGTCACCCACTCCGAGCCGAACAGGGGAGGGAAGGTCCCCGGCACTCCCCGTCCGTCGCTCCCGTGGCAGGGGGCGCAGTGGGCCGCGTACAGCTCCTCGCCCGACACGGCGGCCGGGGCGCCGGACGGTTCCGGCGCGCCCGCGCCCTGGGGGGCGCCCCCGTCCCGATAGGCGAGGTGGACGACCGGTCCGAACACGCCGCCGTGGCGGGCGAGGTAGAAGCCACTCAGGAAGAGGGCGAGGGCGGAGAGGATCCAGACCCACCAGGGGGTCAGCTCCTCGCCCTCCACCGGCTCCGCCGGCTCCGGGACGAGGGGAGGATGGAGCGCGGCGACGTCGGTCTCCTCGTCCGGAGGGGGCCCGGGCGGGCCCGAGGGAGGGCCCGGGGGAGGCGGCGTTCGGTCGGGATCGTCGGGACCGGACATCGTCGGCTCGCCACCCTCTCAGGGCGCCGCACCGGCGGCGGGGGTGGCCACCGGCGGCTTGGTTCGGTCCAGGGAGAGCAGGTAGTCCACCAGGGCCAGGGCCCCGGGCCGGGCCACGACGACCCGGCCGGGGAGGGCGTAGGGGGAGGGGGGCACCACCACGACGTCGCCGTCCGCCGCGGCCGGCTTCACCTCGAAGAGGTACGGGAACGCGGGCATGATCGACCACGGCACCACCGCCCGGGGCTGGTACAGGTGGAGCAGGTGCCAGCTCCGGTCCGGCAGGCGGCTGCCGACGTTGATCAGGTCGGGCCCGGTCCGCATCGTGCCCAGGAGGTGCGGCGTGTCCCACGAGTAGTCCGTCGGCACCGAGGGCCTGCCCCATCCCCGGAGGGTGTCGTAGGTGAAGCTCGGGTCCCGGACCTGCTGGGAGTGGCAGTAGACGCAGCCCTCCGAGACATAGATGCGCCGGCCCGCGAGCTGGGTCGCGGTGTAGGGTGGCACCTGGGGGTCCGGCTCCAGGGTCCGGAGCTGGACGCGGGGGATGGCCACCAGCACGACGAGGGCGAAGGTCATCGCCGCGGTGGCACCCAGCAGCAGGGCCCAGATCCGGGTCACGACCAGGGCCCGGGGGGCGGCACCACCACCGGCCTCGGGTCGTGCCAGGGGGGGAGCGGTCCCACCGTGGGGGCCCTCCGCAGGACCTTCCAGAGGTGCCAGGCGAAGACGAGGTGGGCGGCGGTGAGCACGACGCCGGCGAGGCTCCGCACCGCCAGCCAGGGGGCCGCCGCCTCCACGGAGGCCTGGAAGGGGACCTGGGGGTCCATGAGGGCCAGCCCCTGGAGGACGCCCCCCAGGTTGAGGGCGAGCACGAAGGCGCCGATCCCCCCGAGGGCGAGCCAGAAATGCCAGGCGATCAGGCGGCCATCGGGCCAGTCCCGGCCCACCAGGCGTGGGATCACGTAATACACCGAGCCGAACATGACGAACGTGACGAAGGCGTACACGCCGACGTGGGAGTGGGCGATGGTCCAGTGGGTGAAGTGGGTGATCCGGTTCACCTCGCGGAAGGCGGTGAAGATCCCCTGGAGGGAGACGGCGGTGTACGCTACGGCGCCCAGGACCACGAACCTCAGCGTGGGCGAGTACCGCAGGGATGCGAAGCGGCCCACCATCGACATGTGGTGGTTCACCGCCACCGCCGCCACCGGGATGACCATCAGGACGCTGGCGACGATGGACGTGGTGATCATCCACGTCGGCAGCGGCCCGCCGATGAGGTGATGCATCCCGTTGAGGGCATAGAAGAACGCGAGCGTCCAGAAGCCCAGGAGCGACAGTTGATACGAGTAGATCGGGCGGCCGAGGACCTTGGGGATGAAGTAGTAGACCGCGCCAAGGCCGATGGCGGTGAGCCAGAAACCCAGGGCGTTGTGGGCATAGAACCAGTTGACCGCCGCCGACTCCACCCCCCGGAAGACCGGCAGGTTGCCGGTGACGAAGATGATGGGGAACCACACGAAGGCGGCGGCGACGTACCAGACCGAGACGTAGAGGTGGCGGGCTCGCCCCCCCAGCACCGTCCCCAGGAGGGTGACGCCCACCATCCCGCCGGCGACGATCAGCATCGGGTCGACGACGGATCGGGGGAACTCCAGCCACTCCAGGCCGTCGGTCCAACCCGCCAGGAGCGCCAGGACCCCCACCAGGATGGCCCCGTTCCAGAAGACGATCCCCCCCGTGGCCACCCGTGGCCAGCGCAAGGGGGCGTGGACCAGGCGAGGCACCAGCCAGACGGAGATCCCGAGCATCGCCAGGGAGGCCCAACCGTAGATCATCGCGTTCAGGTGGGCGGCGCGCACCCGCCCGAAGGTGGCGGGGGCCCAGCCGGTCCACCAGTCGGGGAAGTTGAACTTGAGGCTGGCGACCAGGCCCAGCAGGGATCCCACCAGCAGCCACGCCACCGCCGAGACGAAGGCCACCAGCGCCGGCACCCGCCCCGGCTCGTCGAGGTCCCGCAGCGTGACGACGTCGGTGCTGGCGGCGGGAGCGGTCACCGCCCGCCCCGGCCCAGGGCCCCGCCCCACTCGCCGGGCCCGGGCTCCAGGGGGCCGCCGTACAGGCGCCGTCGCTCCCGGGCCTGGCCCGGCGTCTCCCACGGGCGGCGCATCCTCAGGTCCCTCTCGTCGAGGATGCACCGGGCCTGCTCGTCGAGGGACTCGAAGGCCCCCACCCAGAAGGCCCAGATGAAGGCTCCGAGGCCGATGGCCCCGAGCAGGAGCCCCACGGAGACGACGACGGCGGAGGACACGAGCATCGGCGCCACCCCTCGACGCCGAACCCTACACCGCCTCCCCCCACGGACAAGGCGGGTGGGATGTGGAGTCATCCGTGTCGGGTCGGGACACCCGGAACGCTCGGAGTGGGCTGGAGCGGGAGCGACGTGAAGGCGCGCTGGGGCCCTTGGGGCGAGAGGGGCTCCCCGGGCGGATCCCCCCGGCTCGGACCGGCGGCAGAGGCGCCCGGGCGGGGCCTGGACGCACGCCGGGCGGGGTGTGCGGCCCGGGGACCGGGATCGGGAAGCACGTGCACAGATCACGTCCGCTACGGCCTCCAGCCCGCTGCGCCGGAGCGAGTCCCGGAGTCCGCGGACGGACCGCTCTTCACGCGCGTTGCCCTGGACGCGCTGGAAAGGGGCCTGTCCGGGAGGGGGTCCCGGCCCGGCGTGGCACGAAGGGTGAACAGGGGGCCGTGCGCTCCCGGCGACGAACGGGGCCCGCGCCGAGCCGAACGGAGGTTCGGGGGAGGGCCCGGCATCCTGCCCGAGATCGCCGGAGCACGGAGAATGGATGCGCAACCTTCTTGGACTCCTGGCCGGTCCCGCGACCGCCGCCGTCATCCTGTCGGTCTCCGGCGTCGCCCACGCCGAGGTCGGCGACATCCAGGGGATCCTGGACAGCTCCGACGGCGAGGTCACCAAGGCCCGCTTCGACATCGAGGAGTACTTCGCCGACGGGTCCGGGCGCACGACCGTGCAGCAGGTCGAGGCCGCGGTCGACGAGGACGGCACCTTCCTGTTGGAGGGCATCGACTCCGAGGCGCCCTTCCTGGTGGTGAGCGCGTACACGTCCGACACCGGCGAGCTCCTCGGCCGCGCGCTGACCGACAGCGAGATCACGTCCGACGAGGTCAACCCCATCGTGCCCGTGGGCGAGCTCTCCACCTTCCAGGTGGACGTGCTGGACGCCGCGCTCACCGACGCCCGGGGCGACCTGGCCCTGGACGACGTGCAGCCCGTGCTGCTGATGACCCTCATCGACGAGGGGACCATGCAGGCGGCCCGCGAGTTCGGCGGGGGCATGGGGCTCGGCGTGGGTCACCTCGGCCGGGGCTTCCGGGGTGCCAACCGGGCCTTCGTGGGCGTGCTGGGCCGCGGGTTCGGGATCCACGGCCGCGGCCTGCGTCACGGCCTGGGCCTCGGGTTCCGCGGGATCCTGGGTCACGGCCTGGGCTTCGGTCACCTGGGGTTCCGGCGCTTCGGCGTCGGGCACATCGGCTTCGGCGCGCTGCCGTGGTGGGGGATCGGGATCTCGCCGTGGCTCGGGATCGCCCCCTTCGGCTTCGGCGGCATGGTGGGCGTGCCGTGGTGCGGCGTGGGCGGCTTCGGGCTCGGGATCGGCGGCCTCGGCCTCGGCCTCGGGGCGGTGGGCGTGCCCGCGGTGGGCGTCGCCGGCGCGTTCGGCGCGGCGGCGGTGTCGTTCACCTCGGTGGTGAGCTTCACGTCCTACACCTCGTTCACGTCCGTTACCTCGTCGACCGGCGCCGTGGGCGGCCTCGGGTTCGGGCTGGGCGGCGCCGCGGCCGCCTCCTCGTTCACCAGCGCGACGTCGTTCACCTCCAGCGTCAGCTACAGCTCCTTCACCAGCGCGGGCTTCGGCGCGGCCGGCTTCGGCGCGGGCTTCGCCGGCCTGGGCGTGGGCGGCGGGACCTGGCCGTGGCTGGTGGGCGTGCTCCGCACCGACGCGGTGGAGGCCGACGGCGAGGGCCGCGACGAGGCCCACTACCTCCAGGACTACGCGGTCGAGAACGGCCTCGCCAGCGCCTGGCCCGAGATCTACGCCACCGGCGAGCGCCTGAGCGAGCAGGTGGGTGCGGGCGTCGAGCTGGCCTTCACCGGCGCGCTGGACGGCTCCGGCGAGACCGAGACCCTGGACGTCGCCCTCCTGGCCGACGGCGTCGCCGACACCTACCTCGGCCTCATCGACGAGACCGAGATCGCCCTGGAGCCCGTGCTCGCGGGCGCCGAGGACGAGCAGATCGAAGTGATCTCCACGGTGCTCGGCTCCGCGGCCGGCATCCGGATCCTCGATCCCCAGAACGACAACGCTCCCTGGAAGTGAGCTCCCGAGTAGTGCCGCGCTGAGACGCGGCTGATCCCTGGAACGGTGCGGCGAGTTCGGATCCCGCCGCGAAGCGGCCGCCCGGCACCCCGAGAGAGGGGGGCCGGGCGGCTCGCTCGTTCCTCCGGGCAGGGCGCTGAGGCCGTCCCCCGCGGCGCGGCGGTACGGACCGCGGCGGGGGCGGATGGCCGCTCCCCGGTGGCCGGTGGGAGTCGGAAGACCTAGCAGTAGTGGGACGGCCCGCCCTCGGGACGCGGCGGGTGGGAGGGTCCGGCCATGCAGGGTCGAGCGGGGGCGCACCCGGACGACGTCGCCCTGGTCGTCGTGGACGTGCAGAGGGACTTCCTCCCCGGAGGTGCCCTGGGGATCCCCGGAGGCGAGGCGGTGGTGCCGGTGCTGGCGCGGCTGATCCCTCGCTATCGCACGGTGGTCTTCAGCCGTGACTGGCACCCCGAAGGCCACGTCAGCTTCTCGGAACGCCCCCGGTACGCCCACCTCTCCTGGCCTCCCCACGCGGTGCGCGGCACCCCGGGGGCCGAGTTCCACCCGGACCTGCCCGTGCCCGAGGGCGCATGGATCGTGTCCAAGGCCACCGAGCGGGACAGGGAGCAGATGTCCGCCTTCGACGGCACGGGCCTCGCCGAGAGGCTCAGGGCGCGGGGCGTGCGCTCCCTGCACGTCGGCGGGCTCGCCACCGACTGGTGTGTGAAGCAGACCGCCCTGGACGCCGTGCGGGAGGGGTTCGACGTCACCGTCGTCGAGGATGCCGTGCGGGGTGTGGACGCGCCACCGGGGGCGGCCCGGGCGGCGGAGGGGGAGATGCGCGCCGCGGGGGTACGCTTCGTGCCGAGCCGTACCCTGCTGGCGCGGGTCCGGGACCGCGAGGCGGACTCCGATGCCCGCGCCACGCCCTGAGGGCCAGCGCCCCTCCCGGCGGGGCCCGTCGCGGGCGGAGGACGGAGCCTGCATCGCCGCGCGCGTCGAGGCCGGCCCGGCCTCCGCCAGCCCCCTCCTCACCGACCTCTACGAGCTGACCATGCTGCGGGGCTACGCGGTGGCCGGCACCTTCGACCGCCCCGCCGTCTTCGAGTACCAGTTCCGCCACCTCCCCGGCGGCGCGGCCTTCGCCGTCTTCGCCGGGCTGGAGCCCCTCCTGGACCGCCTGGCTTCCCTGCGCTTCTCCGGGGAGGAGCTGGATTGGCTCTCCCGCACTGGGCTCTTCGAGGGCAGCGACCTCGGGCGGCGCCTGGGGAGCTTCCGCTTCCGGGGCGACGTGGACGCGGCCCCCGAGGGCGAGGTGGTCTTCCCCCACGAGCCGGTGCTCCGGATCGAGGCCCCCCTGGGCGAGGCCCAGGTCGTGGAGACCCTGGTGCTCAACGCCCTGAACCACCCGAGCCGGGTGGCTACGGCGGCGGCCCGGCTGCGGATCGCGGCCGGGGACGGAGAGGTCGTGGAGTTCGGGCTCCGGCGCGCCCCCCCCGGGGACGCCGCCCTGGCCGCCTCCCGGGCCGCCTTCGTGGGGGGATGCGACAGCACCTCGGACGTGCTCGCCGGGCGCGCCTACGACATCCCCCTGCGGGGCACCATGGCCCACTCCTGGGTGATGAGCTTCCCGGACGAGCTCCAGGCGTTCCGCGCCTGGGCGGCGGCGTGGCCCGATCGCTGCCTGCTTCTCCTGGACACCTACGACACCCTCCAGAGCGGGCTCCCCCACGCGATCCAGGTGTTCCGCGAGCTGCGCGACGCGGGCCGGCCCGCGCGGGCCGCCGTGCGCCTGGACTCGGGAGACCTGCTCCACCTGTCCACCGCGGTGGACCGGGAGTTGCGGCGGGCGGGCTTCCCGGACCCGTGGGTCATGGCCAGCGGGGACCTGGACGAGTCCCTGGTGGACCGACTGGTGCGGGCCGGGGCGCCCATCCGGGCGTGGGGGGTGGGCACGCGCCTCGTCACGGGGGGCGACGATCCGGCCTTCCCGGGGATCTACAAGCTGGCGGCGGTCATGGGAGCCGGCGGCCGGTGGGAGCCCAAGGCCAAGACGACCTCGGACCCCGCCAAGGCCACCTGGCCGGGGCGCAAGGAGGTGTGGCGCTACCGCGACGGGGAGGGGATCCCCCTGGCGGACGTCGTGGGGCGGAAGGGGGAGGGGGGCCAGGAGCCGGCCCGGGCGATGTTCCACGAGCGCGGCGATCCCTCGCGCCCCTCGCGGCTCGTCGGCGCCGAGGCCGCCGCGCCCCTCATGGTCCCCGTGATGCGGGGCGGGGAGAGGGTGGGGCCCCGGGAGCCCGAGGCCCGGATCCGCGCCCGCGCCCTGGCGCGGATCGCCCGCCTGCCTCGGGCGCTCCGGGCCCTCTCGGGAGCGCCGGAGTACCCCGTGGGCCTCTCCCCCGACCTCGCCCGGGAGGTGCTGCGGGGGGCGGGGGTGGCCCGCCCCGGCCGCGGGGGTCCCGGGGGCGTGGGGGTGGAGCCGGAGGCAACGTGAAGGAGGGAGGAGACATGGCCGAGGTCCTGGAGCGCGGAGACATCTATTTCTTGTATCGCCCGAAGGTCGAGCGGGAGCCCGGGGAGGTGGCGGGCGAGGAGGACGTGCAGCGCACCTACATGGTGCTCCATCCCCGCCGGGCGAGGCGATACCGTCTCATCGTCGTCGGTCGCAAGCACCTGCCCGACGTGAAGGACGGCGGCGAGCGGGTGTGGGGCTTCGTCGACCGGGTGGTCCGACGGCCCGAGGACCTCCGGGACGAGCTGGAGCGGGGGACCTACCAGACGAAGACCCGGGGGGAGCGGCTGCGCCCGGGGGTCCGGCCGGCGGGGGAGGGGGTGTACGCCATCGTCGGTCACGGGGAGGGGGGCGGCCGCCACACCCACCTCGCCTACGCCCTGGAGCTGCCGGAGGCGCCGGGGGAGGTCCAGGAGGAGCTGAACATCGCCCGGCAGGCCAGCTACGTGGTCAGCGTGAAGAACCCCGACGCCCCGGCGAAGGGAGGCGCGGGCCTGGGGCGGGAGCGCCGCGCGGACTTCCCGAAGAAGCTCCGGGAGCGGTTCGACGGGCGTCGCTTCGCGGACGTGGATCCCCCCTCCTTCCTGGACCACGAGGGGGCGGAGATCGTCCTGGTGGGGGCGAGGGAGGCCGCCGAGGAGGAGCTGGGGATCCGGCTGGACCCGCGGCGGGAGACCGAGGCCAGCGCCGAGGTGTTCGGCGACCTGAAGCTGGAGAGGAGCAGGCATCGGATCCCACCCCTCCTCCGGGGCGCGTGGACCTGACTCCGACGGCGGGCGCTCCTTGCCGGGAGCGGGCGAGACGGTAGGGATCGACAGAGGCGCACCCCGCCGCAAGGCCCTCCCGTGGGCTCGGCGGCTGGCGCGCCCGGGGGATCCCAGGATGCGTCTCGCCACCCTGACCGGGGCGGCCCTCGCCGCCACCGTGCTCATCGTCGCCGCCCGGGAGCGCCCCGCCCGGGGCTTCGCCGAGGACCTGACGACCCCGGGATCGGTGGAGAGGAGCGCCGTCCACGAGGACCTCACCCGGGCCCTGGCCCGCTGCGCGGGGTTTTCGGCGGCCGACGCCGGGGTGATCGCCGAGGCCAACGAGGCGACGGACCTGGGCCACTACCAGCGGATCCACCTGGGCTTCACCGACCGGGGGGACGTCAACGACCCCTACTTCCACTGGCCCCAGTCGGTGGGCTCCCTGCCGTGGCTGGAGGGCTGGGCCCACGGGCGGGGCCCCCTGCTGGACGAGACCGGCGCGCCGATCCTGGGCTGCGACGCCGACGGGACCTGCTGCGATCCCGACGGGGAGGCCACCTGCGTCTACCCCGGATCCCTGGTTTCGCTGGGGATCTGGTTGCACTCCCTGGCGGACTCCTTCAGCCACAAGGCGTGCCTGGACGCCGGGGGCGTCAATCACGCGGACTTCGACCCCACCGACGGCGACCAGCTCAGGGCCTGCCCCAAGACCGCCCACGACGCGGAGTGGGGGGGCGTGGACCGCCAGCTCCACGACAACGCCTTCGAGGCGGTCCGGGCGACCCGCGACGCGCTGGCGGCGTGGCGGGACGCGTCGGGCCTGGCGGTGTGCGAGGGCGGGATCCGTGACGCCGACCTGAGGCTCTTCGTGTCCCTCCGGCGCCCCGAGCGGCGGGGGATCCTGGCGGCCCGGCTGCTCCGGGCCTGCGACGCGGCGTGCGCCGAGGTCGGGATCGGCTTCCACCCTCCCGGCCCCTGATCCGGCGGCGGGACAGGCGCCCCGGGGCGGCGGGATGTGTATCATCCCACTTCCCCCGCGGCGGGCCGGGGGGAAGGGAGCGAGGCGGACATGCGACACGTCCCCGGGGACCTGCTCAAGGGGGGGCACCTGGTGGGAGGCCGCTGGGTCGGCGCGGCGGGCGGCGGGGCGGCGGAGGTCGCCAACCCCGCCACCGACGAGGTGCTGGCGACGGTGCCCTGGGGGGGAGGCGAGGACGCCCGGCGGGCGGTGGACGCGGCGGCGGCGGCCCTCCCGGAGTGGCGGGCCCGCACGGCGGCGGAGCGGGCGGAGCCCCTGCGGCGCCTGGCGTCCCTGATGCTGGAGCGCAGGGAGGACCTGGCCCTCCTGATGACGCTGGAGCAGGGCAAGCCCCTGGCGGAGGCCCGGGGCGAGGTCGCCTACGCGGCGTCCTTCGTGGACTGGGCGGCGGAGGAGGGCAAGCGCCTGTACGGCGAGCTGGTGCCGTCCTCCCACCGGGACAAGCGGATCCTGGTGCTGCGCCAGCCCCTCGGGGTGACGGCGGCGATCACGCCCTGGAACTTCCCGGCGGCGATGATCACCCGGAAGCTGGGTCCGGCGCTGGCGGCGGGCTGCGCCATGGTCGTCAAGCCGGCGCCCCAGACCCCCCTCTCGGCCCTGGCCGTCGGGGCCCTGGCGGAGGAGGCGGGGATCCCCCCGGGGGTGGTGAACGTGGTCTGCGGCGACGCCGAGGCCATCGGCGACGCCCTGCTCGCGGACCCCCGGGTGCGCAAGCTCTCGTTCACCGGGTCCACGGAGGTGGGGCGGATCCTGATGGCGAAGGCGGCCCGGAACTTGACCCGCCTCTCGCTGGAGCTGGGGGGCCACGCCCCCTTCCTGGTCTTCGACGACGCCGACGTGGACGCGGCGGTCGCGGGCCTCCTCGCCTCCAAGTACCGGAACATGGGCCAGACCTGCGTCTGCCCGAACCGGATCCTCGTGCAGGGGGGCGTGTACGAGGCCTTCGTGGACCGCCTCGCCGGGGCGGTCGCGGCCCTGAAGGTGGGCCCGGGCTGGGAGGAGGGGGTGAGGATCGGGCCCCTGGTGGACGACGAGGCGGTGGCGAAGGTGGAGCGCCACGTCCGGGACGCGGTGTCGAAGGGGGCCCGCCTGCGGGCGGGCGGCGAGAGGGTGCGGCCCGGGGCCGGGCTGGCGGACCGCTTCTTCGCCCCCACGGTGCTGGAGGATTTCACCCCGGACATGGAGCTGTCCCACGAGGAGACCTTCGGCCCCGTGAGCCCGGTCCGCCGCTTCGAGACCGAGGAGGAGGCCCTCGAGCTGGCCAACGACAGCCCCTACGGCCTGGCGTCTTACTTCTACACCCGGGACGCCGCCCGCCTGATCCGCGTCGCCGAGGCCCTGGAGTACGGGATCGTGGGCGCCAACGACGGCGCCCCCTCCACGGCCCAGGCCCCCTTCGGGGGCGTGAAGCACTCCGGCTTCGGCCGCGAGGGTGGCCGCTACGTCATGGACGAGTACGTGAACGTGAAATATGTATCATGGGGAGGGCTGTGACACGGCCTCGCCGGCCCCGTCCCCGGCGGAAGGCGGGGGAGCCCCGGACTCCCTCTCCCGGGCCCTCTCCTCGGCGAGCCCCTTGAGCTTGGTGGCGGCGGCGCGGAAGTGGGTGGAGAGGCTGGCCTCCATGGTGCCGACCAGGAGCCCGCCCACCACGAGCCCCCCGAGGTCCCCCTCGTCGATCCAGGTGAGCCTCAGTCCGTCCCCCTCGGGGGCGAAGCGCAGGCTGCCCCAGGCGGGGGCGGCGTCCCCCTCCATGCTCATCTCGTAGGCGATCCCGGTGGCGGGGTCAGCCTCGGTGATGGTCATGCGGCCCTCGGTCTTTGGGGCCTCCCAGGTGTAGCCGGCGCCGGGGCCGCGCTCCGGGCCGAAGTACGTGTACTTCGCCTCCTCCATCCCCTGGCCGTCCCCGGCGAGCCAGGCCGGCCACTCCTTCGGGGAGTCCAGCAGGGGGAAGAGGTCCTGGGGGGATGCGGCGATGGTCTCGGCGACCTCGACGCGCCACCGGGTGGGCAGCGTGCGGGCGTACAGGACGAGGCCCACGGCCCCCAGCAGGCCCACCCCGGCCACCGCCCCCACCACCATCGCGGTCTTTCCCATGTCGGACTCCCCACCCCGGCCGGGCGCGGGAGGCGACCGCCGGGGACGGGAGCGTAACGCCTGCGCAAAGCCGGAGCCAGGGGGGGCAGGCACCAACACCTCTACTATTTCCGCGCCTCGTCCTCCTGCCGGCCAGGGGGTCAGGCACCAGCACTTCTACACTTCCGCGCACCCTCCTTCCGCCGTCGGTCGCCGGTGGCCCCCGTGGTCAGTAGGCCGGGGGGTCGCTGGCGGGGAAGCTGTCGCGGGAGCCCTCGTCCACCGTCTCGTCGTCCGTCGGGAGGTCCAGGGGGGTGCCGGCGGAAGCGGTGGGGCCCGGGAGGGGGGAGGTGTGGCCGGCGAGGAGCTGGCGCAGGGCGTAGTTCAGGATGCCGCCGTGGCGGTAGTAGAGGGCCTCCCGGGCGGTGTCGATGCGGGGCGTGGCGCGGAACTCGCGCTCGGAGCCGTCCTCGGAGCGGGCCACCACCCGGACGTCGCCCGTGGCCCGGCCGTCCTCGCCCAGGGCTCCGGCGATCCCCAGGACCGCGAAGTCCTCGCGGCCGGTCAGGCCCAGGGAGTCCACCGTTTCCCCCGGGTGGAACTGGAGGGGCAGGATCCCCATCCCCACGAGGTTGGAGCGGTGGATGCGCTCGTAGCTCTCGGCGATCACGGCGCGGACCCCCAGGAGGCGGGGGCCCTTGGCCGCCCAGTCGCGGCTGGATCCGGCCCCGTACTCCCGGCCCGCCAGGACCAGGAGGGGGGTGCCCTCCGCCGCGTAGCGGACGGCGGCGTCGTAGATGGACATCGCGTCGCCGCTGGGCTGGTGGCGGGTCACGCCCCCCTCGGTGCCCGGGGCCAGGCGGTTGCGGATCCGCACGTTGGCGAAGGTGCCCCGGACCATCACCTCGTGGTTGCCCCGACGGGACCCGTAGGAGTTGAACTCCCGGGCCTCCACCCCGCGGTCCACCAGGTGGCGGCCCGCCGGGGAATGGCTCTGGATGCTGCCCGCCGGGGAGATGTGGTCCGTGGTCACACCGTCCCCGAGCACCGCCAGCGCCCGCGCCCCCCGGATGGCGTCGGCCGGGGGCTCCGGGGCGCCGTCCATGCCCTGGAAGTACGGCGGCAGGCGCACGTAGGTCGAGGCCGGGTCCCAGGCGTACAGGTCTCCCTCCGGCACCGGCAGGGAGTTCCAGACCGGGTCGCCCCGGTACACGTCCGCGTAGGTGCGCCGGAACATGTCCGCCCGCACCGACGAGGCGATGGCCGCCTCCACCTCCTCGCGGCTCGGCCAGACGTCCCGGAGGTACACCGGCCGTCCGTCCCGCCCGATCCCCAGGGGCTCCGAGGTCAGGTCCCGGTCCACGCGGCCGCTCAGGGCGTAGGCCACCACCAGGGGGGGCGACATCAGGAAGTTGGCCCGGACCTCGGAGTGGATCCGGCCCTCGTAGTTCCGGTTGCCCGACAGCACCGAGCACACCACCAGGTCCCTCTCGGCGATGGCCCTGGAGATCGCCTCGGGCAGGGGTCCGGAGTTGCCGATGCATGTGGCGCAGCCGTAGCCCACCAGGTGGAAGCCCAGGGCGTCCAGGGGCGCCTGGAGGCCCGCGGCCCGCAGGTAGTCCGTGACCACCTGGGACCCCGGGGCCAGGGAGGTCTTGACCCACGGCGGGACCTCCAGGCCCCGCGCCACCGCGGCGCGGGCGAGCAGGCCGGCGGCCAACATCACCGCCGGGTTGGATGTGTTGGTGCAGCTCGTGATGGAGGCGATCACCACGGCGCCGTGGTCCAAGGTCGCGGCGGCCGCCTCGGCGGCCGCGCCGGTGCCGCTCCGGCAAGGGTTGGGCCCCCCGTGCTCGCCCCACACCCCCACGGCCGGCTGGGGAGGGGGAGGGCGCAGGGCGGCGCCCTTGGCGGGTCCGTCCCGGGACGGGGGGCGCAGCCCCGGGAGGGCCTCGCCGAAGGAGGCCGCGACCCGGGACAGGGGCACCCGGTCGTGGGGGCGCCGGGGGCCGGCGACGCAGGGCTCCACCTCGCCCAGGTCCAGGGTCAGTACCTCGGTGAAGGAGGGATCCGGGTCGCCCGGGCGGCGGAAGAGGCCCTGCTCCTTGGCGTAGGCCTCCACCAGGGCCACCCGCTCCGGAGGGCGGCCCGTGAAGCGCAGGTAGCGGAGAGTCTCGTCGTCGATGGGGAAGATCGCGCAGGTGGCACCGTATTCCGGAGACATGTTTCCGATGGTCGCCCGGTCCGCCAGCGGCAGGTGTGACAGGCCCGCGCCGAAGAACTCCACGAAGCGGCCCACCACGCCCTTCTTCCGGAGGCGCTCGCACACCGTCAGCACCAGGTCGGTCGCCGTGGCGCCCTCCCGCAGCTCGCCCACGAGGTGCATGCCCAGCACCTGGGGGATCGGCATCGTCACCGGCTGACCCAACATCGCCGCCTCGGCCTCGATCCCCCCGACGCCCCAGCCCAGCACCCCCAGGCCGTTGACCATGGGGGTGTGGGAGTCGGTGCCCAGGACCGTGTCCGGGTACGCGTCGGGGCGGCCGTTCGGCGCGTCGGTGGTGAAGACCACCCGGGCCAGGTGCTCCAGGTTCACCTGGTGGACGATCCCCGTGTGGGGGGGGACCACCCGGAAGTTCCGGAAGGCCCGCTGCCCCCAGCGCAGGAAGGCGTATCGCTCGCGGTTCCGGCCGTAGTCGGCGTCCCGGTTCAGGCGCGGAGCGTCCGGAGAGGCCCAGTGGTCCACCTGCATGGAGTGGTCGATCACCAGCTCCACCGGCAGCAGCGGATCCACGCGGGCCGGATCTCCCCCCAGGTCCGCCATCGCCTGTCGCATGGCCGCCAGGTCCACCACGGCGGGCACCCCGGTGAAGTCCTGGAGGAGCACCCGGGCCGGGGTGAAGGCGATCTCCCGGGTGGGGGCGGCCCGAGGATCCCACCGGGCCAGGGCCTCCACGTCGGCGGCGGTGGCTGACACGCCGTCCTCGTGGCGGAGCAGGTTCTCCAGGAGGATCCGAAGGGAGTAGGGGAGGCGCGAGACATCGAGGCCGTGGGGCGACAGCGCGTCCAGCCGGTGGATCCCATACTCGCGGTCCGAGATCCGCAGCACGCCGCGGGCGCCGAAGGTGTCCATGGTTCCCTCCCCGCCCGGCCCCGGGCCGGACCAGGGGTGGGGGTGCAAGGGGCGCTCCACGGCCCGCCGGCGGGGAGCGCCAGCGGGGCGGCGCTCATGGCGGCGGGGCGGGCGCCGATGAGGCCATGTGGCGGAGTGGTGGCGGGGCCTCTCCGCCCTGCCCACCGCGCCCGGACGCGGGAGGGGCGGGGCGCGGAGGCGGCGTGAAGCTCCATCCCCCAGCCGTCACGACCATCCCGGGACCCCACGAGGTCCTCCGGGACGCGCGTGGCTTCACCCTGCTGGAGCTGATCAACGTGGTGGCCATCGTGGGGGTGCTGGCGGCCATCGCCGTGCCCAGCTTCACGGGCTTCCGGGCTCGCGCGAAGCAGGCCGAGGGCTTCGCGATGCTGGGCTCCCTCGCCCACCTCCAGGAGGCGTATCTGGCCGGGAACGACGGTGCCTACGCGAGCCAGCTCTCGGACCTTGAGGCCCACCTGGGCGGCGAGGTGGGGCTGGAGCTGGACGGGAGCCTCCAGGGGCGATGGTACAACGTGGTCCTCACCCAGCCCGACGGCCCCGACTCCTACCGCATGACCGCCACCGCCAACCTCGACCAGGACGAGTTCCTGGACATCCTCGAGGTCGAGGACGACCGCTGAAGGCCTGGGGCCGCCCCGGAGCTTGAGACAGGGAGATCGACGTGAGACACATCGACACACGCGCCCTGGGCGCGATCTGTATCTGTATCGGCCTGGCGTTGCCCGCGGCGGCCGTCGCGGGAACGGTCCGGGTGGTGTTCACCGACGTGTACGACCGCCCGGGGCCGCCGGCCGCCGGAAAGGCGATCGGGGCGGGCGACGAGGACGGCGCGGGCGGGGATGACGGGGCCGAGGGGGACGGCGGAGGGCCCGGGGACACCACGGGGGGCGAAGAGGACGCCGGAGCGGGGGACGCCGGAGACGGCAAGGACGAGGCCGAGGACGGTCCTTCCAGCGGGGGAGGAGGCGGCGGCGCGCCGGACACCACGGCGGGGGAGGGAGGCGGCGGAGGCGACGGCGGCGGCGACGGCGGGGCGGGGGGCGAGGACGAGGGCGAGGGCGGAGGCGATGACGGGGGCGACGGAGACGACGACCTGGCCGACGACGGCGACGTGCCGGCGGAGGGGGGAGACGACGGCGATGGCGGGGACGACTCCGTTGGAGACGACGGCGCCACGAGTGACGACGATGGCGCCGACGACGCTGGCGGCGACGACGACCTCGCCGACGACGGGGACGTGCCCGCGGGCGGGGACGACGATGACGATGACGATGACGATGACGACGATGGTGGCTCCCACGGGAACCACTCCGGCCTCGGCGATGGGACCAACCCCGGACAGGGGGGCGGCAAGTCCAACAGCCCCAACCAGGGCACGGACAACCCCAACAACGCCAACAAGAAGAAGTGACGCGGGGGCGCTCCGGGGCGGGCGGCGTCAGCGCAGGACGCGCACCGTGTGCTGGGGGATGGACGGGTCCACCTCCAGGGTGAGCACCTGGCCGGAGTCGTCCCATGTGGCCGTGTACGAGCCCTCGGGGTCGTCCACCTGGACGGTGGGGCCGGCGGGGTAGAGCGCGGCGGGGACGAAGACCTCCGTGGCGCCCCGCACCTTCGCCCGGGACTCGAACACGAGGGTGAAGGTCCCCGAGTCCTCGTCGTAGGCGGCCTCCACCGGCTGCCCGGCGACGGCGCGGGCGTAGGGGCGGACGAGGTAGTCCAGCACCCGCGTGGATCCGCCGTCCTGGGTCTGGCCGGCGACGCTCCGGTCCCAGAAGGCCCAGCCGGAGGTGGTCCGCTCCAACATGGCGTTCATCCGCGAGAAGTAGGCCGCCCGGTCCCCCTCGGTCTCGAAGGGCAGGACCGAGTACTCGCCCACCAGAAGCGGGGTCCGCAGCTCCTCCGCCTCGGCGGCGCGGAAGTCCTCCCAAGCGTCGATGTATCCGTCCGCCGAGGGGTCGTAGCCGGTCTCGTAGGCGATGGGATAGAAGTGGGGGTAGTAGGCGAGCCTCGGGGGACCGCTCCGGGGGTCCTCCAGGGGAGGGAGCCACGAGGGCCCGCCCTGGTTGGGTCCGAAGGCCCGGGGCTCGTAGAAGATCCATCGGTCGGGGTCCACCCCGCGGATGGCCCCCACCACGCGGCGCAGGAAGTCGGCGTACAGGGTGGTGTCGAACGCCTCCTGGTCGGTGACGTGGCTGCCCTCCCACGGCTCGTTCATCAGGTCGTACCCGAGGACGGCCGCGTGGTCCCCGAGGCGCGAGGCGACGTGGGCCCACATGGCGGCGTAGGCGTCCTGCAGCTCGGGGTGGGCTGAGGCGTCCCAGAAGTTGTCGAAGGCGCGGATCACGTCCGAGGACAGGTAGCACAGGGACCAGAAGCCCTCGAGCTGGTCGTGGGGCTCGCCGTCGGTGATCGTCGCCCACACCGGCGCGCCGTTCACACCCCCGTAGTCGGGGTCCCCGGTGGCGAGCTGGTAGATCGAGTCCCCCCAGCAGTCCTGGTGCATGTCCACGACGACGTGGATCCCCGCCTCGGCGAACCAGTCCAGCCGCTCCAGGACCTCGTCCAGGTAGGCGTCGTCGTAGGCGCCGGGCTGGGGCTCGATCTGGGACCAGAACACGAGGTAGCGCGCGTGGTTGAAGCCGGACTCCGAGGCAAGGGCCAGGACCTCCTCGCGGGTGATGGAGGGCAGTCCGCCGGCCTTGGCGTCGCCGTCGGTGTTCAGTCCGTGCAGGAACAGCGCCCGCCCGTGGGCGTCGGTGACGTAGCGCCAGTCGACGCACTCCGGATCGTCCACCCCGCAGCCCTCGTCCGGGGGCGAGGTGTCGTCGTCCGACGGCGTTCCGGGATCCTCGGGCGCGTCCGGCGGCGGGCAGCTCGCGGACCCGGCCAGGAGCCCCGCGAGCCAGGCCCCGGCGAGGGGCGGAATGCGCGCCCGCGGCGTCCGGTACGGAGAGTCAACGGGGGCTGGGGCGGCGGTTGCAGGGCACCGGCGGGCGGTCCGTCGGGTCACGGCGATCTCCTGCGGGCCCGGGGATCCCCCAGGCGCACCCGCGACGGGACCGACGATACACCATCCCCCCGTCCTGTCGGAAATGTGAAAGTGTCGGTGCCTGACCCCCCTGGATTTGACCCCCCTGGACGGCCTTTCACGCGCCTCGGCGGGGTGGCATGATGGCCGTCGCTCCGCGTCCGGGGCGACAGGGAGGGGGACCGAGTGGGGTTCACCAAGGCAGAGGTCACCCAGCTCCGCGCCACCCTGGCGCGGCTCTATCGTGAACGGGCGGACGCGGAGCGGCTCGCGAGCGACGCGGGGCTGGATGCTGCGCACCTGGACCTGGACGGGAAGCCCGAGAACCGCTGGTTCCGGCTCCTCGATGAGGCGGGAAAGCAACGGTGCGCCGAGGTGTTGTGCGCCTTGGCGTGGGTGCAGTACCGGCAGGACGAGGGCCTGAACGCGCTGCTCCCCAGGGCCAGGTCCCACCCCGAGGCTGCCCGGATCGTCGCGGGCGCGGGCCGTCCGGACGAGCCGCGGGACGGCGGAGGGACCTCCGTCGCCGGTCGGTTCCGTGCCGCGGTCGTCGCCGTCGCCCAGGAGCTCGGGGACTTCCAGAGGCGGGTCGCCGAGAGGGTCCGGGACCTGCCGGGGATCTCGGGGGTGGACCTGGTGGACGCCGGGAAGGCCGGGGCCGCCGTCCCCCGGGGCGACGCGGGCCCCGTCGTGGTCCTCCTGGGCGCCCGCACCGGAGGGACCGGGGTGCTGGCGGGGGCGTTCGGCCTGGATCCGCGGCCCTCGGTCCTGAAGTTCAGGGCCGCGGACTTCAGGAACCGCGACTTCCGCTCCGAGTTGGCTCCGGCCCTGGAACTGCACGACCTCGCCGCGAGTGCCCCGGAGTTCGACACCCCCGACGGGGCCTCCGACGCCGCCCGCCGCGCCATCGCCGCGTGGCTGGAGGAGCGTCTTCCCCCCAGGCCCGGGGGAGGGGCCGTCCCCACCCCCTGGGAGGAGACCTACCTCCGCCAGGCCCGGGTCGGTTGGCGGGAGGGATCCCTCGGCCCCCTGGGCTCCCTGGGGCGGAAGCTCCACCGGGCGGACCTCTACGTCTCGCTGCGGGCCGAAGGGGATCCGGCGCCTCCGGGGGGCGGAGCGGGCGCGTCCCCGAAGGCGCGGAAGGGGAGGGGATCGGAGAGGGGCATCGAGGCTCCCGAACAGAGAGAGAAGCCCTGGCTGGAGGCCCTGCTGAGCCGCCCGGACCTCCCCCACCTGGTGGTGGAGGGAGAGCCGGGGGCCGGCAAGACGGTCCTCCTCCAACACGCCGCCTACGCCCTGGCCGCCATTCACCTGCAGGACGGGGCGCCGGAGCACCGCCTCGACCTGGAGGCCCTGGGCGCCGGCGCACCCCTCTCGCCCCGCCTGCCCGTGCTCCTGACGGCGAGCGCCCTGGCCACCTGCCTGGCCGGGCGAGAGGGGGTGCCGGGGGTCGTGGAGGCCATCCGGGCCGAGATCAAGAGGTTCGTCTCTCCGCCCCCGGACGAGGCCGAGGTCCACGCGGGGCTCGCCCAGTCCCGCTACCTGCTGCTGGTGGACGCCCTGGACGAGATCGGCACCGAGGCGGGCCGGCGCCTCGTCCTGGGGGGCCTGAAGTGCCTGGCGGCGGCTCACCCCAGGGCCCGGTTCGTCCTCAGCACCCGCCCCTCCGCCTGGCTGGGGGAGGTGGACTTCAGGGATCTCCCCGTGGCCCGAGCCGCATCGCTGGATCGGGACGACCAGGAGCGGATCGTCGCCCGCTGGAGCGCCGCCCGGGGTTGGGACGAGGAGAGGCGGGGGAGAATGGTGCGGTGCATCGACCAGACCTGCGCCCGGCTGGACCAGCCGGTCCTCCGGGACAACCCCCTGCTGCTGACCTGCACGATGACGGTCTACGCCGAGCAGGGGCGGCTCCCGGAGTCCGTCGCCCAGCTCTACCACCAGGTCGTGGACGTCCTGTGCAAGCTGCGCTCCCCCGCTGAGGGGCGGGACGGGCCGCCCGCGCCGGGCGGTCCGGCGCCGGTGACGAGCCCGTTCCCCACGTGGAACAGCAAGAAAGAGGCCCTGGCGGTGGTCTTCGAGGCCATGCAGGTCCGGGGCACGGCGGCGGGGGGGAAGTCGCGGACGGCCCTGGCGGTGGAGGACGCCGCGGGGGCCCTGGGGAGGGCGAGGCCCCAGGACTTCCCCGACCTGGAGGCGGGCAAGTCCGGGTTGGACCGCCTGTACGACGAGACGGGGCTGCTGCGCTTCGAGGAGGTCCCGGTGGAGGGGGTGGAGGGGAGGCCCGTGAAGGTGGTGCGCCCCTGGCACGCCAGCTTCTCGGACTACCTGGTGGCCTGGCAGAAGGTGGTGCGGGCGGAGTCGGTGATCGCCGGCACCGACGCCCTGCTCCGGGGCGAGGGGGGGCTCGCCGCCCCGTTCGACGACCCCGCGTGGAGGGGGGTGGTCCGCTTCCTGGCCGGCGTCCACGGCGAGCGGCACCGGGACGACGCCCGGGCGTTCGCGGAGCGCCTGCACGCCCACGCCCGGGGCGACGGCGTCCCCCGCCACCCCCGGGCCGGCCGCGTGTATGCGGTCCTGGCGGAGGCCCTGGCCGACGAGAGGACCCACGGCCTCAGGAGCCACCCGCTGCTGGCCTCCCTCCCAGGGGAGCTGGCGCGGGTGTACCGGGCGGAGGGCGAGGGATGGGGCCTGGACGACCGCTTGCGGGCGCTGGACGCGCTGGGCAGGCTGGGGGATCCCCGCCTCGATGGCCCCCCGTGGGTGGCGGTGCCCGGGGGGGTGTTCACGATGGGGGGGGACGAGAAGGCACACGAGGCCGCGCCGGCCCACCGCGTGCGGGTGGGGGATCTCCGCGTCTCGTGGCGGCCGGTGACGGTGGCGGACTTCGGGCCCTTCGTGAGCACCGGCGCCTACGCGGAGGGCGACGCCCCGTGGTGGAGGGACGGCGCCGGCCGGGTCGCCCGGGGGGAACTCGACGGCCGCGAGCCGGTTGGTTGGGCTGACCAGCTCTTTCATCCCAACCGCCCGGTGACAGGGGTGAGCTGGTACGCAGCCCGCGCCTTCTGCCGGTGGGCCACGGTCCACCTGGGGGAGGCGTGGGGGGTCCCCGCCGGCCACGCCGTCGACCTGCCCACCGAGGCGGAGTGGGAGTACCTGGCCAGGGGGAGGGAGGGCCGGACCTACCCCTGGCCCGGCACCGCCGACCCCGTCCAGGGGGACGCCGCCCCCGCGAGCTTCGGGGGCTACAGGGGGGAGGGGCCGGGCCACCCCACGCCGGTGGGGGCCTACCCGCTGGGGCACCGGCGGTGGGGGGACGACGACCTGGTGGACCTCGCCGGCAACGTGTGGGAGTGGTGCCGGGACACCTGGCGCGAGGCGAAGGACGCGAGCTGGCCGGCCATCCGGGGGGGAGGGCGTATCGACACGATCGTCGACAATCCTTGTCACCTCGGTGACAGCGGCTCGCCCCGGGTGGTCCGGGGCGGTTCCTGGAGCGGCGATCCCTGGTCCCTGCGCTGCGCCTGCCGGCACAGGGGCGACCCCAGGATCAGGTACGGCTACCTCGGGTTCCGTGTGTTGGTTCGTGTCCCCCCCGAGCACGAGGCTTGATCCCTCGGCCGTCGTCCTTTGGGCCCGCGGCCTCCGCCGCCCAGGCCGGGAGGGGAGGGTCCGGGAGGGGGCCCCCTCCCGGCGCTGTCGCCCCGAGGCCATCGTCGTCGTGTCGACAGTCGTTGACAATGGCCGACATCACGGGGAGGATCGGGTCCCTGCTCGCCCACCGCCGGACCGAGGTCCATGCAACTCTCCCTCGCCGACGCCGCCCGCCTCCTCGGCCAGTCCGAACGCCAGGTCCGCTACCTGATCCAGACCGGCCGCCTGGCGGCGCTGAAGGTGGCGGGGCGCTGGGTCATCGAGCGGGACGCCCTTCCCTTGACCGAGGGCCAGGGGCGGGCCCGGGAGCGCAGGGCCGCGGACCTGGTGGACGCCGTCCAGGAAGCCCTCGGCCCCCACCTGCGCCCCGACGGCCGCCGGTCCTTCTCCGTCCGGGAGATGCTGGCCTTCCAGTCCGCCGTGGGACCCTGGCGGGCGACCCGGGACCTGCTGGGCACCGAGCACGCCGCGACCCTGGAACTGGAGACGGCGGCGATCCGGATCTCCCAGGGCTGCCACCGCTTCCATCACCGGGACAAGTCCGGCGCCTTCCGTGACGCCCGGGAACTGGCGGCGACGGCGGTGGCGCGGCTGTACCTCGATGGCCGCCCTGGGGCCGAGGAGATCGGCGCGTCGGTGGAGGAGCGACTCCTTCCCCAGCTCTCGGGCCTGCTCCGCCGCGCCGAGCGCCGCGAGGGCCCGTGAAGGAGGCCCCCCTCTTCGCCCACGCTTACGACCTCGCCGCCTGGGTCTCGAAGAACCTGCCGGCCGCGGGGCCCCTGGAGGCCCGGGTCCACGCAGGCACCCTCGACCTCCTGGACGCCGTCGTGCTGGCCCTGAAGGGGTTGGACCGCTCGGGAAACCTCGACCGCGCCGACGCCGCGGCGGTCCTGCTGCGCGTCCACCTCCGCCTCCTCCACGAGGTCGACGGGCTGGACGAGCACCGCCTCCTCTTCCTGACCGGGCAGATCGACGCCATCGGGCGCCAGATCGGGGGCTGGCTTCGCCGCCTCGAGTCCGATACGCTGGACGCGCGTCACCGATGACGGCGGCTCGCCCCGGGTGGTCCGGGGCGGTTCCTGGAACGACGATCCCAGGAACCTGCGCTGCGCCTGCCGGAACAGGAACGACCCCAGGAACAGGAACGACAACCTCGGGTTCCGTGTGGTGGTTCGTGTCCCCCCCGAACACGTCGTGCCCCGCCCCGCGGTCGGGGCCTCGTGCAGGTGACGCTGGGTCCCCGTGGCCCCCACGGCCCGCTCCCGTCCGTCGCCCCCGGGCGCGCTGGAGCGGGCCCCTTCTTGCCGGTGGCCGCCGGTGATCGCCGCCCCCGGCTTCGATGACGTCGTCAGCGTCGACAACGTGTGGCGGGCGTGGCGAGACTTCGAGCGGGGAAAGAGGCGGCGGCCGGACGTCGCGGCATTCGCGCTGGACGCCGACCGGCACGTTCACCGCCTCGCCCGCGAGCTGGCCTCCGGCGCGTGGCACCCCGGACCTTACCGGCTGCTCCGGATCACGGACCCCAAGAGGCGGATCGTCGCCGCCGCGACCGTCCGGGACCGGGTGGTCCACCACGCAATCCACCGGGTCCTGGCGCCGAGGTGGGATCGGTCCTTCCTGGATCAGAGCTACGCCTGCCTGGTGGGGAAGGGCAGCCACCGGGCGGTGCTCCGGTTCCTCGGTGAGCTGCGACGATATCGGTTCGTCCTCCAACTGGACGTTCGCCGGTACTTCTACTCCATCGACCGCGAGATCCTGAGGACCCTCGTGTATGGAAGGGCAGGCGGCGCCGATCTCCGCGCCCTGCTCGACCAGGTGGTCGACAGCGGGGGAGGGCTGTACCGGCGGCGGGACGTCTGGAGCTGGCTCGGCTGGGAGGGCCCTGGCGAGCCGGGGCGAGGGCTGCCCATCGGCAACCTCACCAGCCAGTGGTGGGGCAACCTCTACCTCGACGGGGCCGACCACTACGCCAAGAGGGTCCTCGGGGTTGCCTCCTACCAGCGCTACATGGACGACATGGCGCTGTTCGGGGACGACGCGGCGGCGCTCGTAGAGGCGAGGGACGCCTTGGGGCGCTGGCTCGGGGAAAGGCGGCGCCTGGAGCTGAAGGATCCGGATGCCCGGCCGGTGCGGGCCGACCGCGACCACGCATACCTGGGGTACCGGGTGTCCCGGCGAGGCCTGGAGATCGGGAGGAAGGCCCGGGACCGCCTCGGCGCTGTGCTGGCGGCGCATGTCGGCGACCCGGAACGGTTGCGGGCAGCCGCATCGTCGTCGGCGGCGGCGTGGATGTTCGGGTGACGGCCCGCCCCGGAGGCGCTAGCGTCCGGGGAAGTCGGGCCTCGCCGCCGGCTTCCCCCTTTCCCCCCGTGCCGCGGAGAGGAGGAGGGTGATGGCGGTGGCCTCGTCCTTGCCGAAGGCGTCGACGTACACGATGGGTGCGGTGAGGCCTGGGGGATCGACTTCGCGGACGCGGACGGGGAGGAGGGTGCCCGCCTCGCCCCGGGGGTCGCGGGCGAAGGCGTGCTGCCACTCGGGGGTGGCGAAGCCGGAGCGGAAGTAGTCGGGGGAAAGGACCGCCAGCACCCGGCGCGCTCGGATCAGGGCGTCGTGCATGGCCTGGACGAAGCTCCGCCCCGGGGCGAAGTCCCAGGCCTGGAGGATGCACGTCCACCCCGCCTCCTCCAGCACCCAGGCGATCCACTCCGCCCAGGCGCGGTCCGCCTGGGTGTAGCTGACGAAGAAGTCCACGGGGCCCTTGGGGACCGCGGCGCCCTCGGGCGCGGCGGGTGCGGCGGGGAAGGGAGCGGGGGCGGCGCGGGCGGCCACCGGGGCGAGGGCGGGCGCCGGGGCCGGGGCGGGCCGGCCGGCGAGGGCGAGGAGGACCTCGTCGTGCGGGTAGTCGTTCAGGGCGACCGAGACGAGGGCGCCCACCCTCTTCTGCTTGTCCGCCTCGTCCACGATGCGATGCCAGCGGTTCTTCGCGCCGCCGTCGAGGTCCAGGCGGTCCAGGTCGAGGCCGGCGTCCGACACCACCCGCTCCGCGTCGGCGCGCCCGCGGTAGAGGTTCGAGAGGGTGTCGCGCAGGCGCGCCAGGTCTTCGCGGTCACGGTCTCCGTTCATCGGTCGTCCTCCCAAGAAATCCCGATCGGTCGAGGGGGAGCACCCCCTCGCCCCCCCTCCCGAGCACGAGGCTTGATCCCTCGGCCGTCGTCCTTTGGGCCCGCGGCCTCCGCCGCCCAGGCTGGGAGGGGAGGGTCAGGGAGGGGGCGCGCAGCGGCATGGCGCTTGGCGGGGATGCGGGTCGGTTCGCCGTCCGCCCTGGTGTTCGGGGGCCTCGCGCGGGCCCGCACGTCGGGTCGGGCCACCGGCGGGAGCGCGGCCGCAATCCTGCCGAGGAGCGGCGGCCCCGCCCGCCTTGGCGGCGGCGGACCGGGGGAAACATGTATTGCCGGTCCCGTCACCGATCTGGTTCGGGCGTGTCTCGGGCGGACCCGCCGGTGGCGGCACCCCGCGTGAGGAAGTGGCGGACCAGCCCGACGACCTCCGGGAGATCCAGTGGCGGCAGCCCTGCCTTCTTCAGGAACGACGACCATTGCGCCCGCTTCTCGGGATGGTCGGCAAACTCGCGGCTGAGCCCCACGGGTACCTCGGTGGGGACCGGGGTTCCCCGCCGGGTGAAGGTCGCGCGGATGGCCTCGCCCAGGCGCTCGTCGAAGGGTAACGTCCGGGAGAGGACGTAGATGTCGTAGTAGTCCTTGAGGCGGCTGTTCAGGAGGCCCCGGTCGACCATCGCGTGGTATTTCTCGGCGATGGTGGTCTCGGGGGCGTAGGCCCGGATTGTTGGAGCCGGGAAGTCGAGGAGGGTCGGGATCGCGATGCGCACGGGTGTCGGGTAGACCGCGTCGCCGAATCCGACGTCGACCTGGAGGGAGAGCCTGGCCGTGGTGAGGTGGGCGAGCAGGCGGATCCGGACCCCGAGGTAGGCCTCCTCCTCGCGGATGGGCTCCCCGTGGACCGAGGCGGCGTCGAAGGTGAGGCCGTCGTCCTCGACCTCCACGGCGCAGAGCGCGCGGAAGACCTGTTCCACCGCGGCGATGGAGTTGTCCCCGCAGGCGAGGAGGTCCAGGTCGCGGGTCGCGCGGTGGGCCTTCCCGGTCCACACCGTGAACAGCGTCGCTCCCTTGAGGACGTAGGCGTCGGTCCAGTTGGAGCGCGACAGGCGATACAGGAGGCGCTCGTTGGCGTACCGAAGGAGGAGGGAGTTGTAGTCGGCCCCCTCCGCCTTCGCCCTGTTGAGGAGGCGGTGGCGCACCGAGTGGCCGAGGTTTCCGCTCACGTGAGGGCCTCCACGAAGGGGCGGATGACGCCCAGGACTCGACGACGCTCGGCGCAGCGGCGCAGGTCTTCGAGCCCGCGGGGGTATCGGCGGAGGTAGTCGCGCAGCGCCGCGACCGCCGCCTCGTGGCCGACCTCCTTCCGGTGCCGGAAGCAGTCGGCGACCGTGCGGGCGGCGGTGAAGACCTTGACCGGCACCCCCTCGACGACGTGCTCCTCGACGTCCGCGTCCAGCAGGTCCAGGGGGAGCCAGGTCACCCGCAGCGGCACGCCGGTGGACCGGGGCTTCCAGGCATGCCGGGGCAGCGCGATCCAGACCTCGTGGGGGTTCTCGGTCGACAGGTCGTGGAAGCGAAGCGCCGAGAGCAGGCAGACCACCGCGCGGGGGGCGATGCGCGCCACCTCGGCGAGGGTGTGGTGCTCGGTCAGGTCGAGGTCGGGGACGGCGTACAGGCCGCGACCGAGGCGGACGAGGTCCCCACGGTGGACCAGACGAGTCAGGTAGATCGTCGACAGCCCGGCGGCGCCGAGGTCCCGCGGGCGGAGGATCCCCCGCTCTCGTGCGAAGGCCAGGACCTGCTCGGTAGGGGTCGGGTGTTCGGCCATGTCGTAATAGCTAGGAGTATAGGTGCGATGAACTAGGAAATACAACAGTGCCCATCGGTGGGGATGCGGGCGCGACGGGAGATCGCGGCGGTCGGGCCCCCACCGGGGCCCTCCGCGGTCGCCGGGAAGTTCGGGTGAGGGCCCGCCGCGGAGGCGCTAGCGTCCGGGGAAGTCGGGCCTCGCCGCCGGCTTCCCCCTTTCCCCCCGTGCCGCGGAGAGGAGGAGGGTGATGGCGGTGGCCTCGTCCTTGCCGAAGACGTCGACGTACCCGATGGGCGCGGCGAGGCCGGGGGGATCGACGTCGCGGACGCGGACGGGGAGGAGGGTGCCCGCCTCGCCCCGGGGATCGCGGGCGAAGGCGTGCTGCCACTCGGGGGTGGCGAAGCCGGAGCGGAAGTAGTCGGGGGACAGGACCGTCAGCACCCGGCGCGCTCGGATCAGGGCGTCGTGCATGGCCTGGACGAAGCTCCGCCCCGGGGCGAAGTCCCAGGCCT
>JAKLKC010000048.1 GCA_023150875.1 Myxococcota bacterium | reverse complement strand
CAGGGAGCTGCTTCCCCCCCCCCCGGTGGTCGCCTGCGCCATGGCTGCCCTCGAACAGGGTTCCGGATCCGGCGAACGTCCTACCCTGCTCCGCGCTGGCGGTGCAGGAGCAGTTCCCTGGATCCGTCTGCACGCTGTAAGCTGATGAATGCCAGCGCACTGGTGAGCACGACCTTGCCGGAGACGGTCGACTGATATGCCGACGGTCCAGCGAATCGGCGCTGTGAGGTTCTTCTTCTACAGCAATGAAGGCACCGAGCCGCCCCACATTCATGTGGAGCAGGGCGACGCCGTTGCGAAGTTCTGGCTGGAGCCGGTATCCTTGGCATCGTCGAGCCGGCTCCGCGGACACGAGATCCGCCGCCTGGAGCAGCTCGTGGCCGAACACCGAGACGAGTTCTTGGAGGCCTGGCATGACTTTCACCAGCCCTAGCGTGGACCCCCGAGCGGTCGATGTCGCGACCGATGACGACGACCTGACGGTCGACCTCGCCGACGGACGGCGCTTGACGGTCCCGCTGGCATGGTTTCCTCGGCTGCTCCATGCGAGTCCGGACCAACGCCGGAACTGGCGCCTCCTCGGTGATGGTCAGGGCATCCACTGGCCCGATGTTGACGAAGATCTCAGCGTGAGCGGTCTGCTTCGTGGAACGGCGGCTTCAGAAGCATCACGGCGGGCGGTCTGACAGCAGCATGCCGCGGACGGCGCTGTGCACCGTTGCGCGCCGCCGCGGATGTTGGGCGTTGTGGGCAAGAGGGGGAGTGCAGCGTTCCGTTACTTGAATGGGCGTTCCCGATATGGTGCCGTTCCGGGGCAAGAGGGACTGGACCTCGAAGGCCATCGTCGACCTGGAGGGCAACCCCGACCGAGGAGGTCTTGAACACCATCCGGATCTCCCACTCCCGCCCCTTCCGGATCTCCCGCTGTTCGATGACCTTCCGGGTGCCGGAAGGGGGAGTAGCACTGGCAGCCCAGATCGACGGCGAGGAGTTCCGGGCAAGCCCGCGGGTGGAGATCGAGGTGCTGGCCCGGGCGATCCGGCTGATCGTGCCGTGAGGTGGGTGGGTGGGGGAGCGTGGGGGGTGGGGATGGCGGGGGGCCTCGCAACATTCTTAGCGGCTTGAAGGAGCGGGCGAACTTAACCTGTTGACACCGGGAGGGACGCGATCTAGGGTCCAGCAAACGTGTGGAGCGCGGCGGTTCCCCGGATCTGTGTCCCCGCCCCGGTGGTCCCCGACGCCATGCCTGCCCTCGAACGAGGTTCCGGAGCCGGTGAACGTCCTCCCCCGCCCCGTGCTGGGGGTGCTGGAGCAATTCCATCGGGCCCGAAGCGCAAGCTCCTGGATGAACTCGGGGACGCGCTCCGGGCGCGACATTACAGCCCTCGGACGGAGAGCGCCTACCGGCAGTGGGTCAAGCGCTTCGTGTGGCATCACGGGCTCCGGCACCCGGCGGGGATGGGTGAGCGGGAGATCAACGCTTTCCTGACGCACCTCGCCGTGGAGGAGAAGGTCAGCGCCTCCACCCAGAACCAGGCGCTCAGCGCCCTGTTGTTCCTCTACCGCCATGTCCTGGAACGTGCCGTTGGGGATCTGGGAGAGGTGGTCCGGGCCCGAAGGCCCCACCGCCTGCCCGTGGTCCTGACGCGGGAAGAAGTCCGGGGCGTCCTGGACCACATGGAGGGGCAGTACCGGATCCTCGCCGGCCTGATGTACGGTGCCGGACTCCGGCTGACGGAGTCCCTTCAGATCCGGGTACAGGACCTGGACTTCGCTGCCGGACAGGTGACGGTCCGGGACGGCAAGGGATCGAAGGACCGGGTGTCGATGTTGCCCGCGGCTCTCCTGTCCCCGCTGCGGGAGCACCTGGACCGGGTTCGACGGATCCACCGCTCCGACCTCTCCGAGGGATGGGGCCGTGTTACCCTTCCCGACGCGCTGCACCGGAAGTACCCGAACGCACCCACCGACTGGAGGTGGCAGTGGGTCTTCCCCCAGGAGCACCGCTGGTACAACGCGCAGACGGGGCTGCAGGGCCGGCACCACCTGGACCCCTCCCTGGTCCAGCGGGCCGTCCGCGACGCCGTGGCGGCCACCGGCCTCACCAAGCGCGCGACCTGCCACACGTTCCGCCACTCCTTCGCCACGCACCTGCTGGAGGACGGCTACGACATCCGCACGGTCCAGGAACTGCTGGGGCACCGGGACGTCCGCACGACAATGATCTACACCCACGTTCTCAACCGGGGCCCACGAGGCGTGCGCAGCCCCATGGACCACCTGTGAAGCTGCAGCTTATGCGGATCCGCATAACTCCGACGCCACGCCGGAATCCCTCGGCGGCGAACGGGATCCGCGAGGATGCGGCTGCCGCATATGCGGACAACTCGGGCGGATCGCGGGGTTACGCGGATCCGTCTACACCCTGTTAGGCAAGAGGGCCAGGTGTGGTGGTGGCCGGATGATGGGAGGTTGGACGATGAACCGCAAAGCCATGAGATTGGACTTGCTCGGACGTAGCATGAGCGAGTTCGCCCCGACGCACGATTCACTGGATCTCGCAAATGCTCCTCGGGAGGAGATGCTGGAAACTGCTCTTGTCCTGCACCTCCCGGCAGTCGCGGGTCGAGAGCTTACGTTCCTCATGCGAGCGCGACAACTTCAGAAGCAGGCAGACGTGTTGGCGGTCGACCCGGACGGCCGCTTGCACCTCTTCGAACTCAAGAAGGACATCGCGCGACGCGACGCGGCCAGGCAGCTCGTCCGATACGTCACCGAGCGTCGCGAGCGCACGCTTGACTTTGTTCGCCGCCTTCGCGATGGACGGGGGAGCTTTGACGCGGCGATGCGGGAGTGGGAGACAACCGCCTCGTATCTCCTCGCATTCGAGGCCGGGTCGCGCTCTGTCACTCGGTCCGGCGCCGAACGAAGTCTGGTGGCCGCCGACCGGTCCGACATCGAGCAACGAGCGCGCGAGTTGAGTTCAGCACTCGAAGGCGCACGCGGGGAAGCTCCCCAGGTCGATGAGACGAAGGCGCCCGTCGGCTGGCTGGTAGCTCCTCGTGTCACTCGGTATGCGAGGGACTTCCTGAAGGCTAACGCCACAGGCACAGGCGGACTCCATGCTCTCGAGCTAGCGCTGCATCGACAAGCCAACGGCTGGCTGCTCTGCGCATCACCGCCAGAGGCGTGCCTGCCGTGCTGCCCGGGCTCCTCTGCGAATTGAGCGCCGGAGCGCGGGAGGTTGGGTGTCTCGGCAAGTCGAGCGAGCCTAGGAACGCGCTTCGGCGGACCGGGCTTCGTCCGGCCGCTGGGCGCGAACGTTGGGCACCAGCTATCGGATTCCGAACAAGCCGACGGTTCGTCCATGTCGTTCAAGCGATCGCCTGTAGGGGCCGACCCAGGGCGCCTTTCTGAACGTCGACCTGGACGTCGCGGCCCCCTTCGACCTCGCGCCCCTGGCGCATGCGGTCGAGCTACTCTATGCCTTTCACCCAGGTGGACGCCGACAGGCAGGATCATCCCCCTCGGTCTGGAGATCCGCGCAGGAAGGGCAAGAGGAGCTGGGTGCAGCAGGAGCGCGAGGCGGCCGCAGCGGCGAGGCCCGAGGCCAGCGAAGGAGCGGGCTCGGGAGCGTGAGGCGTGGTCCCGGAGGTGGCGGGGGTGAGTCGAGGTCGTCCGGTCCGGCGGTCGGTGGCGGGGCGAAACGTGGCCTTGAGTGTGGTAGACTGAGCGCATGAGCACCCAGCCGAACGACACGCACCCCAAGATTGAGGCCCTGCTGGTGGAAGGCTACCGCAAGATGTCGGTGATGCAGAAGCTCGAGCGCGTCCGCGCACTCACCCGGGCCGTGCAGGAACTCGCGCTTCTGGATGTCCGCCGCCGACATCCCAACGCGGATGCTCGCGAGCAGGCGCTCCGGGTCGCCTCCCGGTGGATCGAGCCCGACCTGATGGTACGTGCCTTCGGCTGGGACGTCCGAATAGAAGGGTACTGATGCTCTCCGAGCCGGTCATTGTCGTGGCGAAGCTTGCGCGCGCCTTTGACGCCCTCGGGATTCGCTATCTGGTGGGCGGATCACTTGCCAGCTCGGTCTACGGGATCCCCCGTGCTACACAGGACGTCGACCTCGTCGCCGCGGTCCAGCTCTCCCAGGTCGATGCCATCACCAGCGCGCTCGGTGATGAGTTCTATGTCGACGCCGACATGATCCGCGACGCCATAAAGCGTCGCGCCTCATTCAACGTGATTCACCTCGATACCATGTTCAAAGCCGACGTCTTCATTCAGAAGGGAGACTCGTGGTCACGGGGTGAGATGGAGCGAGCTCGGACGGAGCAGCTCGACATGCCGGGCGGGCAGGTGACCATCCGCTTCGCAAGTCCAGAGGATACGCTGCTCCACAAACTGATCTGGTACAAGCTGGGCGACGAGATGTCAGATCGACAGTGGAGCGACATCCTCGGAGTGCTGAAGATCCAGGGAATGGCGCTGGACCAGGACTATCTCGACCGGTGGGCGCCGTTGCTCGACGTCCACGTTCTGCTGGCCCGTGCCAGGCAAGAGCACAGCGGGGCAACATGACGTCTGGCGGCTCACCCTGGCGGCTCGCCCAACGATCCGTCGCAGCGGGCGGTCGCGTGCGGCGCCTGCCGATGAACCGCAGTTGTGGCTCAAGAAAGGAACGCCCGTGCTCCATCCGAGTCAGTTCAAGGTCGGCGAGGCGTGGATCGCGTTCAAGTTGAACGACCAGCCCATCCAGACGGTGAAGGACGGAGACATCGACTTCCTCGCGCTCATGGACGCGGCGAGCTGCTTCATCCTCGCCTCCATGCCCTTCGCCGCGACGCAGTCGGAGCCGACTCCGCTGGAGGCGAAGCGCCTGCTGAAGGAGGGCCAGGTCCACAAGAAGCGGTGGCCGACGACGCTCTTCGTTCCTTCCGAGCTGGCCGCGCAGGCCGTGGTCGTCGAGGCGGAGAGGCTGGGCATCGGCGTGGTTCGCGTCGCGGAGGCGCAGCTCTCGCCCATCATCGGCGAGGCGCAGGAGGGGTTCAGGGCCCGATTCGGTGGTCGGGGTGCTCATTGAGTACGGACCGCGCGTTCGGCGGGCCGGCGGGGGCGAGTGGTCGCGACACCAGGAGGCGCGGGGGAGTTCACCACGAAGAGCACGAAGGACACCAAGGATGAGTCCCGGCGAGCGGGCGATCCAGGTCGGGAAGGAGAGCCGGTCGGGCCGCGGGTGTGCGGGCACGGTGCCGGTTCGCCGCCGGCTCGCCTCCGGGGCGTGAGGTACCGGGGCGTGAGGGCCGGCGGGCCGATCACCCTCGGCGTCGCGATGCCCGAGGGGGGCATCCGGCGCTTCGCCCTTTGACCTCTTCGTTCCCCTCGTGTCCTTCGTGGTGAAACTCATGATTGCCAACACCGACCGCTCGGACAATCGCCCCTGAACCCCGCCTCCTCCCCCTCGCGGCGGGGCCCGGCGTGGTAGTCTCCCCCCATGGCACGCTGGAAGCTTCCCTCCCTCGGCGCCCTGCCCCTCGGGGCCGTCCTCGTCGCCTCCCTCTTCGCGGTCCCGGCCGCCGCCCAGGAGCGGGCCATCGCCACGGTGCTGGTCTGCCCCGACGAGACGGGCTGCCCCGAGGAGCTGTACCACGCCCGGAAGGATCCCCGCTTCGGGGACTCCCGGGTGATGGCCCTGGACGAGGTGCTGTACGAGCACCTCCCGGATCGGTCCGGGCAGGCCGAGACCCTGGCGCTGATCCGGAAGAGGGTGGAGGCGGGGGAGCAGTACCTGACGGACAAGAGGGCGGCGGGGGCGGCGGCGGCGGCGTTCACCGGCGCGCGGGCGGCCCTGGACGCCTACCCGTACACGGTGGAGAACCGGCTGATCTTCAGGATCTACGCGGGTTTGGGGGCGGCGCAGTACCTCGCGGGGGATCCGGCGTACGAGACGACGATCCGGATCGCCATCGCCTCGCTGGTGGACCAGGAGACCCCCGAGGACGTGATCCCGTCGTCGGTGCGGCAGGTCTTCTGGGACCAGGTCCGCATCCTCCACCACCAGCGCATGGCGGACCTCTCGGTCGCCACCGTCGAGCAGGAGGAGGGGATCGGGGGCGAGAGGGGCGCCGTCGTGTACGTGAACGGCGTGAGGGTCGGGCCGGCGCCGCTCAAGGTGCCGGTGATGCCGGGGGTCCACCGCGTCACCGTCGAGCACCCGAACTACGTCAAGCCGTGGCGGAAGACCATCGACGTGCGGGGGGCCGAGGGGGTCGAGGTGGCGGCCTGGTTCGAGCGCACCGAGGACCCCGCCTACATGTTGGCGGAGCTGCGGGGCGCGTTCGCGCGGCGGGACGCCCCCGACGACGTGAAGGACGCCCTGTCGGAGTGGGCGGCGAACGCGCGCTTCCGCACCCTGCGCCTGCTGCTGCCGGAGTACGTGGACCGGGACGCCAAGGACGGGGAGGACGTGGTGCACCGGGACCTCCCGCCCGCGGAGCTGCGGGGCCTCGGGGGGAAGGCCAAGGCGAGGGACGCCACCGGGATCCCCACCACCTACGACGAGGACCTGACGGACCTGATGGAGTCCCGGGAGCCCAAGGCGAGGGGGGTGGTGCTGCGGTTCCGGCAGCTCTGGTACATCCCCGAGGCGCGGCGCTTCGACACCCGGGCCCCCGTGGACGGCACCGGCCGCAACACCGTCGGGCCCGGCCGGGGCGCGGTGCGGCTGGGGGCGGCCTACGGGCGGGCGGGGGAGCTCGACCACGTCGGCGTCGCCGTGGGCGTCCACCTGCCCTTCACCCACCACCTCGGCCTCAGCGTCGCGGTGGGGGTGCTGCGGCGGACCCGGGGGGAGTACTTCTACTACCGCGAGTGGGTGGACCCCCACCTCTACGAGGTCGCCGTCGGGCTCCGGGCCGACTTCCGGCTGTCGGGCCCGGTGCGCCCCTTCGCCGAGATCGACGCCGACGTCTTCGTGCCCTACGCCGTGTCTGCCCTGGGATCCCTGGGGGTGGACGTCTTCTTCACCCGCACCCTGGCCCTGGCGGTCCAGGGGGGCGGCGGCTACGGCACCGCGGGGCCTTTGCTCCGGGTGACGGGGGGGCTGAGCCAGAGGTTCTGAGGCTGGGTCCCGGTCTTCGCGGGGACGCCGCAGGGGGCGGGCACGGGGGCGGGGAGGGTGGGAGATGTGGCGGGCGGGGGGAGATGTGGCCCCGCGGACGGCTCCCTACGGGTGCCGACTCCCGTTCCCCAACTCCACGTCGACGCGGCGGAGCCTCCGGTCCTCGTACCCGGCCCGGTGCGCCATCGCCCGGAACGAGAAGCGGGCGTTGCTGCGGCCCCCCGCCAGTTCGACCACCTCGAAGCCGTCGAGCCCCGGCTCCACGTACACGCCCCGGGCGTCCCCCTCGAGCTGCACGAAGACCCGCAGGGGGTTGTCCTGGTCGATGGTCACCAGCTCCAGGAAATCGGGGTCGAGGTCGATCCAGGTCCGGCCCTCATCGAGCTGCCCGCCGCCGTACTCGGTGAACCACACCTCGGTGGCCTCCTCGCTGTACACCTCGGTGGGGCCGTAGCTGCTGTCCACCACGGCGCTCTTCGAGCCGGTGACGGCGAAGTTGCCCTCGCTGTAGACACCGTACCCCGTCGCCGACGTCGCCTTGCCGCACACGCCGTAGGTGGTGCCGCTGCTGGCCGAGGCGTTGCCGTAGACCCCTCGCCCCGACGTCGAGGAGGAAACCCCCTGCGCTCCGTAGGTGGTGCCGCTCGTCGCCGTCGCCGTCGCCGTGCCGTAGATCCCGGTCCCCGAAGTGGACTTCGCCGATCCGTACACCGCGTAGGTGGACCCGGTGGTGGCGGAGGCGTACCCCTGGGTCACCTTGGCCCCGGTGCTGGGACTCGTCCCGTAGATCGCGGGCGAGGTCCCGGTCGTGCCGTTGTTCCGCCCGTAGATGGCGTACGCCTGGTTGGAAGTCACCTTCGAGTACACGCCGTAGTGGGTGCCGGTGCTGGCGACGCCTTCGGCGTAGACGCCATACCCGCTCGTCGACGAAGTGGTGCCGCGCACTCCAGCGCCTCCTCCCGTCGTCGCGCTGTTCAGCCCCGCGACCCCCGTGCCGTCGGGGGAGCTCACCCCGCCGGAGACCCCGAACGTGTACCCCGAGGTGGCGGTGTTGAGGCCGTACACCCCGATCCCCGACGTGGACAGCGACGAGCCCGCCACCCCCCGGACGGCCCCGGAAGTCGCGGACGCCAGCCCGGAGACGCCGGTGGAGGCAGCCAGCGTCGAGTCCGTCTGCCCGTGGACGCCGTAGCCGTTGGTGGCCCAGCCCCGCACCCCGATCATCGACGTCCCGGTGGTGTAGCCGGTGATGCCGTACTGGTCCGACGTGACCCCGAGGCCCTGGTACCCGGTGGCGGTGATGATGAGCGCCTGTCCGCCATCATCGTTGCGGACCGTGACGCCATCGGGGAACACGTTGCAGGAGCAGTCGGTGGCGTCGGCGGGGACGGCGAGGAGGGGGACGAGGGCCGCGGCCAGGGCGAAGCGGACCAGGGCGCGGGCGGATCAGGGACGGATCGCGAGCATGGTAGCACTCCGTGGGCCGGTCGGAGGCTCCGCCCGCGGCGCTCGGCGCGGCGGGGAGCAACGCCTGACTGCGCCTGACCACCCGGAGCCACAGTTTGCATGGGGGATCGCGGTCCGTCCACTGGATTCCGGTCCCCCACCCGGGGGGTAGGGACGGACGCCGCCCGGCCCCGGGCGCGGGGCGGTCAGGGGCCCGGGAGGGGCTCGCCGCCCGGGCCCAGGGGCTCGGTGCCCGACGGGCCGCCGCGCAGGGGAAGGCCGTCCGCGACGTGGACCCAGGGGGCCCGGTCGCTGTACCAGGCGTGGGCCTCGGGCTCGCGGTCGATGGGGCCGGGGATCGCGGCGCGGGCGACGTGGACCTCGCCGGCCCACCGCTCCCCCTCGAAGAGCAGGGTGCTCCCGCACGCGCCGCAGAAGCTCCGGGTCGCGCCCGCGGACGAGGCGTAGCGCACGAGGCGGTCCTGGCCGGCAACGAGGCGGAACCGCGAGGCGTCCACCCCCACGAAGGTCACGTAAGGCGCCCCGTGGGCCCGCCGACACATGGAGCAGTGGCAGTGGGCGCACCACAGGGTCGGCGGATCGACCTCGAACCGGACTGCGCCGCACAGGCAGGAGCCGGGGAACGCCTCCATGGGACCTCCGGGGGCCCTCGCCGTGGGGCGGGGCCGCGCGTCCATGACACACGACCGGCGGCGCCGGGGCGGGCCCCCGGGCCTCCCCGCGGCAGCCTCCGGGGGACAGGCTTCTACTCTCGATCACACGGGCAGGCGGGGTCAGTGCGGGGAGATCTCGAAGCTCCCGATATCGCATGTCGCCACGCCGTCACCGTTGGCGTCGAAGGGGCGGGAACGACCGCGCTGGTCGTCGGGGGGACACAGGGCGTCGTTCCCCGCGTCCACCGCCCGGCTCCCTTGCAGCAGCTTGCGGGTCTCGGTGGTGCCGCCGTAACTTCCGAGGGGGCGGATGCGAGGGTTGATGGGCACCGCGTCCGTCCCCCGCAGGTCCGAGGCGAGCAGCCCTACGCACTTGGGGACTCCCCCGACCTCGGACACCGATACCAGGTTGTTCCCGAAGGAGGTGACAGTGCCGGAGCAGTCGGGGTCGTTGGGGTAGCTGTTGTTCCTGCCCAGGAGGGAGTTCCACAGGCTCACCGCCGCGGAGACCACGTGAAGGCCACCGGTGTCGCCTGCCCCCGTGGCGACGTTGCTGGCGATGGTGACGCTGCTCAGGGTGACGGTCCCGCTGGCGGCGGCCAGCCCTCCGCCCGTGTCGGCCTCGTTGTTGGAGATGGTGACGTTCTCCAGGTTCAGAGTTCCCGTCCCTCCCTGATACACACCGCCGCCCGTACCCGAGAAGTTGCGGCTCACGGTGGAGCTCGACATGTCGAGGGTCCCGGTGTTCACGATCCCGCCGCCGTCGATGGGCCAATCGCGCCACTCGATCAGGATGGCTCCATCGTCGGCCCGGTTGCGGTCGAACGTGGAGTTCTCCACCAAGGCGTAACCGGAGTTGTAAATCCCTCCGCCCTCCTCGGTCGCCCAGTTGCCAGTCACCACCGAGTCGTTCATGTACAGGACGCCGGCGTTGAAGATCCCGCCGCCGTACGCCCACACGATCCATCCATCGCCCCTCGCGACGTTGTCCTCGATGGTGGATTCGACGACGTAGAGGTCCCCCTCGCTGTAGATCCCGCCGCCGAACCCCGCGTACCCCCAGTGTTCGTCGCCGGAGTAGGCCACGTTGTCGTGGACGTACGAGGAGTCGAGGATGACGGTGCCCGTTCCGAACGCCGCGATCCCGCCCCCGTACGACTGAAGGCGGGTGCAGCAGGGATTGTCGGAGTGACCTTCCGACACCTCCACCGAGTGGAGCTGGAGGTACGTGTCCGTGCTGTAGATGTTCCCTCCCAGCCGCCAGTATTCGGAGCCGCCGCGCGTGATCGTCATGTCGTAGATGTCGACGAGCGGGGGATCGGCCGCCGTTCCGAGGAAGGAGAAGCAGGGCCCTTCTCCGTTGCCGCTCACCACCGTCAGGCCCATGCCCGCACCGTAGAACGTGATGTCGCTGGTCACCTCCAAGCTGTCGTATGTGGCGTCGCCGAGACCGTCGGCCCAGTCGGTGGTGAGGACGTAGGTCCCCGCGGGGATGTCGACGACGTCGGGTCCGGCCAGGGCGTTGGCCTCGTCCACCGCCGCCCGCAGCGTGCAGTCCCCGAGGGCATCGGCGCACACCCCATCCCCTGGGAGGTCGTCGTGGGCGTCAGCGGTGGTATCGACGGTGAAGGTCGCCGCCGCCGCGGGACCCCCGGTCCACAGTGCCGCCATGCCGGCGAGGAGGGCGACGGATCGCCCAGGGTTGAGTGGCGGGCGGTGCAACTTCTTCACTTCTGCTCCCTTGCGGCGGGCCGGACCACCGACCCGGCCCCACCCGGACGAGGTCCACCTCGGTTGACGACGAGTACAAGCCTGCCGCACCCGCCCCGTGGAGGTCAAGCGGATGTGGCGCCAGAGCCCCTGCCCCCAAGTCCGTGCCCGTGCCCGCGCCCCTGGCGCGACAAGCCAACACTCTGGCGCGTCCCGCCAAGGGGCCGGTGAGGTCCTCGGCGCCAGAATCGGTCCCGAAGAAAGGAGGTCGCCATGACCCCCACCCCGACGTCGCTCCCCCTCTCCGCCTCCCCCTCCCTCACCCTCGCCCTCGCCCTGCTCGCCTCCGCCTGCTCCGCGGAGGACCGCTACCAGATCGCCCTCGGCCACGTGGGCAGCGCCGGGGCCCAGCTCGCAGTCATCGAGAGCGGTGGAGTGACCTGGTCCGGTGCCACCGGCCTGGCCGGGCCCGAGGCGGAGACGACGGGCGAGACCGCCTTCCTCATCGGCAGCAACACCAAGGTGGTCACCGCCGCGGCGGTGCTGCAGCTCGTGGAGGAGGGGAGTCTCGCCCTGGACGACCCCGCCCACCCGTGGGTGCCCCAGCTCCGCGAGGAGATCACCGTGCGCCACCTGCTCCAGCACACCAGCGGCCTGGGGGAGTACTTCGACCACGACGCGATGACCGCCGACGACGGGGCCGGCCTGGGCCAGGAGTGGACGCCCGAGGAGCTGATCCAGCTCGGCCTGGAGGTTCGCGACGACGGGCCCCAGTCCCGGGGGGCCTACGCCAACACCAACTTCATCGCCCTGGGGCGGGTGGTGGAGGCCGTGGACGGGCGCCCCTACGACGTGGCGGTCCAGGCGCGGATCTTCGAGCCCCTCGGGCTGGACCGCTGCGGCGTCCACACGGCGGGCAAGCCGGTGCCGGGGCACCTGGCCATGGGGGAGGGGGGTGACCTGGGCGTGGTCACCCGCTATCACCCCTCGGTGGGGTGGGCGGCCGGCAGCGCCTACGCCACCGCGACCCAGCTCGCCCGCTTCTACGAGGCGGTGTTCTCTGCCGAGCTGTATGGGGAAGACCTGGTGGCGGAGCAGCTCGACGGCAACGAGGCCGACATCGGCTTCACCGACGAGGGCATGGAGACCGCCTACGGCCTGGGTGTGATGGTGATCGGGATGGACGGGCGAACGATCCAGGGCCACCTGGGCGGGGTCGACGGCTTCATCGCCATCGGGGTCCGGGACGCCGACACCGGCGCGATCGCCGCCGTCACCAGCAACTCTTCCCACGCCGACGTCGTCGGTCCGGCCCTGGACGCGCTCGGGGTCGCGGGCGGGCGGTAGGCGGCCCCGTCCCGGTGGCGGCACGCCCGCTGCAAACTCCCCCCACGCCCCACCGCGGGGCACGGCGCGGCCGTCCGGTCCAGGATGGGTCCGGCCCGCGCCGGCGGGAGGAACGGGACATGAGCCTCAAGAAGAGCGGGATCCTTTCGATGGCCCTGGGCGCGCTCGCGGCGCTGGCCCTCCCCGCCACCGGCCTGGCCGGCGGCGGCATGCATGGCGGGGAGGGCAAGGCCCAGGGCGAGAAGCCCCAGGTCGAGGTGGAGACCGGCGTGCGCGGCCTGCCGGTCCCCCCCGAGGGGAACGCCATCGACGAGGGCGAGGTCGGCAACTACACCGCGGCCTTCGAGGAGGCGAAGGAGTACGTGGCGAACACCGGCGACGTGCTCGTCGCCTACACCACCCCCAAGACCGACGTCGAGGTCGCCCGCTACTACCTGCGCGCCCTGGACCAGGAGGGGTTCAAGCTGGAGTCCATCGAGGTCACCTTCGGCGACGACCCCTCCAAGGCGGAGGACCGCCTCCACGAGATCTACGTCAGCAAGGGCGGCGAGCAGTCCGAGGTGGTGATCTTCACCACCCCCGAGGGCAAGACCGTGGTGCGCCTGGAGAACGTCTCCGAGGACGAGGCGGCCGAGTAGCCCGATCCGCGGGGCGCGGGACTCCGGTTGGGGCCCCGCGGCCCGCCCTCCTTCTCCTCCATTCCCCGCCTTCACCGAGTCCTCCACTTTCTTGACACTGGCAACTTGACAGTGCCGGTCAGGGGCCGCATGATGCGGTCCATGGACGACGGCACGGTCTACAGGCTCGACGAGCTGGCGGCGGCGGCGGGGGTCTCGGCGCGGACGGTGCGGTACTACGTGCAGCGGGGGCTGCTCCCCTCGCCGGAGTTCCGTGGCCGGGACACCGTCTACGGCGAGGCGCACCTGTGGCGCCTGAGGGCGATCCGGCGCCTCCAGGCGGGGCTCCTGTCCCTGGACGCCATCGAGGCGGAGCTGGGGCGGCGGGACCTGGACGGGATCGCCCGCCTCGCCCGGGGGGAGGAGGCGCCGGGGGCGCCGGCCGGGGCGCCGGAGGCGGCGGATGCGGTCGAGTCGGCCCGGGGGGCTGAAGGACGCTGGTGGCGCTTCGAGCTGGCGCCGGGGTTGGAACTGCACCTCTCGGAGGACGCGGGCGACGAGGTCCGCGCGCTGGCCCGGGAGATCCGGAAGACGAGCGAGAGGCGGCGCGCGGGCCGTCCGGGAGGCGAGGGATGATCGGAGCGGGGCTGGCGACGGTGGCGGGCGCGGCGATCCCCCTGCGGGGGGTGGACGTGGTGGGCGAGGTGCTGGGGGGCCACGCCCGGATCCGGGTGAGGCAGCGGTACGCGAACGCCGAGGCGAGGCCGGTGGAGGCGGTCTACACCTTCCCCCTGCCCGCGGACGCCACCCTGGCGGGCTTCTCCATGACCTGCGCCGGTCGCCGGTTGGAGGGGGTGGTCAAGGAGAGGGAGGAGGCGTTCCGCCAGTACGACGAGGCGGTCTCCAGGGGCCACGGCGCGGCCATGCTGGAGCAGGAGAGGCCCAACGTCTTCACCGCCAGCGTGGGCAACCTGCTCCCCGGGGAGGAGGTGCTGGTGGAGGTGGAGTACGTGCAGCGGGTCCACGCCGACGAGGGGGCGCTGCGGCTGGTGGTCCCCACCCTGGTGGCGCCCCGATACATCCCCGGCCATCCCTCGGGGGACCGCACCGGCCACGGGCGCGCGGACCCCACCGACCGGGTGCCCGACGCCGACCGCATCAGCCCCCCCATCGGCCGCCCCGACTACGGGCTGACCCTGGACCTGGTCTTCGACCTGGGGCGTGCCCCGGCGGTGGAGAGCCCGTCCCACGCCATCGTGGCCGTGGACGAGGGGGAGGGCAGGGTGAGGGTGCGCCTGTCCAAGGAGGTGGTGGCCCTGGACCGGGACCTGGTGCTCACCGCCCGGGGCCAGGGGGCCGCGGAGCCCTGGGCGGCGGTGTCCTGCCACCGGAGGCCGGGGGAGGAGGGGACGGTGTCGCTGACGGTGGTGCCGGACCTGTTCGACGCGGAGGGGGAGGCCGCCCCCCGGGACGTGGTCTTCCTGGTGGACACCTCGGGCTCCATGGGCGGCGCCTCCCTCTTCGAAGCCAAGGCCGCCCTGCGCCTGTGCCTGCGGCACCTGCGGGCGGGGGACCGCTTCGACGTGGTGGAGTTCAACAGCGTGTCCCGGGCCTTCGCCGGCCGGCCCGTGGCCTTCGACCCGGGGGCCCTCGCCCGGGCCGACGACTTCGTGGGCGGGCTCCGGGCCACCGGCGGGACCGAGATGATGCGCCCGCTGGTGGAGGCTGTGCGCGCCGTCCCCGGCGGGATCGTGGTGCTGCTGACCGACGGGCAAGTGGGGGACGAGGAGGAGGTCCTGGAGGCGGCGCTGGCGGCGGGGCGGGGGACGCGGGTCCACTGCATCGGGATCGGGACGAGCGTAAGCGACGCGCTGCTCCGGGACCTGGCCCGGCGGACCGGCGGCGCGGTGGAGTTCATCCACCCCGGCGAGCGGGTGGACGAGAAGGTGCTGGCCCTGTTCGCCCGGGCCCTGGCGCCCCGGGTGGAGGACCCCCGGGTGGCGTTCGAGGGGGTGGACGTCGCCGAGCTGGCCCCCGACGGCGAGTACCCTCCCATCGTGGACGGGGAGCCGTGGACCCTGCTGGGCCGCTACGCGGCGCCGGGGGAGGGGAGGGCGACGATCCGGGGGACCCTGCGGGGGCGGCCCTTCGCGCTGGAGATCCCCCTGGCGCTCCCCGAGGCGGCGGAGCGGCCGATCCTGCCGCGGATCTGGGCGACGGAGCGGATCCGCGCGCTGTCGGAGGCCCGGGTGGAGGGGAGGCGGGCGGCGGCGATGCGGGAGCGGATCGTGCGCCTGGCGGTGGAGCACGGCGTGTCGTGCCCGCACACCGCGTTCGTGGTGGTGGAGACTCGTGAGGGGGAGAGGCGCGCCCGGGGGCAGCCCGAGGTCCGGGTGGTGCCGGTGAGCGTGCCCGCGGGGTGGGACATGTTCGCGAACCACGCGCCGGAAGAGGCGGTGCGGCGCAGAGGGGTGTCGAGGTTCTCCCGCGCCCGCCCCGGTGCGCCGCCTCCGCCCGCCGCGCCGTTCCCCGGGATGGCGTCCCCCGCCCGGGTGATGGAGGCCTTCGACACCGAGGCGTGTATCGACGCGCTGGAGATGTCCGCTCCTCCCTCGCCCGCGGCCTCCTTCGAGCGGGCGGCCCGGGGCCCGGTGGGCGGGAGCGCGGGCGGGCCGTCGGGGTTGCGCGATCCCGCCCTGGCGGTCCTCTCCGGACTCGGCGCCGACGGCCTGTGGGGAGGGGAGGGGGACGACGGGAGCCCCGAGGCGCGGGCGCTGCGGGCGTCGGCCCGGGCCCTGCTCCGGCTCCGGGACCTGGGGCTGGACACCGCCCACCCCCTGCACGGCGCCCTGCTGCGGAAGGCGGTGGAGGCGGTGGTGCGGCTGGCCCGCCGCGCCCACGACCGGGAGCCCCGCCTGGCCGAGGCGGCCCTGGCGGCGGCGTGGGGGGTGGCCACGGGGGCGAGGACCCGGGGGACCGTGGAAGCGGCGATCCGGGCCCTGCCGGGGACCGACCTGGCGGGTCGCCTCGGGGACGCCCCGGCGGTCCGGGCGCGGGCGGAGGAGTGCCTGGGAGGGGTGGGCTGAGGAGGGTGGGGAGCCTCCGCGCGGTCACCTATCCCCCCGTTTGCCCTGCCCCCGAAGGCTCGTTGCGGAACCCCCGCAGCGGCTCCTCGAATGCGCTGCGCAGCTCGACGCCCAGCGCGTCGAGGATCCTGCTGGCCCGGTCCACGCTGATCGCGTGGTACTCGTTGCGCTCGTCACGCGAGACCTGGGACTCGTGGACCCCGAGGCGCTCGGCCAGCTCGCGCTGCGTCAGCCCGAGCGCGATCCGCAGCGCAACGAGCGTGGAGCCGAGGCCGTGGAGGTTCGTCAGCTCGCCCATCTCCCCGCGCTTGAGGTGTTCGTAGCTCTCGACCTCCTCGGCGAGCTGGTCGTGGAACGAGCGAAGTGGATCGAGCGCCCGCTTCGTCTCGTCGGCGGCGAGGCCGAGTCCTTCGAGACGCCGCACGTGCTCCGCGAGCCGATCCCGCTCATCGCGAAGGCGGCGCACGGCCTCCTGGTACTCGCTCTCATTGCGGATCATGGCTTGTCTCCCCGGATCACCTTTACGATCCCGCGCGGCTCGCCGTCCCTGCGGGACTGGCGGAAGGCCGACGGGAACTCCAACTCGTGGCCGTGGCTGCCGCGGATCCCCGAGAGCTGCCCGAAGTGCGGGTAGAGCTCGACCCGGTACACGTGCCACATGGGCAACTGCCTCTTCGGGTAGCCGCGGTACGGGCGCCGCGTCGCCGGGTCCCAGGTCCAGACCTTGTGCGGATCGAGCAGGTTCAGCCTGGTCTGGAGCTTCCCGCTGGCCAGGTCGTGCACGTCGCAGACGAAGTAGCCGTCGATGTCGTTGGGATGGTCCTTGTCCTCGACAAAGGAGCCGTCGAGGTAGATCTCTTCAATGCCCGCTTGCCACAACTGCCCGACGAGGACCGCGGCGCTGTCCGCGAGCCGTGCGCACCAGGCCCGATCCCAGTTCGGGTAGCCGCGCTTCGGGCCCTCAACGAGCAACGAGGCGCGGAGTTCGTCGAGGGTCAGCTCGTAGTCGCCCGGTGGCAGGCAGCCAGCGCCGGTGAAGTCGGGGAGGCACGGACGTCCCATCAGGCAGCCTTGGATCGTGGCGCCGCGCCCGGCGGGGCCCGGTTCCCGCTATGGTGGAGCGGACCCTCGACGGTGCGGATCGGGCGGCCGTGAGCTGTGTGGAGGGGATGGCGCACGAGTACATGCTGGTCATGCTTGACCTACGTGTCAAGCACGACTCAGGTGGAGGCGGCGATCCGGGACCTGCCGGGGACCGGCCTGGCGGCGCGCCTCGGGGACCCGGTGGCGGTCCGGGCGCGGGCGGAGGAGTGCCTGGGAGGGGTGGGCTGAGGAGGGTGGGGGAGGGAGGGGCGGCGCGGGATTGGTCGGGGGCCGTGACGCTAGGGAGCGTCCTCCGTCTGTCCCGCCGCCTCCGGATCCGGGACGAGGCCGGCGGGTTCGCCCGTCACCATCTCGCGGCCCCCCACCGGAGCGGGATCCAGTTCGAGGCCCTCCAACGCCTCCCGCAGCGACGCCTCCCTCGCGCGCTGCTGCATGGCGACGAAGTTGGGGATGGCGATGGCGGCGAGCACGCCCACCATGGCGAAGACCACCATCACGCCGCCGAGGCCGCCGCCGCCCCCCGTGGCGAAGGCGAAGAACGGCGCGAGGGGCCACGAGAGGGGGTGCCGCGCCGGGGCCGGCGCCGACCCCGGCTTCGCGATCTCCCGGAGGGCGGCGATGCGCTTGGGCAGGAAGGGATGGCTGGCGTTCAGCTCGTACACCGAGGCCCAGAACCCGGAGGCCGCCTCCCTCTGGCGGACGAAGGCGTCCAGGTCCACCCGGGCCCCGTGGCGTCCCCCCGCGGCGAGGACCGCCAGGGCCCGGGAGGAGGTCTCCAGGTCCTCCACCACCGCGTGCCCGCAGGCGTCGCAGGTGTACTCGCAGGCCCGGGAGTAGGCGGGCCCGAGCCAGGGCAGGACACGGGCGGGGAGGAGGAAGGCGTTCCACTTGAGGTGGCCCGCGGCGAGGTGCCCGACCTCGTGGCCGATGACGAAGTCGGCGACGGACGGGCGTGCCGGGTCCTGCCGCCTCGACGCGTCCTCGCTGGCGTCGAGGAGGTCGGAGTACAGGATCACGAAGTCCCGGCTGAACAGGCGGGTGGCCAGCGCGTTCAGGGCACCGCCGGCCTGGATCACGTAGGCCTCCGGGGGCCGCTTCAGCCCGAGGCGCTCCGAGGCGGCCAGGATGCGCGCGTGGATCTCCGGGAACTGGTCGGGCCCGACCTTCACACCGTTGTTGGAGATCCAGGCGATGAAGAGGGCGTGGGCGATCACGACGAAGAGGGCGATGAACAGGCCGTAGAAGAGCCCGACGATGGTGATGGCGACGGCGAGCCAGGCCATCGCGGAGACCACGGCGGCGATGGCGAAGAGCGTGCGTTCCTTGGATGTGCGGAGCTGCTGGGCGAGCATGGATCCCTCCTGGGCACGGGGCGGCGGGAACGGTCTTTCCCCGGGGGGGGGCCACCGCGACCCCGTCGGAGCTTGTACGCCGATACGGAGGAGTTCTAAAGAAGGGCGCTGGGACGAGGGCGGTGCCGGACGCGGTGTACCCGCTCCCCATCCGAGGGTCTCCGCGCCGTCACCCGCTCGCCATCCCCGTGCGCCCCTCCCCGGGAGGGTCCTTGCGGAACCCCTGCCGCGGCTCCTCGAACGTGCTGCGCAGTTCGACGCCGAGCGCGTCGAGGATCCTGGTGGCCCGGTCCACGGTGATCGCGTGGTACTCGTTGCGCTCGTCGCGCGAGACCTGCGACTCCAGGGAGGTGCTCCCGCATCGCTATCCATCCTTCCCGCCGCCGAGACCGCGGTCCACGGCGCGGAGAACGAGAGACAGGCCGTGGTCGGCGAGATCGCAGGGCCACCAAGGCCAGCAGGCCGAGGCCGACGGGGGCGGCGGGGCCGGCGGGGGCGTGGGCGCAGGCTCCCTGGGGGCCGGCGCCCCAGCCCAGGTAGTCCTCCACCCGGCCGTCGCAGTCGTTGTCGATGCCGTCGGGGGCCTCGGGGGCGCGGGGGTGGATGCGGGGATCGAGGTCGTCGCAGTCGCCGGGGATGGCGCCGTCCAGGCAGGTGAGGGCCTCGCAGAAGCCGTCCCCGTCGTCGTCGAAGACGGGGGTGTCGTTGTCCACGCGGCCGTCGCAGTCCTCGTCCAGGTCGTTCACCTGCTCGGGGGCGTCCGGGAAGGCGTCGGCCCGGCCGTCGTCGCAGTCGCCGTCCACCTCGGCGAAGCCGTCCCCGTCGTCGTCGTAGACCCGGGTGCCCTCGTCCACGACGCCGTCGCAGTCGTCGTCCACGCCGTCGGGCGCCTCGGTGGCGGTGGGGTGGGTCATGGGATCGGCGTCGTCGCAGTCGCCGTCCACCTCGGCGAAGCCGTCGCCGTCGTCGTCGTACAGGTCGGTGCCGTCGTCCACCAGGCCGTCGCAGTCGTTGTCGGTGCCGTCGGGCAGCTCCGAGGCGCCGGGGAAGGCCATCGGGTCCCAGTCGTCGCAGTCGCCGCTCGCTTCGGACCAGCCGTCCCCGTCGTCGTCGAAGACGTCGGTGCCCTCGTCCACCGTGCCGTCGCAGTCGTCGTCGACGCCGTCGGGGCTCTCCTCGGCGCCGGGGTGGACGGTGGGATCGGCGTCGTCGCAGTCCCCTTGGTCCTCGGACGCCCCGTCGCCGTCGTCGTCGTAGGCGGAGGTGCCCTCGTCGGCGAGCCCGTCGCAGTCGTCGTCCAGTCCGTTCCCCACCTCGGTCCTGCCCGGCGCGATGGAGGGGGCGGCGTCGTTGCAGTCCCCTTCGGCCTCGGAGTAGCCGTCCCCGTCGTCGTCCCGGGTGTCGGTGTGCTCGTCCACCTCGCCGTCGCAGTCGTTGTCCTTGCCGTCGGGCTCCTCGAAGAGGCCCGGGCGCCGCAAGGCGTCGGCGTCGTCGCAGTCTCCGTGGATCTCGGCCAGGCCGTCGCCGTCGTCGTCGTAGCACTCGGTCCCCTCGTCGACGATCCCGTCGCAGTCCTGGTCCCGGGAGTCGCAGGTCTCGGCGGCGCCCGGGTGGACCCCCGGGTTGCCGTCATCGCAGTCGCTCCCGCCGCACCCGGAGCCGGCGTGGCCGTCGCCGTCCCCGTCGATGCCGTCCACGGTGCCGTTGCAGTCGTCGTCGACGCCGTTGCAGACCTCGGCGGCGCCGGGATGGATCGAGGCGTTGCCGTCGTTGCAGTCCGATCCCGCGGTGTGCCCGTCCCCGTCGGCGTCGGTCCCGCCGCCCCCGCCGCCGTCGCAGCCGTGGATCACCATGTCCATGTACCGGTCCCAGTCCCAGTACACGCCGGGGTCCGTGTGGGTGGCCCCGGGGACCTCGACGTGGCCGATGATGTGGCTCCGGTCCAGGGGGATCCCGTGATCGTCGGCGATGTCCCGGGTGAGGAGGGCCGAGGCGCAGTACAGCTCGTCGGTGTAGTCGCTGGGGTCGCTGACGTAGCCCTCGTGCTCGATGCCGACGCTCTGGAGGTTGTAGGTCCAGTTCCCCGCGTGCCAGGCGACGTCTTCCTCCAGCACCATCTGGGTGATCCGCCCGTCCCCGGCCACGACGTAGTGGGCCGAGACCTCGGCGGAGCAGTTCTGGAACCACGAGATGCAGCCGGAGTAGCTCCCCTGGACGGTGTGGATGATCACGTACCGGACGTCCGAGCCGCTCCGGGAGTAGTTGCTGTAGTTGCACGAGGACGCCGGTACCCAGGCCGCAGGGCCGTAGTCGGTGCTGAACGCGGAGGGTGCCGTCGCCCGGGCCGCGCCCTCCGCATCGAGATCAACCCCCTCGCAGCCGGCGAGGCCGAGGAGCAGGGCCAGGGTGGCGCGCCGTCCCCGGGGGCGGCGGCGGAGGCGCGTGGCGGCCCCCACCAGAGCCGCGAGGGCGGCCCACCCCGAGGGAGCGGCCCCGGGGGCGGTCCGGCACCCGCCGGCCTCGTCGGCACCCCACCCGAAGTAGTCCTCGATCCGCCCGTCGCAGTCGTTGTCGATGCCGTCGGCGAGCTCCGGGTTCCCGGGGAAGGCCCGGGGATCGGCGTCGTCGCAGTCGCCGTCGGGGAGGGCCGCGAGGCAGGGGCCCTGCTCGCAGAAGCCGTCCCCGTCGTCGTCGTAGACCGGCGTCTCCTCGTCCACCACCCCGTCGCAGTCCTGGTCGACGCCGTCCACCATCTCGGCGGTCCCGGGGGCGACGTCCGCCCGGTGGTCGTCGCAGTCGCCGTCGGGAACGCCGCCGACGCAGGGGCCGATCTCGCAGAAGCCGTCCCCGTCGTCGTCGTAGACGTGGGTGGTCTCGTCCACGGTCCCGTCGCAGTCGTCGTCGACGCCGTCGGGCTCCTCCGTCGCGCCCTCGAAGGCGCTGGGATCGGAGTCGTCGCAGTCGCCGCCGGGGCCGCCGTCCACGCAGGGGCCCACCTCGCAGCGGCCGTCCCCGTCGTCGTCGAAGGCGTCGGTCCCGTCGTCGGCGACCCCGTCGCAGTCCTGGTCCACCCCGTCCGGCACCTCGGGCGCGCCGGGCCAGGTGCCGGGGTCCCAGTCGTCGCAGTCCCCCTCCACCTCCGCGAAGCCGTCCCCGTCGTCGTCGTAGAGCTCCGTGCCCTCGTCGACGACGCCGTCGCAGTCCTGGTCCCGCTGGTCCGCCTGCTCCGGCGCCGTGGGGTGGACCTCGGAGTCGCCGTCGTCGCAGTCCCCGGCGGCCTCGGAGTAGCCGTCGCCGTCGTCGTCGAAGACCTCGGTGCCGTCGTCGGCCAGGCCGTCGCAGTCCTGGTCTCGGCCATCGGCGACCTCGGCCGCCCCGGGGAAGATCCCGGGATCGTAGTCGTCGCAGTCGCCCTCGGCCTCGCTGAAGGCGTCCCCGTCGTCGTCCACGGCGTCGGTGTGCTCGTCCACGACCCCGTCGCAGTCCTGGTCGCGCCCGTCGGGCTCCTCGGGGGCGCCGGGGTGGACGCCGGAGTCGCCGTCGTCGCAGTCTCCCTCCTCGGGGGTCCAGGCGTCGCCGTCGCCGTCCCGGCACCCGTCCACGTCGTCGGGGGCGCCGCTGCAGTCGTTGTCGACCGCGTCGCAGCGCTCCACGGCGCCGGGGTGGACCGAGGCGTCGCCGTCGTCGCAGTCCCCCGCGGCGGGGGTCACCCCGTCGCCGTCTCCGTCGGTGGACCCGCCTCCGCCGCCGCCGTCCTCCCAGTTGTAGGTGACGGTAATCCAGGCGTTCTCCAGGTAGGCGAGGCCCATCCCCGTGGCGACGTCCAGCGAGAGGTCCACCCCCGCGGGGTTGGTGACGGTCCGGTCGTACTGGTCCAGGCCCCCGTTGTAGTCGTCGTAGTACGCGGCCTCGGACTCGGGCGTCCCCTGGGGCAGGTCGGTCCACATGCGCCGGGGCCGGTCCCCGGAGGTGGTGTTCCAGTAGTTGTCCTCGATGTTCCAGGGACCGACGTCCCCCACCCACACCGCGTCCAGGGATCCGCCGGACCGGTCGAGGTCGCAGGTGTAGTCGCTGCCCTCGTACCCGGCGTGGTTCTCCCAGCCGAGGTTGGCGAACTTCACGTACTTGTCGGGGACGGCGATCTCCCAGTCGGTGTGGGCGACGTACTGGGTGGCGAACACCTCGTACGAGAGCGCGGCGACGGCCCGGTCCCCGTCCGGCCCGGTGACGGCGGGGGCCGCCCGCCGGGGGGGCTCGGCGGCCCGGCGGCGGTCGTCCTCCCACGCGGCGGAGAGCCAGGCGCCGAAGGCCCGGCGGCGGGCCGGCGTGCCGAGGAACTGGCGCTCGAAGGAGGCGGCGGCCTCGGCGACGGCCTCGGCGACCTCGTCGTTCCACGCCTCGGGGTCGAATTGCCCGGCGTCGATCTCCTCGTTGGACCGGCGCAGCAGGGCGTCCTGGACATCCCGCTCCTCCGCCACCAGGTCCAGGAGCAGGGAGAGGCCGGGGGCGTCCAGGTCCAGGGCCGCGGCCAGCGCGTCGGTACGGCCCTCCCGTGCCAGCAGGACCGGCAGCACCGGCTTCCGCCCCCAGACCTGCGCGGCGGACGGCGGAAGGGGGGCGTTCGGCCGCTCCACGGCGGGTGCGCCGTTCGGGAGCGAGGTCGCCGCGGCCAGCGCCAGCGCGGTCAAGAGACGCCCGGGGTTCCCCATGGGCCGAGCATACCCGATCTCCGGCGATCTCTCTGCGCCCCGCAGTACCCCCCTGGGTACCGGTGCCCCGACGCCCTACAATCGCCCCCCGTGGCGACGAACCCATCCTCTCCGTACCCGTTCCGCAGGGGGCCGCTGGCGCGGGCGGCGCTCTGCCTCGCGCTGGCCGCCGCCGGGGCGTGCGGGTCGGGCGACGGGGACGGGGGTTCGGCCGTGACGACCCCTCACCCCGTCGAGCCCCTGCCGGCCCTCCCCACCGACCTCGGCGAGGCGCTGGAGCGGGCCATGGAGGGCATCGACGGCGAGATGGTCCTCGCCGACGCCGCCACGGGGGAGGTGCTCGCCGCCACCGATCCCGCGGGTTGGGGGAGGGCCGCGCCCCCCGGGAGCCTCCTCCAGCCCTTCCTGGCGGCGGTCCTGCTGGACCGCTTCCTCCTCCGCCCCGGCGACGTGGTCGTGTGCTCGGGGCGGGTGGGACCGGGCGACGCGCTGGAGCCCTGCGGCCCGCCCGGGGGACACGGCGGCGTGGCCGTCTGGGGGGCGCTGGCGGCGGGTTGCGACCACTTCTTCGGGAGGATCTCCGCCCGCTTCGGGACCGGCGGGTGGCGGGCCACCGGGTCGGACCTCGGCCTCGTTCCCCCTGGGGGCGGTCCCGACGCCCCGCGGCCCCTTCCCCTCTCCCCGGGGCCCGGCGAGCTCGAGCGAATGGGAGCGGGGGGGCACCCCGGCGTCCTCTCGACGCCCGGGGCGTTGCTGGCGGCGTGGGGGGCCCTGGTGGGGGACGGGCAGGTCCTTCCCATCGGGACGGGGAGCCCCCCGGAGCCCAGGCCCCGGGGACTTCCCTCCTGGGACACCGGGCGAGCCCTGCTCCACGAGGCCCTGCGCCAGCGCGCCGCCTCCACTCCCTGGAGCCCCGCCCCCCCTCCGGGCGCGACCGTGCTCTCGTCGGTGGTCCTGGACCCCGGATCCCCGCCCCGGGTCCACACCTGGGCCCTCGCATCGGTGCCCTCAAGGGGGCTGATCGCCGTCGCCCACAACGCCCGCACGCTTCCCGGCGCCGACGCCCGGGACCTGCTGGGGCGAGTGCTGGCGGCGCCGGTCGGGGAGGGCCGGGCCGCCGCGCCGGGGGTCGGGGGCGAGCGCGATCCCGTCGCCCCGCCTCCGTGACGCGGGCGGCGCCCCGTCGCGTGCCGGACGCGACTTCGTTCCCCCAGCGCCGATGAGGCGGTACGATGGCGGAGCGGGAGGGGGGCAACGGGACGGTCGCCGCCCGGCACCCGAGGACTGCGTGACCCATCGATCCAACGACTCCACCTCCCCCCACGACCTCCTCGCCTCCCTCTCGCGCACCTGCACCAACCTGCTGTGGACTTGGCACGCCCCCCTGAGGCGGCGGCTCGCCGCCCTGGACCCCGAGGGCTGGGAGGCCGCCGGCGAGGACGCGGTCCGCTGGCTCTCGGCGGTCCCCCAGGCCCGGATCGAGGCGTGGTCCCGGGACCCCGCCGCCCGGCGCCGGATCGCCGAGGCCGAGGCGGCCCTGGACCGCTACCTCGGGGCGGGGGACACCTGGTGGGCCCGGAGCGGCGCCGCCGCGGCTCCGGGGCCCATCGCCTACTTCTGCGCCGAGTTCGGCGTGCACGCCTCCCTCCCCATCTACGCCGGCGGCCTGGGCGTCCTGGCGGGCGATCACTGCAAGTCCGCGTCGGACCTGGGGATCCCTTTCGTCGCCGTCGGCCTGCTCTATCGGGAGGGCTACTTCGAGCAGTCGGTGGGGGCGGACGGGTGGCAGGTGGAGTCCTATCGGGCGCGGCGTCCCGATTCCCTGGCCCTCGCCGCCGTGGCGGACGTGGACGGCCTCCCCCTCCGGGTCCCGGTGCCCCTCTGGGGCCGGACCGTCCACCTGGGGATCTGGCGCGCCGACGTGGGGCGGGTCCCCCTGTACCTGCTGGACGCCGACGTCGAGGAGAACCTGCCCCAGGACCGGGGGCTGACCCGCCACCTCTACGGCGGCGACCTGGGCATGCGGATCGGCCAGGAGGTGCTGATGGGGATCGGCGGCCTGCGGGCGCTGTTCGCCATGGGGATCCGCCCCTCGGTCACCCACATGAACGAGGGGCACAGCGCCTTCCTCGGCCTGGAGTGGATGCGCCAGGAGCGGCTGGCGGGAGCGACCGTCGACGAGGCCCGAGCCGCCGCCGCCTCCCGAAGCGTGTTCACGACCCACACCCCCGTGGCCGCCGGCCACGACCGCTTCCCCGGCGACCTGGTGGAGCACGCCCTGAAGGTGGTCCGGGAGGAGATCGGCCTGACCCACGGCGCGCTGATGGGGCTCGGGCGGGTCCGGCCCGACGACGGGGGCGAGCCCCTCTGCATGACCGTGCTCGCGCTGCGCCTCGCCTCGCGGTTCAACGGTGTCAGCGAGCGCCACGGGGAGGTCAGCCGGGGGATGTGGCGCTCCCTCTGGCCCGGCGTGCCGGTGGAGGAGGTCCCCATCGGCTCCGTCACCAACGGGGTCCACGCCCCGACGTGGCTCGGGGAGGAGCTCCAGGAGGCCCTGGACCGGCACCTGGGGCCCCGGTGGGGGCGGGACCTGGAGGAGGGCCGGTCCCCCCTGGACCTCTCCCGGGTGTCCGACGAGGAGATCTGGACCGCCCACGGCGCCCGCAAGGCGCACCTCGTGGTGCTGGCCCGCCACCGGGTGGCGGAGCAGCGGCGCCGCCGGGGGGCCCCCGCCGGGGACGTCGAGGCCGCCGCGTCGCTGCTGTCCGGCGGCCTGGTCGTCGGCTTCGCCCGCCGCTTCGCCACCTACAAGCGGGCGGACCTGCTGTTCCGGGACTTCGACCGGGTCGCCCGCCTGCTCACGCGCCCGGGCCGTCCGGTCCATCTGGTCTTCGCCGGGAAGGCGCACCCCAAGGACCATCCCGGCAAGGAGGTCATGGCGAGGGTGGTCGCCGCCAGCCGGGACCCCCGCCTCCGGGGTCACGTGGTCTTCCTCGAGAACTACGACCTCGCCCTGGGCCGGGCCCTGGTGCAGGGGGTGGACGTCTGGCTCAACAACCCGCGCCGGCCCAAGGAGGCGTCGGGCACCAGCGGGCAGAAGGCGGCGATGAACGGCGTGCCCAACCTATCGGTGCTGGACGGCTGGTGGGTCGAGGGGTATCGCCCGGGGCTCGGGTGGGCCATCGGAGGCATCGACGACGGCCTCGACGACGAGGTCGCGGACCGGGGGGACGGCGAGAGCCTCTTCCGGATGCTGGAGGAGGTGGTCGTGCCCTGCTACTTCGACCGCGACTCGGCGGGCCTCCCCCGGGAGTGGATCCGGACGATGCGGGCGAGCATCGCCGACGCCCTGCCCCGGTTCAACACCGATCGGATGGTGGCCCAGTACGCCACGGAGTTCTACCTCCCGGTGTCCGCGGCTCCCAGGTCCCCGGTGGCGGTGGGGACCCCGGTGGGAGCCGGAGAGGACGCCGCCTGATCCCTCGGGGCGCGCCGTGGCGCCGGGGACGCAAGGGGCGGTATGCTCCCGGTCCGATTCGGTCGCGCGGCGCGGCGCTCCGGGGGTCCGGGGAGCCCCGGCCACGGCAGGGGAGATCACCTGATGTCGGGTTCGCGTTCCTGGAGTGGCCTGGGGTGGGCGGTGGCGCTCGGGCTGTTGCTGGCATCGGGACCCGGTTGCGGGGAGCCGCCTCAGGAGGACGACGACAGCGTCCCGGAGGACGACGACACCTCCCCCGACGACGACACGTCCCCCGACGACGACACCGCCGACGACGACTCCGCCGCGGACGACGACACCGCGCCGGCCGATGCGGACGGAGACGGATCCCCGGACGAGCTTGACTGCGACGACGGGGATCCGGGGATCCACCCCGGGGCCGCGGAGGTGGCGTGCGACGGGGTGGACCAGGACTGCGACGGGGCCGACCTCGGCGCCGTCGACGGGGACGGCGACGGGGTGGACGCCTGCACCGACTGCGACGACGCCGATGCCTCGGCGTACCCCGGCGCCGCCGAGGTCTGCGACGGCGCCGACCAGGACTGCGACGGCGCGGTGGACGACGGTTTCGACCTCGACGGGGACGCCTTCACCTCGTGCGGCGGCGACTGCGACGACGCCGATCCCGCCGTCCACCCGGGGGCCGCCGAGACCTGCAACGGGGTGGACGACGACTGCGACGGTGAAGCCGACGCCGGGCTCCTGCTGCCGTTCTACGCCGACGCCGACGCCGACGGGTTCGGGAATCCGGCGGTGGAGGCGTGGGCGTGCTCCCGGCCCGACGGCTACGTCGAGGACGCCACCGACTGCGACGACTCGGCGGACGAGACCTTCCCCGGCGCCCCCGAGCAGTGCAACGGCGTGGACGACGACTGCGACGGCGAGGTCGACACCGACGGGACCGTATTCACGTTCTATCTGGACGTCGACGACGACGGGTTCGGCGTCGAGGCCGCGACCGTGGAGGACTGCGCGTGGCCCGACGGGTACGCCCACGTCTCCGGGGACTGCGACGACGCCGATCCCGGGGTGAACCCCGCCGCCGTCGAGGTCTGCGACTTCGCCGACCAGGACTGCGACGGGGCCGCCGACGAGGGACTGGACGCGGATGGGGACGGGTTCACCCCCTGCAACGGGGACTGCGACGACGCCGCGGGGTGGATCGCGCCGGACGTGCCCGAGGTCTGCGACGGCAACGACCAGGACTGCGACGGGGTCGCCGACGACGGCTTCGACCTGGACGGGGACGGCTTCGCCACCTGCTTCGGGGACTGCGACGACGCCCACGCGGATGCCCACCCCGGCGGCACCGAGACCTGCGACGGTCTGGACAACGACTGCGACGGCGAGGCCGACGAGGAGTTCGACGGCGACCTGGACGGCTACACCCCCTGCGCCGGGGACTGCGACGACGGCAGCGCCGCCGTGCATCCGGGGGCCCTGGAGGTCTGCAACGACATCGACGACGACTGCGACGGCGGGATCGACGACGATGGCGACCTGCTGGGCTACTACCGGGACGCCGACGGGGACGGCTACGGCGCCGACGGCACGGCGATCCTCGCGTGCGAGCCCCCCGAGGGCTACGTGGGGGACGCCAACGATTGCGACGACGCCGATCCCGGGGTGAGCCCCGAGGCCGCCGAGGTCTGCGACGGGGTGGACCAGGACTGCGACGGCGAGGTCGACGACGGGGTCCTGGAGGACTGGTTCCTGGACACTGACGGGGACGGGTACGGGGATCCCGCGAGCGCGGTGGTCGCCTGCGAGGGGCCCCCCGGCTACGTCGCCGAGGGCGGGGACTGCGACGAGACCGATCCCGCCGTCGGCCCCGGCGCGACGGAGCTGTGCGACGGCCTGGACCAGGACTGCGACGGCCTCGCGGACGACGGGGTCGCCTTCGTCACCTGGTACCTGGACGGGGACGGCGACAACTGGGGCGATCCCGCCGAGTCCGTGACCACCTGCAACGGCGGCCCCCTGGGGTGGGTCGACGACGGCGGCGACTGCGACGACGCCGATCCCGCGCTGCACCCGGGCGCCGCCGAGGACTGCGAGGACGGGATCGACCAGGACTGCGACGGGGGGATCGACGACTGCGGGCCGCTGGGGGAGATCCCCCTCGCCGACGCCGAGGCCCGGGTCCTCGGGCTGAGCAGCTCCGAGTACGCCGGCTTCGCCGTCGCCGTGGCCGCCGACCTGGACGGGGACGGCAGGGACGACGTCGCCATCGGCGCCTACGGCAACGACACCGGCGGCGGCGATTCCGGGAGGGCCTACCTGTTCCGGGGCACCGTCGCCGGGTCCCTGGACGTGGGCGACGCCGACGCCCGCCTCTCGGGGGAGGTCGCCTACGACTACGCCGGGATCGCCGTGGCCTCCGCGGGGGACCAGGACGGCGACGGCTTCGGAGACCTGCTGGTGGGGGCCCCGGGATCGGACTACGGCGGGGCGGGTTTCGGGTCGGTCTACGTCCTGCGCGGGCCCGTCGCGGGCGCGGCGTCCCTCTCGACGGCGAGCGCGCGGATCGACGGCGACGCCGCCGACGGGGGGTTCGGCCGGGCCCTGGCGGCGGCGGGCGACGTGAACGGGGACGGGTATCCGGACGTCGTCATCGGGGCCCCCGAAGCCGGCGACGCCGGCGAGGGGGCAGGAAAGGTCCACGTGGTGCTCGGGCCGGTGGAGGGGGTGGTGGACCTCGCCGCCTCCGGCGCCTCCCTGCTGGGCATCGCCGCGGGAGACGCCGCGGGCAGCTCGGTCGCCGCCCTCGGCGACGTGAACGGCGACGGCTACGGCGACCTCCTGATCGGCGCCCCGGGGCGGGACGGATCCGGCGAGGACACCGGCGCGGCCTACGTGGTCCACGGACCGGTGGTGGGGGACGTGTCCCTGGCGGACGCCGCCGCGGTCCTGGCGGGGGAGGGGGAAGGGGACCTCGCCGGCACCTCCGTCGCCGCGGCCGACGTGGACGGGGACGGCGCGGTGGACTTCTGGATCGGGGCCCCCGGCAGCGCCCGGGGCGGCTCCGACGCCGGGGCGGCCTTCCTGGTCCTGGGTCCCGCCTCCGGCACGATCTCCCTCGGCTCCGCCGACGCGATGCTCCTGGGCGCGGGCAACTACGACGACCTGGGCACCCGGGTCGCGGCGGGGGACGTCAACGGGGACGGGTACGCCGACCTGCTGGCGTCGGCCCCGGGCTCCAACACCGGGGGCGCCGACGCCGGCGAGGTCTACCTGGTGTACGGCTCCTCCACGCCCGCCGGTCAGCTCGCGGCGGAGGCGAGCTTCTACGGGGAGTCCGCCTACGACGAGGCGGGCATCGGGCTGGCGTCCGGGGGCGACGTCGACGGCGACGGGTACGACGACGTGCTCGTGGGCGCCCGGGGCCACGACGCCGGGGCCACCGCGGCGGGGGCGGCCTACCTGGTCCTGGGGGGCTCCCGCCAGGACTTCGACTCCGACGGGTTCACGCTCGTGGGGGGCGACTGCGACGACCACGATCCCGAGGTCTTCCCCGGGGCGGTGGAGGCCTGCGACGGCCGGGACGAGGACTGCTCGGGCTACGCCGACGACCCCTTCGACCTGGACCTCGACGGGTGGACGACCTGCGGGGGGGACTGCCAGGACGGCGACGCCGCCGTGAACCCCGGCGAGGCCGAGGCGTGCAACGGCGTGGACGACGACTGCGACGGGAGCACCGACGAGGGGTTCGAGGCCGACGGCGACGGGTACGCCACCTGCACGGGGGACTGCGACGACGCCGATCCCCGCCTGAACCCGGGGGCAACGGAGGTGTGCGACGGGGTGGACCAGGACTGCGACGGGATCGTCGATGGCGGCTTCGACCTCGACGGGGACGGGTTCACCACCTGCGCCGGGGACTGCGACGACGGCGACGGGGTCGTGTTCCCCGGGGTCCCGGAGGCCTGCGACGGGGTGGACCAGGACTGCGACGGGGTCGCCGACGACGGTTTCGACGGCGACGTCGACGGTGCGACGACGTGCGGCGGCGACTGCGACGACGCCGACCCGGGGGTCCACCCCGGCGCGGCGGAGCGGTGCGACGGGCTGGACGACGACTGCGACGGCACCGAGGACGAGGGGGTGGACGGTGACGGCGATGGCGACGGGCTGACGGAGTGCGGGGGCGACTGCGACGATGCCCGCGCCGACGTGCGTCCCGGCCAGGCGGAGGCGTGCGACGGGGCGGACCAGGACTGCGACGGGGTCGTCGACGAGGGCTACGACGGCGACGGGGACGGGGTCACGTCCTGCGGGGGGGACTGCGACGACGGCGAGGCCGGGATCGGGCCCGGAGCGGCGGAGGACTGCGGCGACGGGGTGGACCAGGACTGCGACGGCGTCGCCGACGAGTGCGCCCCCGCGGGCGTGGTGGACCTGTCGGGAGCGGACGCCGAGAGGCGGGGGGACGACGGCGGGGACTTCGCAGGCTACGACGTCGCGGGGGTCGGCGACGTCGACGGGGACGGCTTCGACGACGTGCTCATCGGCGCCCCCTACGGCGAGAGGGTCGGCTCGGACCAGGGGATGGCCTACCTGGTCCTCGGCCCCATCACGGGCGGCGCGGACCTGGCGACCGCCGACGCGGTCCTGGAGGGTGACAACGGCTCCGACTACGCGGGGACCTCGGTGTCCGCCGCCGGGGACGTCGACGGAGACGGGTTCTCCGACCTCCTGGTGGGTGCCTTCGGAAACGACGGCGGCGGGAACGGGGCGGGGGCGGCCTACGTGGTGTATGGCCCGGTCGCGGGCAACCTCGACCTCGGCCTGGCCGACGCCCGGCTGATCGGCGAGGACCCCAACGATTCCGCGGGGCTGGCGGTCTCCGCGGCCGGGGACGTGGACGGGGACGGCTTCGACGACGTGCTGGTGGCCGCCCCAGGGGACGACACCGGCGGCAACAGCGCGGGCGCCGTGTACCTGGTCCGGGGGCCCGTGTCGACCCTCGACCTCTCCGACGCCGACGCCAAGATCCTCGGCTCGTTCCCGGGTGACCAGGTCCAGTCGGTGGCGTCCGGGGACTTCAACGGCGACGGTTTCTCGGACCTGCTGGTGGGCGCTCCCAACCACGACGCGGGGGGCGCCGACGCGGGCGCCGCGTGGGTGGTCTACGGCCCGGTGTTCGGGACCTTCCCCCTGGCCTTCGCCGACGCGAAGCTGGTGGGGGAGTCGGCATCGGACTACGCCGGGTCCTCGGTGGCCTGCGCCGGGGACGTCGACGGCGACGGGTCCGACGACGTGCTGGTGGGGGCCTTCGGCGCCGATGCCGGGGGGAACTCGTCGGGGGCCGCCTACCTGCTCTACGGACCCCTGTGGGGGGAGATCGACCTGTCCGCGGCCGACGTCCGCCTGGTGGGCGAGAACCCCAACGACTACGCCGGCCGCCGGGTCTCCGGGGCCGGGGACGTGGACGGGGACGGCCTCGCCGACGTGCTGGTGGGGGCCTACGGCAACGACGCCGGGGGCTCCGACGCGGGGGCCGTGTACCTGCTGTACGGACCCCTGATCGCCGACCGGGACCTCTCCCTCGCCGACGCGAAGTGGGTAGGCGAGACCATGGGTGACGCCGCCGGCCTGGCGGCCGCCGGGGTCGGCGACGTCGACGGGGACGGGTACGGCGACGTGCTGGTCGGTGCGTACCAGCACGACGAGGGAGGTTCCAACGCGGGCAGCGCCTACCTCCTCCGGGGAGGGGAGCGGTTCGCGCCCTGACGGGGCGGGCGAGGTGGGCGGCTGGGCCGGCCCATCGTCAGCCGTAGCGGTCCTCCCGGATCACCACCCTCAGCTCGTCGAACGCGGCCTTGGGGGTCCCGTCGTAGCGCCAGATCCCGAGGTTCCGGGCCTGATCCGGCATCCAGTACCCCAGCTCGGGGTCGTCGTGGGCCTGGTCCCGGAGATGGGACACGAAGAAGCCGGCGGCGCCGGCCTCCCGGGCCTCCCGGGCGGCCCCGGCGAGGTACTCCCGTTGGCGGGCGTGGGTCCACGGGTCGCGGTGGGTGGGGAAGCCCGTGGCCGAGATCTCGATCTCCGGGATCCCGGCGATCTCCCGGGCCGCGTGGACCGCTTCCCCCACGCGGGAGGCCAGCGAGGGCAAGGGCACGACCCGGCAGGGGAAGAGGGACAGCCCGAGGACGTCGATCCGCAGACCCGCGTCCCGCCACTCCGCCGCGGACCTCCGCCACCCCGGCAGGTCGGCGGTGACGGTGACGTGGACCTTCGCTCCGGCGTCGGCGCGCCGCACCGCTTCGGCCGCCTCTCGCAGCAGGCGGAGGCGCGTGGCCGCGTCGGCCCAGCCCCGACCCTTGCGCCGCCGGGAGCCCAGGACCTCCCACGCCCAGCCGTTGAGGCACTCCTCCACCTGCCACCCGCGGACGGCGGGGTATCGGGACACGACGTCGGACACGTAGTCCGCCAGCCGCCGGGCGTGGTCGGGGGCCTGGATGCCGCCCTCTCCTTCCACCCAGGCGGGGGTCGCGTGGGCGAATCCTTCCCCGACGATGCCCAGGACCGAGAGCCCGCTCTCCAGGGGGGCGGACAGCCACCGGTCCGTGGGAGCCCAGTCCCGTTGCCCCCGCCGTCTCTCGACGAAGGACCACGGCAGGGGGATCCGCACCCAGTCGATCCCCTTCTCCTTCAGGAGTCGGCACTGGTCCAGGGTGAGGAGCCGCAGCGTCCTGACCCCCCACCGCATCGGTTCCGTCCCGGACATGGCGGGGAGCATATCGGGAACCCGTGGGACGGGGGAGGGGAGGGGGATGGGAGCGCGCGTACGAGCGTGAGGGAGAGCACGAGGGGGCAGGCCCACGGGCAGGGTCACGAGTACGGCGCGGGTCGCCGACACGGGCACGAACACGAGCGCGGGCGCGGGCGCGGGCACGGTCACGAGCGCGAGCACGAAGGCGGGGTGGTCCGCCCGCACCGGCGCGGACGGGGCCGTTGACCGGTTGGCGCGGGGCTGCGAAGCTCGAGGGCATCACGGGAAGCGGGGCGCTGGCACGGGCGTGGCGGGCGCCGGACTTCCCCGGGGAGCGCATGCGTCGTCGCGCCTCGTGCGCCGCCGTCCGATTCGGTGCAGGGGCTGGGGCCGGGGCGGCGCGGCCCCGGTCGGGGGCCCGACCGCGGCTCCCCCCCTTGCCCGCGACCATCGTGCCGCCCGGCAGGGCGGTGGACCTGGCCCGCCCGTCGGATCCGGGGGTCCTCCGGGCGATGGAGGGGGCGCTTCCGACGCCGGTTCCCCAGCGTGTCCCGCCCCCGCCACCGCCTCCGCCGCCACCCGCCGAGATCGAAGACCTGGACCCCTTCCTGGTGCTCCCGCCGACCCCCGGGCTCGCCACCCCGCGGGGGGACGTGGGGGTGGTGGTCCGGGCGGGACCGGCCCGGAGGGGTGGCGGGCCGGTGACGATCCTGCTCGGCCCGGATCGGCGGGAGCGGACGCCCGCGGCCGCGGAGCGTTTAGATCCGGAGTGATGCGGGTCGGGGGTGCCGCGCAGGGGCGCGACCCTGGTATCATCCCGCGCGACGCCGGGGCTCCGAGGACCGCCCGGCGACCCTTCCAGGGCAGGAGGAGTTCCCATGGCGACGGTGCGTGGCCTCTTCGTAGCGTTCTGGGTCGCGTCGGCGGCCACCTTCGCCCTCTCCGGGTGCGGCGGCGACGACTCCGGCGACGAGGAGGCGGGGGGAGTGGCCGCCGCATCGGGCATCGCCAAGACCGCGGCCGTCGCGTACCAGGAGGCGCCTGGGCTGGGGGACGAGGAGGGCGCCCTGGTCATCGAGGTGCGGCAAGGGGGGAAGCCCGCGGACGACACGGTCACGGTGAAGGTCCGCGGCGTCGGCAAGACGGCGGGGACCGTCGAGAAGGGCAAGTCCGGCCAACGGTTCGTGGTGCCGCCGGGCTCCTACACCGCCGAGATCGAGCACGCTCCCACTGAGGCGACCCGGGCCACCGGGAAGGTGTCCCACCTCGCTGTCCGTGCCGGGAAGCAGCTCGACGTGAAGGTGGACATCGAGCACCCGGTCGGCGGGCTTGAGCTCCACTTCACCAACGATGGCATCGACGTGGACGCCCGGACCCGGATCTCCGCGTACAAGAGCGGGGACGACCCGGAGGTGAGCGTCCCCGTGGTGTCCCGGCAGGTGCCCGGCCAGGTCCTGGTGCTACCGGCGGGCAGCTACGACGTGCACGCGGTGTACGAGGACGGGCCCTCCGTCCGAGGGGAGGCCTGGATCAAGGGGATCGCCGTCGCCGGGGACGGGTCGAAGGCGACGGAGTCCCGCGACTTCGGCATCAAGCTCAACGGCGTTGTGGTCACCGCGACGAACTACGGGCAGGCGGTGAACGAGCGGACGTCGGTGTACCTGTACCGGCCCGGTGCGGACATGACCTACGCCGTGGCCGTCGCCCGGGGCAAGGCGGGGGAGCTGATCCCCGTCGAGTCCGGGACCTACGACCTGCGGGTGGTGTACCAGCCCAGCGACAACACCGACACCTGGGCCGACAAGCGCATGCCGGGCTTGGCCGTGGCGACCACGCCGGAGAACGGGAAGGTGAGCCTGGCGATGGAGATGGAGAAGCCCATCGCCACGCTGAAGGTGAAGGCGGTCTTCGGCGGCAAGGACGTCACCGAGAAGTCCCAGGTCCGGCTGATCAACGCCGGGGCCGACCGCGGCGCCGCGAGCGACGTGGTGAACGCGGCGGGGGATACGAAGATCGTGGTGCCCGCCGGCCGGTACGAGATGCAGGTCACGTTCAAGGACGGCCCCGACCACGGGCAGTCTCCGTGGGAGTTGCTGGAACTCCCCCAGGGCGGATCCGTCGACCGGGAGGTCCGGCTGGGGGGCTGAGGGCCCGGGAGGCCGGGGGCGGGGGGGCGGATCCGTGCGATCCGCCGGCGACCCGATTCCCCCCGGGGCCCTGGCGGGCTCGCCGAGCGGGAGCTCGGGCACGGGCTCGGGCACGGGCACGGGAATGAAAGGGGTGCTCGGATGCGCCGACCGGTTCCGCTCTCAGCGGCCGGACGACCCCGCAACCCGGGCCTTGGACCGGGGGGGCGCGGTGTCCCGGATGCTGGCGATCATGGGCCAGAAGAGCGTCTCGAAGAGGTCCCGGTCCACCGAGAGGCGCTCGTCCCAGACGTCGCAGCGGACGGTGAAGCCGGCGGCCTCTCCACGGATCGCCACGTCGAGCCGGAAGCCGTGGCCCTGGGGGTTCGCCCAGCGGGAGTAACGGTACTCGCCCCGTCCCGCGGGGTGGCGGAAGCCGCGGCCGCCCGCCCCCAGGTCCGGCGTCCCATCCGGCAACTTCTCGACGTGCATGGTGGGGAAGCCACGGCCGACGGCGGTGCGATGCACCAGCCGCAAGCCGCTGCGGAGGGGGCGGGCGTCCCACCCCTCGGCCACCACCAGCGAGAAGCCCGCCTCGCTCTCCACCGATCGGCCCGCCGCGGGAGGATCCAGGGGGGGACCACAGGCGGGGGCGCCCCAAGCGAGGGCCAGCGCCAGGGCGCCCCACGCCGGGGTCCCGCGCACGTCAGCCCTCGGCGGCCTTGCGGAAGACCTCGATCCTGCGGAGCTCCACGTCCTGCCTCGGACGGTCCCGGGCGTCCCGGGGCACCCGGGCGATGGCCCGCACCACGTCCATGCCCTGGACCACCTCGCCGAACACCGAGTGCCGCCCGTCGAGCCAGGGGGTGGGCTTCTCGGTGATGAAGAACTGGGAACCGTTGGTGTGGGGCCCCGAGTTCGCCATGGACAGGATCCCGGGCCGATCATGGCGGAGCTGTGGGTGGAACTCGTCCTCGAAGCGGTAGCCGGGCCCCCCGGTCCCCGTCCCCAGGGGGTCCCCCGCCTGGACCATGAAGTCCGGGATCACCCGGTGGAAGATGGTCGAGTCGTAGAGACCCCGTCCCTGGACCGGCCGGCGCGTCCTGGGGTCGACCCACTCCTTCGTGCCCGTGGCCAGGCCAACGAAGTTCCCGACGGTCCGGGGCGCGCGGTCCTCGTGGAGCGCCACGACGATGTCCCCCATCGAGGTCTCGAGGCGCGCGTGCAGGCTCCCCTCGCCGGGGACGCCGCCGCCCGACGCTCCCGCGCCCGCGGGTGAAGCCTTCTTGCCGAAGAGACCGAACGGGGCCATCGCCGCTCCTCAGGGGCGCCGCCGGATCCCGGACCCTCCGGTCCGCGACGCTCCGATGGGTCCCTTGTATCAGATGGGCCCCGCCGCGCGGAAGCGGGCTGAGCCCGGCCCGGGCCGTTTTCCGCGTCTCGACCCTCTTGCTCTCGGGTTCCGGGCCGGTCCCGTCGCGCGTGTCGCCGGACTGGCTTGACGGAGTGCGGCCGATCCTCTACAACCGGCCAAAGCTCCCAGGGGCGCGCCTGGGTGCGCCCACGGGACGGAGCGAACAAGATGGCATCCATGCGGCGGCTGGCGGTTGCGCTGGCGCTGTTCGGCACGGCGGCCCTCGGGCCCTGGAGTACGGCGTTCGCCGCCGACGGCGACGGCGACGGCTTCGACGAGGTCGACGACTGCGACGACGCCAACCCGGACGTCTATCCGGGCGCGGAGGAGCTGTGCGACGGGGTCGATACCGACTGCGACGGGAGCGTCCCGCCGGTGGAGTCGGACGCGGACGCCGACGGCCAGTCCACCTGCGAGGGTGACTGCGACGACGCCGAGGCGTGGCTGAACGGCCTGGACGCCGATGGGGACGGCGCCAGCACCTGCGCCTACGACTGCGACGACTCCGATCCCGCCCTCAACCTCGCCGACGCCGACGGCGACGGGGTCAGCACGTGCGGCGGCGATTGCGACGACGCCAGCGACGCGGTGCATCCCGGCGCCGCCGAGGCGTGCGACGGCCTGGACGGCGACTGCGACGGCGCGGTCCCCGAGGACGAGCTGGACGCCGACGGGGACGGCTTCACGGGCTGCGGTGGCGACTGCGACGACGCCAGCGCCGCGGTGTTCCCGGGGGCGGTCGAGGCGTGCAACGGGGTCGACGACGACTGCGATGAGGTGGTGCCCGCGGACGAGGCCGATGGGGACGCCGACGGGAGCATCGGGTGCGAGGACTGCGACGACGCGGATCCCGCCGTCTCTCCCAACGCCGCCGAGGTCTGCGACGACGGGGTGGACAACGACTGCAATGCGCTGACCGACGGCGCCGATCCGGACTGCGCCGACGCGCCCCCCACGGCGGACGCCGGGACCGGACCCCAGGCGCAGTACTTCGGCGGTCGCCTCTCCCTGGTCTTCGACGGGAGGGCGAGCGTGGACGCCGAGGTGGGGGACGCCCTCTCGTGGTCCTGGGCCCTCGAGGATCCCGCCCCCCAGTACCCCGGCGTCACGGTCGTGTCGTTCCACGCCCGCGCCGACTCCCCCCAGGCCGTCCTGGTGCTGGAGATCGATCCCTCCCAGATCGTGTTCGACGGCGACGCGCCGAACGACTCCTGGGACTTCCGGGCGACCCTCACGGTCAACGACGGCGTCCAGGACGGCGAGCCGGTGACGGTCACCGGCCACGCTTACGCCCAGGGCCACTTCCTGGACTCCGACGGCGCGGTCACCTGCGCCCAGGCCCGGGGCGGGAGCGCCGCATCCGCGCTGGGGGCGACCGCCCTCGCTGCCCTGGCCGGGCTCCTCCGGCGCGGTCGCCGCCGCGCCTGATCTCCCCGCGAGTCCGGGTGAACCCACCCGGCGAGGCGGCCGGGCGATGTCCTCCCCTCTCTCCCGCCCGCATCTCTCCGGCGACGCGGCCCCTCCCGGGGCGATCCACAGGATCGCCGCCTCCCTGGACGAGGTCCTCCGGGGCAAGCCCGAGGTCGTCCGGCAGGTACTGGTGGCGATGCTCGCCCGGGGGCACCTCCTCGTCGAGGACGTCCCTGGGGTGGGGAAGACGACCCTTGCCCAGGGCCTCGCCGGCGCCCTGGGCTGCACCTTCCGGCGGATCCAGTTCACCAGCGACCTGCTCCCCGCCGACGTGGTCGGGGTGAGCGTCTTCGACGCCGCGCTGGGGGAGTTCCGGTTCCGCCCGGGCCCGATCTTCGCCCACGTGGTGCTCGCCGACGAGGTCAACCGCGCCACGCCCCGCACCCAGAGCGCCTTGCTGGAGGCCATGAACGATGGCCAGGTCAGCGTGGACGGCGTCACCCATCCGCTCCCCCGTCCCTTCATGGTGATCGCCACCCAGAACCCCGTCGAGCACGTCGGCACCTTCCCCCTCCCCGAGTCCCAGCTCGACCGGTTCCTCGTGCGGCTCAGGATCGGCTACCCCGACCGGGAGGCGGAGCGGCTGGTGCTCCGCCAGGGGGGTGCTGCCCCCCCCGCGGCGTCCCCGGTGCTGGGGACGGCGGACCTCCTGTCCCTGCAGCAGGCCGCGGACGGGGTGGAGATCCCCGAGGAGGTGGAGGACTACCTGCTGGCCATCGTCGAGACCACCCGGCGGTCCCCGGACCTGGACCTGGGAGTCTCCCCCCGGGGGACCCAGGCCCTCGGAAGGGCCGCCCGGGCCCGGGCCCTGCTCCTGGGGCGGGGGTACGTCGTCCCCGACGACGTGAAGGCGATGGCCGTCCCCGTCCTGGCCCACCGGGTCGTCCCCGCGGGGGCCCTGGACGGGCGGCGCGGCGAGGGGATCCCCACCGACCGGCTGATCTCCGTCCTGGTCCAGTCGGTCTCGCCGCCGAGGTAGGGCGGTGGCCCCGGGCGCGCCCCCCCCGGGCCCCATCGGGGCGCGCCCGCCCCGCGGGCGGTGGGGCCGGCGGCGCGTCCCCCGGGGTGGAGAGGGGAGTGGCCCCCTCGCGGACGACTCGGCCGGACCCCTCATCGCTCCTCAGGGGGATCCGCCCGGCGGGTGGCGGATCCTGGCGCGGATCGGGGCCTGGATCCTCCCTCCCCGGACGCTCCACCCCACATCGGAGGGGCTCGCCTTCGGGGGGATTGCCCTGATCGTCGCCCTGGCGGCCCTGAACACCGGCAACAACCTGCTCTACCTCGTCCTGTCGATGATGCTGGGCTTCTTCGCCGTGTCGGGGGTGCTGAGCGAGGTGGCCATGTCCCGGGTGCGGGTCGAGAGGATGGTTCCGGCGCGGGTGCACGCGGGGGAGCCGGCCCGGTTCGCCCTGCGGGTGGTAAACCCCCGGCGGCGCTTCGCCCACGTCGCCCTCCGGCTCTCTGAGCAGTCGTCCCCCCACGCCGACCTCCGGGCCGAGCCCGCGTGGTTCGCCGCGATCCCACCCGGATCCGAGGCCGTCCGCTTCGTGGAGTACACCTTCCGCCGCCGGGGCCGGCATCGCCTCCTGGGGATCGAGGTCTCGACCCTCTACCCCTTCGGACTGGTGCGGAAGCGGGCGCGGATCCCCCTGCGCCTCGACGTGGTGGTCCTGCCGGCGCGGGGGGCGGCGGCCCGGAGCGCCGCCTCCGGGGAGCCCGGCGACGGGGCTCGCCCGACCTCCGCGACGGGGGACGGGGACGTGCTCGGCCCCCGGGAGGTCCGCCCCGGGGAGGCGGTCCGCCGGGTCCACTGGAAGGCGTCCGCCCGCCTGGGGCGCCCGGTCGCGGTGGAGACGTCGGCGGCGGAGCGGGTGTCGGTCACCGTCCGCCTGGACGCCGCGGGGGACTCCCGGATCCCCGCGGAGGTCGCGCGGTTCGAGAGGGCTCTGCGGGAGGCGACCGCGCTGGTGATGCGCCACGTCCTGGCCGGCGACCGGGTGGGGCTGGACGCGCCGGGGGTCCGGATCCCCGCCGGCGCGGGTCCTGCCCACGAGGACCGGGTCCTCCGGGCCCTGGCCCTCCAGCCCCCCGCGGGCCAGCTCCCCCTCCGTCCCACGGGCCGTCGTGCCGAAGGGGACGTCCCTCCGTGATGGCCTCCCGCTTCCGGACCGCCCGCGAGGTCTCGTGCCTCTCCGTCGCCGCGGTCGGCTTCGCGGCGGTGGGAGCCGCCGGTGCCCTCCCCCTCCCCGTCGCCGTGGCGGCGGTGATCGCCGCGGGAGCGGGCCTCCGGGACCCCCGGAGTCTACGCGTCCCGCCCTGGGCCTGGAACGCCGCGGCCATGGCCTTCCTGGCGTGGTGCGGGGCGAGGCTGTGGGCGGGCGAGCCGGCCCTGGCCCTGGGGGGAGATCTCCTGTCCTTCGTGCAGGTCCACCGCCTGGAGTCCCGCAGGGGGCCCCGGGACGGGTTGTACGTCCTGGTCATCGCCTTCGGCCAGTTGCTGCTGGCGAGCATCCTGACCTTGGACCCCCTCTTCCTGGTCGCCTCGGTCGCGTTCCTGGTGGCGGCGGCGTGGCTCCTCCTCCTCGTCCGCCTCGAGACGGAGGCGCGGGCCCACCTCCCGCCGCCGGGGGAACGGGGCCGGGGCAAGGGGAGCGGCACCGGGGAGCGGGAGCCCGACCTGGCGGAGCTGGATGGGCTGCTCACCCCCCGCTTCGCGCTGGGGGTCTGGGCGACCACCCTCGCCATGCTCGCCGTCACCGTCGCGCTGTTCTTCCTCCTCCCCCGCTTCCAGGTCGGTGCGGCGGCCGCCGTCGGGCCCCCGGTCCACGTCGCGGGCTTCAGCGACGAGGTGCGGCTCGGGGAGGTGGGTCTCGCCCAGCGCCGACGCGACCCGGTGATGCGCGTGAGGGCGGCGCGCCTGGGGCCTGGGGCCGAGGCGCGGATCGACGCCCTCTACCTCTTCGGGCTGGCTCTGGACCGCTTCGACGGCCGCTCCTGGTCCCTCTCGGACGAGGTCCGGATGCCCCACCGGGGCCGCCGTCCCACCTGGCCCCCTCCCCGCAAGCCGCCCCCGGACGCCGATCTCGTCCTGGAGGTCACCCGGGAGCGCCTCGACACCGGGGCGATCTTCACCGCCGGGGACCCGGTGGCCGTGTTCGGCCCCTTCGGGGGACTCGAGACCACGGTGACCGGGGGGCTGTTCCTGCCCGCGCCTCCCCCCCGCCTCACCTACGTCGTCTACGCGCGGACGACCCCCGCCGGGGATCCCGCGCCCCTGAGCGCCGAGGAGCGGGGGCGCTACCTCGCTATCCCCCCCGTCAGCGCTCGTGTCCGGGCCCTCGCCCGGGAACTGGCGGCGCGGGGCGCGACCCCCGGCGAGAAGGCCCGGGCGATGGAGGACCACCTGGCCCGGGGGGACCTGACCTACACCCTCATCCAGCCGGATCCCGGCGGCGAAGACCCCCTGGACGCCTTCCTGTTCACCGCCCGGGCGGGCCACTGCGAGTACTTCGCCTCCGCGATGGCGGTCCTGCTCCGGGCGGAGGGGATCCCGTCGCGCATCGTCAACGGCTTCCTGGCGGACGAGTACGTCGCCCCGGGCGGGTACCTGCTGGTGCGCCAGAGCGACGCCCACTCCTGGGTCGAGGCCCACCTGCCCGGCCGGGGATGGACTCGCTTCGATCCCACCCCCGCCGCCGGCGACGGGGCGGGGGGCCACGCCCTGACCTCCCTGGGCCACTACCTGGACCTCCTCCGGGAGCGCTGGGACCGGCTGGTCCTCGACTATGACCTGGGCGCTCAGTTCGGTGCGTGGAGCCGCGTCAGCGAGGGGCTGGAAGGGCTCTCGAGGTGGGGAGCCGGCGGAGGAGGGCGCGGCCGTGTCCCCGAGGCGGCCTTCGCCCCCGATCCGGGGAGGCGGCGCCGGGAGGTCGCCGGGGCGGTGGCGGGGCTCGCCGCGCTGCTGGGACTCGTGGTCCTCGGCCGGCGGGCGCGGGAGAGGGCCGCGACCCCCGGTCCGCACCAGCTCGCCACCCCGGCCGCCCGGGCGCTGGGTCGGGCGGTCCTGCGGGCGGCGGACCGGGCGTCGGCGCTCCCGGACCTGGCACCACCGGGGGCCACCGTCCGGGAACTCTTCGCCGCCGTGGAGGCGCGCTGGCCCCAGGACCTGACGGGGCTCGTGGCCCTGGCCGACCGGTACTACGCCGTGCGCTTCGGGGGCGCCCTCCCCGATCTCCAGGAGGTCCGGCGGGCCCGCGCCCTGTGCCGGTCGGTGGTCCGGGTCACGGGGCGGCGGGGATCCCGCAGGGGCCCTTCCCTCGCCCCCGGGCCCCCGGCGGACGGTTTGCCCGGATCCGGGCAAGTCGGTTGAGCCCGCCGCGATGGCGGTCTAGCATCGACGTGCGGCTCGGGCACTCCCGCCCGGCCCCACTCCCGATGCGGCGGATCAGGGAACACCTCTTGCGGATCGCGGACGTGTCCGAGCGGGATCTGGACAAGATCCTGGCGGAGCTGCTCACGTACCTCGACGAGAGCGCCGAACAGTTCGTCCGCAGGCGCCACACCGAGCTGCGGCGCGAGGGCCTGCGGAACCCCCAGATCTTCGTGCGGATCGAGGAGGAGCTGAAGGAGCGGCGCTTCCGGGCGCCCCCCTACACCGAGCGGCAGCTGCGCCGCCTGATCTACGGGTAGCCGGTCCGGGGATCCGGCGGCGGGCTGGAGGGCCCGGCGCGCGGTGAGGACCGGCGACCCAGGAGGGGTCACCGAATGTGTGGAATCGTGGGCTACGTGGGCGAGCGGGACGCCCTGCCGATCCTCCTGGAGGGCCTGAAGCGGCTGGAGTACCGCGGCTACGACTCCTCGGGCGTCGCGCTGCCGGTGCGCGGGCGCCTGAAGGTGCACAAGAAGGCGGGCAAGATCCGGGAGATGGAGAGGACCCTCCCCCAGGGCCTCTCCGGCACCAGCGGGATCGCCCACACCCGCTGGGCGACCCACGGGGCCCCCACCGACCTCAACGCCCACCCCCACGTCTCCAACGACGGCCGCATCGCGGTCGTCCACAACGGCATCATCGAGAACTACGCCGCCCTCAAGACCATGCTCCAGCAGGACGGCTGCGTCTTCGCGTCCGAGACCGACACCGAGGTCTTCGCCCACCTCATCGCCAAGTTCTACCGGGACGACCTCGAGTCCGCCGTCCGGAACGCCATCCACTACATCAAGGGGACGTACGGGATCGCCGTGGTGGCGTCCGACCGTCCGGACGAGGTGGTGTGTGCCCGCAACGGCTCCCCCATCGTCCTGGGGATCGGCGAGAAGGAGATGTTCGTCGCCTCGGACGTGACGGCGATCATCGCCCACACGCAGCAGGTGATCTACCTCGCCGACGGGGACGTCGCCGTCCTCCACGCCGACTCCTACCGCACCACCAACGCCGACGCCGAACGGGTGGACAAGGACGTCCAGGAGGTGGACTGGAGGATCGAGGAGATCGAGAAGGGGGACTTCCCCCACTTCATGCTCAAGGAGATCCACGAGCAGCGGGAGTCCATCGAGAGGTGCTTCCGCGGCAGGGTCATCCCCGAGTTCGGCACCACCCGCCTGGGCGGCCTCAACCTGGACCGCCGCGAGTTCTTCGACATCCAGCGGCTGAAGATGCTGGCCTGCGGCACCAGCTTCCACGCCGCCCTGGTGGCGTCCTACCTGTTCGAGAACCTCGCCCGGGTCCCTTGCCAGGTCGAGGTCGCCTCGGAGTTCCGCTACAAGAACCCCATCATCGACAAGAACACCCTCTACTTCGCCATCTCCCAGTCGGGCGAGACCGCCGACACCCTGGCGGCGCTCCGGGAGATCCAGCGGAAGGGAGGGCGCGTGCTGGGGGTGGTGAACGTGGTGGGCTCCACCATCGCCCGGGAGAGCGACGGCGGGATCTACATCCGCTCCGGCCCCGAGATCGCCGTCGCCTCCACCAAGGCGTTCACTTCCCAGATCGTGGCCCTCTTCCTGTTCGCGGTGAACATCGGCCGGATGCGGGACATGAGCCCGGCCCTGGGGCGGCACCTCGTCGAGGAGCTGGCGGCCATCCCGGGAAAGGTCGGCCTGATCCTGGAGAGGGCCGGGGAGGTGGAGCGCCTGGCCCGGAAGTACCTGGACTCCCGCTACGTGCTCTTCCTGGGTCGGGGCGTCAGCTACCCCGTGGCCCTGGAGGGGGCCCTCAAGCTCAAGGAGATCTCGTACATCCACGCCGAGGGCCTGCCCGCGGCGGAGATGAAGCACGGCCCCATCGCCCTCATCAACGAGGAGACCCCGGTGGTCTTCGTCGCCCCCCGGGACGAGCTCTTCGAGAAGACCCTCTCGAACATGGAGGAGGTCAGGGCCCGCAAGGGGCGGATCCTGGCCATCACCAACGAGCACCCCACGGACCGACGGGTGGAGGCCCTCGCCGAGGACGTGATCTACGTCCCCGACACCCACGAGGCCCTCTCTCCGCTCCTGACCGTGATCCCCCTCCAGCTTTTCAGCTACCATGCCGCGGTCCGCCTCGGGCGGGACGTGGACCAGCCCCGGAACCTCGCCAAGAGCGTCACCGTGGAATAACCTGCCCGCTCCGGCCGTTCCGAAGGGCTTGCAGGGGGGCCGCGGACCGGCCGGTCCCGTGGGGTTCCTCCCCAGGGCCATCCCCCCGGAGGGAGCTTCCCCAGATGTCCCGGAACTCGTGTCGGCTCGGCCGCGCACCCCTCGCCGCCCTGCTCCTCGCCACCCTCGGCCTCTTCCTGCCGGCCGGGGCCCGCGCCCAGCCCCCCGCCGACCGCATGGTCCCCGCGTCGGACCTGGACTTCGTAGGCAAGCCCGCGGGGGAGATCTCCCTGCCCGGCCTCGACGGCGGCACGGTCCGGCTCTCCGACCACAAGGGCAAGGTGGTCCTGCTGAACTTCTGGGCGAGCTGGTGCGGCCCCTGCCAGCGGGAGATGCCCGCCCTCGACACGTTCTACCAGCAGCACAAAGGCAAGGGCTTCGTGGTGCTGTCGATCAACGTCGACCGGGACGCCGCCTCCGCCCGGGCCTTCCTCAAGAAGCTGGGCAAGCCCATGACCTTCCCCATCGGGGTCGACGACAAGAGCGCGGTGCTGGGCCGCTTCGCCGTGGACCGGATGCCGACCTCGTTCCTGGTGGACCCGAACGGCGTGATCCGGCGGCAGATCGTCGGCTTCCGCGACGAGGACCTGGGCCTGCTCCCCCAGTGGATCGCCGAGGCCCGCAAGTAGGCGCCCCGCCCCCGACCTCTCCCCGCAACCTCCCCGGAAGCGCACGATGGCCAGCAAGAAGAAGTCCGGCTCACCGCCGGTCCGCCCCGTCCACCGCGGACCTGGGGCGGCCGCCACCCCGCCCGCCGCGTCCGGGGGCGGAGCGCCGGGGGGCGAGGCGCCCCGGGCGTGGGCCGCCCATGCCCTCTTCGCAGTGCTGGCCGCCGGCATCGCCGTCGCCATCCACCTCGTCCGCTTCCACTACAGCGTCCACGGGCTGATCGAAGGCTTCGTCGCCGGGTGCGGAGACGACCCCGGGTGGAACTGTGCCGAGGTGCAGGCGAGCGACTACGGCGCGATCTTCGGGATCCCCACCGCCCTCCCCGCCATCCCCACGTACCTCGTGCTCATGGGCCTCGCATGGCGGGGCCTGAAGGGCAAGGGGCCGTGGCCGCGCCGGGGGCCGGCCTATGCCTTCGCCCTCAGCGCCGCCACGGTCGCCTACAGCGCGGTCCTGGCGGCGATCACCGTGTTCGTCATCGGCGAGAAGTGCATCTGGTGCGTGGCCCTCTACGGGGTGAACCTCGCCTCCCTGGTCCTGTCCTGGCAGCTCTCCGGGCGAACCCCCGGGGCCCTGGTGGGCGAGGTGCTCGGGGACCTGCGCCGCTCCCCCATGGTGCCGCTCCGGGTGGCCGGCGCCCTGGCGGGGCTGCTCCTGGTCGCGGTCGCCGTCGAGCAGCGGGTCCACGCCACCTTGGAGGAGGGGAGGGTGGCGGCAGTGGCGGGAGGGGGCGCGGTCCCGGGCGCCACTCCGGCTTCCAGCGCCACCCTGGTCCCGGGGAGCGCCGACGGCGCCCCGGACATCCTCGCCGACGACCCCTACCGCGGCGCCAAGGACGCGGTGGTGCGGGTGGTGGAGTTCGCCGACTTCGAGTGCGGCTACTGCAAGCGGATGTCGTACGTGCTCAAGGACCTGGAGGAGCGGTACGCCGACCGGGTCCAGTTCGTGTGGAAGGACTATCCCATGAACCCGGCGTGCAACCCGGGGGTGAAGAACAACCGGCACCGGGACGCCTGCGACGCCGCCGTCGCCGGTCGCTGCGCCTACGTCGTGGGGGGCAACGACGGCTTCTGGAAGTGGCACGACGTCACCTTCAAGAACCAGCACAAGCTCGCCTCCTCGGACCTGGCCCACTACGCCGAGCTGGCCGGCCTCGACACCCGCCGTTTCGACTCGTGCCTGTCCGATCCCGCCGCCATGGAGCGCGTCCGGATGAACGCCCAGCAGGGGGCGGACCGCAAGCTGGACGGTACGCCCCGGATCTTCGTCGGCGACCGCCTCTTCAAGGGGATCCAGTCGCCCCAGGTGCTGATGGCCGCCATCGAGCAGGAGCTGGGGGCGTCGGCGGCGGACGCCCAGCGGAAGGCGAGGGAGGCCAAGGCCGACGGGGCGGCCGACGCCGCCGCGGGCTCACCGGCCTCCGCCCCCGAGATGCGCGAGATCCGCTACGGAGACCTGCACTTCTTCATCGACTCCTTCGAGGCGGCCACCCCGGCGAGCGCCCAGGGCAAGGCCTTGTCCCAGGCGGACCAGGTGCCGGCCCTGCGTTCGAGCTGGTACGACGCGAAGCGCTCCTGCGAGGCGGCGGGCAAGCGGACCTGCTCCGAGATGGAGTGGGTGGCGGCCTGCCAGGGGGCGGCCCCCGTGGACGACGACAAGAACGGGATCTTCGGGGACGACTACCTGGAGGGCACCGAGTTCCCCTACGGCGACTTCTACGAGCCCGGGGCCTGCGCCGACCAGGGGGACCAGGAGCGCACGCGCCCCCTGCTCACCGGATCCATGCCCCGGTGCGTGAGTCGGGACGGTGTCTACGACCTCGCCGGGAACGCCCAGGAGTGGGTCGGCTCCACCGAGGACGAGGCGGCCCTGATGGGGGGCGCCTGGTACTTCAAGGAGAAGGCCCGCTGCTACCAGCGCCACGACAAGTTCGGCCCCGGCTACACCAGCGCCGCCTCGGGCTTCCGCTGCTGCAAGGACGCCCGCTGACGGCGGGCCGCCACCCGCCTTCGGCTCCGGACCCCGTCGCGGGGATCAGGGCCCGCCCCGCCGCCCCTCCCTGAGCGCCCGCAAGGCGCGGGAGCGCAGGCGCCGGGTCTGGTCCTTGCCCGGCGCCAGCGCCAGGGCGGCCTCGGCGAGGCGGGCGGCGTCCCGGGGGCGACCTTCGGCGAGGGCGAGCTGGGCGAGGCTGTCCAGGACGGCGTCCCGGAAGGAGTCGCAGCGCCCCGAGGCGGCCCTCTCCAGGGACTCCCGGGCCTCGTCCAGGCGGCCGGCGCCCTGAAGCGCCGCGCCCCGCACCCACCAGGCGTAGGCGGCGTCCGGGGACCCGGCGAGGACGCGGTCTGCGGCCCCCACCACCGCCTCCGCGTCCCCCTCCCGGTGGGGGACGAAGAGGGCCATCAGCAGGTCCTCGGGCCACGCGGCGCGGCCGGGGACGAAGGTGCGGCGCAGGGTCGCCCGGGCCTCCTCGGCCCTCCCCAGGTGGTAGAGGGCGTCCAGGCGGGCGTCCACGGCCTGGGGGTGGTCGGGCTGATGCGCCAACAGGCCATCGGCGACCCGCAGCAGCTCCTCCCACTCGCCGGCGGCCCGCAGGGCCTTCAGGCGGAGCCAGCGGGTGTGGTCCAGGTGCCCGAGGCAGCACCGGGCGCAGTGGGAGGGGATCTCCCGGGCGACGAAGGCCGCCCGGTACGCCTCGAACCCCTGGCCGTGCCAGATCTCCGAGAGGCGCTGGCTGCGGGCGTCCCCCATGGGCTCTCCGTCCCACTCCCAGCAGGGATCGACCCGGCCGTCCCAGTGGACCACCACGTTGTACCAGGGCACGTAGCAGTGGGCCCCCAGCAGCGGATCCCCGGTCTCGTGGACGTCCTGGGCCATGACGGCGTGGAGCCGCTCCGACCCGCCCGCCACCCGCGCCTCGGTCAGGTCCCGGGCGTTGGTGCGGACCCCCAGACGCGCCGCGGCCTCCACGGCCTCCGCGGCGGCGCCCCGCAGCTCCGCCCTCTGGCCGTCGTCCAGGGCCAGGGAGGGACAGTGGCGGCTCATGGGCTTGAGGCTCTGGAAGATCGCCTCGTCGGCTCCCACCGTCGCCGCGAGCTCCACCACGTCCCGGAGCCGCCGGAAGTTGCGGTTCGAGACGACCGTGGACAGGGCCAGCCGGGGAAGGCGCCTCCCCGCCCCACGCCGGGCCTCCCGCAGGTGCCCGAAGGACCGGACGATCCGGTGGAAGCTGCCCGGCGCGCCCCGGAGCGCGTCGTGGGTCTCGGCGTCGGGCCCGTCCACGCTGACCTGGAGGTAGTCCCACCCGATCTCCACCAGGCGTCGAGCGTCCCCTGGGCGGAGCAGCGTGCCGTTGGTGGTCATCTCGCCCCGCAGGCCGTGGCCCTTCACCCTGGCCGCCGCCTCCAGCACCAGGTCCCGCCGCACGAAGGGCTCCCCGCCCACCAGGTAGACCTCGCGGATCCCCAGGCCCACGGCGTCCTCCAGCAGGTCCAGGACCACCGCGTCGGGCAGCTCCCCCGCCGCTGCGGACGCGGGGGTCTCGGCCATGAAGCACGACAGGCACCGCAGGTTGCAGCGCTCGGTGAGCACCAGGTGGAGGCGGCGCGGGCCCGGCCTCCCACCCCGGCGCCACTCCAGGAGTCGACGGTACACGGGACCTCCAGGGGGCATGATAGGTCCTCGCCGCCGGGAGCGGGCCGGTGCCTCCCGTCCGCGTTGCGGATCGCCCCCCGATGACGTATCTCTTTGTGCCCCCGGCCCCCCTTGCCGGAACGGCGATCCTCCTCCCGCGGGTGGCCCCATGCAGACGATGCGCGCTCTGACCTACGACCGGGTCCGGGACCCCTGGGAGAGCTCCCGGGGGCTCCGCCTCACCGACGAGCCCCGCCCCGAGCTGGACGAGTCCCGAGACCCCGGGGACGGGGACATGGCCCTGGTGAGGGTGAGGTTCGCCGGATTCTGCGGCTCGGACCGCGGGATCTGGTCCCGGCAGGCGTTCGGGGACATGATCCTGGGTTCCCTGGCGGAGGAGGGGAAGGACCGGCGGATCGTCGGCCACGAGATGCTGGGGGAGGTCGTCGCCATCGGCTCCCGGGCCGCCGCCGCCCGGGGGATCCGGCCGGGGGACGCCGTCTCCACCGAGAGCCACATCGTCTGCGGCGAGTGCTACCCCTGCCGCGCCGGCGACACCCACGTCTGCGCCCGGGACCGGATCATCGGGATCTCCATGGATGGCTGCTTCGCCGAGTACATCAAGCTCCCCGCCAAGGCCCTGTGGCCCACGGACCTGTCCCGGATCCGCCCCGAGGTGGGCGCCGTCCAGGAGCCCTTCGGCAACGCGGTCCACGCCTGCACCCAGGTGGACCTCGCCGGCCGCAGCGTCGCCGTCTTCGGCTGCGGCACCATCGGCCTCTTCGCGGTCCTCATCGCCCGGGGCATGGGGGCGAGGCAGGTGATCGGGGTCGAGCCCGATCCCCGCCACGCCGAGATGGCCCGGGCGCTGGGATGCGACGCGGTGATCCGGCCCGACCTCGCCCGGATCGGCCCCGAGAGCTGGCGCCACGACCCCGACGTGCGGCGGCAGGTGCGGGAGCTCACGGCGGGGGTCGGGGCCGACGTGTCGATGGAGATGAGCGGCTTCCCGGGCTCGGTGAACAACGCCGTCAAGTCCACCCGCCGGGGCGGCCACGTGGTGCTCTTCGGCATCAAGTCCGGCGACCTGGTGGTCGAGGACTTCGACCGGATCGTCCTGGACGGGCTGACGTTGCACGCGGTGGTGGGGAGGCGGATCTTCGGGACGTGGGAGGTCACCCGTCGGCTCCTGGAGGACCCCTCCAACGGCGTGCAGGACGCCATCTGGAACGTGATCCTGGACCGGGGGCAGGGGACCATCGTGCCCATCGAGGGCTTCGACCCCCAGGCGTTCGAGCGGGTGATCCGGGAACACCCCAAGGCGGTGATCCGCTTCGCGGGCTGAACCGACACCCGGCGACCCACCCATCCGAGGAGGAAGAGATGCTGACCGACGCCGCAAGGGCGCGATACCGCGGCACGCTGGAGGAGATCCGCGCCGCCGGCCTCTACAAGGACGAGCGGGTGCTGCTCTCTCCCCAGTCGGCCCGGATCCGCGTGGCCTCGGGGGAGGTCCTGAACTTCTGCGCCAACAACTACCTGGGCCTCGCCAACGACCCGGAGCTGATCGCCGCCGCCAAGGCCACCCTGGACGATCACGGCTTCGGCCTGTCTTCGGTCCGCTTCATCTGCGGCACCCAGGACCTGCACAAGCGCCTGGAGGCGACGGTCTCGGGGTTCCTGGGAACCGACGACACCATCCTCTACTCCTCGTGCTTCGACGCCAACGGTGGCCTCTTCGAGACCCTCCTGGACGAGGAGGACGCGGTGGTCTCCGACGAGCTGAACCACGCCTCGATCATCGACGGGATCCGCCTGTGCAAGGCCAGGCGGTACCGGTACCGCAACGACGACGCCGAGGACCTGGAGGCGAAGCTCCGGGAGGCGGTGGACGCGGGGGCCCGGACGGTGATGGTGGCCACCGACGGCGTCTTCTCCATGGACGGCACCGTCGCCCGCCTCGATCGGCTCTGCGACGTGGCGGAGCGGTACGGCGCCATGGTGATGGTGGACGACAGCCACGCCACCGGCTTCGTCGGCCGCACCGGCCGGGGCACCCCCGAGCACCGGGGGGTCCAGGGGAGGGTGGACGTGATGACCTCGACCCTGGGCAAGGCCCTGGGTGGAGCCTCCGGGGGTTTCACCACCGGCCGCAGGGAGCTGATCGACCTACTGCGCCAGCGTTCCCGGCCCTACCTGTTCAGCAACACCCTCGCCCCCGCCATCGCGGGGGCCTCCATCGCCGCCTTCGAGCGCCTGTCCCGCTCCACGGAGCTCCGGGACCGCCTGGAGCGCAACACGGTCCACTTCCGGTCCCGCATGGCCGCGGCCGGCTTCGACGTGCCCCCGGGCACCCACCCCATCGTCCCGGTGATGCTCTACGACGCCCGCCTCGCCAAGGGGATGGCCGACGACCTCCTTGCCGAGGGGATCTACGTCATCGGCTTCTCGTTCCCGGTGGTGCCCAAGGGAAAGGCCCGGATCCGCGTCCAGCTCTCCGCAGCCCACACCCCGGAGCAGGTCGACCGATGCGTCGACGCCTTCGTGAAGGTGGGCCGGGCCTGGGGCGTGCCCGAGGCGGGGGTCTAGGTTGGCCGCCGCCGCCCCCCGCCGCACCCTCCTGGCCGCCGGAGCGGTCGCCGCCGTCGCCGCCCTGGCCGTGGCGTGCCGCCCCCCGGGAGGGCCCGATCCCAAGGCGTCCGTAGCCGCGGACGCGGGGCCCAACCCCATCCGCGACCTGCTGGCGCGCTACCCGGACCTGCCGGAGGTGGGGGAGCTGGTGTGCACCGACCAGGACGCGGTGTACCAGAGCACCGGGGCCCCCCGGCCGACGACGGCGGGGGTCCTCCGGGGGGAGGTGGGGAAGGTCCCCCGCGCCCTCCACCCCCTGACGTTCTGGCGCTTCGGCGAGACCTTCCTGTCGGCCACCTTCATCGAGCGCTTCGGCTTCGGGCCCTTCGAGGTGTCGGTCTCGTGCGCTGCGGCGGGGGGCTACGTCCAGCTCGCCCGGGGGCCGGAGATCGGGCCGCAGGTTCGGGACCGCCTGCGGGGCATGGGGTACCAGCCCCGGGAGGAGGCCGGCACGTCGTACTTCGCGCTCCCGGCCCGCAGCGACCTGCCCTGGCGGACCCAGTGGCCCTTCGCCGCCTACGACGAGGGGACCCTGCTGGTCTCCGCGGGGGAGGACGAGCTGATCGATGCCCTGACGGTGCCCCGGGCCGACGAGACGCCGACGCCGGAGCGGGTCGCCCGGGCCCGGCTGGTCGCCGCCCTGGGCCCCCAGCTCTCGGTGTCGGTGATCGGGCCCAAGCTGGCGGAACAGATCGTCGCGGACCTCCCCCCGGAGCGGCGCCCCGATCCCCGCTGGCGGGCCATGGCCATCGGCGTGAAGCCCCTGCCCGAGCAGGGGGCGATCATGACCGTAGCCCTGCTTTTCGCCAGCAACGACCAGGCGGTGCGGGGCGCGGCCTTCCTGCCCACATGGAGCCGGTCCCGGGACAGCGTGGTCGCCGACCGGCCGTTCAGCGAGCTGTGGTCGGAGCCGGAGGTGGAGGTGAGCGGGGACCTGGTCCTGGCGACCTACCGGGTGATCGAGGGCTTCGACCCCCACGACCTGGTCTTCCAGCGGGACCTGGGCTTCACCGGACTCCAGGCCGTGGAGGATTGAGAGTCGAACACGAAATGCGGTCACCCGCCCGGGCGACGATGCATCCCGCCTCGCGGCGTCACTCGCGCCTTCG
>JAKLKC010000047.1 GCA_023150875.1 Myxococcota bacterium | reverse complement strand
TTCGCGGGACCGCGACGCCGATGAGCTGGAAGGCGGACTCAGAAACTGGGGAACTCGCTCTGGAACGACGTACTAGGGGGCCTCGGCCCCGGCCCGGGACCCCATCAGGGTCCGCCCGGGGGGAGGAGCAGCGGCGGGATCGCGCGGCCGTCTCCCCCCAGCACCGGCGCGTGTCCCGCCCCGTAGTGCCCGGGCGCCCGGTGCCCCCGGGCGACGATGCCCCCCAGCACCGATCGCAGTCGGGCGAGGGCGAAGTCCGCCACCAGCCGGTCGGGGATCCCGCCCCCCACCACCGAGGTCACGTGGTAGCCGAGCAGGCACCGCCCTCCGGGGAGGGAGATCGCCAGCCAGGCGCCGTGGTTCACCGGCGTGTAGATCGCCCTGGCCGCCATGTCCGGAGTCACCCCCGGCACGCCTCCGTCCGCCACGGCCGCCGCCACCGCCCGGGGTCCGTCGGCCGCCAGGGTCCAGGTGCGCTCCCAGGCGCGGTTCCCCGTCGCCTCCGCAAGGGCCACGTTGTCCTCCACCTCGACCACCCACTGGCGGTCCGCGAAGGGCCAGGGCAGGTCGAGGAAGCCGTACCAGCGCTCCCGCGGTCCCGGTGGGCCGAGGCGCCGCTCCGCCACCTCCTCGTCCAGGACGAAGTGGGGGTCGCGGTAGCCCACCCACACCTGGTCCCGGGGGAGGTCGGCGATCCTCAGGCCGATCACCCTCTGGGGACGCTCGGGGTCCTCCGGGACGTCCCGCATCCGCACCACTTCCCCCCGGAGGAGCTGGTGCACCCGGCGGTCCCCGAGGGGAGGGAGGGGGAACCGGGCGCCCGCCCCGAACTCCGCCAGGGCCTCCTGGATCCGGGTCGCGAGGCCCGACGGACCGTCCCCCGTCGGGGTCGAGGCCCCCGGGACGCCCGGGGCGAGGGATGCCTGCACGACGAACAGGACGGGGAGGATCCCCACGGCGACCCTCCACCGGCCGTCCCGTCCGCGCGTCAACGGCAGCCTCGCATCGAGAGGTAGCCTACCAGGGGCTGGGGTCCACCCGCACCCGGTAGAGGCGGATCTCGCCGAGCCCGTCCACCTCGACCCCCCCCGCGAGATCCAGGCTGTTGTCGAAGAGATCGAGGATCCGCCACTCCCTGGCCTCGTCCGCCCAGGAGGCCAGCGGGCCCGGCCTCGGGCGGGGCTCGGGGACGAGCAGGACCACCCCGTCCGCGGGCAGGGCGCGGACGTCGAATCCCTGGGGGTGGTGGACCCGGTACTCCTGGAGGTTGACGCTGTCGCCCACGTCGAGGGGGACCCTGCCCCAGACCGCCTGCTCCGCCAGGCGATAGAACAGCAGGCTCAGTCCCGGACCAAAGAGCACGCGGGGCGGACGCCCCGGGGCGAGGCGCCCCAGCAGGGCGGCGACCTGGCCCTCCCCGACGTCGATGTGGCGGGGTGCCGCGGACCGATAGAACTGCTTGTAACTCTCCTCGGCCACGCAGAAGACGTCGCTGAAGTAGCCCTCCCGGACGAAGGGAGGGCGGTCCACCTGGAGGCACCCGAAGGGCCGGACCGAGGCGAAGGCGCCGAAGGTGACGACGGCGACGGTGGCGGCCCCCAAAGCCGCGGAGCCCGCGGTGACGGCGCGCCTGCCCCAGCCTGGCCGCAGGCCGGCGAAGACCACGCCACACGCCGCCGCCACGGCGGGGAGGAGGGGCAGCACGTAACGCTCGTCGTAGCGGCCCCTCATCAGCAGAGCCAGTGCGATGACGGGGGGACCCGCCCAGGCCGCCAGGAGGCCGCGTCCCCGGTAGTGGGGGCGCGCGAGGAAGGCCGCGACGGCGGCCAGGGCCATGAGGCCCGGCAGCAGCGAGAACGTGGAGTGGAGCGCCCAGCTCCCCATCTCCCAGGCGTTGAACGCCGCGCCCGCGGCCCAGTGGGACAGGAAGAGGTCCGAAGACCCCGCCCGCCGGTAGGCCGGCCACGCCCCGGGCCAGGTGGCCTCCGCGAGGGTGCGGGCGAGGTGGACCTTGCGGGCGTCCGCGATGAGGAGGGTCCACGCGGCCGCGCCCGCGGCGCCCGCGATGGCGGACCCGAGGAGGATCCGGCGGACAGCGCCCCGCGCCGAGCCCGCCGGGCCGCGGGGATCCCGCCGGAGGTCCGCGAGCAGCAGCCAGAGCAGCGGACCGGAGGCGAAGGCGACGTAGTTCGCCTTCACCGAGATCCCCGCGGCCGCGACGGCCGCCAGGAGGAGCAGCGGCACCCGCCGTGCCGCCCGCTCCCGCGCCGAGGCCACCAGGCAGAGGAACGCGGTCCACGCCACCGCCGCGGTCAGGGGCAGGTCCAGCAGGAGGGTGCGCTGGGCGGCGCCGAAGGCCGGCAAGCACGCGAGGGTCAGCACCGCGGCCGCCCCGGCCCGGTGACCCGCGAGGGCGTGGGCGATCCCGTAGGTCGCCGCCAGCACCAGCAGGCTCGTCACCCCCGCCTGGACCCACACCGACGCCGCGGGATCGCCCCCGAAGGGAGCGCTCAGCACCGCCAGGGCCGCGGCGGGAAGCAGGCCGTACCGGGAGTCCGAAAGGCCGCCGGCGTCGTGCAGGGCGGGGACCGCCAGGCCCATCGCCTCCTGGATCCTCCACACCCGGACCTGATGCCAGAAGGCGTCGAAGAGGAGGTCGCCGTCGTCCAGGGCGAGCCACGCGCCGTTCAGGATGACCTGGACCGCCGTCGTCCCCAGGATCCAGGCCCACGCCCGGGGTGCCCACCCGGAGGGGCGGCGCGGAGCGTGGGCGCGGGCGGGCGGACCGTCCGGCCCCCCTTCCTTGGGGCCGGGCTCGGCCGGAGTCCCCCGACTCGCTGGCACCCGCGCCGCCACCGACGCCTCCCGGACGCGGTGGAACCCCGCCGTGGACCGGCGCGACGGGTGACCTCCGCGAGCCCCTAAATACCCCCCGGGGGCCCGCGACTCAAGTCACCGGCCGCATGGCCAGCATCCCCGCCATCACCGCCGCTCCTTCGAGCCCGAGCCCGAGCCCGAGCCCGAGCCCGAGCCCGTGCCCGAGCCCGTGCCCGAGCCCGTGCCCGATCACCCTGAGGAGCCGGCACCGCCACGGCCCCGCCCTACGGGGGAGCCGGGCCCCCGGTGCCCGGCTCGACGTCGCCGGGCCCGGCGCCCAAGGCGGACACCGCGGCGCGGACCCGGTCGGTTCGCGCCCCGGGGGGGGCGACCTCGAGGTAGCGGCGCCAGTAGGCCACGGCCGCGGAGCGGTCCCTGCCCTGCATGGCGAGCATCCCTCGGAAGAGGAGCGCCTCGGGCATCTTCGGGTCCACCTGGAGGACGGCGTCCACCTGGGCCACCCCTCCGTCGAGGTCGCCCGAGACCGAGCGCATCAGCCCCAGGTGGACCAGGGCCTCCGGGTCGTCGGGCCTCTTCTCGAGGACCCGGTCGTTGTACCGCGCGGCCTCGTCGAACTGCTGGCTCGCCAGGAGAGCGTGGGAGAGGGCCAGGGCGGCGTCCAGGTCCGCCGGGTCCGCCTCCAGCCTCGCCCGGAGCGCCGCGACCCGTCCCTGGTCCTCCGCCGCTCCCTGCCGGTTGGCCCCGTCACCGGAGCCGCCCGCGGAGCCCGTGGGAGGGACCGGATCGGGGGGGGCCCCCCCTGTCATCATCGGCCCGCGGGGACCGACGGACATCGTAAGCACCCACACCAGCACGCCGAAGAAGGCGACGGTGCCGCCCCCCCACAGCGCCCCCCGCACCACGGGGCGCCGGTCCAGCCATCCCGGGGCCGCGGGGGCGCGGGGGGACGCCCCCTCCCCCGCCGCCTCCCCGGCGGCGCGGGTCGAGCGCGTGTCCAGCTCCCGCAGCAGGTCCGCCAGCTCCCGCTCCAGCTCCGCCCGCAGCGCGCGGTACTCCCCGGGATCGAGCTTGGCGCGGTCCGCATCCAGCTCGCCGACCCGCTCCATCAGGAAGGCCTGGGCCTCCCGCAGGTCGTCAAGACCCTCGGAGGACCCCGCGGGACGGGATGTCCCGTCCTTGAGGCGCGAGGCGGCGATGGCCGCTCCCGAGAGGCCGGCGACGATGGCGACGACGCCGGTGAACCACTCGCTCACGGCTTCCCCTCCCCTTCCAGGAGCGCCCGGGCACGGGCGAGGTAGGGATCGGACTCCACGGTCGCCGGGGCCCCGCCCTCCGTCCCCCCGGTCCCGCGGGGCGCACCCCCCTCCGGCCGGCCCACGCGGGAGTGCCGCCGCAGGAAGCCCCCCGCCAGGGCGACGCCGCCGAGCAGGATCGCCACCGGGCCCAGCCAAACGAGCAGGTTCACCCCCTTCGCCTCGGGCTGGAGCAGGACGAACTCGCCGTAGCGGGACACGAAGTAGGCGGTGATCTCCTCCTCGCTCATGCCCTCGGCCAGCTTCTGGCGGACCACCGCCCTCATGTCCCGGGCCGAGGGGGCGGGGGAGTCGTCGATGCTGAGGCCCTGGCACACGGGGCAGCGGAGCTTCGAGGCCAGGGCGGAGGTGCGGCGCTCCAGGGCATCCCCGGCCAGCAGGATCGGCGGCGTGGGGGCCGGGTGGTCCTCACCGGCGGCGATGGCGGCGGCCGGTTCGGTGGTGGCGGCCGGTTCGGTGGCGGCCACGGACCGTCCGAGGACCACGGCCAGGGCGGCCAGGGCGAGGGCGCGCCTCACGACCCCCCTCCCGTGGCCAGGAGCGGCCCCAGGCGGCGTTCGAGGTCCTGGGGATCCAGGGGCCCCACCTTCTTGGAGTCGATCACTCCGTCGGGCCTCACGAAGAAGGTCTCGGGCACGCCGGTCACCCCGTAGTCGATGGCGGTCTGGCCCTTCACGTCCACCAGCGTGGGATAGTCCACCGGGGAGCGGGCCAGGAAGCGCCGGATGGACTCGGGCTCGTCCTGGTAGACCACGCCGAGGAACTGGACGCCATCCGCGGCGTGGTGCGCCGCGCCCCGGGCCAGGACCTCGTGCTCCTGGCGACAGGGGATGCACCAGGTCGCCCAGAAGTTGATCACCACCGGCGCGCCCCGCAGCTCGGAGAGCCGGACCGCCTTCCCGTCGAGGTCCGACAGGGTGAAGTCGGGCGCCTCGTGGCCCGGCAGGGGCGAGACGATGGCGCTGGGATCCTTGCCGAAGCCCGAGGCCAGCAGGGCCAGGAAGGGGAGCCCGAGGGCCGCGGCCCCCACCACGTACCCCCACTTCATCGGGCCGCCTCCGCCGCCGCCGCGCCTGCCTGCCCCGGGGGGGGCGCGGGCTCCGCCCGCGGGGCGTGCGCCTCCCCGTCGACCCCTCCCCGGGCTCGCCCCCTCCGCCTGCGCTCGGGCCACATGGCGACGAACGAGCCCAGCACCATCAGCCCCGCAGACCACCAGATCCACGGGACCAGCGGCTGCCAGAGCCCCTGGATCGTCGCCTGGGACCCATCCTTCTCGAAGGCGAGCAGGGTGAGGTACACGTCACCCGCCGCCGTGCTGTGGACCGCGGGCGTGCCGATGGGCTCCCGCTGGAACTGTCCCATGATCTTGTAGTGGTTGCTGCGGGGCTGGAGCACCGCCACGGGTTCGCCGTCCCGGGCCACGTCCAGGGTGGCGACCACGCTGAATCGGTGGGACTCCTCCACCGGCCGGACGTCCCGGAAGGTGACGTCGTAGTCACCGATCCGGAACGAGCCCCCCCGGTCCAGGGTCGCCTCGACCTTCAGCTTGTAGTTCCACGAGGCGGTGATGGCGACGATCATCGCCACCACCCCCAGGTGGACGACGTAGCCGCCGTAGCGGCGCCGCGCCCGGGAGACCACGTGGAAGAGGGACTCCAGGGCCCCGGCCCCGGAGGACGACATGCGGGAGCGGGTGGGGACCCAGAACTCCCTGAGGGTCACGAAGGTCACGAACCCCGCCAGCCCGAAGGTGAGGAGCGGGAGGGGCTGGACGACGCCGAAGGCGACGCACCCGCAGGCCACGGCGATCCCGAACAGCCCCGGCCACAGGAGCTGGGCCCGGATCCGCGCCGCGTCGCTCCTCCCCCACGGGAGGGCCGGCCCCACGCCCATGAGGGAGAGCACCGCCAGCCCGAGCGGCACCCCCATGCGGTTGAAGTAGGGCAGGCCCACGCTCACCCTCACCCCCCGGATCGCCTCGGCGAGGAGGGGGTAGACCGTGCCGAGCAGCACCGTCAGGGTGAAGGCCAGGAACACGACGTTGTTGAGGAGGAAGGCCCCCTCCCTGGAGGCGGGCCCGGGCAGCGCCCCGTCGGAGGCGATGAGCTCGGAGCGGGTGGCCAGGAGGCCGGCGCACCAGAAGAGGGCGACCCCCAGGAAGGCCAGGAAGATCGGGCCGATGCTCGACTGGCTGAAGGAGTGGACGGAGTTGAACACCCCCGACCGGGTCATGAACGTGCCGAGGATGGTCAGCAGGAAGGTGACCATGAGCAGGCTGAGGGACCAGGTCTTGAGGATCCCCCGGCGCTCCTGGACCATCAGGGAGTGGATGAAGGCCGTCGCCGAGAGCCAGGGCAGGAACGACGCGTTCTCCACCGGGTCCCAGGCCCAGTAGCCCCCCCAGCCCAGCACCTCGTAGGACCACCACCCCCCGGCCACGATCCCGACGGTCAGGAAGGTCCAGGGGATCAGGGCCCACAGTCGCAGCGGGCGCAGCCAGGCCGTGCCGATCCTCCCCCGGAGCAGGGCCCCGGACGCGATGGCGAAGGGCACCGCCATCCCCACGTACCCCGCGTAGAGCATCGGTGGGTGCAGGGCCATGAGGGGGTGGTTCTGGAGGAGGGGGTTCGGCCCCGGGCCGTTCGAGGGCACGGGGAAGACCGGCTCGAAGGGATCCGCCGGGCCTGCGATCAGCCAGGTGAAGAACGCCGACACCGACAGCAGCACCCCGAGGGTGTAGGGCATGTAGTCGGCGTGTCGGCGCCGGTACACGAAGGCGAGGGCCGCGGCGTAGACGGTGAGGATCCACCCCCACAGGAGGATCGAGCCCTCCAGGGAGGACCACAGGGAGATCACCGTGTAGAAGGGCGGCGTCTCCAGGCTCCCCACCCGGGAGACGTACCACACGCTGAAGTCGTGGGTCAGGAGCGCCCGGACCATGGTCAGGATGGCGAGGCTCATGGCGGCGAAGGAGGCGTAGGTCGCCCCCCGGGCGAGGCGCCAGGCGTCCATGCTGCGTCGGCGGCCCCCGACGAAGCCGCACACCGCGCCGAAGGCCGCGCAGGCCAGCGCGGCGTGGACCGCCCCGGCGCCGATGGGGCCGTTCACGGGCCGTCCTCCTGGACCAGGCTCCGGTAGACCTGCTGGGGCTCCTCGCCCGGGGCGGGGGCGCGGTACTCGTTGCCGTGCTTCACCATCAGGTTCGTGGACTCGAACACCCCGCCGGCGTCGATGGTGCCCTCCACCACGACCCCCTGGGCCTCGCTGAACATCTGGGGCGGCGTGCCCTTGCTGTGGACCTTGACCTTCGCTCCGCCGTCGGTGACGACGAAGTAGAGGTCCTGGGTCTCGGGCCGCCAGTCGATGGAGCCCGGCTCGATCTGGCCCCCCAGGCGCACGGGGGTGCCGAAGGCCCTCTCCCCCTGGGCCTCCAGGTCCGCGGGGCTCCAGTAGTACACGAGGTTGTCGCCCATGCTCCCCCGGGCGATCCACACGATCGCGCCGAGGCACACCGCCAGGGCGATCACCGCGATCATCCGATTCCGAGCACGCCTATCCACCTGCGCCTCCCCGAGGAACGGGCCCGCCGCTCCCCCGGCTCGCCTCCCTCCGCCTCGCCGTCAGCGACACGGAGTACGCGCCGAGGACGACCCAGACCAGGATGTACCCGGCCCGGACATACTCCCAGTAGGGGTTCATCGGGGGCCTCCCCAGCCCGCCGCCGCGGCCGGAGGCGGCGCCAGCTCGCGGTCCAGGCGGGCCCTGCCGATCTGGACCCGGCGCAGGACGAAGTGGACCATCAGGAACAGCATCGCGAACGCCGACAGCCTGAGGCACAGCACCATCTCGGGGTCCACGGTCTTGGGGGTGGACTGGATCTGGTGAAGGCCACGCCACCACCGCACCGAGAAGTACACGATGGGGGCATCGGCGAACGCCAGGATCCCCACCACCGCGGCGAGGCTCGCCCGGCGCTCGGGATCGTCCACGAAGCGCCTCAGGGCGAGGTAGCCGCCATAGAGCAGGAAGAGCACCCCGGCGGTGGTCAGGCGCGGGTCCCACGTCCAGTAGACCCCCCAGGTGGGCCGACCCCAGATCATGCCGGTGGCGAGGAGCAGCCCGTTGAAGACCAGGCCGACCTCCGCCGCCGCCTCGGCCACCAGGTCCCAGGTCCAGTCCCCGAAGAAGAGGTAGCCGACGCACGCCACGAACGAGATCAGGTAAGCGACCAGGGCCGTCCAGGCCGTGGGGACGTGGGCGTACATCATCCTCTGGACGTCACCCATCATCTTGTCCGTGGGGGCCCAGAAGAGGCCCAGCCCGTGGCCCAGGGCGAGCAGGACGAGTCCGACGACCCCCGTGCCGACCATCACCGCGTGGCGCATGGTTCTCCTCTCATTTCACTCCTCGATCACCCGGGCGAAGAGCAAGCTTCCCAGGATCCAGTAGACGACGTCGAAGCCGACCAGGAGCTGGGTCCAGGAGCCCACCTGCCCCATGGGATCCCCCAGCATCAGCAGGCCCGTCGCCTTCACCGCCGCCAGGAGCACCGGGACGACCAGGGGGAACAGGAGGAGGGGCAGCAGCACCTCCCGTGCCTGGATCCGGGAGGTGACGGCGGCGTAGAGGGTGCCCGGGGCGGCCACCCCCGCCGCGCCGAGGGCGAAGACCCCCGCGATGGGGCCCACCCCCGCGTCCAGCTTCGCGCCGTACAGCACCACCGCCAGGGGGAGCAGCAGCAGGGCGAGGACGAAGAGGAGGGCCGCGTTCACCACCGCCTTGCCCAGGAACATCGCCAGCGCGTCCACGGGGAGGAGGCGGAGGCCCTCGACGGCGTCGTTCTCGGCCTCGACCCGGAAGGACTCCGCCAGGGCCAGTACGCTGGAGAGCAGCAGCCCCAGCCACAGGAAGGCGCCGGCATACAGCGTGGCCGTCCGGGCGTCGGGGCCGATGGCGAAGCTGAACATGAGGAGGGTGGTGACCCCGAAGAACGCGATGGCGTTGATCCGCGCCCGCCCGCGCCACTCCAGGAGCACGTCCTTGCGCGCGATGGTGACCGCCTGCCGGACGCGCTCGGCCGCGGTCATTCGAAGGCCCCCAGGGCCTGGAAGACCCCCGGGGCCTCCCGGGCGGGGCCCCGCCAGTGGACACGGCCCCCGGCGAGGACCACGGCTTCGTCGCAGAGCCGGGCCCCCCGCTCCGCGAGGTGGGTGGACACGATCACCGTCCTCCCCGCCGCCCTCAGGTCGGCCACCACGGAGTCCACCAGGGCGAAGCCGGACTGGTCCAGGGCGCCGTAGGGCTCGTCGATCATGGCGAGGTCCGGGAACTGCACCAGGAGGCGGGCCAGGGCCAGGCGCTTCCGCATCCCGGCCGAGAAGGTCCGGACGGGGTCGTCGCCCCGCGACGCCAGGCCGACCCGGGCGAGGGCCTCGTCCACCGCGCGCCGGGGGTCGGGCACGGCCGTGAGGTCGCAAGCGAAGCGGAGGTTCTCCCGGGCGGTCAGCGCCTCGTAGTGGTAGGCCCCGTGGCTGAGCAGCGCGAGGCGCCGCCGCGCCGCTTCCCGGTCGCGCCGGGCGTCGAGGCCGAAGAGGCGGATGCGACCGAGGGTGGGGGTCACCGCGGTGGACAGGAGCTTCAGCAGGGTGGTCTTGCCCGATCCGTTGGCGCCCAGCAGGAGGAGGGAGCGCCCCGGGGCCAGCCGCATGTCCACGTGGGCCAGCGCCCACCTCGCCCCGTAGCGCTTGCCGAGTCCCTCCGCCTCCACCGCGGGCACTCCCGCCGTGGCCGCCGGCGCTCCGGCGGACTCCTGCGGGCTGCGGGCGAGGTTCGGACCGGGGGGCATCGGGGATCGGGGGGAAGCGGGCTCGGGTCGGCGGCACTCTAAGAACTTTGCCCCTGGATGTAAACGCCCGGGGCCTTCCGGCCGGTGTCTTGCCGCTGCCCTCGCCCCTTCGAGCCCGTGCCCGTGCCCGTGCCCGCTGAGGGCCGGGCCGCGGCCCCGGGGCACGAGCGGGGGACCACGAGACCCGCCACGTTGACCCGGCCCGGGTCGACTCCGGAGAGGAGTCGACCTCCCCGTCACCTCCCCCGGGAGAGGATCCGGATGACCTCGGCCCCGTGGACCCGCATGCGCTCCGCGGCGTGGCGGGACTCCCCGGTCCGGGGCGGCCCCCGCTCCAAGGCCCGCCGGATCCCCGGCACCGCGCCGGGGCCCATCTTCAGGAGGGCGTCCATGGCGTACAGGTAGAAGCCGCCCGTGGACGGCCCGCTCTCGTCGGCGAGCTGGGAGGCGACGGCCTCGGCGGCGGACGAGGCGCCCACCTCCCCCAGGGCCCACAGCAGGTTGGCGCGCACCGGGAAGATCACGCCGCAGCCCGCCCCGGGGCGTCCCTCCCACTCGTCCTCTTCCATCCGCATGGCCGGCAGCAGGAAGGGCACCCCCCGGGGGGACCCCACCCGCCCGAGGGCCGTGGCGGCGTGACGTCGCAGGGCGAAGCCCAGCTCGGGATCGGCGTCGGGGTCGAAGATCCGGTGCCCCAGCATGGGGACGGCGCGGGGATCCCCGTGCAGCCCCAGGGCCTTCACCCCCTGCACCAGGGCGGGGCCCGGCGCGGACCGCAGCCTCTCCACCAGGAGGTCGAAGTCCGCGGGATCCCCGAGGGCTACCAGGTTGACCAGGGCCTCCCAGCCCTCCCGGTCGTGCCCACCCTGGAGTGCCCGGGCCCGCAGGGCCCCGACGGAAGCGAGGCGCTCCTCGGCCCCCAGGACCCGCAGCTCGCCCCGGCCGGCGATCCAGTCCGAGGCGGAGCGCCTCCAGGACGCCTGCCCCTCGCCGGGCCTCAGCACCTGGGCGAGGCGCATCGCCGCCCCCTCGGGGTCGAACTCCATGAGGGGGCCGGTCTCCTCCTCGCCCACCCAGGAGCGCAGGCGCTCGTCGCCGAGGGAGAGGGCCCAGGCCCGCGCCTTCTGCCCGCCGTCGTCCAGCGCGTGGAGGACGGCGGCGGCGCCGAGCTGCACCTCGCGGCGCCGGTCCCCCGCCAGGACCTCCCCCAGGTGGGGGGCCAGGGGCCGCACGGCGTCGGGCCGGGCCAGCGCCGCGTCCAGCAGGGCCCGGAGGGTCGCCCGGCGCACTCCCGCCTCGGGGCGGGCCAGCAGGGACGGGGCGATCTCCGCCGCCGCCCGGGGCTCCACCCTCCCCAGGGGCGCCACCGCCCGGGCAGCCCGGTCGGAGTCGGCGGCGCGCGCCTCCCGCGCAAGGCCCCCGGCGTCCCCCCTCGCCGCGAGGCGGACCGGATCGGGGCCCAACGCGGCGGGCAGGCGGGCGCGGATGCGGCCGAGGATGGAGGACATGCCGGCCCAGTATACGCGGCCGGGAGCCGGCCCTCCGGGGACCCTTCAGGCCGCCGTCGAAGACGACCTGATCTCCCTTGGGCTGGGAGCCGAAGAGCGAAGCTCCCGGAGCGGAACCGGACGGGTTCCCTTCGTGCCCGAGCCCAGGCCGAAGGCCGGTGCCCGTGCCCGCGCCCGGCTGGGGCGTCCGACCGCGGTGCCGTTGCCCGCCACGGTTCGGGCGCGGGCGCGGGCACGGGCACGGGCTCGGTGGGGCGACGACGATGGTGGGGCCCCGGGCCACCCTGGGTGGGTCCCGTGGGTATACTCCCCGGGCCCCCGGAGACCCCGTTGGCCTCCCCTCCCCTCCCCCGACCCGCTCCGCCCCGACCGGCCGTCCCCGCCGCCTCGCCCCCTCCGCGCCGGCCCCGCCGGGGCGTCTCCCTCCGCGCCAAGATCCTGAGTGGTTACCTTGGGTTGGTGGTGGTGCCCTTCCTCGTGTTGGCCTCCGTCTACGTGAAGATGGCCGAGACCGACCGGGACCTCGCCGTCGTGCGCCACGGATACTTCCGCCTGTGGCAGGACGTCGCGCAGGTCAACGCCTTCCCCCTGGGCTACGAGCTCGAGAAGGACACCCCCGACTGGCGGCGGTACCGGCCGAACCTGGACCGGCTGTACCTGGACCAGAAGCGGCGGCTCCTCGAGGACGCGCGGCGCCGCGCGAGGGAAGTGGAGTCGATCCTTCACCGGCGGGGGCCACCACCGCTCCGGGCGGTCCTGGACGGAGTCGACGCCGCCCTGGCCCACCTGGACTCCTACCAGGGGGACCAGGAGGTCCTCGGGCAGGCCGTCGAGCGCCGGGACTTCGCCGCCGCCGACGCCCTCGTCCCGCCCCTACGGCAGCGGCGCGCCGACCTGTCCCGGGCCATCGACCAGCTCGGCAAGGACCTCCAGGACCTCGTCGAGGACGGACTCGACGCCAGCCGCGCCGCCCACGCCGGCGCCACCCGGGTCGCGGGGATGCTCGCCGGCCTCTCCGTGGCCTTCGGCGCCCTGATGATGACCCTGGCCCACTTCACCCTCAAGCCCGTGGACCGCCTCGCCCTGGGCGTCGAGCAGGTGGCCCGGGGGGAGTTCGACCTGCGCCTGGACATCCGCACCGGGGACGAGATCGGCCGGCTCGCGGCGCGCTTCGAGGAGATGGCCCGCTCCCTCAAGGCGAGGGACGACGACCTCCGCCTCACCATCGCCGACCTCGACCGCCTGCGGCTGCACCACGAACGCATCATCCGGTCCATGGGCCAGGCCCTGGTGGTGTGGGATCCCGGCGGACGGGTGGTCACCGTGAACCCCGCCGCCGAGGACCTGTTCGGCGCCGGCGCCGTGGCCCTGCCCGACGCGCTGCGGAAGGCCGCCGCCCGGGCCGCCCGGGAGCACGGCTCCGAACGGGTGTTGGGGCTGGACCACCTCCGGCCGGCGGACGGCGCCCGCCGGGTCCTGGACGCCGCGCTGGTGCCCCTGAGGGGGGACGACGGGTCCCACCGGGGGGTGATCCTCATCGCCGACGACGCCACCCTGGCGGCCCGGGCCAAGGAGCGGGTGATCCAGGCCGAGCGCCTGGCCGCCATCGGCCGCATGAGCGCCCAGGTCACCCACGAGATCCGCAATCCCCTCAACGCCCTCGCCCTCAACGTCGAGATGCTGGAGGACGAGGTCGCCTCCCTCCTCGCCCCCGGCCCCGGCGAGGCGCGGGGGATCCTCCGGTCGGTCCGCAGGGAGATCGACCGGCTCAACGAGGTGGCCGAGACCTACCTCACCCTCGCCCGGCTCCCCAGCCCCCACCTCCAGCCCGAGGACGTGGGGGAGCTGGCGGCCTCCCTCGTCGGCTTCCACCGGCACGAGTGGGAGTCGAAGGGGGCGAAGGTGGACCTCCACGTCGCCCCGGGCCTCCCCCCGGTCCTCGCGGACGCGGGCCAGCTCCGGCAGGCCCTGCTGAACCTGGTGCGGAACGCCGCCGAGGCCCTGGAACCCGGGGCGGGGGGGACCGTGGGCGTCTCGGTCCGAGGGCACGGGGCGGGCACCGTCCGGGTGACGGTGGCCGACGACGGCCCGGGCATCGAGCCCGAGCGCCTGGCCCGGATCTTCGACCCCTTCTACTCCACCAAGGCATCGGGGACCGGGCTGGGCCTGCCCATCACCCACCAGATCGTGGTGGAACACGGCGGGACGATCCGCTGCGACAGCGAGCCCGGCCGCGGGACGACGTTCACGGTGGACCTGCCGGTGGCCGGGTGAGGAGGCTCCCTCCCTCCGTTGGCGGGCCGGCGAGGGGCCTGGACCCCGAGGCCGGACGAGCGAGGTCGCCCGAAGACCCCGCCCGGGGCGGCCGCCGCCTCCTGCTGCTGGCGCTGGGTGGGACCTGCGTCGGGCTGGGGCTCCTGGGGCTCGCGCTCCCGGTGCTCCCCACCACCCCCTTCCTCCTGCTGGCGCTGTGGGCCTTCGCCCGGAGTTCCCGCCGCTTCCACGATTGGCTCTACCACCATCCGCGGTTCGGGCCGCGCCTGCGCCTCTGGGACCAGCACCGGGTGATCCCGCCGGGAGCCAAGGTGGCGGCGGTGTCGACGATGGCGGCGAGCCTCGCGGGCTTGATCCTCCTGTCCCGCGCGCCCTGGTATTCCATCGCCGCTGCCGCCGCCCTCATGGCCTACGGCGCCTGGTTCATCCTGACGAAGCCCAGCCGCGTGGACGCCTGTTCGGGCCCCGGCCGCCGCCTCCGCCCCGCTCCGCTCCGCCATCCCCGTCGGTCGATCGCGCCGCGCGCTTGCGGGGAGGCGGGCCCGGCGCTACAAGCACCCGGGATGTCCCGCACCCCCCGCCGACGTCCGCTGTCCTCGGTCTCCCACGGGGCGGCGGCCGTCGCCTCCCTGGGCGCGACCGCCGCCCTCTACGTGGCCGCCGGGATCGGCTCCCTGGACCTTGCCCTCCCGGCGCTGGCGGCGCTGGCCGCCCTCTCGGCCCTGCTGGGCTGGGAGGACAACCGGCCCGGCGTCCTCCTGGTCGTGCTCCTCTCCCTGGTGTGCTTCCCGGTCTCGGGGGTCTTCGTCGCCATCTCCCACGCGGTGCTGGCCCGGGAGGCCCGGGTCCGGGAGCGCCTCGTCCGCCGCATGGAGGGACTCACCGCCCCGCGGCCCGCCCGGGACGCCCCGGCCGAGGGCGCTCCTGGGCCCCTCGCCCCCCCGCCGCCGGCCCCCTGATCTCGCCCTTCAGCGCGTGGATTGCGCGGCCGATGGAGGGGCGGCTATCTTCTCGCCGCCCCGGAGCCCCCCAGGACGAACCGGGGACGCCGCGGGGAACGCAGTGGTGCCCATGGACCCTTCCCTCCCTCCCGCTCCAGAGTCCCCGACGGCGGCGGCCGACACGACGGTCCGGTCGGAGTCCGCCGCCCGCACCGCCAGGAAGGTCATGGACCACCGGGCGATGGCCTCCCGGGGGGCCGAGGAGCGCGCCGCCGGCCAGCGGGAGCTGCCTCCCCCCCGCCAGATGCTGAAGGACGCCGCCTCCTACGCCCTGATGCGGGTGATGAAGACGGCCATCCCCTATGTGCCCCCCACCGCCCGGGACGGGCTGGGCGCCGCCCTGGGCGAGGTCAGCCTGAGGGTCCTGGGGCGTGAGGCCGGGGTGATGCGGGACGAGCTGCGCCGGAGCTACGGCGGGGATCCCCTGCCCGAGCCCGCCGACCGGATCGTCGCCCGGGCCTTCAAGAACTTCTGGCTGGGGGACCTGGAGACCAACCTGTACCCGCATCTCGGGCCCCAGAACATCGACGGGTACATCGATTTGGAGGGCCGGGACCGCCTGGACGCGGCCCTGGCCCGGGGCCGGGGCGCCATCGTGCTGATCGGCCACTTCGGCATGAACCAGCTCACCATGGCGGCCCTGGGACACCGGGGCTACCCCATGAACCAGCTCAGCGCCTCCCCCCTGGCGTGGGCCGAGATCCTCGGCGCCCGCACCCCTCCCCTCCAGGAGGCGAAGTGGCGGCTGATCTGGGACCTGGAGCAGAAGCTCCCGGCTCGGCACATCTCGGTCTTCGGCTTCATGCGGCCGGCCTTCGAGTGCCTGGAGAGGGGCGAGGTGCTCTGCCTCGCCATCGACGGGGGCGGGGGCAACCGCTGGACGCGGGTCCAGTTCCTCGGCCGCGCGTGCAACGTCGCCGCGACCCCCATGTCCCTGGCGGCCAAGACCGGCGCTCCGGTCCTCCCCGCCTTCGTCCACCGCCTCCCCCGGGGCCGCCACCGCATGGCGATCGCTCCGGAGATGCCGATGGACCGCACCCGGGACCGCGAGGCGGACCTCCAGCGCAACACCCAGCGGTACATGGGGATCCTGGAGGAGCAGGTGCGCCTGCACCCGGATCACTACGTGTACTTCCTGCGCCACCGCCGCCGCTCCCGAGGGACCGACGGCATGCCCTTCTTCGACGACTACCCGACCGAGGGTCCGTAGCCCGACCCGTGGCGTCTCTTCGAGCCCGAGCCCAGGCCGAAGGCCGGTGCCCGTGCCCGTTCCCGGCTGCGGCATCCGATGGAGGTGCCGTCGCCCACCAGCCCTCGGGCACGGGCACGGGCTCGGGCACGGGCACGCGCCCGACCTTCAGAGGACGGCCCGAGGAGCGTCAGAACACGATGATGGGCTCCTTCTCCTGCCACTGGTCGACCCGGTTCGTGCCCCGGTCGACGGCCTTGTCGCCGCCGCAGGGCGGGCAGGTCTGGCAGGAGGCGGGCAGGTCCCCCGAGAGCAGGCGCTCCTGGAGGGGCCGGTACTGCTTCTCGTAGATCTCGTCGAAGGTGCTCTGCTGGAGGTTGCCCAGGAACCCGTCCCGCCAGTAGGAGCAGGGCCGGACCCGCCCCTGGCAGTCGACCACCAGGAGGAACCAGGGGTAGAAGCACTGGCTCTGGGTCATCGACGGCTTGAACTCCATGGCGTTGCGGTCCGCCTCCGTCGACATGTCGAAGTTCGGCGGGGCGTCCAGGAAGATCCCCAGGTCCTTCGCCAGGGCGCGCCCCTCGTCCAGCATCCGGTTCGCCAGCTCCTTGTGGTTGAGCAGGCTCTCCCGCTGGAAGTCCTCCATGCAGTCGAAGTCGATGGCGTGGCGCAGGTGGACGATCCGCACGTCCAGCTCCCGGGCCAGGCGCAGGGCCCCCGGGATGTCCTCCACGTTGCCCCGCATCATCGTGAAGTTGATGCGGAGCACCGGCCGGGCGCTCCCGGCGCGCCGCTTGAGGTCGTTCAAGGTGCGGATGTTGTGGGTGATCCGCGGCAGGTCGGCGCCGCGGTAGTACTTCATCCGCTCCTCGGTGTGGGAGTCGATGCTGACGCTGATCTCCGCCATCTGGGCGTCGATCATCCGGCGGGCCTTCTCCTCGCTCAGCTCCATGCCGTTGGAGTAGGCGCTGGTGTGCGTGACGCCGTAGCGCCGCGCCAACTCGATGGCGCGGTCGAACTGCTTGGCGATCAGCGGCTCGTAGACGCAGCTCAGGTAGAGGTACTTGGTGCGCGGGAACAGGTCCGCGGCGATCTTGTTCAGCAGCCAGGTGGGCATCTCCTCCTTGGGCAGCTTCGAGATCTCCGGCTTGGTCAGGAAGCACATCCGGCAACGGAGGTTGCAGGAGTTGTTCAGGTCCATCCGGATGTAGAGGTGCCTCGCGCCCAGGCCCTTCGCCATCCCGTGCGCCATCCTCTTGACCCGGCGGTTCCGGACGGCGTCGTAGATGCGCTTCTCGAAGGCGTACTGCATTCGGTTCTCCCGAGGGGATCGATGGCCGGCGGAATATAGCAGGGCCGAGGCGGCCCGCGCGCCCTTCCGTCTGCGAGGGAATGCCTAACGCCGGGTGGGGCGCCGAGCAAGCATCCCGGTCCCCCGGGGGCCGCCGCCGCCCGTCCCCGAGATCAGGCGTGCTCGACGGTGGGGACCGCCAGGGCCGGTACCTGGGCGTGGTACTCCTGGAGGCTCCGGACCGTGGGGGTAGCGTCGCTCATGGCCTCGATGCCCTTCACCAGCGCCTGGGCCGCGGAGAGGGTGGTGATGCAGGGCACGTTGAACTGGAGGGCGGCGATCCGGATCGCCCGCTCGTCGAAGCGGGACTCCTTCCCGAGGGGCGTGTTGATCACCAGGTCGATCTCCCGGTTCTTGAGCAGGTCCACGGCGTTGGGCCGGCCCTCGTTCACCTTGAACACGGTGTCGGCGCGGATCCCTGCCTTCCTCAGGGCCTCCGCGGTCCCCGAGGTCGCCACCACCCGGAACTTCATCCGCTGGAGGGCCCGCGCCACCTGCGCCACCGCCACCTTGTCGCGGTCGTGCACCGAAACGAACACCGCCCCCGTCAGGGGCAGCGCCTCCCCCGCTCCGGCCGTGGCCTTGGCGAACGCGGCCCCGAAGCTGGACGCGATCCCCATGACCTCGCCGGTGCTCTTCATCTCGGGGCCCAGCAGCACGTCGCTGCCCCGGAGCTTGCGGAAGGGCAGCACCACCTTCTTGACGGCGACGTGGCCCGGCCTCGGCTCCTGGGTGAACCCCACCTGCTCCAGGGTCTCCCCCGCCATCACCCGGGCGGCGATCTTGGCCAGGGGCCACCCCGTCGCCTTCGACACGAAGGGCACGGTGCGGCTGGCGCGGGGATTGACCTCCAGGACGTGGACCTGGCCGCCCCGCACGGCGAACTGGGTGTTCATCAGGCCCACGACCCCCAGCTCCCGGGCCAGGCGCCCCACCGTGTCGCGGATCTCTTCCAGGACGGCCTCGGGAAGGGTCTCGGGGGGCAGCACGCAGCTCGAGTCGCCGGAGTGGATCCCCGCCTCCTCGATGTGCTCCATGACGCCGCCCACCACCACCCGCCCCGTGGCGTCGGCGACGCAGTCGACGTCGACCTCCATGGCATTCTCCAGGAACTCGTCGACGAGCACGGGGTGGTCGGGGTCGAGGTCGATGGCCCGGACCATGTACTCCCGGAGCTGGGCGTCGTCGTAGACGATGGCCATCCCCCGCCCGCCCAGGACGTACGAGGGACGGACCAGCACGGGGTACCCGATCTCGGCGGCGAGGCGCCGGGCCGTCTCCGCGTCCCGGGCGGTCCCCCCCTTGGGCTGGCGCACCCCGATCCGCCGCGCCAGGGCCTCGAAGAGCTTGCGGTCCTCCGCCAGGTCGATGGAGCGGGAGGACGTCCCGATGATGGGCACCCCCGCCGCCTCCAGGCGCCGGGCGAGCTTGAGGGGGGTCTGCCCGCCGAACTGGACGATCACCCCCCAGGGCTTCTCGGCGTCGATGATCTCCATGACGCTCTCGAAGGTGAGGGGCTCGAAGTAGAGGCGGTCCACGATGTCGTAGTCGGTGGAGACCGTCTCGGGGTTCGAGTTCACCAGCACGGTCTCGAAGCCCGCCTCCCGCAGGGCCACCGCCGCGTGTACGCAGCAGTAGTCGAACTCGATGCCCTGGCCGATCCGGTTGGGCCCGGCGCCGAGGATCACTACCTTCCGGCGGCCGGAAGGCGGGGGCAACTCGGACTCGTCCTCGTAGGTCGAATAGAAGTACGGCGTGAACGCCGCGAACTCCGCGGCGCAGGTGTCCACGGCCTTGTAGACCGGGACGATCCCCGCGGCGAGGCGCCGGGCGCGGACCTCGGCGGCGGTGGCGCGGGTGAGCCATCCGATCTGCACGTCGCTGAAGCCGTCCCTCTTGGCGGCCCTCAGGGTCTCGTCGGAGACGTTGCCGAGACCGACGAAGGCGGCGTCGGAACGGAGTCCGTCCTCCACATCCCCCAGGCGGACGAGCTGGTCCAGGAACCAGGGGTCGACGCGGTTGGCCTCGTTGACCTCGGCGGGGGAGGCGCCCAGGCGGAGGGCGTAGCGGATCCAGAAGAGGTTGTCGGGGCGGGGCGTGCGGAGGCGCCGCAGCACGTCATGGCGCGCCCGGGGGCGGTCCGCCTCGGGGACGGCGTCGGGGTCCAGGGCGTCCCGCCCGTCGGCGCCCCACCCGTGGCGGTCCTGCTCCAGGGACGAGATCGCCTTCTGGAAGGCCTCCCGGAAGGTGCGGCCGATGGCCATCGCCTCGCCCACCGACTTCATCTGGGTGCCGAGGGTGGTGTCGGCCCCGGGGAACTTCTCGAAGGCCCACCTGGGGATCTTCACCACCGTGTAGTCGATGGTGGGCTCGAAGCAGGCGGGGGTCTTGCGGGTGATCCCGTTGGGGACTTCGTCCAGGCGGTAGCCGACGGCGAGCTTGGCGGCGATCCGGGCGATGGGGAAGCCCGTCGCCTTGGAGGCCAGGGCGGAGGAGCGGCTCACCCGGGGGTTCGCCTCGACGACGATCATCCGGCCGTCCCGGGGGTCCACGGCGAACTGGATGTTCGATCCGCCGGTCTCGACGCCGATCTCGCGGATGATGCGGACGGCCGCGTCCCGCATCGCCTGGTACTCGCGGTCGCTCAGGGTCTGGGCGGGGGCGACGGTGATGGAGTCGCCGGTGTGGACCCCCATTGGGTCGAAGTTCTCGATGGAACAGATGATGACGACGTTGTCCTTCAGGTCGCGCATCACCTCCAGCTCGTACTCCTTCCAGCCGACGATGCTCTCCTCGATGAGGACCTCGCCGATGGGGCTCTCCCGGAGCGCGTACTCCACCGCCTCCTTGAACTCTTCCCGGTTGTAGCAGGTCGCGCCGCCGGCCCCCCCCATGGTGAAGGAGGGGCGGAGGATCGCCGGGAAGCGCGTCTCCTCGACGATGGCCCAGGCGTCGTCCATGGAGCGGGCGAAGCCGCCCCGGGCGCTCTCCAGTCCCAGGCGGTCCATGGCGGCCTTGAACAGCTCCCGGTCCTCGGCCTTCCGGATGGCGTCCACCCCGGCGCCGATGAGCTGGACCCGGTGCCGGGCGAGCACGCCGCTCTCGTGGAGGGCCATGGTGACGTTGAGGGCGGTCTGGCCCCCCATGGTGGGCAGCAGGGCGTCGGGGCGCTCCCGCAGGATGATGCGCTCCACCGCCTCGGGGGTGATGGGCTCGACGTAGGTGCGGTCCGCCAGGTCCGGATCGGTCATGATCGTGGCGGGGTTCGAGTTGACGAGGATGACCTCGTAGCCCTCCTCCCGCAGGGCCCGGCACGCCTGGGCGCCCGAGTAGTCGAACTCGCAGGCCTGGCCGATCACGATGGGGCCGGAGCCGATGATGAGGATGCGGTGGAGGTCGTTGCGGCGGGGCAAGGGCGGTCACTCCCCGGGGAGGGCAGGAGGGCGGGGGAGCGGGGCGCTCCCCCTCCCGGCGGCGGGGCCCGGGAGGGCGCGGGGGGCCGCCGGGAGGCCGCGCGGAAGATAGGCCGCGGGGGTGGGGGCGCGCAAGGTGCGGGGCGTCTGGCCGAGGGGTGGGTCCGGGCCTTCAGGGCGGGAGGGGCTCGACGTCCACCGCCGCCAGGCGGGCGTGGGCGGTGTCGATGGCCCGCTGGAGGTCCGCCGCCATGGCCCGGGCGCGGGCGAGGCCCTCCGTGGGGTTCAAGCCCGCCTGCCCGAGGGCGAGCGCGAGCCCGGCGGCGATGCCGAGGGTGGATGCGGCGGACTTCAGGGAGTGGATCACCGCGAGGACCGGAGCCCCCGCCCCTGCTCCCCCTCCTTACCGGTCGGCGTCGTCCCCCGCGTCTTGAGGCGGCGCCCCCCGGGTCACGTCCCCGAGTGACGCCCGCAGCGAGTCCAGGGCCCAGGCGGGGCCGGCGAGCACCGGACGTGGCAGGGGCGCCCCGCCCCGCAGCGCCGCGAGGTCCAGGGGGGATCCGTCGTCGTGGCAGGCGGCTCCCCCGGCCGCCTCGAGGATCGCCAGGGGGCCCGCGACGTCCCAGAGGTAGGCCCAGGTGACCAGGGCGCCGACGGCACCGCCATCGGCGACCAGGGTGACGTGGGCGGCGGTGGAGGCGACGCAGCGGATCTTCCCGGGAAAGCGGAAACCCTTGCGGCGGTGGACGTCCGATGGGGCGAAGAAGGCCGGGGCCACCTTCGAGTCGGGCCGCACCACCTCGATGGGCACGCCGTTGCGGGTGGCGGGCACCCCTTGGCCACCCAGGTAGAGGTCCCCCGCGGGGCCCAGGGCCGGCAGGAGCACCGCCCCCAGCACGGGCCGGCCGCCCAGCATCAGCCCGATCACGTTGCAGAAGTAAGAGAACCCGGTGGCGTACCCCTGGGTCCCGTCGATGGGGTCCACCGCCCACAGCCAGCCGTCGTCCCGAGGGGGCGGCGGGGACTCCTCCCCGAGGAAGGGCACGCCGGGGAGCAGGGCCTCCAGCGCCGCCCGGAGGTGGTCCTCGGCGTCCCGGTCCGCCTGGGTCACGACGGACCCGTCGTCCTTGATCTCGGGGGCCACCCGCCTGAAGCCGGCGAGGGCGATCCGGCCGGCGCCGCGCAGGGCGGCCTCCAGGGCGCGCAGGTCGACGGGGGGACGCTCGGCGTGGGGCGGGGGTGGCACGGGGGAAGGGTAGTCGGGGGGGAGGCGATTGGAAAGGCCGGCGGCGCCTGGGCTATGCTCGGGCCCTCCCCGAGGATCCCGGCCATGGCCCGCCTCCGCATCCTGGCGATCCCCATCCTGGCCGCCGCCTGCACCCCGGCTCCGGTGGACGGCGACGACGACGGCGCGGACGACGGCGCGGGGGCCTGCGGGGCCCAGGGGCTCGCCGAGGGCGACGTCACCGCCCTGCTGGACGGCGAGGACTGGCTGGGGACGAACGGGATCTGGGACCTGGGGGGAGATCTCCAGATCGCCGCCTCCGACGGCCAGGGGGGCCTGCTCACGGTGACGGTGCGGACCGACGCGGATGGGGAGGCGGTCACCGCCGTGATCGAGGGGGGGCTCCCCGCGGTCTTCAGCCTGGGAGAAGGCGCCGCGGACGGGGGATCCGCAGTCTGGAGCCCCCCCGGGGGCTCCTACCTCACCCGGGGGGAAGCCCAGGGGGAGCTCCGCATCGAGGCGAGGGAGGTGGGGGACGTCCTGGTGGGGTGCTTCGACTTCGTCGCCGAGGACGGCGAGGGGGGGACCGTGGACTTCACCGAGGGCCGCTTCCGGCTGCCGCGGTTCTAGCTCGGGGCGCCGGGCCCCCCGGTCCTCAGCTTCCCCTGCGGCGCTCCACCCGCACCACCTCCGCGGCGTCGGCTCCCAGGAAGAAGCGGGCGAGGAAGCCCCGGTTCAGCTTCAGCCAGTAGATCACCCGGTAGTCGCCCGCCTGGATCGCGCGGGCCAGCTCGTCCTCGTAGCGGCCCGCCACGGCGATGGTCTCCACGTCCACCCCCTCCCGCACGGCGAGCCGCTCGATCTCCGACTCCTGGCGCTCCAGCATCCGTCGGTGCTCCTCCTCAATCTCGCCCAGGATCTCCTCCAGGGGGCGGGGGCCGAGGAGGAGGGGATCGGACCGGAGCTGGTAGACCCGGTCGATCTCCTCGCGCTCGGTGACGAGGAGCAGGGTGAGGGGCAGGCCGAGGGCCTTCGCCTCCTCGACAGCCCGGGGGCCGAGCTCGTCGGAGTGCCGGGTGGTGGCCAGGGCGACCAGGATGCGGGACGACACGGCAGACCCTCCTCACCTCAGCCCGATGACCGGCCACCAGAGCCACGCCACCAGCATGACCACGACCCAGGCGAGGTGGACCAACACCAGCCCTGGGAGCGCGGAGTCCCGGGACCGCAGGTAGCCCGACGAGTGCACCATCGCCATCGCCGGCGTCCCCGTGGGCAGCATGAACGCCAGCCCCGCGGGGATCACCGTGGCGAACACCATCGCCCTCGCCGGCAGCCCCAGGCGGTCCGCCACCACCATGCACACGGGCAGCAGCGCGGCGATCACCGCGGAGTTGGAGGCGAACTCGGTCAGTACGATGCACAGGTAGGCGATCACCCCCACCAGCACCAGCGGATGCACGCGCCCCGAGGGGACCACCATCTCCACGATCCACTCGACGCCGCCGGTGCGCTCCAGGGCCGAGGCCATGGCCACCGCGCCCCCGAACAGCAGGATGATCCCCCAGGACACGTACTTCTCCGTCGCCTCGAACGAGACCGATCCCCCGACGAAGTTCACGCCCGCGGCGAGGACCGCGATGGTGCCGAAGCCGTAGGTCGGCCCGAAGGCCACCATGCCCACCAGCATCGCCACCAGGCTCGCCAGGGCTACGAACTCGTCCCTCTTCATGGGGCCCAGGTCCTCGACGCGGCGGCGGAGCAGGTCCACGGCCGGGCCCATCTCGAGTCTCTCGCCGCGGTGGGCCCGGGAGAGGACGGCCATCACCAGCAGCGTCATCACCCCCACCGGGACGACGGAGCCCGCCAGCCAGAAGAGGAACGAGATCCCCTCCCCTCCCCCCACCTTCGCGTCGTGCTCGGCGAGCAGCCCCAGGGCGAGACCCACCCTCACGCTGGAGAGGAAGGTCAGGTTCGAGCCCACGATCGTCCCCCACGCCATGGACAGCAGCAGCCTCCGGGCGTAGGCGCTCTTGCCGTGGACCAGCCCCAGGGCCCGGCAGACCTCCAGCAGGATGGGGAAGAGGATCGCCGCCACGGCGTGGCTCACCAGCAGGCCGCAGCCCAGCACCGACATCAGGAGCACGGCGTTGGCGAGGCGCGCGGGGGAGCTGTCGAAGCGGGACAGGAGGGACAGGGCGGCGCGGGTGGCGAGGCCGGTCTTCATGAGCACGGCGGCGAGCACGAAGACGCCGAGGACGAAGAAGACCGCCTGGTTGCCGAAGAGGGCGAAGGAGTCCTTGGCGGGCAGGATGCCCAGCACCGGGATCAGCGCCATCCCCAGGAGGGCGGTGGCCGCGAGGTCGATGGGCTGGGTCACCCACAGGGTGACGGCGCCGGAGAGAAGGAGGATCGCCCGGAAGCCCTCGGGGGTGAGCCCTTCGGGGGGTGGCACCACGACCCCCGCAAGCACGATGGCGACGCCGACCAGGAGGCTCAGGAGGCGCCGGGGAGAGACCGCCGGCCGCCCCGCCGGTGGTCCCGCCGGCCGCGGTGGGCGCCCGGGGGCCGGTGCTGGGGCGGCGGCCACCGGCTCGGGGGACTCGGGAAGGGCGTCGGGGGCTCGGGATGACAGGGGGGGCGCGCCTCTACAGGTCGAAGCAGTCCGCGAGGGATCGGGCCGGCTTCCGCCGGGGGCTGGGCTAGAGGTAGCCCAGGTCCTCCAGCCTCTTGCGAAGCGCGTCCTCGTCGTCGCCGCCCGAAGGGGTGCCGGCGAGGGGGGGCACATAGCCCCGGCGCTCCAGGAACGCCAGCACCTGGGCGGCGCACAGCTCAGGGGGGTCGACGGAACAATCGAGGCGGACCTCGGGGTGGTCCGGGGCCTCGTAGGGGTCGTCGATCCCCGTGAAGCGGGCGAGATCCCCCCGCCTCGCGGCGGCGTACCGGCCCTTGGGGTCCCGGCGCTCGCACGCCTCCAGCGGCGTGGCGACGTACACCTCGACGAAGTCGCCGATCCGCTCCCGCACCGCCTCCCGGGCGGCGCGGTAGGGGGAGACGCACGCGGCGATGGCGACGACCCCGTTCCGGGTCAGCAGGCCGCACACCAGGCCGATCCGCTCGACGTTGGAGTCCCGGTCCTCCCGGGTGAAGCCCAGGCCCTTCGAGAGGTGGCTCCGGACCTGGTCTCCGTCGAAGACCTCCGTCGCCACGCCCCGGTCCGCCAGCAGGCGGGCGAGCTTCTGCGCCACCGTGGACTTCCCCGACGAGGGAAGGCCGGTGAACCAGACGGTGACACCACGGGACGAGGGCATCGGGTCGCGCTCCCCGGCCGCGGGCCGGGCCCGCGCGCCGACGAGCAGCGTCACCGGAAGGCGGCGGCCTGTCAAGCACCGGGGCAGGGCACGGGAGCCGGGTGGGGCGCGCGTAGCGCCCTCGTGTGTGCCCCTTTTCCGCTTGCCCCGGCTCGCCCGCTGTCGGCTATGATGCCGCCTGCTCGGCGGGCCGGGCGGGAGGTGTGTCATGCGGGCACGGACGGCGGTGGCGCTGGTCGCGGGGATCCTCTTCGGGGGCGCGGGGATCGGGCACGGAGCCGACGACTGGCCCTTCCCCCGCGGCGATCGTGACGGGACGAACCGGAGCCCCTCCCCGGCGGCGATCGACGGCGCCGGGGACCAGCGCCCGGGGGTGGTCTGGTCGCTGCCCACCACCGCCGCGTCCGTGACCGGGGGGACCGCGACCCTCTTCGACGTCGACGGCGACGCGGAGCTGGAGGTCCTCATCCTGAACCGGGGGCGGCTGCTGGCGTGGGACGTCTTGGGGGGCGCCCTCCTCTGGGCCTCCCCACCGCTGCTGATGGACGGTTTCCTCGGCCTCTACGACCTGGACGGCGACGGGGACGAGGACGAGGCGGTCACGATGTCCTCCTCGCCCGCGGGCGGGATCTACGTCGTGGACGCCCGCACGGGCGCCATCCTCTGGTCCGCCGCCGACTATCCCCACGCGGCGGGCGTCTCGGCCGACGAGACCATCGTCGGCGACTTCGACGGGGACGGCGCCGACGAGTTGCTGTACGGCTTGCGATACTCCGGACTGAAGACCCTGTCCCTCGTGAAGTTCACGGGGCCGGGGAACTTCACCAACCCCCACGTCGTCGAGGACGAGGTCACCCGGTACGACAACGGCAACCAGATCACGGCGGGGGACTTCTCCGGTACGGGGAGGGACGACGGGTTCGTGCTCCCCCAGTTCGACGGCTTCGACCACTTCCGGTGGTGTACCCCGGCCGACGCCGGAGCCGTCTGCGACGACCTCTTCGAGGTCTGCACCTGCCTCGTCGCCGAGTACCAGGCGGTCACGCGGGGCGTGAACTACGGCTCCACCGTCGCCGCGGACTGGGACGGGGACTCCGTCGACGAGCTGCTCTACGCCGGGGGTGACGAGCACGAGAACGTCACCCTCGGGGTACTGGACTTCGTCGAGGGCCTGATCTCGGGGATCCCCGACGCCACGGACCTGCTGCTATGGCAGTACGACTACGGCCTCTCGGACGAGGCGACCTTCTCCACCACCGCCGAGGTCATGCCCGGGGATCCCCAGGACCTGGACGGGGACGGCGTGCTGGACGCGGTGGTCACCTTCTGGGACGACCGCTCCGACGAGATCGACCACTACGGCAACCCCGCCGACGACGGGATCCACCACCCCGACGCCTGGGCCGTGGGCGTGTTCGACGCGGCGACGGGAACCCTGATGGCGGCGGTCCTGGACGCCGTCGCGCTGGGGTCCGCCGACCTGGACGGCAACGGTCGCCCGGAGCTGATCGTGAGACCGGCCTCGGGGGGCTCCCTCCTCACGGAGGTGGCCGGCTACGAGCTGAGCTGCGGCGCGTTCACCTGCTCCACGACGCTGAAGTGGTCCTACTCCGGTGTGGCCGCCGACGCCTTCGAGGTCAAGCCCAAGAGCCATCGCTCCCAGGTGCTGGGCGCGTCGAAGGCCGCCCCCCTGGCGGACCTGGAGGGGGACGGCGACCCCGAGCTGCTCGCCATCCGGAACAACACCACCGTCTACGCCCTGGACGTGGACACCCTGGGCAACGTCGCCGTCGAACGGAGCCGGGTCGTGGGGAGCTGCAACCGCGTGGGGGAGGTCGTCGGCTCCGGATCGTCGATGCGGATCCTGGTGGAGGGGAACACCTGCCTGGCCATGCTGGACAACACCCTCACGCAGATCGGTCCCTCGGTGGCGACGCTCCCCCTCCAGGGCAAGATCGGGAACATCGCCGTCGCGCCGCGCTCCACCGACCCCGCGTACCCCGTCGCCGGCGGATCCCTCTACACCGATCCCGCGAGCGGAGAGGCGGCCGACCACGTGTTCGATGGCACGGTCGCCTTCGCCGCCGACCTCGACGGCGACGGCGTGAAGGAGCTGGTCCACTACGTCAACGACGACGTGACCCACTCTTTCACCCTGGAGGCCGTCACCCTCGACATCGGCGACATCGACGGAGATGGGCACGAGTACGAGGTGAGGTGGACCTTCGACTCCTCCACCGACGCGAGCCTGGAGGGGTTCACGGTCTCGTCCGCCGCCTCCACCACCCAGGCGCAGGTCGACGGTGACGCCGCCCGGGAGGTCATCGTGGTGGCCAACCGCTCCCGCAGCACCCGGAACCTGGTGGTCCTGGCCTTCGACGGCGTCACGGGATCCCGGGACTGGACCAGCGACACCCTGCCCGAGGACCGGCAGTCGCTGATGCTGGAGGGGGCCGTGCTGGGGATCGCCGACGTCGCCACCTCGGGGGGGGTGATCGGCACCAGCGACGGGCGGGAGGACATCGTGCTGACGTCCAGCTCCGCGGTCGTCCTCTTCGCGCCCCCCACCACCACTCCCATCGCCGATCCCGGCAGGCCGGAGGTGTACACCAGCGAGTCCTTCTACGCGGACCTCGACGGGGACGGCCGCAAGGAGATGATGCTGGCGTCGGACCTCGCGTCGGTGGCGGCCCGCTTCACCTCCTACGACGTCGTCCCGGGCCTTGCGGAGGCGTGGGACGACTCCACCAGCATCGACCTCGCCAGCGACTCGTACTCCGCCTTCGCCGCCATCGAGGCGGGGGGGGATCCGGGGGACGACGTCCTCTTCGCCGACAGCCGCGGCGGCCTGTGGGTCTACGACGGGACCGACGGCGCCCCCCTGCCGGGCTTCCCGGTGTGGCTCACCGACGGTGACCTGTGGACCGAGCAGCAGCCCGGCGCCCGCTCGGGCAAGGCGGTCGCCTCCATCGACGTCGACGGGGACGGGTTCGAGGAGGCCATCGTCGGCGTCGACGAGGGGTACCTCTATGCGGTGGACGTCGCCGAGGACGAGGTCGGCTCCACCCCCACCCTGCTCTGGAGCCTGTTCATCGGCACCCGGATCTGGTCGATCCACCCGGCGGACGTGGACAGCGACGGGGAGATGGAGCTGCTGGTCGCCAGCGACGACGGCTACCTCCACGCCGTGGACGGCACCCCCGCCTCCCTCACCATCACCGAGCCTCCGAACGACGCGTGCCTCGACACGCCCACGTTCACGGTGGCGGGCGTGGCCAGCGGCGTGGAGGAGGTGCTGATCGAGGCGAACTACGCCCTGGAGGACACCGTCCCCGTGGTGGTGAACTCCTGGTCTGGCACGGTCTCCCTGGCGGGCGAGGGCACCTGGATCATCACCGCCCGGGGCCAGACCGACGGGATCGACGTCGCCAACGACGCCATCAACGTCACCTACCAGGTCGACCACGACGGCGACGGATGGATCGCGTGCAACGGCGACTGCAACGACGCCGATCCCACGATCCACCCCGGGGCCCTGGACCTGTGCGACGCCATCGACCAGGACTGCGACGGCGTCGTGGCGGACGAGCCCGACGGCGACGGGGACGGGTTCCGGGAGTGCGAGGGGGACTGCGACGACGACGATCCCGCCATCTACCCCGGGGCGCCAGAGGTCTGCAACGGCGTCGACGACGACTGCGACGGAGTCGTGGACGACGTGCCCGGCGGGGACGCCGACGGGGACGGGGTGACCGACTGCGGCGGCGACTGCGACGACACCGATCCCACCGTTTACCCGGGCGCCCCCGAGCTGTGCAACGGGCTGGACGACGACTGCGACGGCGCCCCCGGCGAGGACGAAGCGGACGCCGACGGCGACGGCTTCGCCGCCTGCGAGGGGGACTGCGACGACGGTGCCCCCACGGTCCATCCCGGCGCGCCGGAGCTGTGCAACGGCATCGACGACGACTGCGACGGCCTGGTGGACGACGTCGGGGACCTGGACGGCGACGGCCTGACCCCCTGCGAGGGGGACTGCGACGACGGCGATCCCGCGGTCCACCCCGGCGCTCCGGAGCTGTGCAACGGCGTCGACGACGACTGCGACGGCGCCCCCGAGCCCGACGAGACCGACGCCGACGCCGACGGGGTCCTCGCCTGCGAGGGGGACTGCGACGACGGCGACGCCACCATGCGCCCCGGCGGGACCGAGGTGTGCGACGGCCGGGACAACGACTGCGACGGCCCCGTGGACGAGGGGACCGAGTGCTTCGACGACGACGGGGACGGCCTGTCGGAGGACGGGGGCGACTGCGACGACACCGATCCCGGTGTCCGCCCCGGCGAGCCCGAGGTCTGCGACGCCGTGGACCAGGACTGTGACGGCGACGCCGACGAGGGGACGAGCTGCTCCGACGACGACGGCGACGGTTCCAGCGAGGACGGCGGCGACTGCCACGACGGCGATCCCACGGTCCACCCCGGCGCCGCCGAGACCTGCGACGGCGTCGACGAGGACTGCGACGGCGTGGTGGACGAGGGGACGGGCTGCTCCGACGACGACGGCGACGGGTTCACCGAGGTGGGCGGCGACTGCGATGACGCCGATCCCTCCACCTTCCCGGGGGCCATCGAGACCTGCGACGGTCTGGACCAGGACTGCGACGGCGTGACCGACGAGGGGACCGAGTGCTTCGACGACGACGGCGACGGGTACTCCGAGCTGGACGGCGACTGCAACGACGGCGACCCCGACGTCTCTCCCGGCATGCCCGAGGTGGACAACGGGTTCGATGACGACTGCGACGGCCTGATCGACGGCGAGACCGTTCCCCACGACGGGGACGCCGACGGCTGGACCGCCGCGGGGGGCGACTGCGACGACGCCGATCCCGCGGTCCACCCCGGCGCCTCCGAGGTCTGCGACGGCCTCGACCAGGACTGCGACGAGGTCCTGGACGAGGGGACCGAGTGCAGCGACGACGACGGGGACGGGTACTCCGAGGAGCAGGGCGACTGCGTGGACACCGATGCCGGGATCGGCCCCGGCGCCGACGAGGCCGCCAACGGCGTCGATGACGACTGCGACGGGCTGGTGGACGAGGGGACCGACGCCACCGACGATGACGGAGACGGGTTCACCGAGGTCGCCGGCGACTGCGACGACGCCGATCCCTCCGTCTGGCCGGGGGCCGAGGAGGTCGAGGACGGGGCCGACAACGACTGCGACGGGCTGGTGGACGAGGGGACCGACGCGTTCGACGACGACGGCGACGGCGCCTCCGAGAACGGCGGCGACTGCGACGACGCCAACGGATGGGTCGGGCCCGAGGCGGAGGAACTCTGCGACGGGATCGACAACGACTGCGACGGGGAGTTGGACGAGGGTTGCGACGACGGGACCGAGGAGGAGGGGACCGGCTACGACGGCGGCTGCAACTGCTCCACCGCCGAGGCCGCGCCGGGCGCGGGCGCGGCCACCGCCCTGTTCCTCCCCGCCCTCGGCCTCCTCCGGAGGCGGAGGGCCCTGTCCCCCCGCCTCGCGGCGGCCCTCGCCACCGCGGCCTTCGCGGTCGCCGGCGCGGGATGCACCGACACCCTCATCGAGGCCATCCCCGCCTCGATGGAACCCAACCCCGATCTGCTGGACTTCGGGGACCTGGCCACCGGGACCGCCCGGGATCGGGAGGTCTCCATCGACAACGTCGGCACCGGCGTCGCGTTCATCACCAGCGCCGTGATCGACGATCCCAACACCCGCTTCGTGGTCGTCGAGGAGACCCTGGGGGAGGTCCGGCCCGGCGCGGGCGCTCCCTTCGTCGTGCGGTACTCCCCTCCGGACGAGGGGGATCACCAGGCCACCTTGGTGGTGCAGTTCCAGGGGGAGAGGGACACCTTCGCGGTGGAGGTCGAGCTCCGGGGTCGCGGGCACCGCCCCGACATCCGGATCGTCCCGGAGTCCGTGGACTTTGGCGAGGTCCCCGAGGGCACCGCCCAACTCCGCACGGCGACCGCCCTGAACGCCTCCGGCGTGGAGGTCACCCTGGTGGGGCTGGAGGTCCAGGGGGATGGGGGGTTCACCGCCGAGGTCGACGCCGCCTTCCCCGCCACCCTGCCCGCGGGCGGCCAGATGCTGCTGACGCTCCGCTACGACGCCGCCGCTCCCGATGCGGCCCACGCCACCCTGGTGATCCGCCACACGGACCCCGACCAGCCCGAGGTGTGGCTCCCCATGGCCGCCAATGACTGCGCCGCCGGCATCGACCCCTCCTTCGATGGGGACGGGGACGGCTTCGTGGCCTGCGCGGGGGACTGCGATGATTCCGACCCGGAGGTCCGGCCCGGCGCCATCGAGGCCTGCGACGGCGTGGACCAGGACTGCGACGGCCTCGTGGATGACGGGACGGAGTGCTTCGACGACGACGGGGACGGACACTCGGAACTGGGCGGCGACTGCCACGACGGCGATCCGGCCATCGGTCCGGGCTTCCCCGAGGTCCAGAACGGCGTGGATGACGACTGCGACGGGCTGGTGGACGAGGGCACGGGGCCGGGGGACACCGACGGGGACGGCTACACCGAGGCCGGCGGCGACTGCATGGAGGGGAACGGCGCGGTCCACCCCGGAGCCGACGAGGTCCCCGACGGGCTGGACAACGACTGCGACGGGCTGGTGGACGAGGATCCCCTCGCCAGTGACGACGACGGCGACGGCTACTCGGAGCTGGACGGCGACTGCAACGACGCCGATCCCGCGGTCTACCCCGGCGCGCCTCCGATCCACGGCGCCGACGCCGACTGCGACGGGGTCATCGACTCCGGCGTCGACGGCGACGGCGACGGCTGGGCGGTGGACGCGGGGGACTGCGACGACGCCGACCCCAGCGCCCGGCCCGGCGGGATCGAGGTGGAGGACGGCGTCGACAACGACTGCGACGGCAGCGTCGACGAGGGCACACCGGGCTTCGACGACGACGGCGACGGCTTCTCGGAGTCGGACGGCGACTGCAACGACTCCCTACCGGACATGTCCCCGGGCGGCGCAGAGTTGCCGGACGGGCGCGACAACGACTGTGACGGCACGGTGGACGAGGGAACCTCGGCCTACGACGACGACGGCGACGGCTGGACCGAGGACGGCGGCGACTGCAACGACGCCGATCCCTCCATCAACCCTGGCGCCACCGAGGCGGCGGGGAACGCCGTCGACGAAGACTGCGACGGCCTCGCCCCCTGAGCCGAGCCCCCCCGGCCGGCAGCCGGACCCCCCTTCCCCGCCCCCGCTGTTGCCCGCCCGCCCCGCGCCCTCTATCCTTCCCCGCGGAGCCCCCATGCGCCTGAGCATGTTCAAAAGCAAGCTGCACCGGGCCACGGTGACGGCGGCGGACCTCGAGTACGAGGGATCGGTCACCATCGACGTCGACCTCATGGAGGCCGCCGACATCCTGGAGCACGAGAGGGTCGAGATCTGGGACGTGACCAACGGTGCGCGCCTGGCGACCTACGCCCTGAAGGGGGAGAGGGGCAGCCGCACCGTCTGCATCAACGGCGCTGCCGCCCATCACGTCCGCCCGGGAGACCGGGTGATCGTCGCCACCTTCGCGGACATGGAGGAGGAGGAGGCGAGGCGTCACGTCCCCCGGGTCGTGCTCCTGGACGAGGAGAACGGGATCGTGTCCGTGGCCCACCGCGAGACCGCCGGCCCCAGCCGGCCGGTGGGCTTCGCCCGCCCCGGTCCCGGAAGGGGTTGAGGGGAGTCCCGCGGGCTTCAGTTCCCGGCGGCCGTTCCGATAGGTATCAGTGACGGAACGCGGCGGGAAAAACAAAAAAGAAGGCCCCTCCCCCTCCCCCTCCCAAACCGCCGCGTTCCGTCTCTTCCCACAGTCGTCCGCGACTCCCCAGGGCTCCTTGGGGCCCTCCGGCGGAGTCGCTGCAAGCTTCAGGTCGGTGCGCGCCGGGGTAACAATAAAAGAAGGCCCCTCCCCCTCCCCCTCCCAACTCCGGCGCGCTCCGGCCTGATTTTCCTCCTGGTCTCTTCCATGCCTGTCCGGCTGCCACCCAGCGCGGTTCGAGATGACTGCCAGCGGTCGTAAATGGCTCGCCGTCCTTGGCGCGCCCACAGAGGCACAGAGCGGCCCGTCCGGGGCCCACAGAGAACACAGAGGGAAGAGCGGGGAGACCTGGGGCTCTGGGCGGCAAACGGATGGGCAATGATGGATCCGTGCCCGCGTCCGTGGACGTGCACGCGCCCGAGCCTCCGCTCGGCGAATCAGGCGAGCCGTAGCCAGCCCCCGACCCCATCCGCCCGCGGGCGGGAGCACGGGACGAAGAGCGGTCCCACCGAGGCCGGGAAGGCCGCCTCGTCAGGGATGTCTGGGGCCGATGGCGTGCTGGAGGGGATTCCCGGGGAGGAGCGGATCCTCGCGGGAAGGCGTGGGATCAGGGGGAGAGGGTCAGGCTGATGTCCCGGCGGGCGGAGAGTCCGCCGGCGTCGAACACCTCGACGGACCACATCTTGTAGCCATGCCAGTCGTCGACGACGACCTCGAACCAGCCGTCCTCGTCCGGGGCGGCCCAGCCGAGGACTCGGCGGCGATGATCGAGGACGTAGACGTCGGCGGTCTCCGGCGCGGTGTCCTGGACCCGGCCCGTGATGGCCACCTGCCGCCCGTAGGTCACCGCCCCCACGGCGTCCACCGAGAGGGAGGGGAACCAGTTCACCGCCCGGCCGATCTTGCCGTTCGCGGTGTCCCCCGGCGCGTCCAGGCCGCCGTAGAACATCCACTCCCCGGACGAGAAGAGCTCGATCTGCCCGCCGTAGACGGCGGCGTCGTCGAAGGCACCCGGCGGACCGTCCCAGAGGTAGGGATCGTCGCTGTCCCGGGACCAGGGATCGTCCGTGGCCTCCCCCATCCCGCCGCCGATGGCGAGGAAGTCCGTGTTGTTGGCCCCCGAGTAGAGGAACTGCACGCCCTCGCCGAGGGGCTGGGCCCACACGTGGCTCACGCGCTGGCTGTCCCACTTGCCCGGGTTGGCGTACAGGACGGGGTCCGCGTCCTTGCTCCAGGTGTAGCCGCCATCGAGAGAGGTGGCGTGGGCGATGGTGTAGATGCTCGTGGCGTCCTTGGCGCTGTAGTACATGTGGTACACGCCGTCCACCACGAAGACGGCCGGCGCGTGGGCGCTCTTGGCGTCGTAGTCCGCCCCGGCGCCGTGGTCGAGCACGGGACCCGTGCCGTAGCGCGTCCAGTTGTACCCGTTGCTCGACGTCGCCAGGCCGATGGCTCGGGTCCCCGCCACCTGGTCCTTGGCGTGGTAGTAGAGCTTCCATGGGGCGGAAGGGTCGTCCGGGTCGTGCACCACCCACGGGCCGGCGATCCCGAAGGAGTCCCAGGTCCCGGTCGCCCCCTTTGTGAACACAGGGTTCAGGGGCGAGTTCGCCCAGGACCGCCCGTTGATGGACGTCGCCACGCCGAAGGCCGTGCTGCTGGCGGAGTAGTGCCCCCGGTAGTACATGCGGTAGCGCGTTCCGTCCCACAGCACCGAGGGCTGGACCACCTGGCGCTCGTTCCAGCTCCCCGCCGCTCCCTGGCTGATGAGCGGCGTGCACACCCGGTTGAACCCCGACGAGGCGGGGCGGTCGGGGAAGGTCGCGCCGTCGGAGTCCGCGCAGTCCCCTTCGCAGGAGCTGAAGCCGTCCCCGTCGACGTCCCGGCCGTTGAGGAGGGGATCGCGATCGTCGCAGTCCGAGCCACCCGCCGAGTACGGCTCGTCGCCGTCGGCGTCTGCGTCCGCGAAGGCCACGCCCCCCCCCGCCAGCAGGAGACCGCCCGCCGCCACGCCCGCCACACATCTCCGTCCGAGGCCCGAGGGCCAAGAATCGCAGACCGACATCCACACGCTCCCGGCCCTCTCGCGGGCCTCGAATCCTGGGGGTCGCGCGGCCTTCGTCGGCCCGCCGGGCCCGAGGTCGGCCCTGCTCGCTGTCCGTGACGTCCGAGAGGATATAGCCTAGGCGGCGCTCGGGTCCTCATTTTTTTTCCGGGCGGGGCTTCGTCCCGCGCTCCCGGGGGTCGGGACCATGGCCTACTCCGTCAAGGAACTCTTCTACACCCTCCAGGGCGAGGGGGCCCGCTCGGGGCGGGCCTCGGTCTTCTGCCGCTTCTCGGGATGCAACCTGTGGAACGGGCGGCCGGAGGACCGCTCCACCGCGGCGTGCTGGTTCTGCGACACCGACTTCGTCGGCACCGACGGCGCCGGAGGCGGGCGCTTTCCCGACGCCGGCGCGCTGGCCGCCGCCATCGGGGCCCAGTGGCGGCGGGTCGCCGGAGAGGCGCCGGGCCGATACGTGGTCTTCACCGGCGGCGAGCCCCTGCTCCAGCTCGACACCGCCCTGATCGATGCCTGCCACCGGGACGGCTTCGAGGTCGCGGTGGAGACCAACGGTACGCTCCCGGTGCCCGCGGGGGTCGACTGGGTGTGCGTCAGCCCCAAACCCGGGGCCACCCTCGTCGTCACCTCGGGGCACGAGCTGAAGCTGGTACACCCCCAGGAGGTGACCCCCGAGAGCGTCGAGCACCTGGACTTCGCCCACCGGTTCCTCCAGCCTCGGGACGGCGACGACGCCGGGGCGAACCTCGCCGCGGCCATCGCGTACTGCCGCACCCATCCCCGCTGGCGCCTGAGCCTCCAGGTCCACAAGATCGCCGGGATCCCCTGACCTTGCGCCGATCCCACGGGTGGGGCTTCCGTCGTCCCCACCGCTGCGGCAGGATGGGCGGAGAGCGGTGGGGCGGAGCGATCCCCCAGCGGAGCGGCGGGGTGCGGCGGGGCGCGGCGGAGCGCCGGAGAAGATGGACACACAGGACCGGCGGGGGTATCCCCGCCACGCGTGCCTCCTGAAGGTGCGCGTCGAGGCCGGGGAGGTACGCCTCGACGGCCTGGTCGTCAACCTGAGCGAGTCGGGCGGGTTCGTGGCCAGCGCCATCGCCGTGCCCCTCGGCTCCCTCGTCGCCCTGGTCCTGCGTCGGCCCTCGGACCGGATCGAGGTCCGCCTGACGGGGCGGGTGGTGCGGGTCGTCCGCCCGGGGGATCCGGGGGAGAGGCAGCCGGGCTTCGCGGTGCGGTTCCGGGGGCTCCTCGCCGAGGCGCGGCCGGCGGGGGACGCTCCGCCCCGGGTGGCGGCGGCCACGACGAGGCCGGAGGCGGCGCGCACCGGGGCGCCGCCGAGGCCCGGGGACTCGATCCCGCCCCAGCCGCCGCGGCGGGAGCGGACGCTGCGGGTCTTCCGCAAGGTCGCCGCTCAATTCCACGAGAAGGGACGGCCGGACCATCGGCACCGCGGGGCCATCAACAACCTGTCCGCCGGAGGGCTCTACGTCGAAGCCGAGGCCCTGCCCCTCGTGGGCTCCGTCGTCTACGTGGAGGTCCCTGGGCTCGAAGTGGACGGGGAGATGGCTCCCCTGCGGCTGTCGGGGCAGGTCAAGTGGTGGGGGTCCCAGCGGCCCGACCTGGGCCTACCCCGCGGGTTCGGCGTCCAGATCCTCGCCTTCGGTGGGCCCGCGGAGCGGGGCCGCTACGAACGGTTCGTCCAGGTCGTCCTCAGGGACGCGGGCGCCGTCGGGGCTGGCAGCTAGCGGAGCGTCGCCCCTCAGGGGCGGGGGTGGTCGTCGGGGACGACGATGCGCCCGCCGGGGAGGGAGTCGCCGATGGGCCAGATCTCGCCGCCACCGGCGTTGTCGGTGACGAGGGTGATCAGCCCGTAGCTGCCCGTGGCGAGGGGGATGGCCACCGCCAGGGTCTCCAGGGAGTTCTCGTCCCCGAAGCGGGTGGCCCCGGTCCCCAGGAGGTCCGGCCAGCCGGACTCGGGTCCCTCGGCCTCCTCGTCCAGGTCGGCCACGGTCGCGGCGGCGGAGAGGTCGAAGGTGCCGTCGCCGTTGCCCGGCGCGACGAGGACCTCGCCGGGATCGCCCGCCGTCGACCACATCAGGTCGATCTCCGCCCCCGGCAGGAAGTCGACCCCCTCCACGAAGGTCGCCACCCCCGGGAGCACGCCCACCTGCACCGGCTCCACCAGGCCCCCCGCCCCGTCGTTCCGCAGCCACCACAGCTCGGTCTCGCCGGCCCCCGACCGGATCACTCCGAACAGGAGGTCCGGCGAGCGCGCCCCGTCCGACGCACTCGGGGGATCCGTATCCCTCGCCGAGGTCGGCCAGATCACCCGCGCCCCGGGCGAGGCGAGGTCCGCGATGTCGCCGAAGTGCTCGGCGGGAGCGAAGCGGACGTAGGTGTCCGTCTGGGCGCTGGTCCCCTTCATCCACCAGATCCGGGTCCCCGGGTTGGCGCCCCCCTCGTAGGCGGGGTCGGGATCGGATCCCACCAGGTCCAGCAGGCCGTCCCCGTCGAGGTCCGCCGAGAACCGGAGGCGCACGTCCTCGCCGGGATCCCACTCCTCCGACAGGTAGGAGCCCGCGTTGGTGCGCGTGTACAGCGTGTAGGTGCGGGGCGCGCCCGGGGCGGCGGGGGGGAAGGAGAGGGCCAGGTCGAGGTGGGGGTCGAGGTTGAACTTGCCGCTGGCGCCGCCATCCCAGTCCAGGTCCCGGGCGTCGCCCAGGTCCGCGTCCATACCGGTCTTGCCGTGGTCCCCTGCGATGTACCAGCTATGGGCCACCGTGCCCGCGCTCTCGGCCACGATGGAAGCGTAGGGGATCCCGGTGTTGCCCTTCAGCGTCACCTCGATGGCGGGGGTGTCCGGGTCGTCGGACTCCACGAGCAGGGTCGCCGGCCCGTACTGTCCGCGGTCGGGGGCGAAGGAGATGGGGATCTCCAGCACGGAGTCTTCCGCGGAGATCACCAGGGGCAGGTCCTCGGTGGAGATCCCCTCCAGGGCGTAGAACTCGGCGGCGTCGGCTTCGAAGCTCAGGCCCTCCAGGCGCAGGCTCCCCTGGCCGGCGTTGGTCACCACCAGGGTCTCGACCTTCTCCTGGCCCTCCTCCACCCAGCCGTACTCGAGGACTTGGGGATCCACGACGATGTCGGGCTCCAGGGCGCCGATGCTGGTGTCGCTGATGGAGCTGTCGCAGGCGGAGGCGACGGCGAGGGCGGAGAGCGCGGCCGCGGCCGCGAGCCGGGTGGCGGGGGTCATTGGCGCACCTCGTAGTCCCAGAGGGTGACCGTGTCGATCTCCTCGAAGGCGCCGGGGTGGACGGTGGTGTCGATCACCACGGCCAGGCGGCTGGAGGGGATCTGCTCCGCCTCGTCCAGCTCGATCTCCAGCACCCCCGGGCAGGCCGAGGTGGGGTCCTCCACCGCGATGATGAGGGGCTGGTTGGGATCGCCCTCCTCGTAGAGGCGGATCTGCACCACGGCGCCGGGGTTGGCCCCCTCGTAGACCCGGATCTTCCGGACCAGGTACTCCGCGGCGTACTCGAGGGTGAGGGTCACCAGGCCGTCGCCCTCGGGGTGGTCCGCGAACTCCGCGCGCCACGCCTCGTCCTGGTCGGTGCCGCAGACTTCGTCCCCCTGGGCGGGGGGACCCGGCAGGGTGTCCTCGGGACGCAGCGAAAGGTCGAAGCTGGTGGCCGTCGCCCCCACGGCGAACTGCTCGGCCCACTCCGGCTGGCCATCGTGGGTCTGGATCGTGCCCTCGCAGGAGGCCGCGAAGGCCAGGGCCGCGAGGGACGCGAGGGCGGAGGGGCCCCGTCCGCGTCGGCGGAGGGGGGGGTCGGCGCACGGATGGCTCATGGGGGCGGCCTCCTCCCGGGGGCGCAACCGGTGTTCACGCCAGTGCAATGATAGCCGCGGAGATCCTCCCGTTCCAGCCGCGGGGGAGCCGCAGGGCCGTGGCTCGCCCGCCACCGGGAGGCGCGGGGGGCGGGCCGGACGGTCCCCGGGCGGAGCTCACTGCACGTAACCGAGGGCGCGGAGCTGGTCCCGGGTGGCCCCGGCGGTCTCGGCCGGCCGGTTGTCGCCCCGGGGGCCCCGCTGGAACGCCTGCGCGGTCCCGTGGGCGCGGGAGCGGGCCTCGTCGTGCTGGGGGACGAGCCACTCCCCCACCGGCAGATCGCTGCCATCCGCGGAGATCCGCAGGGAGGAGGGTGCGGGAAGGCCGGCTTCGAACACCACCACCGCGGCCTCCCCGGCGGCGAGGGTCACCCCGAGCCGCTCCCGCCCCCGGCCGAACCGCAGGGGGCGCCCGTCCCCCGACGACCACCCCCACACCCGGGCCTCCTCGGGCAGTCCGGTCGCCTCGATCTCCCAACGGATCCCCGGACTTCCCGCCCCGGTCAGGACGACGACGCCGCCCCAGGCGTCCCGGACCAGCAGGTCCGCCGCGGCACGCCGCAGGGACGCGACCTTGTCGGGGTACGCGGGGGCGAGGTCGCGGCTGAAGGCGGGATCGTCTTGCCGGTTGTAGAGCTCCTGGGTGCTCCCCACCGCCACCAGGCCCCACTCCCCGTCCCGCACCATCAGCCCCGTGTGGGCGCCGTCCTCGCACAGGACCGCCCCCGGCGGCGGCGCTCCCCCCCGGACGGCGGCGGCCAGGGACCGCCCCTGGAACTCTCTGGGGCGCGGCAGGCCGGCGAGGTCCAGCAGGGTGGGCGCGACGTCGATGGTGGTGGTGGCGCCGGAGATCCGCAGGCCGCGGCCGCCCCCTGCGGGCTTGAGGATCAGTGGCGATCCGTGGACCTCGGGGTAGAGCAGGGGCCCTCCGTGCCCGAGGCGTCCCCGCTCGTGGAGCTCCTCGCCGTGGTCCCCGGTGACGGCGATGGTGGCGGCGTCGTATCGGCCCTGGCGGCGCAGGAGGTCGAAGACCTGGGAGAGGGCGTCGTCGACGGAGCGCACCTCGCCGTCGTAGAGCGCGGACAGGAGCTCCCGGTCGGCCCACGCCCGGTCGTCCGCCGTGAAGGCGTCCCGCGCCGCCTGCCAGGCGGTCACGCCGCGGCGCTTCCGCACCGCCTCCTCGGCCCGGTCCAGGGCCTCGGACAGCGGCCCCTTGCCCCGGTATAGCTCCTGGTAGTCGGGCATCGGCCCGGTGAAGTCGGGCCGGGCGGCCCGGAGCGCCTTCTCGGGGGGCAGGAACTCGAAGTGGACGTCCCAGTGGTGGACGAAGAGGAAGAGGGGGCGGTGCCGGCCCTCCTCCAGCGCCCTGAGGGTCCGGGCGGCGACGTCGGCGGCGGTGACGTCCTCGTGGGCGGCGACGTGGTGGGCGGAGTGGACCGCCGAGGAGTCGTAGGAGTCGAAGCCGCGGCCGTAGCCGAAGGCGGGGAAGAGGAAGGGGGCCGAGACCACCGCGGCGGTCCGGAACCCGGCGTCCCGGAAGGGATCGGCCAGGGTCGGCAGCCCGTCGGGGATGGCGGCGTGGACCTGCTCGTGGACCGAGGCGCTCCACGTCCCGGCGCGGTGGCCCGAGGGACTGAGGCCGGTGAGCATGGAGGCGTGGGTGGGGAGGGTCCAGTTGGCGGCGGTGACGTGCTCCAGGAAGAGGGTGCCGTCCTCGGCGAGCCGGTCGAGGGCGGGTGAGGTCGGGTGCGGGTAGCCGTACGCCGACAGGCGGTCTGCCCGCAGGGTGTCGACGGACACGAGCAGGAAGACGGGGGGAGCGCCGGCCTCCGGTGGCGCGGGGGCCCAGATCTCGGGGCTCGCGAACGCCGCCCAGGCGAGGCCCCCCTGCCCTTCCGTCTCCAGGCTCAGGCGGACGCGGGCTCCGCCCCAGGCGGACAGGTCGATCCGGTGGGGAGTCCAGCGGGCGCCGTCCGCGGCGGGATCGGGGCGCACCTCGAGGGCCGTGGTCCGGGGGCGATCCGCGGCCTCCAGGACGACCCGGAAGGTCACCCGCGCAAAGGGATCGGGGGAGAGGCTCCGGGCCACGCCGGTGGCGACGTCGAGGACCGCCCCCTGGGGGATGTCCATCTCGAAGGTGGCCCGCCCCGGTGAGGGCAGGAGCAGGGAGTCCCTCTCGTCCCTGCCGATGCCGATCCGGGCAGCCAGCGGGTGGTCCACCGACGGCACCGAACCACCGATCTCCTTGATCTCGCTCGGATCCGCGCCTTCGGACCCCGCCACGACCTCCAGCTTCAGGTCGGCGAAGGATGGCCTGCCCTCCGCCGATCCCTGGGGACGCCCCCGGGGCCAGAACCCCCGCTGCTCCCGGAGTTCGGCGTCGGCCACGAGGCCCAGCACGAGCTGGCGGGACGCCTTGAGGGCCGTCCACTCCGCGACGAAGCTCCGGAAGCCCCCCTCGTCCGGGGGACCGATCCGTGGGCGTCGGAGCTCCAGGAAGGTCCGCGCGAAGTGGTCGGCACCCCCCGCCGCCGCGTCCCAGGGGGAGTCCAGCTCCCAGACCAGGGGCACGGCGGAGACCTCGTCGCCCAGGGCGTCGGAGACCCCCGCGCCGGGGTGGACCCTTCCGCTGAGGCGGTACCGGGCGAGGGGGATCGCGGGGAGGGCCAGGAAGGCGTTGTCGGCGACCCGGAGCGCGCCGCCGTCCCGGGACGGGGGGAGATCTCCCAGGGCCAGCCAGTTGCGGGGCCGGGCCAGGAGCTTCCCGGGCACCACGTCCTCCCAGGGGCGGGTGGCCGCGGGGCGGCCGAGGGCCGGCGAGGACACTTCCGCGCCGGGCAGGGCGTCCAGCAGGCGCGCGACCCGGCGCATGGGACCGGGGTCCTCCGCCAGGGCGGGGAGGGGCGGGAGGGAGCCGAGGGGGGGCGGCTCGTAGAGGCTCGGCGGGGCCGGCAGGGGGTCCGGGGCGCAGGCGGCCGATGCGGCGGCGAGGAGGGCCGCCAACGCGGGGGCGGGACGGAGGCGGAGGTGAGGACGGGAGGGAGTCATCGGGGGGGTCCGGCGGGGCAGGATACCCGCTGGCGCCCGGGAGGGCGAACCGGGGCGAGGGGGGAACGGCTCAGCCCCGGTCACCGGCCCCGCCCCCGGGCGACGAGAGGAAGCGGGCCACGGCGGCGACGACGTCGTCCCCGGGCGCCACCAGGGGCCTCGCGTCCGGGAGGGAGCGAAGGAATGCCTGGCCGTAAGAGCGCGTGATCACTCGTGGATCCAGGATCAGCACAACCCCGCGGTCGGTGCGGGAGCGGATCAGGCGGCCGAAGCCCTGCTTGAGCTTGATCACCGCCTGGGGGACGGCGTAGTCCCGGAAGGCGTCTCCCCCAGCGGACTCGATGGCCTCGGCCCGGGCCTGCTGCACGGGCTCGGAGGGCACCCGGAAGGGCAGTCGGGTGAGGACCACCAGGGACAGGGCGTCGCCCCGCACGTCGACCCCCTCCCAGAACGAGTCGGTCCCGAAGAGCACCGACCGGCCCCCGGCCCGGAAGGCGTCCAGCAGGCGGCCCCTGTCCATCTCGCCCTGGCACAGGATCCGGAAGGAAGGTCCGAGGCGCGCCTCGGCGGCCCGGGCCACCCGGCGCAGCATCCCGTAGGCGGTGAAGAGAACGAAGGCGCGGCCGGCGCTGGCCTGGACGGCGCGCACGACGAGGTCGGTCACCGCGTCGGGGTACCCCGGCCGGCCGGGCTCCGGCACGTCTCTCGGCACCCCCAGCAGGACCTGGCGTCCGTAGTCGAAGGGGCTGTCGTAGCGTGACTCCGAGACCCGTTCCGCCTCCGGGGCGTGGGCCCCAAGCCCGACCCGTTCCCTGAAGTGTCGGAAGCTCCGGTCCACGGTGAGGGTGGCGGAGGTCATCACCGTGGCCTTCATCGGGGTCACCAGCCTCTCCCGGATCATGGGGGAGACGTCGATGGGGCTGGAGCACAGGCGGACCTGGAACACCCCCGGGGGCGGGGCCTCGCCGATCCGGGGCCTCGGGCGGTCGATCTCCAGCCAGCGGCACCGGTTCGGATCCGGGTCCAGCACCGACTTCATGGCCTGGGCGAGCCCCAGCAGCCGCTTCGACGCGGTCCCGAGCTCCATCCCGGACTGGGCGCAGCGCTCCCTCACCTCCTGCGGGAGCTGGGCGACCAGCTCCCTCAGCACGTCCACGTCCCGGGCCAGGCTCGCCAGGGCGGATGCCCCCTCGGCGACCCGATCGGGGAGCACGGGGTCCAGCGCGCCGGGGAGAGGCACACCCTCCCGGAGGCGCAGGCGGCCCTCGGCGACGCGGTCCAGCTCGTCCTTGCCGACGGCGTCCACCGCGGCCACGGCCAGGTCCTGGAACCACATGGGGAGGAGGGTGCGGAGGGACTCCACCGAGGGCACCATCGCCTCGTCGATCCGGGACAGGACCGCGAGGGAGCGGGGATCGTCGTGCCGGGGGGAACTCTCCACGGCCCGCCGAAGCCTCCCCAGGGTGCCGGGGCGCCGCTCCCGGGCCGGCTTGAGGCGCGAGAGGGGCCTCAACACCGTGGCGAGCTGGACCCTCACGGCGGCCTGGGAGGTGGCGGCGTCCTCCAGGTGGTGCGCCTCGTCCAGCACCAGCAGGTCGAAGCGGGGGAGGACCCCCGCCCCCGCCGCGCCCGAGTCCTCCTTGATGGCCAGGTCCGCCAGCAGGAGCGCGTGGTTCACCACCAGGACGTGGGAGGCCGCCGCCCGCCGCCTGGACTGGTAGTAGAAGCAGCGCTCGTAGTGGGGGCAGCGGATCCGGAGGGTCTCCTCGGACGAGGAGTTCACCTCCTCCCACATCTCGCGGTCGGGCACGAAGGGCAGGTCCGCCAGGGATCCGTCGGGGGTGACCTCGGACCAGGCCACCACCTGCTCCAGGAACTCCCGGTCCTTGCCCTCGAAGAGCTGGAGGTCCTGCGCCCGGTCGGCGAGCTTCCGCCGGCACAGGTAGTTCCCCCTGCCCTTCACCAGCGCCGCCTCGACCTCTGGGAGCATCCGGCGCAGGACGGGGATGTCCTGGGTCATGAGCTGCTGCTGGAGGTTGATGGTCCGGGTGGCCACGGCGACGCGCCGCCGGTTCTGGATCGCCCATGCCGCCGCGGGCACCAGGTATGCCAGGGACTTGCCGGTGCCCGTGCCCGCCTCCACCACCGCGACGCCCCCGGCGCCGACGGCGCGCCCGACCTCCACGGCCATCGCCACCTGCGCGGGCCGGGCCTCGTAGCCCGCCAGGGCCCGGGAGAGGTCGCCGCCGGCCCCGAGGAGGGCTCGGACCCTCTCGGGATCGACGGGCACCAGGCGCTTCGACTGGGGCTCGACGACGCAGTAGATCCGGGAGGCGTCGTTGTCGACGATGAAGAAGGCCACCCCGTCCTGACCGTAGCGCGAGGCCAGGGACAGGTCGGCGTCGCTGGGCACCAGGTGGCCCGAGGGGTGGTTGTGGAGGACCGCCTCGCCGCTGCGGGGCACGTCCAGCAGCGCAGGCACCGCCGAAGCGTTGCCCCGGCACAGCGCCCGCACCTCGTCGACCCGGCCGTCCTCCCCAAGCCGCCCCAGGAAGAAGACCTCGTTGCCCCCGGCCTCGGCGATGGCTTCCCGCAGGCCCCGGCGGGCGTCGTCGGCGACGTAGCGGGAGATGTCGGTGGACGGGGAGGCGGTCATGGTAGCGGATGGGAGTGTCGCCCATCGGCCTCGTGGGGCACAGGGCGGGGGCGGTGGGACGGGCGCGGAGGAGGCGGAGAGAATAAGACGCCGCCCTCGAGCGTTGTTGGCCTCGCCGGCCCCGGCACGTACAATGCCGCCCTCCGGGAGGTCAGGATCATTCGACCCCTACTCGTCGCAGGCCTCCTTGCCCTGGTCGCCGGCCCCCCGCTCGCCGGCTGCGAGGGCGAGGTGGCGCCCGTCCCCGCTGCGGTCGCCCCCCAGGCCCAGGGAGCGCCCGAGCCTCCCCCTGGGCCGGTGCTCCGGGTCCATCCCGTGGGGCAGGGCGACTCCATCGGTTCCATCCTCGGTACCGCCGGCGTGCCCAGGGCCGACGTCGCCGCCCTCGTGGCGGAGGCGGCACGCCTGCATGATCTCTCGCGGATCAAGATGGGGAGGGAGGTCCAGCTCACGTTCGATCCGTCGGGGTCCACCCTCCTCGCCCTCCGCTATCCCCTGGACCCCGAGAGGGACCTGGTGGTGGAGCGCGAGGGCCAGGGGTTCGCCGCGCGCCAGGAGGTCACGCCCTTCGAGGACGAGGTCGTGGGGATCTCGGGGGTCGTCGAGGGCACGCTATGGGACTCCGCACGGAGCGCCGGTCTTCCCGCGGACATGGTCTCGACCCTCGCCGGGATCTTCGACTGGCAGATCGACTTCAACACCGAGGTGCGGCCCGGGGACTCCTTCCGGCTCCTGGCGGCCCGCCGCACCGTCCAGGGGGTCGGATCCCGGATCGTGGGGCTCGCCGCCGCCGAGTTCGTCAACGCGGGCCGCGTCCACCGGGCGTTGCGCTTCGACGACGCCGAGGGTGGCACCGCCTGGTACACGCCCTCGGGGGAGCGGATGGCGAGGGCCTTCCTCAAGTCCCCCCTCGCCTACAGCCACGTCGGATCCGGCTTCAACCTCAAGCGGTTCCACCCCATCCTCAAGAGCACCCGGCCCCACTGGGGCCAGGACTACGGCGCGCCGACCGGTGCCCCGGTCCGGGCCGTCGCCAGCGGCACCGTGCAGTTCGTGGGGACGCGGGGGGGCTTCGGCAAGCACGTCCGCCTGGTCCACTCCGACCGCTTCGGATCGAGCTACTCCCACCTCAGCCGATACGCGCCGGGGCTGAAGGCGGGGCGGCGGATCTCCCAGGGGACGGTGGTGGGATACGTGGGCTCCACGGGCCTGTCCACCGGGCCGCACCTCCACTTCGAGTTCTATGACCGCGGCCGCCCGGTGGACTACGCGAAGGTGGAGGTGCCCCGGGGCGAGGCCATCGAGGGGGCGCGGCGCCCCGCGTTCGAGGGACTTCGGGACCAGGTGCTCCCCCGGCTCCTGTCGGTGGACGGCACCGCCCAGGTCGCCGCCTTCTTCGCCCACGAGGGCGGCGCGGGACGCCACGGCGGGTTCGTGCGTTGATCCGGCTCGGATCCGTGCACCGGCCCCCCCTCTGGCTCCTCGCCTGCTTCTGGGGCTGCTCATCCGGGACGCCCCCCGTCGCGGAGGGCATTGCCGCCCTCCTCGCCCCCTGCGATCCCCGGGAGCAGCGGGATCTCGTCGCGGCCGAGGGACTGCAGCCGGTGTTCGAGGCCTGCGGGAGCAACGACTTCCTCCACCACCGATGGTCTCCGGGGGGCTTGCGCCTCTACTACCAGACCGGGGCCGGGCCGTGGCTGCTGGACGGGAGCAGCCGTGCCCTCGACCCCCTGCCCATCGGGCTCCCCGTGGGAGGCGCGATCTGGTTCGACGACGAGCGTCTGGCCTTCCCCGAGGAGGGTGCATCCGGGTCCGGCGTCGCGGACTACCACGTCCGGCGCAACGTGCTTTCGGCCACCCCCCTCGCCGTCGGGGACCTGGGTTCCTTGGAGCGGGGCGAGGGGGCCGACGAGGTCCTGCTCCTGGCCTCCCCCGCGCCCGGCGAGCCCCGGATCCCCCACCGCGTCCGGGTGGGCAGCGGACAGGCTCGGCCTGCCTTCCCGTGGCTCCGGGAAGAGGTGGAGGACTTCACCTACCGCGCTTCGCAGCGCCTGGTCGCCTTCCGGCCCCGGGGGAGGGAGGAGGTGCGGATCCACGATGCCGAGTCCGGCGAGGAGCGCCTCCGGATCCCCGGCGCGCGCAGGGCGGTGTTGAGCGCGGACGGGCGGTTCGCCGTCGTCGAGGGGGCCGAAGGCCCGGCGTCGAGCGCGGATGAGCCCCGCGGCGGTGCCGCCGCCGCCACGGCCGGCGAGCTCTACCTGCTGGACCTGGGGGATGGGCGGCGGATGGACCTGGGGGGGATCGAGGGCTCGGGCTTCCAGTGGTACGACGCCCGGGACTACTGGGGGAGCGTGGTCCTCTCGGGGATCGGCGGTCGGAAGGTCCACCCCAACCTGGTGCTGATCCCCCTGACCCCTAGGTTGGTGTCTGCGGGTCTGCTCAGCGCCCCGGGGGCGGAGGGTCTGTCATCCGTGTCGACGGAGGGGCAGCGCCCGGAGGCGGAGTCGAGACCGCCGCGAGCCCCGAGATGAGGGCCGCGACCCCCGCGGCTCCATCGGTTTCCGGCCGGGTCGGCCACGTCCGGCCCTCCGGGGCCCGCACCTGGAAGGCGCCCGCGTCCCGGACGCAGTCGAAAACGGGCGCGAAGGCCAGGACGGGCGGTCCTCCGGGCTCCTCCGCCAACACGCAGGATCCGCCGCCGGGGAGGGCCACCTCGATGCCCACGCGGAAGGCGTAGATCCGCATGTCGAAGCGGGCGCCGACGGCGTCGCGGTAGCCGTCGAGGGCGGCCAGGAGTGGCCGGAGGGGGCCGAGGTCCAGGACTTCCGTGCGCTCCCACGCCGCGGCGACGGCGAGGGCGGCGGGCTCCGACGGGGGAAGCAGCAGGTCGACGAAGCCGGCGCGGTCCACCGGGTCGTAGCGGCCCCGGATCCGGACCTCCGGCGCGGCGACGAGGGGGGCGAGGGATGCCTCCAGCCCTTCCACGGTCTCGGAGTACCGAAAGAAGTAGGCGTAGTAGTCCGAGAGGCCGTCCTGGACGAACGTGACGTCGACTGCGCCGCCGTCCGGGAGCGGGAGGAGGGACACGGCGGGGTGGTCAGGGCTCCGGGGCAGGACCGGGGGGGGCGGTGGCCCGTCCTCCAGGATCGGGATGCTCCGGGCCGTGGGCGAGCCGGTCCCGCAGCCGCCGGCGACGGCCACCAGGGCCAGGAGGATGACGAGGATCAGGACTGGAGGCCCCGCTTCCGCCGGACCTCCTCCAGGACCCGGCGGTACTCGATGTCCCACGCCGGGGTGCCCTCCCGGAGGTGCTTGAGGCGGCCCCGGGCCTCCCGGTCCAGCTCCGCGTCGTCCACGAGGTGGCGCTTGAAGATCCCCATGACCTTCCGGCGCATGCCCGCGTCGTCGCTGAAGACCTCGTCGACGTGCCGGGAGATCATGAAGCTCTCGAGGATCTGGTTGACGATGAAGCGGATCCCCTCGTCCCCCTGGGGGTGGGCCTTCTCCTCCATCGCCTCGGTCCTCAGCTTGGCGAACTGGTCGTAGGTGATCTGGCGCTTCTCCATGTACTCCCGCACCTCCTGCACGATGCGGGACTCGGTCCGGAGGTACTCGTCCATCACGGCGCGGATGTCGGCTTCGGCCTCGGGGAACGCCTCGCGCTCGACCTGGATGTCGCCATCATCGACCAGGGTGCGGAGGATGTCCTCGGCCAGGCGCGGGATCTGGGAACGATATAGACGCACGAGAATTCCAGTGGGGGCAGCCGCTCAGAAGAGCCACTCCAGGCCACCCCCGATGTTGAAGGTATTGATGAGGTACTCGAGGTGCCGGTAGTCGTAGCCCTCGGTCCCCCACATGAGGTCGTGCTCGGGCACCGGGACCATCCGGTAGCCGAACTCGATGGGGAAGCGGAACGTGCGGCTGGCGTTGAGGTGGAAGCCGCCGTAGAGGTCGAGCCCCGCGCGGACCTGGAGGGACCAGGGGTCGTAGTCCTTCTGGTCCGGCCCGCGGTAGAAATCGTTGCTGATCAGGACCGAGTCCTGGGCGGGCACGTCCGGATGGGTGCGGACCCAGAGGATGGCGACGCCCACGCCGACGAAGGGCTGGAAGACCTTGAAGAACGGCTCCTCGGGCACCGTGACCTCGTAGTTGAAGCCCACGGTGGCGCCGTAGTAGATGGACCGGTTGTCGGCGCCCGTGTAGGTGTGCTCCTTGCTGGTGGCGGGATCTTCCGCGACCTCGTTCCAGGCGACGTCGAAGACGCTGTTCTGGAAGTGGGCGGCCGTGAAGGCGATCCGCATGCCCAGCCCGTACTTGAAGTCCAGGGTCAGGGGGATGGTGGCGATCACCCCGGGCTTGAGGGTCGCGGCGTCCCCGCCGTCGTGATCGATGGTGGCGTAGGCGCGCAGCCCGAGCCGGAAGTACCGATGGGGGGCGGTGGCCACCGTCGCCGTCTCGCCGCCGGAGGGAGCGTCCGCCGCGCGAGCGTCGCCGGCGGCGGCGGCGAGGAGGGGGAGGGCGAGCAGGAGCGTGCGCATGGGGCCTCCGTCCAGGTGAGAGAGTCCCTGGTTCGACCGTGGGACCGGGATGTTCCGGCCACCGCCACGAGGTCCGTTCGGCGCTCGCCGGCCACCGGGCGCCGCCCCGGAGGCCTTCACGCCGACTCCGACCGCCCGGTCAGGGGACCGCTGGATTATAGCAACGGCGCCCCGGAGTGGAAGGCCGTCCGGACTTCCGGAGGGCCACGAGGCTGGACGCGGGTGGCCGGCGCCGGCGGCGGGGCCGGCCGGCACTCAGATCATGGGGGCCTGGGCGTCCAGGCTGCCGGTGCGGGTGCAGTCGAAGGTCCCGTCCGGCCCGGGGCCGGCGGCGGAGTCCTGGAAGTCGGCCTCCATGGACACCGAGCCCTGGAGCACCTTCTTGCGCGCCCCCTCGTCGATCGTGATGGTGCCTTCAGAGGACACGTCCAGGACGGCGCCTGTATCGGGATCGTCGCAGGCGCCGCCGAACCAGTAGGCGCCGTCGGCGCCGACGTTGCCCAGGAAGTCGCAGCCGTCGAACCGCAGCGTGATGCTGGTTCCGTCCTGGGTGACGTCCAGGCCACCGATGGGGGGCACGGAGCCGCCGATCCACGAGGCGTAGGACCCGCCCGAAAGGTCGGGGTCCACCTGCTGGCAGTCACCCCCGAGGGCCCGAGTGCCGTACTGGACGGTGTAGGCGCCGGTGACGTCGGGGATCGGGACCTCGTCCTCCTTCTCGCATCCCGAGGAGGCGAGGGCGAGGGCGACGAGGCAGGGGGCCGCGGTGAAGGCGCGGAGGCTGGCGAGGGGTGCGGGACTCATGGCGCGGGGCAGGATAGTCCCCGGCGTGCGGGCGCCGCAAGGCACCTCAGGGAAAGACCAGGACCTGCCGGTAGATCCGGGTCTCGCCGTGCTGGCCGGTCACCCAGTCCACGTCGGGCCCGTCGATAGGCGACGAGTAGTTGTAGACCAGGTACCGCCCCTCCTCCCGGGGCACCATGCCGGGGAAGCAGGTGTCCCCCTTCGATGGGAGGTCCAGCACGAACTCGACGGCGAGGGCGTCCGGGTCCACCCGCCAGAGGGAGCAGCGCTTGGGCTGGACCCAGTAGTCCAGCTCGTATGTGAGCGTCCTCGCTGGCGAAGTGGCTCGGGGCGGTGCGGAACGCGAGGAAGAGGCGGCCGTCGTGATCCGTCACGTCGAGGTTGTTGGAGGCGTCCTGCACCGCGACGTCGGAGGGGAGGCCCGGGCCGGGGACCACCTGTTCCACCTCCTGGACGACGGGAGGGGAGGCCGATCCGTCGGCCGGGCCGGCGGAGTCGTCGTCCTCGGGCGGGGCGGCGCAGCCGGCGACCAGGGCCGTCATGAGGGCCAGGTCGACGGTGGAGGCGCGGCGGCCGAGCCGGCGGGGGCGGCGGGGGCTCATGCGGGTGGGAAGAGGACCCTGTGGAGCAGGGAACGGTCGGCGTCGTCCAGGGCGGGGGGGACCGGGAAGAGCACGAACTCCGCGGCGCGGTCCCGGGTGAAGACCGTCGGGTAGGGGATCACCCGCGCCCCCTTCTCGTCCCTCACGAACACGACGGGGTAGGCCGCCTCCACGGGGTCGCCGTCGTGGTCCTGGAAGCGCAAGGCCGCCACCGCGGTCGCCAGGCACTCGGCGAGCCCCGGCACGGGGTTCGGAACCTCCGCGCGGACGTCCACCGGCACGCCGTCCGCCGGCACCGTGAAGTACACGCTCACGTCGCCGGGGTCCTGGTTCATGGTCCGGCCCGAGAAGCAGGCGAAGAACGCGGGGTTGGCGGCGTGGAGCGCCGAGCGCAGCTCGTCGTCGGAGAGGTACCGGTCGGTGGGGGAGCCCGGCTGGTCGATGATGTCCTCCTCCGTGGACGCCCCTCGGGTGCCCGCCGGGGCGAGGAGCAGTCCGGCGCCGAGGAGGGCCGCCAGGGGGATGGACCGGGTCACGGGAGCCTCCGGATGGTGGTGGTCGCGTGGTCGGACACCCGGGCGGCGGCGCGGGCCGGGCCGTCCTCCTTGGGGCCGCGGGGAAGCTCGTAGGTGGTCAGGTCCCGGGTCAGCTCCGTGCGGTACTCGTGAGAGACGAGGCGGCTCGCCGGGTCGAGCACCACCGTCCCCTCCACGGTGCCGGCCCCGCGGACGTCCAGGCGCCGGTCGGGACGGGGGCTCCTGCCGGTCTCGGCGATCCGCGCGCTGTAGGCGAGGGCCGTACACGTCCCGGCGTCGCAGGGCTGGGTAGTGGCGCTCCGCCACCGGATGGTCCAGGACCTCTCCAGGTGCGCGCCGTCGGCGAGGGGGATCCGCAGGCTCATGGAGGCCGGCTCCTCGGTCTCCGCCCCCTCCCCCGCGGGGAGGCGCCGGGGGAGGCGGATGGTGAGCTGGGTGAAGACGTCCGCCCAGAGCTCCACCATGCGGCCGATCCCCGAAATGTGCTGGAAGCCAGCGAGCTCGAACGCCTCGCCGCTCCGCCAGCCGCGGACGACCACGGACTTGCGGAGCAGTCCCTCGGGCTCCAGGGGGACGAGCCCCGCCGGGCCCCGCTGGCCTCCCTCGACCCGGGCCACCCGGATCACCTGACCCCAGGTCCCGTCCCGGAAGATCCGCGCGAGGGACTGCTCCAGCTCGCCCCCCAGCACGAAGGTCCACTCCGACAGCCCCTCCCGCAGCGCCGGCAGCCCGGGGTCACCGGCGACGTCCGCGGGGACCGCACCGAGCTCCGTGGAGATCCGGTGCTCGGTCTGGAATGAGTACCGGAGGACGGCGTCCCGGGGCAGTCCCCAGCCCAGCTCCCGGACGGCGCTGCGGGGGCAGCCGGCCAGGAACGAGGCGGCGACCGCCAGCGACGCCAGGGCGGTGGCGGAGCGGGTCCAGGCCGAGGGGGGCGGGTGGGGTCGGCGGGGGAGGTCGGGTGGCAAGGTGGGGTCGGCTCCGAGGGGGCGTATTATAGGGGGCCGGGCGCGGCGGGCTGTGAAAGTTGTGTCAGCGCTCGCGCCGGGGCACGGCAGCCAAGGTTGAGGGAGGGGCGATCCTGGTGCCCGTGACCTGCAAGGATGCGGAAATGAACGGTTCTACGTTGCGGCCCCCCGACCGGCCGGTCCTGGCCGATCGTCGTCCCGCCCGCCGGCGCCGGGTCCGCCGCGCTCCGGGGGGGCCGTGGAGTGGGGGGGCGTGCCGGTGACCACCGGTGGGATCGTGCTCGCGGCGGGGAACTCCCGCCGGATGGGGAGCCCCAAGGCCCTCCTGCCGTGGGGAGGCGGGACGCTGCTGGAGGCCTGGATCGCGGCGTTCCGGGCGGCGCGGGCCGATCCCATCGTGGTGGTGTGCGCCTCGATGGAGGTCGCGGAGCGGGGAAGGGCGGCGGGCGCCCGGGTGGTGCTGAACCCCGATCCCTCGGCCACCGGGCCGGGGGAGTCGCTCCTGTTGGGGGCCCAGGACCTGCTGGGGGGCGAGCGCCCTCCCGGGGCCCTCTGGTTCACCCCGGTGGACGTCCCTCCCCCTTCCCGGGCCACCCTGGAGGCGATCCGACACGCGCTGGAGGCGAGGCCGCAGGCCGCCGCCGCCGTTCCCGTCGCCTTCGGGAGGCCGGGGCACCCCGTCCTGGCGCGCCCGGCCTTCGTCGCCTCCCTGGGGGCCCAGGTGCCGCCGCGGGCGGACCGCGCCCTCGCCTCCCTGGCGGGGTCGGTGATCCGCGTGGACGTCCCGGACGCCGCCGTGGTCGGCAACCTGAACGCCCCCGCCGACGTGGCGGCGTGGCGGCGTCGCGCCGGCCCCGCGCCCTAGTACCACGTTCCGAAGGTTCCTCCCCAGTTTCTCCGTTCCCAGGCCCACCCGATCCGGAACGTAGGGCGGGGG
>JAKLKC010000046.1 GCA_023150875.1 Myxococcota bacterium | reverse complement strand
CGGGGGGGACACGAACCACCACACGGAAACCGAGGCTGACGTGCCCGAGCCTGGGGTCGTCCCTGCCCCGGCAGGCGCAGCGCAGGCCCCCGGGATCGCCGTCCCAGGAACCGCCCCGGACCACCCGGGGCGAGCCGCTGTCGACGAGGTGACAAGGATCGACGACGGCTGTCGACACTTCGCCGTAGCGCTCCCGCCAGTCGTCCCGGCACCACTCCCACACGTTGCCCGCCATGTCCTCGCAGCCGAAGGGGCTTCGCCCCGTGGGTCGCCCTCCGACGTCCGCGGGTCGCCCGGTACCGTATTCCTGCCCGAACCAGGCACGGTCCACGGCGGGTGCCTCGTTCCCCCAGGGGTACTTGCGCCCGTCGTTCCCCCGGGCCGCGTACTCCCACTGGGCCTCGGTGGGAAGGACCGCCTCGCCCCCGTCCGGCAACCCGCCCTTCCGGCCGAGCCACGCGCAGAACGCCTGGGCGTCCCCGAAGGACACCATCACCACCGGCTGCCGGGGCTCGTTGAACCGGCGGTCCTGCCAGGAGACGGGTGGGGGATGGCCGGTCTCGGCGACGAACTTCCCATACTCCTCGTTGGTGACGGGGTGCCTCCCCATCCAGAAGCCCCGGGTCAGCTCCACCTCGTGGGCGGGCGTCTCGTCGTCAAACGCTTCGGCATCGTAGTGGCGGTCCCCGGGCGTCCTGGAGCTCCCCATCCAGAAGCGCCCCGGGGGTACCCACACCCACTCCATGCCCGTCGCCCCGTGGACGAAGGGCGGCCGGGATCCCGCTCCCGCCTCCGAGGTCCCCTCCTCCTCCTCCATCCCCAGCAGCGCCCTCGCCGCCGCCCGGACCGTCCGGTCGGGGTGGTCGGCCCAGCGCCGCGCGCCCGCCTCCACCGAGGGCACGCCCCGGCCCCGGAACAGCTCAAGGATCGTCGCGACGTCGGGAAGGGCCGGGGAGCGGGCCGCCAGCACCCGGGTGAAGGGGGCCGGGTCCAGGCGCACCGCCTCGTCGAAGCACTCCCTCAGCAGGTCCTTGTGGGGGGCGAGGCGGCGCCGCGTCGCCAGCCTCTCCATGAAGGGGCGGAAGACGCCATCCAGGGCCATCGCCAGGAGGATCGCCTCCCGCCACCAGGCGTCCCCGGCGCGGTCCGCCAGGTGCGCCGCCAGTCCCTGGGCCCGGGCGTGCTCCGCCGCCAGGTACTCCTGGAAGGAAAGGTGGAGGAACTCGAAGGTGTCCAGATCCTTGCCGGTGAGCAGGCCGCAGTCGTCCCGGACCCTCTCCAGGAAGTCGTCCAGGCCCAGCCCCAGCCCCTGGACCTGGGCGAAGGGCTCGGCCAGGGCCGCGCGGATCTCGGCGCCGGTGAACGACTTGACCTGCCTCTCGTGCATCGCCCAGGCGAGGGGCTGGAGCACGCCCCGGGCGGGGTCCACCTTCACCTTGGGCTTGCCCGCCCGCTGGTCCGCCCAGGTCTCCAGCAGGAAGCCGACGCACTCCTCGTAGAGGCGGGTGCGCTTCTCGGGCAGGGTGTTGCCGGTGTAGTGGACCAGGCACAGCGACGAGAGGAGCACCGGGATCCCCGAGATCTCCCGCAGCCGATGGTGGGCGATCCGCTTGGGATCGGCGAGCACCGCCACCAGGGCCTCGGCCTTCTCGTCGGCGTCCTCCACCCGGCCGCCGTGCTCCACCTCCACCGCCCGGAACCAGCGGCGCACGAACTCCGACTGGGCGGGCACGTCCAGCCAGAGGACGTCCACGGGGACGAAGCGGTTGTTCAGGCGGGCGTCCCGGCGCCAGGCGGCGAAGCGGCAGGTGGCCACGAAGAGGGAGCCCGGCCAGCGGGCCAGCTCGTCCTCCAGCCAGCGGCACACCCCCTCTCGGGTGGGCTCGTCCCGCACCTCGTCCAGGCCGTCCAGCAGGAAGAGGCGGCGCCCCGGCGAGGCGAGGGCCCTGCCCGCCCCGGGGAAGCCCTCGCGGCCCACCTGCCGGGACACCACCCCCGCGAAGCCCCCCGGGACCAGGTCCTCGGGCACCAGGTCGGCGAACCGCAGGAAGACCGGCGTCCGGTCCGAGCCGACGCCCAGGTCCTCGCCGTGGCCCGCCGTCACCCGGCAGAAGAGGTGCTTGAGCAGGGTGGTCTTGCCGGCGCCGGGATCCCCGAGCAGGGCCAGGCCCACCGCGTTGGGGCGGCGGGTCGCGGACCGGAGGGCGCCCGCGAGGTCGACCCTTACGGACTCCTGGAAGACCTCGGCGTCGGTCCCGAGCTTGAGGGGCCGGGTGGCGCCCGGTTGGGGGCGGCCCATGCGGGCCTGGAGGGGCACGAAGACCTGGTCCAGGGGGAGCTGCATGGGGGCGCGGTTGCGGTAGCCCAGCAGGCGGACCTGGTTGTGGTGGCGCCACCCCCACTCCAGGTAGGCCGCCACCGCGCCGTCCTGGGACCGGGGCGGGACCGGGGGGCGCCGGACCTGGGTCGGATACTCCTCGTGGACCCTTGCCCCCAGGCGGTGCAGGACCTCGCGGTCGTGCTTGTGGATCTCCTGCCAGATCCGGAACCACCGGTCGATGGGGCTGCCGTCCAGGTCGACGAGGGCGGGGTTGACCGGGGGCGAGAGGGCGTCCAAGACGCGCTCCGCGTCGGCGCGCTGGGGGTAGAGCCGGGCGAGCAGCTTGTAGGTGAGGTCAGGGGCGGGCATGACCCGCGACTGTAGCAGAGAGGAGGAGGGCCGGGGGAGGCCGGCAGCCCACCGCCCAAGGCGCCCCCGATCTCACCTCACCAGGCGCGGGCCGTTGCCTCCAAACGTGACCAGGAGCTTCCCGGCCTCGTCGTAGACGTAGGCGCTGGAGACGCCCGTGCGGCCGAGGGCGGCGCCGATGCGGCGGGCTTCCCGGAGGCGGCGCTCGGTGGTCATGGAGGTCCACGCGGGGCCGGCGGTGGCGATGACCAGGGGGCCGCGCCCGCCGTCGCTGCGCTCCGCCCGCGACAGCACCGAGGACACCGCCGCCAGCTCCTCCGGGGGGATCGGCGCCGACGCGGGGTGGAGGCGGCCGTCCAGGGTCTCGCCGTAGAGGAGGGCCGCGCCGAGGGCCCCCAGGGCCGCCGTCGCCCCCAGGCTCCCCAGAACGCGCCGCGCCAGGCCGGGCCTGCCCGCCGCCGCCGCCCACACCCTCGCCCGCCAGGCTCGGGGATCGGGCTTCACGAAGGCCCCCGCCGCGTAGCGGGTGGGGCCGGCCTCGTCCGCTCGGGCGTAGCTCGCCGCGTCCCGAAGGGCGGGGAAGACCTGGGCCGCCCGCTCCGGGGCCCGGGCGCTCCAGGCCGCCCGCAGGGCCAGGGCGCTCTCGAGGAAGAGGGTCCGGGCCGCGGCGAAGGCCGCCTTCTCCGCGCCGCTGTCCCCCGTGGCGATGGCCCGCCGGGCCGCGGCGTCGCTGAAGAGGTCCTGGGCCGTGAGCAGCAGGGACTCCACCTCGTCCCCCGGGGCGTCGGGGTGCTCGCGCCGCACCCGCTCCCGCCCCTCTTCCACCAGCGCCCACAGGGCCGCCAGCAGGACGGCGTCGTCGGCGCAGGGGCGGTGGGTGGTGCCGTCCACCGGCGACCAGCTCGCCAGGGCCGCCCGCACCCCGTCGGGGAGGGCCTGGATCCGGTCCCAGGCCGCGGCAGGGTCCAAGGGGCCATCGGGGACGTCGCCCGCCGCCGCCCGGGAGCAGAGGGCCGCGAGCTGGGCCGCCGCCGCCGCCGCGGGGAGGGGTTCGTCCGACACCACCCGCGCCACCGACGCCTGGTCTATCGCCCGCCGCAGGGAGGCCGCCAGATCGCCGGCCCGGTCCAGGGGGCGCAGGCGGGCCCGCCACCGGGGGCCTCCCCCGGGCGCTTCGTCGGGGGATGCCTCCACCACCTCCGCCGCCCCCGACACCCCCAGGTCCGGCGCCCACCACAGGGTCAGGCGGCCCACGCCCTCCGGGGGACGGGCGCGGGGGGACCACACCACCAGGGTCTCGCCGTCGGTCTCCAGGGTCCGGAGCCCCGTGGCGGCGTCCGCCCCCTCGAAGCGCGCCTCCCGGCGCACCTCCGCCATCTCGGGCCGGTCGGCGGCGGGCAGGACCCAGGCGAGGAGATCGACGTCCGCGGACATGGCGCGCCCCGGCGAAGACCCCCCTCCCTCATCGGCCCGGCGGGCGCTCCCTTGACCGGCCCCCACCCCCGCCCCACCGGCTCGCCCCGGTCCTCCCAGGCGATCCGGAGCATCGACAGGAGGTGGTAGGGCTCGGTGACCCCAGGCCGAGCAATTGGGGCGCCTGGGATGACGACGGACCGCTTCCTTACGTGGGCTCCGGTACCTCCCGCAGCACCAGGCTTCCATCGAGACGGACGATCAGCAGCCGGTTGACCATGTCCGGTTGCCCACCGAGCCGTTCGAGCACGCGACGCAGGACTTCGAGTTGCTCGTCGCGCCGGAGCCCCCCGTTCTCCAGGACCGCGACCCCTGCATGGACCTCCCGGGCCGCCGCCAGCTTGCGGAAGTCGGCGACATTGGCTGTGACGAGGACCCGCTCCTCTCGGAACGCACGCTCCAGGACTTCGTGATCGGACACGCCGAGGAGACCGCGCTCGCGCACGTGCACGACATCGTGGCCGTCCATCCGTAGGCTGAGGCCGACCGCAGGCGAGAGGTTCTCATCCAGCAGCAGCTTGACCACGGGGACGCCCGATGCGGGGGTAGGCGGTCGCGTACAACCGGGCGAACTCGAGATCCTGCGCCCTCAGGTAGGGGTAGTCCTCCTGGATCTCCTCCGGGTCGGCGCCTCGAAGGAGCATGTCGCCGACGTGCCGGACGGCGAGCCGGGAACCGGCGAACACCGGCTCTCCGCCGAGGATGTCCTCGGAGACGACCAGCCCGCCCTTCCAGGCATCGAAGGCCGCAATCCGCGCCCTCAGGTCGGACTCGAGGGCGGCGAGGTCCAGCACCCATCCACGGCCGAGCTCCAGCCGAGGATCCCGGCGGTCGAGGGCCGCGGAGATGAGGGCGAAGAGACGCTTCCGGTCCTCCGTGGCAAGGTGCAGCGCGAAGGCTGCCCGCGCATAGAAGTAGACGAGCGTGTCCTCGGCGAAACGGGGCGGACGGCCGGTGGCGACCACCCCCTGCTCCACGTCCTTGCGGACGGCCTTCTCGTCGAGCCCGGTCAGGGCGGCGACCTCCGTAGCGGTCAGGGCGTGCATAACGACTCCCTATGTAGGGAATTATTATAGCCCGAGGCACACGCCGCGCCACCCCGTCCCCGGCACGTCTCGCCGAGAAGTCGCCCCGGTGAACGCTCCGTCCACGAGCCGCGGGATCGATGCGTGACCGAAGTCGGCGGTGGGTACCGCCACCAGGGCACACGGCGAGGCACGCCCCGGCGAAGACCCCCCTCCCTCATCGGCCCGGCGGGCGCTCCCTTGACCTCCCCCTCACCCCCGCTCCAGCCGCACCACCGCGTTGTAGTCCGGCACTCCGCCCCCGGGGTCCACCCGGTCCGGGGGCAGGAGCACGTTGACCTCCGGCCAGTGGCCCTGCACGTTCCCGGGGCGGATTGGGGCCAGGCGGGTCCGCCCCCGGAACTCCCCGTGGGCCGAGCGCAGCAGCACCGGATCGCCGTCCCCGAGGCCGTGGCGGGCGGCGTCCAGGGCGGAGATCAGCACGTCCGCCCGGCGCGCTCCCGTCAGGGGGTCCACCTCGCCCTGGACCATGCTGTTGAACTGCTTGCCCCGGCGGGTGGAGAGGCGCAGCTCGCCCTCCCCCAGGGACAGCTCCGGTGGCGCCACCGGCCGAAGGCGCGCCTTGCCCCCGGGCAAGGGGAAGCGCCCGGCCGGGCACAGGTGGGGCCCTCCCCACTGGAACTGGTCCCCCGGCGCCCTCAGCCCGGCGATGGGGGCGTAGTCGGGGATCACCCGGGCGATCTCGGCGCGGATCGCCGCCCCGTCCTCGAAGTGGATGCGTTCCCGCAGGTCCGGGCGCGCCGCCTCGCCGAGGCGCATCAGGATCTCCCACTCCGTCATCGCCTCGCCGACGTCGTGGCCCGGGACCTCCGGCGACAGCACCACCCGCCGCTCCGTCGTCGTCTCCGTGCCTCCCCCCCGCTGCTCGTAGCGGGTGCGGGCGGGCAGGATCCACGTCGTCTCCCGGGCGGGCACCAGCATCTGCTTCGTCAGCACGATGTCCTGGTGGATCCGCACCGGCACCCGGGCCAGGGCCGCCTCCACCCTCGCCGGCTGGGGCAGGGTCTCCAGGAAGTTCCCGCCCACGACGTGGAAGACGTCCAGCTCCCCCCCCAGGGCGGCGTCGATCATCGCCGTCGTCGCCAGGCCCGGCCGGTCCGGGACCGGGAAGCCCCACTGGGCCGACAGGGCAGACGCGCTCTCCGGCGTCACCCCGATCCCCCCGGGGAAGGCCGTGGCGTAGGCCCCCATCTCGGCTCCCCCCTGCACCCCCGAGTGCCCACGGATCGGCATCAGCCCGCACCCGGGCCTCCCCACCCAGCCCCGGATCAGGGCGAGGTCGGCGATGGCGCGGACCGTGTCGGATCCGTGGGCGTGCTGGGTGATCCCCATGGACCACACCAGCACCCCCCTCCGCGCCGAGGCCAGGATCGCCGCGAACGCCTCCACGTCCTCCCGGGAAGCCCCCGAGAGGGCCAGCAGCCCCTCCATCGGCATCGCCCCGATCACCGCCTCGAAGGCCTCGAAGCCCTCCACGTGGGCCCGGACGAAGTCCCGGTCCACGGCACCCGCCTCCAGCAGGACCTTCAGGGTCGCGTCCAGGAACGCCAGGTCGCCGCCGGTGTGGACCAGGAAGAAGTCGTCGCTGACTCGGGTGCCGAACACCGCGCTCTCGGGCGTGGAGGGCACCCAGTAGCGGTCCATTCCGGGCTCGCGGTAGGTGTTCACCGTCACCACCCGCGTCCCCCTGCGCCGGGCCTCGTGCAGGTACTTGATGGACACCGGCTGGTCGTTGGCGGGGTTGGAACCGAAGAAGACCACCAGGTCCGCCTCGTACCAGTCCCGGTAGCTGCACGTCGTCGCCGCCACCCCCACGGTATCCTTCATGGCCGCCGTGCTCGGGCTGTGACAGAGGCGCGCGGAGTTGTCGACGTTGTTGGTGCCCAGGAGCCGCGCCAGCTTGCCCGCCACGTAATACGTCTCGTTGGTGATCCCCCGAGACGTCGTGAACAGGGCGAAGCGGTCCGGATGCGACAGGGAGGCGATCCGTGCCCCCGCCTCGGCGAAGAAGTCCTCCCACGCGACCCGGGCGAAGCCCCTCTCCCCCCCGCGCCGCCGCATCGGGTAGGGCAGGCGGCCGAGGTCCCGGAGCTGCGTCGAGGTCAGGCGGTCCAGCGACCCGGGATCGGCGAGGAGGGCCTCGAAGTCCCGGATCGGCCCCATGGTGTTCAGGCGCAGCAGCTCCAGCCGGACGGTGCACAGGTGGACCTGCCACGGCCTCAGGGTCCAGTCCCGCACGCCGATGGTGCCGAGGGCGCAGCCGTCGCAGGTGCCCCGGGTCAGCACCCGATAGGCGAACCCCAGCGCGCTCCGGTTCTCCCAGGCGATCCGGAGCATCGACAGCAGGTGGTGGGGCTTGGTGACCCCGAGGCCGAAGGGGATCGGTCCCGCGAGCAGGCGGCGGCGGGGCGGAGGCGGGCCCAGGCGGACCAGGGCGAGATCGCCTCCCTCCCCGGCGGCGGATCCCCTCGTCCCTCCGGTCGTCCCGGTCACACGCGATCCTCTCCGCCGCCTCGCCCGTCCGGGCGGCGCGGGGATTATACTGCCCGCCCGGCGCAGGGAGGCACGCGGTGGATCACTCGTGGGACAAGCTCGCGGCCGTCGCCCTCGGCGGTGGGCTCGGCAGCGTGGCGCGCTGGCTGGTCGCGGGGTGGGTCGAGAAGGCCCGGCCCGGCCTCCTGCCCCTGGGCACCCTGGCGGTGAACGTGCTCGGCTGCTTCCTCCTGGCCCTGATCGTCGAGGTCACGTCGGACCGCGCCGGGATCTCTCCCACCCTGCGCCTCGGCATCGCCACCGGCCTGCTGGGGGGCTTCACCACCTACTCCACGTTCAACGAGCAGACGATGCTGCTGATCCACGCGGGGCAGGGGCGGATCGCCGTCGCGAACCTGGTCGCCACCGTGGGGCTGGGGCTGCTGGCCGGCCTGCTGGGGCTGGCGGTGGGGGCGGGGCTGGGGGCGAGGGGGTGAGGAGGCCGCTCGGCGGGCAAGGCGCGTGCCAGGCCCCGGGCGCGGCCTCCTCCCGTCCATTACGTAACGTTACGTAAGGGTCGGAGGCGGATCGGGGCGCCGCGGCGCGCCATGCTCCAACCCGTCCCGCGGCGTCGCGCGTGCGGCCGTGGGGCGGGAGGGCCGGATCGTGAGCCACCTCGCCGCCGCCGAGTCCCGGGTCGCTCCCCTGGTGGAGCCCCAGGAGGTCCCGGAGTTCTCGTTCCAGGCCGACTACGACGCCTACGTCCGCGCCCAGGCCAGGCGGGAGGCCATGGGGGCCCTGGCGCCCATGGACTTCGGGGCGGACATGCTCACCGAGATCAGCGAGATGGCGCAGGGGGACGCCCACGTCTTCGAGGCGTCCGGCGAGGGCGGGGTGGAGCCCCCCGTCGTGTACCTGGCGGGGGACCTCGCGGACCTCCTCGTCTCGGGCGAGAGGCTCCAGGAGCTCCGCGAGGCGCGGGGACCCGGACTGGGGGGCGAGGTCCTGGCCCGCCTGGACCAGGTCCACGAGACCCTGGACACCGTGTGCGACGTGGTGGACGTCGCCGGGCTGGTGGCGACGGTGGTGGGCTGGGTCGCGAAGCTCGCCCGCCTGATCCCCGTCCCCGCCGTCATGGCGGCGGCGGCGGCGATCTCGGGCTTCTGCGCGGTCCTGAACGTCGTCCTCCCCATCGTGGCGGCGGCCCTCCGGATCGCGGACCTCGCGGTGACGGGCCTGCGGCTGCAGATCAGCGGGGTCCGGGCGGCGCTGGCGCGGCTGCGGAAGGACCCCGCCCTGGACCAGTACGTCGCCCAGGCCGCCGCGGACGGGGCGCAGTTCGGGACGGCGATGCTGGAGGCCGCCCTCGCGGGATGGACCGCGGGGAAGGTCTGGACCGAGGCGGCCGCCGCCCGGGCCGCCGCCGACACGGCGAGGGATGCCGGGGGCAGCTACCTCCGCGCCTTCGCGGAGAGGATCGCCTCCGACGCGAAGCGAGGAGGCCAGCGGCAGATCGACGCTGCCCTCGGGACCCTCCGGAACTCCAGCGAGACGCCGCTGTGGGCCACCCTCGGGGCCCTGCGGGACATCGTCGTAGCCGACGCGAGGGGGGCGCTCGCGGAGGCCTGGACGGGCGAGGCGGGCCTGAGGCGCCTGGCCGCGGTGGGCGCGAGCTTCGTCGGGAAGGGGACGATGGGCGCGGTGGAGACCGCGTCCCGGGAGGCGCAGCGCCCCTCCCCTCCTTCCCCCGCGGTGGGCGCCCTGGCCTCGCGACTGGAGGGGCGTGCGGCGGCGGGTCCGAGGCTGCCCGCCGGCCTCGCCCGGGGGGCGGCCCCTCCGCCACCCCCCGCCGCCGTCCCTCCGGGGATCGAGGAGCTGGAGCAGGTCCACATGGCGAGGCTGGCGATCCGCAGGGCGGACCGCATCGCCCGAGCCGCCGAGGCGGGTCACCTGGCCGCCGCCGAGGCGGAGCGGGGGAGGGCGGCGGCGCTGGAGGAGGAGGCGGCGACGGCCCGGGCGGCGGCGGAGACCGGGGCGGGCATGGCGCCGGCGCTGGAGGAGAGGGGGCGAGCCGCGGTGGAGGCAGCGGAGGCGGCGGATACCGGGGCCGGGCAGGCCGAGACCGCCGCCCGGGCGGCGGGGGAGGCGGAGGGCAAGGCGTCCTCCCCGGAGGCCCCCGCGGCCCTGAAGGTGGATGTGGAGTGGCTCCCCGACGCCATCGAGGCCGGGGTCCAGGAGCAGGTGGACGCCGTCAACGCCTTCGTGGCCGACCTGGCGGGGCGCCTCGCCGGGGCGGTGGTGGGCGCGGCCCTGGGGGGAGGGGGACTCGGGCAGGTGGCGGGCGAGGTCGCGGCGGCGGGGGCGACGGGAGCCGAGGTGGCGGAGTCGGAGCAGGGCGCGGCGCGGGCGAAGGACGTGGCGGCGGCGGCGACCGGGGACGCCGAGACGGCCTCCGCCCAGGCCGCCGCGGCCCGGGAGTCGGCGGACGCCCACGAGCGGGAGGCGGCTCGCCTGGCCGCCGAGCGGCGCGCCCTGGCGGCGAAGGAGGCGGAGCTGGCAGCCCGGGAGGAGGCGGCCTACCTGGCCTACGAGGAGGCCGTGGCGGCGGAGGAGGAGGCGGCGGCGGCCGCGTCGGACTTCGAGCCCGGGGAGGTGGAGGGGATCGCCCTGGAGGTCGCCGCCCTGGTGGGGGAGGTGCGGACCGAGCTGCTGGGGGCGGAGCAGGAGCTGGCGGACACGGTGAGGGACGCCGTCGCGGAGCTGATGGAGGACGGCGAGCCGGCGGAACAGGCCGAGTCCGAGGTGAGGATCGCGGCGGCAAAGGTGACGGAGGAGGCCCTCGCCGTGCTGGACTCCCTGGGCGCGCAGGTCGACGGGCAGGTGGCGACGGCGGAGGCCGGCGGGGGGCTGGACGTGCTGGCCGCCCTGGTCGCCCTGGGGGCGTCCCTGGAGGGGGTGAGGCGCGACGCCCTGTACGCCCTGGCCGGCATCGCCTCGGGCGTCGACGCCGAGATGGACGCCTGGTTCGCCCAGTTCCAAGGCGATGCTCCGCCGGGGGGTGCGACCTCCGCCGCTCCTCCACCGGAGCCGCCTCCCGAAGCGCAGGGAGGGTGACCCCCACCGAGGCGGTGGCCAACCGGGACGTGGGAGCCTGCGGCTGAGTCCGGGTCCCCTATTCTATCGGGAGGGGCGGCCCCCCCTGCGCCCGGGGCGGTAGCCCACGCTGCGCCCCCCGCGGCCCGAAGCCTCCCCGTGGTCCCGATCCCGGGCCTCGTCGGTGTCCTCCGGACCGGCGGCGCGGCGCCGCTCCAGGAGGGCCTCCCGGGGGGGATGGGCCGGGATCAGCCCGTCCTTGCCCCCCACCAGGTCCTCCCGCCCCGCCTCCCTCAGGGCCTCCCGCACCACGAACCAGTTGCGGGGCTCGAAGAACTGGAGCAGGGCCCGCTGCACCTTCCGGTCGTGGACCCGGCGCGCCACCGGCACCGGCTCCATCGTCGCCGGGTCCAGGCCCGTGTGATACATGCACGTCGCCACGTCGAGGGGGGCGGGGATGAAGTCCTGCACCTGCCGGGGGCGGTAGCCCTGTCGCTTGAGGAACAGGGCCAACTCGATCATGTCCTCCACGCCCGAGCCCGGGTGGCTGGCGATGAAGTAGGGCACCAGGTACTGCTCCTTGCCCACCCGCCTCGAGGCATCCCGGAAGGCGCGGTCGAACTCGTGGAACTCCTGGACCGGCGGCTTCCTCATCAGGCCGAGGACGCGGTCCGATGCGTGTTCGGGCGCGACCTTCAGGTGGCCGCCGACGTGGTGGGCGGCCAGGTCCTCCAGGTACTCGGGGCTGAGGCGGGCCAGGTCCATGCGGACGCCGCTCGCCACCAGCACCTTCTCGACCCCGGGCTGGCGCCTCGCCTCGCGCATCACCTCCAACAGGGGCGCGTGGTCGGTGCCCAGGAGCTTGCAGACCTTCGGGTGGACGCACGAGGGGCGCCGGCAGATCGCCTCGACCTCCGGCCTCGTGCATCGCATCCGGTACATGTTCGCCGTCGGGCCGCCGAGGTCGGAGACGGTCCCGCCGAAGCCGGGATCCGCCGCGAAGTCCCGCACCTCCCGCAGCAGGGAGTCCTTGGAGCGGGACTGGACCGTCTTGCCCTGGTGGGTGGTGATGGAGCAGAAGGCGCAACCGCCGAAGCAGCCCCGCATCAGGGTGACGCTGAAGCGGACCGTCTCGTAGGCGGGGATCCGCTCCCGGTACGACGGGTGGGGCCGGCGGGCGAAGGGAAGGTCGTAGATCGCGTCCATCTCCGCCTCGGAGAGGGGGAGGGCCGGCGGGTTCTGGACGACGGCGCGCCCGCCGTGGAGCTGCACCAGGCGCCGGGCGTGGAAGGGGTTGGTCTCGCCGTGGAGGATCCGTGTCGCCACGGCGAAGGCGCGCTTGTCGTCCCGCACCTCCTCGAAGGAGGGCATCGCCAGCGCGTCCGACGGCGGGGCCTCGCTGCCCCGGCCCAGCCAGCACACGGACCGCATGTCCCGGAGGCCCGGGAAGGTCCCGCCCGTGTCCAGGTGGCGCACGATCTCCAGCAGGGGCGCCTCCCCCATGCCGTAGACCAGCAGGTCCGCCTTGGAGGAGACCAGGATCGAGGGGAGGACGGTGTCGCTCCAGTAGTCGTAGTGGGCCACCCGGCGCAGGGATGCCTCGACCCCTCCCACGATCACCGGCACCCCCTTGCCCGCCTCGCGGCATCGCTGGGCGTAGACCGCCGCCGCGCGGTCCGGCCGCCTCCCCGCCGCCCCGCCGGGGGAGTACGCGTCGTCGGAGCGCGGCTTCCGGTTGGCGGTGTAGTGGTTGATCATCGAGTCCATGTTGCCCGCGCTCACTGCGTAGCAGAGGCGGGGCCGCCCCAGGGCCCGGAAGGGCTCCGCCGAGCGCCAGTCGGGCTGGGACAGGATCGCCACCCGGTACCCCGCCGCCTCCAGGACCCGGCCCAGCAGGGCCATGGCGAAGGACGGGTGGTCCACGTAGGCGTCGCCGGTGACGAAGACCACGTCGGGGGCCTCCCAGCCCAGGGCGTCGACCTCCGCCCGGGTCATGGGCAGGAAGGGGAGGGCCCCGCCGCGGCGGGAGCCGCGGGTGGGGAGATCGACGAGGGGGGAGGGCATGGGGAGGGAGGGTAGCTACGGTGGAGGGGGTGGGCAAGCAGTGCGGGCGCGGGCGCGAGGCGCGGGCGGGAGGCGCGAGCACGAGGCACGAGGCGCGAGCACGAGGCGCGAGCACGAGGCACGAGCACGAACACGAGCACGAGCACGAGCACGCGGACGTGATCGCGGACGTGATCGCGGCGTCCGTCGTGGCCCCTACCGGACTTCCAGCAGCTCCAGCAGCAACGCCACCCCGAAGCCCGTCCCCCGGCCCTCCTCCCCCACCGGTCCCGCCATGTCCACGTGCAGCCAGGCGCCCGCGAAGTCTCCGAGGTGGTCGGCGACGAACTGGGCCGCGCACGAGGACTGGGCGTTGGCGCGGTCCTTCACCGAGTTCTTCATGTCGGCCACGGGGCTCTTGAACTCCCGGCGGAAGAACTCGGGGCAGTAGGGCAGCGGGTGGACCAGGTCTCCCGAGGCCCGGCCCGCCCGCACCGCGGCGGCCTCCAGGTCCTCGTCGTTGCTCACCACCGCGGCGTGCCTCCTGCCGGTGGCGACGAGCTGGGCGCCGGTGAGGGTGGCGAGGTCGACGATCACCTGGGGGGCGAGGTGGCGCGCGGCGTAGGCGACGCCGTCGCCGAGCACCAGCCTGCCCTCGGCGTCGGTGTTGTTCACCTCGACGGTCTTGCCCGAGTACAGCGTGAGCACGTCGTCGTTGCGGGTGGCCTCGGGTCCGATGGCGTTCTCGGCCAGGCAGAGCACCGCGTGGAGGCGGTCCCGGCACCCTCCCCGCGCCGCGGCGGCGAAGGCGGCCAGCACCGCGGCGGCGCCCCCCATGTCGGTCTTCATGCCCGGCATGGACGCCCGGTCCTTCAGGCTCAGGCCGCCGGTGTCGTAGACGATCCCCTTTCCCACCCAGGCGACGGTGCGCTTGGCCCCCGGGGGGGCGTGGGTCAGCACCACCAGCGCCGGGGAGCGCGTCGCCGCCTTCCCCACGCCCCAAAGCCCCCCGAAGCCCTGGTCGTCCAGCTCGGGGCCCCGGACGACCTGGACCTCGGCCCCGACCTCCCTCGCCACCGCTTCGGCCTCGGCCACGAAGGCGTCGGTGTGGAGCTCGGCGGCGGGGGCGTCCACCAGGCGGGCGGCGAGGCGCACCGCGTCGGCGGCGCGGGCGGCGGTCTCGAGGGCGTCGTCGTCCAACCCCTCGGAGACGAAGGCGACCGAGACGGGGCGGACCTCGTCCGGCCCCCCCTTGCGGCTGAACAGCGGGAAGGCGCGGGCGACGGCGCAGGCGGCGGCCCGGGCGTGGACCGGGTCCTCGAGGACCACCAGCACCGCCGCGGGCCCCTCGCCGGGGAGCCCCTTCCGCACCGCGGCCGTCAGGGCGTGGGCGCGGGTGGGGGTGTTGTGGCGGCTGACCGCCGCGGGGAGGGCAGCGGCGACCAGCCGGGCCGCCGGCTCCCCCGGCAGCCAGGTGAAGGTGGAGTCGCCGTCCTCTCCCTCGCCCAGGGACTCGACCATGGTGCTCCAGAGGGGTGCAGCCCCTTTGGGGAGCCAGGGCGCCACGGCGTCGGTATCGAGTCGGGACTTCAAGCCGGCGACGAGGAGTGTGCGGGCGTCGCGCACCGCGACTCCCGGCGTGACGAAACGGAGATCGGTTGGCATCGTGCTCCCCTAAGGCTCCCCCACCGGCACGGCGCCGGCGGGCAGTCCTGGCCACGCTATGCCCCGACGCCCGCGGATTCAACCCCGAGATGGCGGAAGGGCGCGCGCGGACTCCGGCGCTCGCCCCGGCGGGGCTCCGGCGACGCGTCCGGCGTCCATGGACAGGCCCGCCGCGCGCCATTATCATCCCCGGTCCCCCGGCCCGCCCTCCCGCGGCGCGGGGTTCACCCGGAAGGGCACCGATGCACGAGGACCACGAGGCGAACGCGGACATGGGGGAGCCCCTGCTCCGGCGGCGCCACTCCCTCGCCCACGTCCTGGCCCAGGCGGTGCGCGAGGTGCGTCCGGACGCCCGCCTCGGCTTCGGGCCCGCCATCGAGACCGGCTTCTATTACGACTTCCTGCTGGAGACCCCCCTCTCCGACCACGACCTCGCCGCCGTCGAGGAGCGGATGCGCAGGATCGTGAGGGAGGACCAGCCCTTCCAGCGGGTGGACCTTCCCGCGGACGAGGCGGTGGCCCGCCTGGAGCGGATGGGGGAGCCCCTGAAGGTGGAGTGGGCCCGGGAGCTGGCGGCGAGGGGGGAGGCATCCCTCAGCTTCTACGAGAACGGCGCCTTCGCCGACCTCTGCGAGGGCCCCCACGTCTCCCGTACCGGCGAGATCGCCGCCGACGCCTTCAAGCTCGACAAAGTCGCCGGCGCGTACTGGAGGGGGGACGAGAAGAGGCCGATGCTCACCCGGGTCTACGGGCTGGCGTTCCCCAGCCGGGACGAGCTGGACGCCTTCCTGGAGCAGCGCCGCCTCGCCGAGGAGCGGGATCACCGGAAGCTCGGCCGCGAGCTGGAGCTGTTCGCCATCTCCCCCGAGGTGGGCCCCGGCCTGCCGCTGTGGCTCCCCCACGGCACCGTGGTCCGGGACGAGCTGGAGGCCCTCGCCCGCGAGACGGAGTTCCGGGCGGGCTACGAGCGCGTGGCGACGCCCCACATCACCCGCGCCCAGCTCTACTACACCTCGGGGCACCTGCCCTACTACCAGGAGGGGATGTTCCCTCCCATGCGGCTCGAGGGGGAGGACGACTACTACCTCAAGCCCATGAACTGCCCGCACCACCACATGATCTACGCCCACCGGCCCCGCTCCTATCGCGAGCTGCCCTTGCGCCTGGCGGAGTACGGGTCGGTCTACCGGTACGAGCAGTCGGGGGCGCTGAGCGGACTGCTCCGGGTGCGGGGCATGACCATGAACGACGCCCACATCTACTGCCGCCCGGATCAGCTCGAGGAGGAGCTGCGGGCGGTGGTGGAGATGCACCGCTACTACTACGACCTGTTCCGCCTCTCGTCCTTCTGGATGCGCCTTTCGCTCCACGAGCCCACCGACGGGCACAAGTACGTCGAGGACCCCGAGGCGTGGGCCTACAGCGAGGGGGTCCTGAAGCGGGTGCTGGCCACCCTGGACATCCCCCACCGCGCCCGCACCGGCGAGGCGGCCTTCTACGGGCCCAAGATCGACTTCCAGATCCGCAACGTCGTCGGCCGCGAGGAGACCGCCTCCACCGCCCAGCTCGACTTCGCCATGCCCCAGAGGTTCGACCTCGCCTACATCGGCGAGGACGGGCAGCCCCACCGCCCCTACATCATCCACCGGGCGCCCCTGGGCACCCACGAGCGCTTCGTGGCGTTCCTGGTCGAGCACTTCGGCGGCGCCTTCCCCACCTGGATGGCACCGGTCCAGGTGGCGGTGATCCCGGTCGGCGAGCGCTTCCTGGGCTACGCGGGGAAGGTCGCTGCAGCCCTGCGTTCGCACCTCCTTCGGGCCCAGGTGGACGACAGCGCCGAGTCCCTGAACAAGAAGATCCGGCGCGCCACCGTGGCGAAGGTGCCCAACGTCGTCGTGGTGGGAGGCCGGGACGAGGAGCAGGGCGCCGTCACCTGGCGCCGGTACGTGTCCCAGAAGGAGCAGATCTCCTTGCCCCTGGAGGCGTTCGTCGCCACGGTCCAGGCCCTGCGCGCGGGGCGGCTGATGGACAACTTCGCGGACACCGAGCTGCCGAAGGTCGGCTGATGCCCGAGCACCGCGACCGCCCCCGCCGCCCGCCGGACCGGCCCGGGGTCGCCGCGGACCCTGCCGCCGCCGGGGCTCCGGGGGGGCGCCGTCCCCTCGGCCACGTGGGGGGGCCCGCCCGCACCCGGGGAGAGCCCGACGCGGCGGACCTGCTGCGGCGCGTCGTCGAAGGCCCCGAGCCGGACCTCCCCGACCGGCTGACCCATCCCTTCCACGCCTACCCGGGGCGCATGCACCCCGAGGTGGCCCGGCGGGTCCTCGCCGCCCGCCCCGCCGCCCGCACCGTGCTCGACCCCTTCGTCGGGGGCGGCACCACGCTGGTGGAGGCGATGGTCGCCGGCCGCGAGGTCGCCGGGGTGGACATCAACCCCGTGGCCCTGCTGATCTCCCGGGCCCGGACCGCCTTGCTGGGAGAGGCGGAGCGGCGCGCCTTCGCCGTGCAGGCCCGGGAGATCTCCGAGCGGGTCTTCGCCGCCGCGCGGCGCCGCGAGGGGGTGAGGCTGTCGGCGGCGGCGCGGTCCCAGTCCCGCTGGTACGGGCCCCACGTCCTGATGGAGCTGCAGGGCCTGGTGGACGCCGTCCAGGCCGTCCCCGAGCCCCGCCTGCGGGACCTCCACCGGGCGGTCCTCTCGTCGATCCTGGTGAAGGTCTCGGTGCAGAAGGCGGACTCCGCCGCCGAGGCCACCCCGCGCCAGGTCGGCCGGGGGACCGCCTCCACCCTCTTCGGCCGCAAGGCGGAGGAGCTGGCGGGGATGCTGGGGGAGCTGGCGGCGGCGGTGCCGCCGGGGACGCCTCCCCCCCTCCTGCTGCTCGCCGATGCCCGCGTCCTGCCGGGGATCGGTGACGTCACCGTGGACCTGGTGCTGACCTCGCCCCCGTACCCGGGCACCTATGACTATCTGGCGCACCAGGCGCGGCGCCTGCCCTGGCTCGGCCTCCAGTCCCACCGAGCCGCCGCCGACCGGGCGGAGATCGGGGCCCGGCGCCGGGGCGGGCGGGGCGAGGAGGGGTGGAGGGAGGAGCAGGGGGCCTGGCTCCGGGCCGTGCGCCGGGTGCTGCGGCCCGGAGGCGAGGCCTTCGTGCTGCTGGGCGACGGGGTCGTGGACGGCGCCCCCTGGAGGGCCGACGCCGCCCTCGCCGACCTCGCACCCGCCGCCGGCCTCGAGGCGGTGGCCGTCGCCTCCCAGGAGCGGCCCCACTTCCACCGCGCTTCGGCGGAGGCGTTCCGGGGAGAGCCCCGATGCGAGCACCTCGCCCTGCTCCGCCGTCCCTGAGCGGCCGTTTCCAACGCGTTGACCCCGCCCCGGGAGCGGGCGATACTCGGCCGGCCGGCGGTCCTCGCCCGCGCCCGGTGGAGCACCCCGCTTCCCTGCGGGGCCATCGCCACCCGGGGGAGGGCCTCATCGCGGAAGGAGCGTCATGTTCGGACTCCCCTCCAACAGGCTCAAGCTCGCCTCCGGGGCCCTCGCCGCCGGGCTGGCGGCCCCCGGGGCGGCCGCCGCCGAGCCCTTCGCGGTGGTCGAGGTCTCGGCTGAGGCCGGCATCCACGTGGTCAACGTCCGGGAGGCCCCCGATCCCTCGGGCGACCCCACCCTGGGCCAGACGGACGTGGGCGGGGGACTCGCGTGGATCGACTACGACGGCGACGGCTACGAGGACCTGTTCGTCGCGGTCAAGAGCGGTCCCAACGAGATGTGGCGGAACCAGGGGGACGGCACCTTCGTCGCCGCGGACGTCGGCGTCGCCGGCGGCGCCTCCGACGGCTCGTCGGGGGTCGCCGTGGGGGACTTCGACGGGGACGGGGACGCCGACCTGTTCGTGACCGGGGACTCCCGCAACCGCCTGTTCCTGGGCGTCACCGCGGCGGGCAGCTTCGCGGACGCCACCACCGCCTGGGGGGTGGAGGGGATATCCGGCCGGCACCCCACCTCTGCCGCCGTGGCCGACGTGAACCTCGACGGGACCCACGACCTGCTGGTGGGCAACGCCTTCGCCTACCCGGGGATGATCGACGCCTGCGGCGGCTGCCCCACCGAGGAGGCCGCGGCGCTGGACGAGGACTGTGCCGCGTTCCGGGCGGCCCTCGTGGACGCCGTGGGGGAGTGGGGGGAGGGCTGCCCCCCGGACACATGCAGCCCCGACGTCCTGTACCTCGGCGACGGGGCCTCCTTCGTCGAGGACGCCGAGGCGAAGGGGATCGCGACCCCGTCCTGCACGACCTCCATCACCCTCTTCCGCCTGAACGACAACGACTTCCTGGACCCCTACCTGGGGAGTGCCCTGGGGGCCGACTGGGTCGGGGAGCAGCTCTACAACAACCGCGGTCTCAGCCCGTCCGGGTACGTCGGGTTCGGGCTGACGTCCACCGACTCCGTCTACCAGGGGATCGAGAGCTGGGGCGTCTCCCCCGCGGACTACGACCTGGACGGGCTTCCCGACCTGCTGGTCTCCGCCACCGGCGGGAACCTCCTCTTCCGGGGCGCCGTGGCGGACGCCTTCGAGGAGGTGGCTGCTGCCGCGGGGGTGCTCGCCGCCACCAACCCCGACGGCACCCCCGCGGCCCACGCGGGGGGCTCCCTGTTCGACGTCGACGGCGACGGCCTGCCCGACGCGGTGGTCCCCAACGGCTCCGGTCCGGACCGGGTCTTCCACAACCAGGGGGACGGCACCTTCATCGACGAGGGGGCCCTGGTCGCGGGGGCCGAGGCGAGGCTCGGCGAGCGGACGCTGGCCTTCGCCGACTACGACCGGGACGGGGACCTGGACTGGGCGGTGGGCGCCCTGAGGGACGCCGATTCGCCCGACGCGGGGGAGAGCGCGGTCTACCTCTACAGGAACGACTCGTCGGGGGGGAACCACTTCGTCGCCGTGACCCTGCGGCCCGAGGCCGCCTCGGAGCCCTACGGGGCGGTGATCGAGGTCCACGCGGGAGGCGTCGTCCGGCGCCAGGTCGTCCACGGAGGCGGAGGGCACCTCTCCCAGAGCACCCGCACCCGGATCTTCGGGTTGGGCGCGGAGACCACCGTCGACCGGATCATCGTCGACTGGCCCCTGATCTCGGTGGACGAGGAGTGGACCTTCGGGGAGGTGACCGTGGACGACCCCCACTTCGAGCTGGTCCAGGGGACGGGGACGGTGCTCGGCGGCGGAGGGGACGACGACACCTCGGACGACGACACCTCGGACGACGACGCCGCGGACGACGACGCCGCGGACGACGACGCCGCGGACGACGACGCCGCGGATGACGATGCCGCGGACGACGACGCCGCGGATGACGACGCCGCGGATGACGACGCCGCGGGGCCCGTGCCGGTCGACGACGAACTCCCCTCCGGCTGTGGGTGTGCCAACGGTGGGTCGGCAACGTCGGCGGGGCCTGGACTCCTCCTGGCGGGGGCGCTGGCCCTCGTCCCCCGCCGCCGTCACGCCTGAGTCTCCGCGGCCCACGGTTCGTCCTCGACGCCCGCCTTCCCCCCTTCCCCCGCGTCCCCGTGCCGTGGCGCCGCCGCCGCGACTCTCCGCGTTCCCACCGGATATTCGCCGAGGTCGAAGATCCCACTTGCGATCGGGATCGGCCCGCGGTAGATCCCCCTGTCAAGGGATTGTCAAGGGTCGGACGGTCCCACGTCGAGGCCCCTCACCCGGGGGGCTGGCACGGAGTCATCATGTCGGGCATGTCCTGGACCGCCGCCGCGGTCGCCCTCTGCCTCCTCCCCGCAGCCCCGGCGCTGGCGCTCCCCACCCTGGAGGTCGAGGCGAACTCCACCGCGGTCGCCGCCGACGGCTTGTCCACCACCAAGCTCCGCGTCTGGCCCCGCCTGGACGACGGCACCCCGGTCCCGGACGGCACCGTGATCACCCTCTCGTCCGACCTCGGAAAGGTGGTGGGCAGCGGCGTCGTCACCGGAGGGGCCGCGCCGCTGACCTTCAAGGCAGGCACCTACCCAGGCCTGGCCACACTCTACAAGGACGGGTGGGAGGTCACCGGCGACACCGCCATCGACCTGCTCCCGGGAGAGCCGGTGGGCACCAGCCTCCACCTCCACGGGAGCTTCTCCGAGGGGGACGCCACCATGCGCGGCCACACCATCGAGGCCGACGAGCAAGGCGTCGACGTCATGTGGTGGACGGACCACGACTACCTCTACTACCCCGGCCACGACCTCGAGAGCACGGGCTGGGACTTCGAGACGGGGAGCCTCACGGCGAACTGGCCCACCTGGCCCGCGGGCAACTCGACGGACATCGGCTGGGGCCTGGTGTCCTCCAGCTTCAACACCCACGTGTCGGAGGTGGGGACGGCTTACGCCCACACCGGGAACTTCGGTTGGCGGCTCTCGGCGACCTCGGGGAACGGGGACACCTGGCGCAGCCTCTTCTACACCTTCGATTCCTGGCCCCTCCCCATCAACATGAAGCCGCTGATGGGCCAGGTGGACTTCCGGGTCCAGATCCGACCCGAGACCGTTGCCAGCGCCGACGCCGAGCTGTGGTTCGTGTTCAACCTGAGCCGGGGCACCGACGGGGTGGTCCGCCGCATCCACCTGTACCACTCGAACACCAGCTACTCCTACCTGAACAGCGCCACCGCCCGGTACGTTCGCATCACCGCGCCCCGGGGGGTCTGGACCGAGGTGTCCGCCGACCTCACCGCCATCGCCCGCGCCCACTTCTCCGACTTCGGGGACGACTCGACGGTCAACCTTGCGTCGATCCAGATCAAGGCCCGCAACCGCAAGACCGTCACCTACGACCTCGACGACTTCGAGTGGACCCAGGAGATCGTCGGCGAGGAGCTTCGGGACGTCCAGCGGGACTACCTGGACTCCCTCCCCTACTCCCCGGAGCACCTCGTCGGCGTGGAGATGGGGATGCTCCCCGACCGGCACATCAACGCCTTCGGGTCCTCGGTGCCCATGTTCCCCTTCTCCGACCACCCGGAGTGGGACATCGGGGACGTCGTGTCCATGGTCCACGACTACGGCGGGATCGCGTCGTTCAACCACATGTTCGGGGTGGTCCACACCGTGTTGACCGACCTGGAGCGGGCGGAGCAGGTGGTCTCGGCCATCGACTTCCTGCTCACCGAGGAGGTCTTCGGCTGCGACCTCCTGGAGGTCGGCTATCGGGAGCGGGAGGGGGTTCTCGGCGACTTCCTGGAGGTGTGGGACGCCCTCTCGACCTCGGGGCTGGTCGTCACCGGGATCGGCGCCAACGACGGCCACGACCAGCATGACTGGGACACCTGGACCAACAACTTCGTCACGTGGGTGGGGAGCGCCACGTCCACCGAGGACGACCTGATCTGGAACCTCCGGCGGGGCAACACCTGGTTCGGGGATCCCACCCTCTTCGCGGGGGGCGAGGTCGAGGCGTCGTTGATCTCGGAGACCGCCCAGGCGACCATGGGCCAGGTGGTGATCGGCGCCACCGACGCCCAGGACATCGTCTTCCGGGCCAATCCCCTCAAGGCGGGCTGGACGGTCAAGCTCGTCGAGAGCGGCGTGGAGACCAGTTCGTGGACCGTCCCCATCGACGGGTACTACTCCGCCAGCCAGGTGGTGGACCCCACGGGCGGGAATGTCGTCCGCTTCGAGGTCTACACCGACACCGGCGCTCCCGCGCTCTTCACGAACCCCATCTACTACTTCGACGGCGACGACGACCTCGTCGCCCTGGCGGTGGCCGACGAGCGCGTCCCCTCGCCCTGACCCGACTTGACCTTCCCTGGTCGCCGCGGGTCCAGCGGTGAATAGCACCCGCCACCCCAGGCACGCGCGGTGGTTGCGCCGTGCAGGGCTCGTTCCCGGGTTCGACCGGGGGAGAGCCGATGGCCCGGGGCGAGGGGGGAGGATCGTCATGGGAGCATCACTTCGTTCCGCTTGGGCGTGCGGGCTCATCGTCCTGTGTGCCGCGGGGGCCGCCGAAGCCGCGCCGCGGCTGGAGATCGAGGCCGGGGCCGACACCCTCGTCGCCGACGGGGTCTCGACGGTCCCCCTGACGGTCCACGCCTACCTGGAGGACGGGAGGCCGATCTGGGTCGGGCCGGCCCCGGAACTGGAGTCCTCCCTCGGCGAGATCGTGGACGTGAGCTGGATCATCGAGGGCACGGCCACGGCCACGCTCCGGGCGGGCACCTGGCCGGGGACGGCGGCGCTCACCGCGGGGGACTTCGTGGTCACCGGTGACACCTCCGTGGAACTGGTGGTGGGGGATCCCGTGGCGACGACCCTCCACCTGCACGCCAGCTTCTCCGAGGGGAAGGGCACCATGACCGGTCAGAGCATCGAGGCGGAGGCCCTCGGCGTCGACGTGGTGTGGTGGACCGACCACGACTTCTTCTACTACCCGGACGAGGGCGGATACCTCGAGGTGAGCGGCGACGACTTCGAGTCCGCCTCCCTCACCCGCCAGATCCCCTACTGGCCCGCCGGGCGAGAGCGCACGCTGAGCTGGGAGACGCTGGACTGGGAGCTGGTGTGGGGGTACTCGGACGTGCTGACCCGCGCGGCGCACACCGGGAACTTCGGGTGGCGCCAGTCGGGCTGGGGGGACGGCACCGCGACGTGGCGGTACCAGACCCACAAGCTCTCGATCCACCCCGCCTTGAACATCAAGCCCCTGCTCGCCCAGGTGGACCTCCGCTTCTTCGCGCGCACTCCGGTGGGCGCGGCGCCCGACGCCGAGCTCTGGGTGGAGGTGGAACTGAGCGCGGGCCTCGATGGCCAGACCAACACGCTGCACTTCTACCACTCTTCCCTCGACTACTCGTACCTGGAAGGGCCCCACGACCACTACGAGAGGCTGACCCTGCCCCGGTGGACCTGGACCGAGGTGCAGGCGGACCTGAGCGAACTCGCCCGGACCTGGTTCCCCGACACGGGGGACGACCAGCACGCCGAACTGGTGACGGTGAAGGTCCGGGCGCGGGAGTGGGGGATGGCGGCCTACGACCTGGACGACTTCGAGTGGACCCAGGAGGTGCGGGGGGAGCACCTGAGGGACGACCAGCGGGCGTTCCTGGACGGCCTGCCCTACTCGCCCCGCCACCTGGTGGGTTCGGAGATCAGCCTGTTCGGCTCCACCCACCTCAACGCCTTCGGCTCGTGGGTGCCCCTGACCCCCTACGCCGAGCACGACGAGTGGTCCCTCGCCGAGGTCGTGGACTTCGTCCACGGGTATGGCGGTGTGGTCTCGTACAACCACATGTTCGGGACGAGCATGCCCGATCCACCGGAGGAGGAGAGGGCGGCGCTGGTGGTGGAGCAGATCGAGACGCTGGGTGCGGCGGGGGTCTACGGCTGCGACCTGCTGGAGGTCGGCTATCGGCGGCGCACCGGCCTGCTGGAAGACTTCCTGGCCGTATGGGACGCCCTCGGCGAGGATGGCGTGGTCATCACCGGGATCGGGGCCAACGACCTCCACGGCCAGGTGAGCTGGCGGGACTGGCAGAACCGCTTCGTCACCTGGATCCCGGTGGGGCAGGAGGTCGAGGAGGAGCTGCTGCGGAACCTGGCGCGGGGGGCGGTCTGGTTCGGGGATCCCGTCGCCTTCGCCGATCCCAAGGTATCGGCGACGCTGCTGACCGCCGGGGGGGCCTCCATGGGCCAGGTGGTGGTGGGGGCCGACACCGCCCAGCAGGTCACCTTCGGGGTGTCGTACGTGGGGGACGGATGGACGGTGAGGCTGCTGGAGGATGGCATCCCCACCGAGACCTGGGTCGCCCCCGCGGCGGGCCCCTATGAAGTCTCGACCGCCATCGACCCCGTGGGCGGGAACGTCGTGAGGTTCGACGTGCACACCGCCGAGGGGCAGCCCGCCCTCTTCACCAACCCCATCTACTTCTTCGACGTCGAGCCCGAGGGTGGGGTCCGGGCGGACAGGCTCCCGGCGCCCTGACGAGGCGTTGCGCGGGCGGGGGCAGCCCGGGCCGCCGTCGGGGACGGTGACCGCGGGGGCGGCCATCCGGTAGAATCCCGGGCCCGGGGTGCGGCGCCCCCCAACCCACCGCGCCCGGAAGAGCCCGACCATGCGCCAGCTCATCGACCGCTGCCTGGAGACCGTCCTCGGCGGCGGGGAGATCTCCCGGGAGGACGCCCTCTCCCTCTTCGAGGCGGAGGGGCCGGACCTCGTGGACCTCATGGCGGCGGCGAACCGGATCCGCCACCACTTCCGGGGGGACGCGATCCACCTCTGCTCCATCGTCAACGCCAAGAGCGGGAGCTGCTCCGAGGACTGCGGATTCTGTAGTCAATCCGCGCACTTCGATACGGGGATCCCGGAGTACGGCTTCATCGGCGACGACGAGATCGTTGCGGGTGCGCGCCGGGCGATCCAGGACGGCTCGAAGGCCCTCGGGCTGGTGGCGGCGTGGCGGGGCCTGAAGAGGGGGCCGACCCTGGACCGGGTCCTGGGGGCCATCCGCCACCTCGCCTCCCAGGGGGGGATCCTCGCCGACGCCTCGCTGGGGATCATCGAGGAGCCGGGGATCGCCCACGACCTCAAGGCCGCGGGCCTGCACACCTACAACCACAACCTCGAGACCAGCCGGCGGCACTTCCCCAAGGTCTGCGGTACCCACGACTACGACGAGAGGGTCCGCACCCTGGAACACCTGCGCGCCGCCGGGATCCGCCGCTGCTCCGGGGGGATCTTCGGCATGGGGGAGGCGGTGGAGGACCGCGTGGACCTCGCCCTGGAGCTGCGCCGCCTGGAGGTCGAGGTGGTGCCCCTCAACTTCCTCAATCCCATGGAGGGCACGCCCCTGGAGGGCCAGGAGCCGATCTCGCCCATGGAGGTGCTCAAGACCATCGCCGTGATGCGGTTCCTCCTGCCGCGGCAGGAGATCATGATCGCCGGGGGCCGCGAGGTGAACCTGCGGGACCTCCAGCCGATGATGTTCATCGCCGGGGCCAGCGCCACCATGGCGGGCGCCTATCTCACCACCGGCGGCCGCAAGGCCGAGGACGACTGGCGGATGATCCGCGACCTCGGCCTGGACCCCGGGATCCCCCCGCAGGCCCCCCCCGCTCGCCGCGCCCCCAGCAAGGCCGGCGCTCCCACGCTGCCGGTCCTCTCCGCCCAAGACCTCGCTTGATCGGCGTCGGGTACCGCTCGGCCTCATGGGCGGGCGCGGGGGGACGATAGGCACCGAAGGGTGGGGGCCTTCGGATGCCCCGTGCGGGCAGCGGGACCAGGATGCACGCCGGCGACGCCACCATCGCGCCCACCTCCCTCCTCGCCGAGGGGGGCGCTCCTTCGATCCTGGTGGTGGACGACGACACGTCGATCCGCCGGCACCTCGCGGTGCTGCTCGCCCGTGCGGGGGGCCAGGTCCGCGTGGCGGCCTCGGGGGAGGAGGCGCTGGCGTTGCTCGCCGCCGGACCGGCGGACCTCGTCTTCACCGACGTGGAGATGCCGGGGATCTCCGGGCTGGAGCTGCTGGGGCGGATCCGGGTGGGGGACCCTCCCCCCGAGGTGGTGGTGATGACGGGCCACGGCCTGCTGGACTACGCCGTGAGGGCGCTGAAGGGGCAGGCCATCGACTTCCTGTCCAAGCCCTTCGAGTCCGAGCAGTCGGTGATGGCGGCCTTCGAGCGGGCCCTTCGGCACCGGACCCTCCTGCTGGAGAACCGGCGCCTCCAGCGATCCCTGGCGGAGGCCAACGCGCTGCTGGCGCGGCAGAACCTCAGCCTCCAGGACCGCCTGGAGGACCGGACCGCCGAGCTGCTCCGCTCGATGCAGCGCCTCGCCCAGCTCAGCCTCGCCACGGTCGCCGCCCTGGCGGACGCCATCGAGGCCCGGGACCCGTACACCGGCGGGCACTGCCACCGGGTGATGTTCTGGTCGGACATCATCGGCCGGGAGATGGGCCTGGCCTCGGAGGCCGAGAAGCTGAGGTACGGCGCGCTGTTGCACGACGTCGGGAAGATCGGCGTGCCCGACCACGTCCTGCTCAAGCCCGGCCGCCTCGACGGGCCGGAGTGGGAGGTGATGCGCTCCCACGTGCTCATCGGCGAGCGGATCGTGAGGGCGATCCCCGGGATGGCCGAGACGGTCGGGATCGTGAGGCACCACCACGAGATGATCTCGGGGGAGGGCTACCCCGACCGGCTCAGCGCCGAGGCGATCCCCATCTGCGCCCGCATCGTGGGGGTCGTGGACGCCTTCGACGCCATGACCACCACCCGCCCCTACCGGGTCGCGCTCCCGTTGGAGGAGGCGGTGCGGCGCCTGGAGGAGGCCAAGGGGTGGCAGTTCGACCCCGGCGTCGTCGACGTGTTCGTCAGCCGGGAGATCTTCCGGATCCGCCCCACCGGCCCCGCCCACATCTCCGTGGACGAGGCGGCGGGCACGGCGGCCTGGGCAGCCTGACGCGGGGGCTCACCGCTCCTCCTCGGCCTCCCATCGCGCCCGCAGCGCCTCCATCCTCTTCCGGTTCGCCCCGAGGTCGCCGTATCCGACCCGGGACGCCGAGCGGAAGCGGATCGTGCCGGTCTCGGCGTCCACCAGGAAGTCCACGTCGTCCACGAACCGGAACAACCGGGAGGTGAACGTGAAGTGGAGGTGGTCGCCGCTCTCCTCCACCAGGCGGGCTCGGGGCATCGCCAGGACGATCCGCTTCAGGCGCTCACGGGCCTGAGCGGGATCTCCCCGCAGGTCCAAGGGCGCGGCGTGGTGGCGCGCGTCTGAGGGATCGGCCTCGGTGGAGACGCAGTTGGGGCTCTCGGGACAGGAGGGGAGTCGATCCACGCCGATGGCCTCCGCCGCGGGGTCCCCGGCGGGGTGACCCGGCGATCCCACCCTGGGGAGCGCCGGGGGGGAGGCGTCCACCCCCGGAAGCCCGCCTGTGAAGGTGCAGGCCGGGATCGTGCCGCGGTCGGGGCGACAAGGGAAGGGAGAGGGCGAGGGCGGCGACGGCCGCCACGGCGGCGTGGCCGAACTTCCGGGGCGCGGAGACCCGGGCCCGACCGGCGAAGGGGTCGCAGCCCTGGCGCGCCAGCGCCGCTCCGATGGACCGGTAGGCACGGGCGGCGGTGAGGATCCCCCAACGGGCAGTGGGGGGGAGCAGGCGGATCCCCGCCATGCCCGAGCGGTAGAAGGACGAGTAGGGCCGCGGTCTTGGCCCGGACCACCCTGAGGTAGAGTACTCCGGCTTCGGAAGCGCCGTCCGGTCGTTCGCGGGGGTGAGCGCCCGCCTCATGGAGCGGATCCGGGAGGACCGCCTCTCGCGGGGGGACCTGGAGAGCGTCTGGACCGAGCCCCCGCGCCTCGCCGCGCAGGGAGCCCTCGCCCTGATGATGGTGGAGCGGGGGGGGCTGGACCTGGGGCGCCACCCCGACAGGGTCAACGACCTGCTGGACGTGGCGTTCGGGGCGCTGGCGGCGCGGGGAGAGGAGGCGCTCGCGCGGTTCCTGGGGGCCGAGGCGACGCCCGGCGAGGTGATGGGTTTCCTGAGGGAGACGGCGAGGCGCCGCCCTTGGGTGTGGTCCCTCGGCCCCCGGAACCTCGGCCCGGGCCGTTCCCTGCACTGGCTGTGGAACCTGGCGCGCATGGGCGCGGACGGCGCGGGGGAGGGGCGGTGAGGCGCATCGGCCGTCTAGGGCAGGAGACATCCGAGGGGGACGCAGTCCAAGGGGGCTCCCAGGACGTCCTCGTCTTCGTGGACGACCGCCACGTCCCCTACTTCGCCACCTCCGCGGGGGGACCGGTGCGGGGGAGGATCCGACTCATCCCCGAGGCTCCTCCCAACGCCCCGGCCGTCCCCCTGGCGGCGGGCGCGCCGGGACACCGCTGGGGCGTGGTGGCGTCCCGGGGGAGAGTGGAGGTGGACTTCGCTGCTCCCCGGTTCGCGCTGCGCTGCGAGGGCTACCACGACTCCAACGACGGGGACGAGCCCCTGGAGCGGGCGGTGCGGCGCTGGGCGTGGGCCCGCCTCTCGGGTCGCGGCGAGGTGCGGCTGGCGTGCCAGGTCCAGGACCGGGCGGGGGCGTGGAGCTGCCGCCGCGTGCGGATCGACGACCGGGGGGCGCGGGAGGAGGAGGGGATGGTGGCCTCCTTCGACGGAGCCGGCCTGTGGGGAGTGAGATGGCCGAGGACCCTGGACGGCGCGGGAGCCGTCGGTCCGGCGTGGGAGGACTCGCCCTTCTACGTGCGGTGGCCGGTGGCGGGCGGGGGCCTGGCGGGGGTCGCCGAGGTGGTGGACCTGGAGCGCTTCTCCCACCCCCTGGTCCGTCGGATGCTCCGCTACCGGACGAGGAGGCGGTGAGGGCGGAGGAGGGACCGCCCCCACCTCACGGGGGGGCCCTCCCGATCCGGCGAAGCATGAGGCGCTCGAAGAGGCGGGGGGCGAGGCGGGACACCACCCACGCCGTCCGCGCCGTGCCGGGGGGGAGGACGAGGCGCCGCCGGGCGAGCATGCCGTCCAGGATGGCGAGGGCGAGGTCCTCGGGTCCGGTGACGGGCCCGGTGGTGGACCAGGACCCCGCCTCCCCCTCCGCCCGGTGGGCGGCCCGGGTCTCGATGCCCGTGCGCACGAAGGCGGGACAGACGAGGGTGATGGACAGGCCACTGCCGCAGGTCTCGACGCGGAGGCTGTCGAAGAACCCGTGGAGACCATGCTTGGAGGCCGCGTAGGCGGTCCGGTTCACCAACGGGGCGAACCCGGCGACGCTGGAGAGGACCGCGATCCTCCCCCTCCTCTCCACGAGCCCCCCGAGGGCGGCCTTGGTCACCGCGATGGTCCCGGTCAGGTTGACGTCCACGACCCGGGCGGCGGCGGCCATCGGAGTGTCGGCGAGGGGGCCGAGGGCGGTGAGGCCGTGGGAGAGGACGAGGCCGTCGAAGGGACCCAGCGCGGCGAAGGTCTCGGCCACCGCGGCGTGGTCCGTGACGTCCAGGGCCCGCACGTCCCCGGAGGGTCCCCCGGCCGCCACGTCCAGGCCCACGACCTGGGCGCCCCGTGCCTGCAGCGCGGCGCAGACCGCCCGCCCGATCCCGCCCGCGGCCCCCGTCACGGCGATCCTCAGGCCACTCCATGTCTCGGACAACGCCGCCTCCGCGGGGCCGGGGTCCCGGCCAGGGCGGGCCCGGCGTGACTCCCCCGTCCGCCGCCGAGCAGGATGGAGGATCGGAGGCGAGGAAGGCAAGGCCGTCCCCGTCCCGGGCACTCCGGCCTTCGAGCGCTAGTACCACGTTCCGAAGGTTCCTCCCCAGTTTCTCCGTTCCCAGGCCCACCCAATCCGGAACGTAGGGCGGGGGCTTGTCCCCCGCCGCGGGGCTTCGGCGGGGGACAAGCCCCCGCCCTACGGGGCCTCCCGTTCGCGGGACCGCGACGCCGATGAACTGGAAGGCGGACTCAGAAACTGGGGAACTCGCTCTGGAACGACGTACTAGGGCCCCCCCGTCCACAGGACCCGCACCCGGTCCGCCGCCCTCCGGTCCCGGACCACCGGCCGCTTCGCAAGCTCCGCGGCCATCTCGCGCCCCAGGGGCCGCACCGAAAGCACCGCCACGAAGGTCCGCGCCCGCGGGGGACCGTCCCGGTGGAGGAGCACCGGGGAGCCCTCCCGCGCCAGGACGTGGGTGCCGGGTCCCACCAGCCACTCCTCGCCGGGCTCCGGCCACACGGGACCCAGGCCCTCGACTCCCTCCTCCCAGAGGGAGAGGTAGCCCGCCCCCGTGGTCACGAAGCGCAGCTCCAGGGCCTCGTCCCCGAGGACCTCCATGCCCCCGGCGATGGGTCGCACCGTCTCCGCCACCGCCGTCTCGGAGTGGGCCACCACCACGAGCTGGACCGACAGATCCCCCGTGCCTCGGCCGTTGGGGCCGGGGCGGTCCGTCGGAGCCGAGGAGAGGGCGTAGAGGCAGGCGACCGCCAGGCCCAGGAGCGCGGCCGCGGCCAGCGCCCGGCGCCGGGAGCGCGTCAGGGCCGCCCGCGGTCGCGGCGTGGCCACCGGTCCGGGCACGGGGGCGGGATCCGCCAGACGGCCGACGGCGGCGAGGATGGCACCATCCAGGCGCGCCGCCGCGGCGCAGCGCCGGCACGAGTCACGGTGCGCCGCCAGCGCCCGCCTCTCCTCCTCCCGGAGCTCCCCGACCCCCAAGGAGCTCCACTCGTCGTGGTGCCCGCAGTCCAAGGTCAGCCTCCGCCCGCGTCCCGCGCCGCCCGGGCCCGGAGCCGCCGCAGCGCCGCAGCGACGAGGGACGCCACCGCCTCCCGGTCCCGGCCCAGGGCGTGGGCGACTTCCCGGGCCGTCAGCCCGTGCTTGTGGCAGAGGAGCAGCGCCGCCCTCTCCGCCCTGGGCAACGTCCCCAACGCCTCGTCGATCCACGCCGTCCCGCCGGGACCGGACAGCATCCGGATCGCCCCCCCTCCCTCCGCCTCGAAGGCCGGTCCCGGATCGACCTCCGCGGCGGCAGCCACCCGGGGAGGGGCCGCCCGATCGGCGTGGGCCAGGGCCGCGCGGAAGAGGCGGGCCGCCAGGCTCTCCTCGGGCAGGGGCGCCTCGGGCGGCGAGAGGGCCTCGGTCCAGGCCGCCTCCACCACCCGATCCAGCGGATCCCCCGCCGGCACCTCCAGCCGCAGCAGCAGCCCCCGCAGGGCGCCGTCGTGGCGGGACGCGAGCTGCGCCACCGCTCCCCGGTCGCCGTCCCGGGCGGCGTCCAGCAACGACGCGTCGTCCCGCTCCCCCGGCGCCGACACCAGCCGGAGCAGCCTGCCGCGGCCTCGCCCACCCCGGGGTCCTCCCTCGCCCACCGTGCCCACGCCGCCTCAGCTCGAGAGGCCGTACCGCTTCAACAGCGTGAAGAGATACGAGCGGTTGACACCCAGCGCGTCCGCCGCCCGGGTCTTGTTCCCCTCGGCGGCGTCCAGCGCGCGCACGATGTAGTAGCGCCGGAACCGGTCCGTCGCCTCTTCCAGGGGCAGGCCGGAGGGGATCTCCGGCGCCGGTACTCCCCCCCGCAGCTCGGGGGGGAGGTGGTTCAGGTCCAGGGGTTGCCCGTGGGCGAGGATCCAGCCCCGCTCCAGCACGTTCTCGAGCTCCCTCACGTTCCCCGGCCAGTCGTACGCCTCGATGGCCGCCAGGGCCGCGGGGGTGATCCCCGCCGGCTCGCCGCCGTAGCGATCGGCGAGGCGCTGGAGCAGGGCGTCGGCCAGGGCGGCGATGTCCTCCACGCGCTCCCGCAGGGGGGGCAGGTGGACCTCGATCACCCGGATCCGGTAGTAGAGATCCCGCCGGAAGCGGCCCGCCCGTACCTCTTCGGCCAGGTCCCGGTTCGTGGCGGAGAGCAGGCGGGCGTCGATCTTCCGCGACTCGTTGCTGCCCAGGCGGACGATCTCCCGGGTCTGGATGGCGCGCAGCAGCTTCACCTGGAGCTCCGGCTCCAGCTCGCCGATCTCGTCCAAGAAGAGGGTGCCGCCGTCCGCCGCCTCGAACCGCCCCGGGCGGCTGCGGACCGCGCCGGTGAAGGCGCCCCGCTCGTACCCGAACAGCTCCCCCTCCAGCAGCTCCCGGGGGATGGCGCCGCAGTTCACCGCCACGAAGGGCCCCTCGGCCCGGGAGCTGTTGCGGTGGAGGGCCCGGGCGACCATCTCCTTGCCCGTGCCGCTCTCCCCGGTGATCAGCACCGACGCCGGGGTGTCCGCCACCTGGGCGATCATCCGCAGCACGTCCACCAGAGCCGGGCTCCGCCCCACGATCCCGTCGGCCCCGTCCCGCCCCTTCAGCTCCGCCAGCAGCCGCTCCCGGTCCTCGCTCAGCCGGGCCCGGCTCCGCTCCCGCTCCAGGGCCGCCCCGAGCGCGCGCCCGAGACCGCCCACCAGCTCCTCCTCCTGCCGACCGAAGCAGTCGGAAGGGCCGTCCAGGTAGAAGGCGCCCACCGCCCGGCCCCGGTGGGTGAGGGGGGCGCACAGCACCGCCCGGAGCTGCAGGTTGTGCACGGACCGGGCGCCCCGATAGCGGGGATCGTTGACCGCGTCCACCACCACCTCGGACTCCCCCGACTCGATGACCCTCCTCATCACCGTCCGGGATGCCTCGCTGTCGGGGTCGGCGATGTCCGCGGCGTCGGTCCTGCGGGCCACCGGGAAGCGGAAGCCGTCGCCGTCCACCAGCGCGACGAACCCCCGCGCGGCGCCGGTGATCTCCAGGACGGCGTCGGTCGCCACCTGGCAGAGGCGGACGGGGTCGTCCTCCTCGGCCAGCTCAACGCTGACCTCAAGCAGGGTCCGGTACGCGTGGGCCAGCCGCTCCGCCTTCGCCACCGCCGTCGCCATCGATCGCCGCCTCCCTCCCCCCGTCACGCCGGGGATCGTGCCGCCGAGGGCCCGTCCACGGGGTCACCGGACGCGGAGTGTTGGGGAATGCTAACACGGTGCGCATGGGGAGTGTCGGATCTATCCAACACCTCGTCCCGAGGCCTCGGGCGGTGCCAGAACGAAGAAGGGGCGCCCCGCCTTGCGGCGAGACGCCCCTTCGATGTCGTCTTCCCTCGGAGGGAAGAGGCTGGACAGCCCGCGAAGAAGAGAGCGACGGCAGGAACCCTCGCGGGTCCCGGACGAGGTCATCCCAAGGGCAGGTCGGCAGGGTCACCGGGCATGTTTTTGTTTGTGTCGCCCGCGTCGGTGCGGGCTGGAAGGGCCCGACCTGCCCAGGGAGCCCCCGCTTCGGGTGCGCCCTCTTTCTCGCGTCCGTCGTCCCCCGGAGTCTGCACGCCTCGTGCCAGCGCCCCGGAGACGGCGGATCACAGCCGGAAGCCGACCGATGCTCCGGCCCGGAACAGGAGGCCGCCGGGCCCGGGACCGGCCTCGCCCATCACCCGGACGAAGAAGCGGCTGCGGGGGGGATGCAGGTCGACGCCGCCCCCGGCCAGCAGGCCGGGACGCACCTTGGCCGGGCCCTCCCGTCCGTCGCCCACCAGGGCCAGCGAGAGGGCGGCGAAGGGGGCCAGCCTGCGCCCCGGGCCGTGGAGCGTGGCCCCCAGCGAGACGGAGGGCAGGACCACCGCCAGGTCCGGCCCCGCCTGAAGGAAGCCGACGCCCACGCCGACGCGGGGCCGGAGGGGGATGCGGGTGAACACCAGCTCCAGGGCCGCAGGCACCTCGACGTAGGTGTAGGGCCCCGATCCCAGCACCGCGGCGCCGCCGGTGAGGGTCACCGCCCGGACCGGGCCCCGCCGCCGCCGCTCCCCCGGGTACCAGGACTCGACCACCGAGTCCCCCCGGCGCTCGTAGCGGTAGGCGAGGCTGCCCCGGGGATCGGCCCCGGGCACCGAGACCACGTGGACGACGTCGTAGCCGAGGGCCGAGGACAGCGACGCCAGCGCGGCTTGGAGGAGGGGGCGGGCGCCGACCTCGTCGGGGCCGGCCAGGAACAGGCTCTCGCGGCCCCGGGGGGTGACGAGGCCCGCCGCGGAGCGCCCGTCGGACTCCATGAGGAGCTGCATCGGGCCGCCGGCGGTCCGGGCCGTCAGGACGTGCAGCCCCCGCGGCACCAGCACCAGCCCCTCCCTGGGCACGGCGCGGCCGTCGATGAAGAGCCCGCGCCGCTCGTCCCTGGGGGCGTAGACCTCCAGCCGGGCGCCGCCCCGCTCCCCCTGCACGACTCCCCGCGCCTCCATCCAGAGCCTGAGGATCCGGGGCGGCTGGGACTCGTCCCACGCCAGGCCCGGCTTGAAGAGGAACGCCTGGCGGAAGCTGTCCCGGGCCGCCCGGGGATCCCCCACCCGGTACAGGACCAGGCCCCGGCGGAACCACAGGTCGGCGAGGCGGTCCAGCGCCAGGGGCTTGTCCGAGCAGGGCAGGGCAGCGATGGCGAGGTCGTACGCCTCCAGGGCACCGGCGAAGTCCAGGCGCCGCACGGCCGCCTCCGCCGCCGCGCCGGCCTCCTCCAGGTTCGGAGCGGGTCCACCGTCGCACCCGAGGACCCTCACCCCGCCCGCCGCCTCGAAGCCGCCCCCGCGCAAGTTCAGGATCTCGGAGAGGTGGGCGATCCGCCTGCCCTCGGGGACACGCAGGGCGTTCAGCACCAGGTCCTCGACCTCCCGCTCGGACGTCCCCGACGCGGGCATGCCTCCGTAGAGGACGAGCACCGACTCGTCGATCCCCAGCGCCTCGCCCGCCGCGGAGGCGGAGGCTGGCCACGCCAGCGCGCTCCCCACCGCCAGGATCGCCGCCAGCACCGAGGGAGCCGGTCGGGGCGAGGTCCGCCGCCTCCTCCGCCCGAGGGCGGGCAGGAGGGTCGCGGCGAGGGCGAGGGTTGCCACGCCCCCCGATCCTCCTCCCCCCGCCGGGGCGCACCGGCACGAGAACCCGTAAGGCCCGTAACTCTCGACCCACGCGCGGTAGAGGGCCGGGCAGTCCGGATCGGTGGGATCGTCGCAGTAGCAGCTCGCGTAGAGCAGGGAGAGGCCCTCTTCGGGCGAGAGCATCCCCCACCCGATCCCGTCCCACACCGGCGCGCCCCCGACGGCCTGGACCCCCTCCCAGAAGATCAGCCCGTCCCGCTCCCGCCCCGCCCCGTCCACCCGGGCCATCCACAGCCCGCCGTTGCCGGGCCACGTCAGCATGAACTCCTCGCCGTTCCATCCCAGGCGCGCCGCCCCGTCGCCGGTGTCGGCGGGCCAGCCGAGGGGGGAGTCCAGGAGGGCGTGGAGGTCGCGGTCGTAGAGGCCGAACCGGATCAGGCCGTCGACGTCCCGCCACGCGACGCCGAGCACGGTGCCCGTCCAGGCGATGTCCACGCTCTCGGCCCGGGCCAGGGGCGCGCTCTGGGCCCGGAAGTCGCCGACCCCCGGGGGGATGGCGCCCAGGCGCACGACGCGAGCCTTGCCGTCATCGCCCTGGGCCTCGTCCTCGGGGTCCTGGGAGGGGGTCACCTCCGCCCACGCGACGATGAACTCCTCACCCGTCCACGCGAGGTCGGTCGCGGGCACGGAGAGGACGCGGGTGGACAGCTCGGTCACCGGGTCGGTGCGGCGGTTGTCGGCGCCGATCCGGGTGAGGGCGATGCGCTCGTAGCTCCCGTCGTCGACCTTCACCACCGCCAGCAGGCCGAAGCCGCTGCCCGCGGCGACGAGCCGGGGCCGCACGACGTCGCCGTTCACCCCGTCCCCGTCGCTCCGCACGGCGATGGCGGGGACGGAGTACACCGTGGTGGCGGGGTCGATCACCGACGTGTAGACGCCGATCCCCCCTTGCCCGTATGGCGGATCGGGCTCCGGCGCCGACCACGCCGCCATGAGGCCGACGGGGGAGAAGGCGAGGTCCAGGCCCTCGCCGGCGAGGACCTCGCCGAGGTCCAGGCGCTGCTCCCGGAGGTCGGCGGCGGCGCCCAGGTGCAGCCTCAGGACCCCGGTGCCGGGGACGGTGCCCACGAGGCTCAGGACCGCCCAGCCCATGTCGGTGCGGGCGAGGTCGGCGGCGGAGATCGCGTCGGATCCGTGACCGCCGCCCCAGGCGCCCCCCACGCCCGCGACGTCGTAGCGCGCCGGGCCCAACCCCCGCAGCATCCGGCAGTCCTGGAAGCACGAGGGCGACTCGTCGAGGCGCCCGTCCCCGTCGTCGTCGATTCCGTTGCACAGGGTCTCGTCGGCGCGCGCGGGAGCGCACACCGGCAGACCGGAGGCGAAGAGGATCGCGACCGTGATGGCTCGGTGACCGACCAAGGGACGCCCGCGGGGAAAGGACCCCGACCCCGAGCATGATACCATCGTTCCGGAGGGCGCCGCCGTTCCGCGTCGCGACGGCGGAGCCCCCCGCCGGGCCGCGCCGCCGGCCGCCGGCCTCCCCGGTCCCCGACGCCCCGATGTTCGAGCTGCCGAAGACCTTCGGACGGTACCGGCTCCTGGAGTTCCTGGGCCAGGGAGCGATGGCCGAGGTGTACCGGGCCAGCGTCGCCGGCCCCCTGGGCTTCAGCAAGAGCTTCGCCGTGAAGGTGGTCCCGCCCCACCTCGCCCGGGAGGAGACCCTCGTCGCCGCCATGGTCAACGAGGCCCGGCTCGGGGCCCTGCTGCACCACCCCAACGTCGTCGAGGTCCTGGACTTCAACCGCCACGACGGGTGCTTCTACCTCGCCATGGAGTACATCGACGGGGTGAACCTGGACGACCTCCTGGCGTTCCATCGGCGGCGCCAGAGGTTCGTGCCCCCCGGTGCCGCGCTGGAGATCGGCCGCCAGGCGTGCGCCGGGCTCGCCCACGCCCATGGGGCCCGCGGTCGGGACGGCGAGCCCGTGGGCCTCGTCCACCGGGACCTGAAGCCGGGCAACCTCAGGCTCTCGACCGAGGGCGTGGTGAAGGTCCTGGACTTCGGGATCGCCCGCGCCAGCGAGCGGTTCGGCGCCGCGACCTCGGTGGGGGTCACCAAGGGGACCCCCCTGTACATGAGCCCCGAGCAGGTCACGGGCCGGGAGATCTCCGCCGCCTCGGACCTCTTCTCCCTGGGCGCCGTCCTCTACGAGGTGATCACCCTGGGGCAGCTCTTCGCCGGGGACAACCTGGCCCACATCCTCAACCGCGTGTTGAGGGCCGACACCCGGGCCGCCGCGCGGGAGGCCGACGAGCGGCTGCCGGGGATCGGCCCGGTCCTGCGGAGGGCCACGGCCCGCTCCCCCGACGCCCGCTATCCGTCGGCGGCGGAGATGGGGGACGCCCTCGCCGCGCTCCTCCGGAACATCGAGCCGACGGGGAGCTTCGACCTGCGGCCCATCGTCGCCGAGGTGCGCGCGGCCCAGGAGGCGGCCCGCAGCGCGGGCGCGGCGGAGACCCGGGAGGTCGACCTGCGGCGTCTCGCGGGGATGGAAAGCGGGCGCTTCCCGGTGCAGCGGGAGCCCCTGCTCCGGCGCCGGGCCACATGGGCGGTGGGGGGCGCCGGGGCGCTGGTCCTGGCGGGGGCGCTGGCCGTGGCCTTCGGGCCCTGGGGTCCGTCGCGGGAGGGCGGGGTTTCGCCGGCGTCTCCGGGGTCGGGGGGAGGGCCAGGGGGTGCGGGAGCGGGACGGACCTCGCCCACCCAGGAGCTCTCCCGGGGGACCCCCGCGGCGTCCACCGGACCGGTGCCCGTCCCCACACCGGCGTCGGAGCCGGGGGCGCCGGCCCTTCCCTCGCCCACGCCGGCGGTGGCCCTCCCGCCTCCAGTCCGCCCCGGGACGCCGTCTCCGCCCACCGGGAAGAGGCCGGCGCAGGGGGAGGGGGCGAAGGGGGAGCCAGCCGGGCCGGGCGCCTCGGAAGCGCCGGAGCCCGGATCCCTGCTCATCGACTCGGGCACCTTGATGTACGTGGCCATCGACGGGGGCCGTGGCGAGGAGGCGCCGCTGTTGGGGAGGCCCATCTCCGCCGGGCGCCACGTGATCGAGTACCGCCCCGCCGGCTGCGAGCGCCGCTCCGAGGAGGTCGAGATCGCCCCCGGCGAGGTGCTGAAGAGGAGGGTGGAGTGCCGGGAGGGGGTGATCGAGGTCGTGCGGATCCCCTCCTGATCCGGGGCGCGCCGGCGCTCCGTCCCCGCGGTGGTGCGCGGCCTGCACGGGAGGCCCGGTACCGGTCCCGGACCCCGCGAGGAGGAGTCGACATGACCCGAAGGCGCCCCGACCCCCATGACCCCACCACCCAGGCGCTCCGCTTCCTGGACTACGGGCTCTACGTGGTGACCGGCCGGCACGGCGACGCCGTGGCGGCGGGGTCCTGCACCTGGGTGACCCAGGCGTCGTTCGAGCCGCCCCTCGTCGTGGTCGCCCTGAAGGCGGACTCCCGCCTCCACGGCCTGGTGGACGCCAGCGACGCCTTCTGCGTCAACGCCCTGTCGTCCTCCCAGGTGGACCTGGCCCAGGACTTCTTCAAGCCCACCCAGCAGGAGGACCACAGCGTCAACGGCCACCCCTTCCTCGACGGCCACACCGGGGCTCCCGTGCTCCGGGAGTGCCCCGCCTTCTTCGAGTGCCGGGTGGTCGGCAAGCTCCACAAGGGCGACCACACCATCTTCATCGGCGAGGTGGTGCACGCCGAGGTCCGGGAGCCCGAGGCGAAGCCGCTGCACCTGCGGGAGACGGGCTGGCAGTACGGTGGCTGACGCCCGCCGCCGGGCGCGGGGGATCGGGTATCCTCCCCTCAGCGTCGCACTCCGCGGCGCGCGGGGGATCCGATGGGCGACAGGCGGCCGAACGCGAAGGACCCCGTCACCCAGGCGCTCCGGATGCTGGAGTACGGCCTGACGGTCGTCACCGGCCGGGCCGGCGATGCGGTGGCCGGGGGCACATGCAACTGGTTGACCCAGGCGTCCTTCAGTCCCCCGCTGGTGGTGGCGGCGATCAAGAGCCGGAGCCTGCTGCACGCCCTCGTCTCGGAGGGGGGGGCCTTCTGCGTCAACCTCCTCGCCGAGGGCCAGGAGGACCTCGCCCGGGCCTTCTTCCGCCCCAGCCGGCACGAGGGGGCCGTACTCAACGGACACCCGTTCCGGGACGGGGCCGAGACGAGCTGCCCCGTCATCGAGGGGTGCCCCGCCCACTTCGAGTGCCGGGTCGTCGACGTCGTCGCGAGGGGCGACTACACGATCTTCGTCGGCGAGGTGGTGTCCGCCGGGGCCTCCGATCCCCACGCCCGACCCCTCGCCCTCCGGCCCACCGGGTGGGTCCACGGGGGCTGAGAGTCGAACACGGAATGCGGTCACCCGCCTCGACGACGATGCATCCCGCCTCGCGGCGTCACCCGCGCCTTCGCTCGGTCGAGATACGCTCGGTATCCCTTCCCTCGCGAATTCGCGCCGTTCCTTGCGATCCTTGCGCCTCGCCGCCGATCCGTGCGACCGCCGGTTGTCACGGCCGTTGCGAAGGCAACGGCCGCGCCAACCTATTCCGCGTCCGACTCTGATCATCGCACCTCGGACCATGTCCCACCGGATCCTCTACCTCCACGCCTCCCCGGGGATCCCCCTGGACGGGCCCGGCGGGGCCTCCCGCCACGTCCGCGAGACGCTGCGGGCCATGGTCGCCGTGGGCCATTCGGTCGAGGTCGTCTGCCGCCGGCCCACCGTCCGCTCCGGCGATCCGCCTCCGGACCTGGGCGTCCCGGTCCACTCGCTGGCACCGGGGGGCCTGCCGGGCACCCTGCGGCGGAGCCCGGCCGTGGACGAGGTCGCCTACGACGCACGCCTCTCGGGCTTCGCCCGGAAGGTGGCCGTCCGCTTCCGGCCCACCCTGGTCTACGAGCGGTACTCGCTCTTCTCCGCCGCAGGGGGGCGTCTCGCCCGAGCCCTGGGCGTGCCCCTGGTCCTGGAGGTCAACGCCCCCCTGGCCCTGGAGAGGGTGCGCTACGAGGGCCTGAAGCCGGGGCCCCACCTCCGGCTGGCCGAGCGGCTGGTCTTCGCCGCCGCGGCGCGGATCTGCGCCGTTTCCTCCGGGGTCGCCGCCCACGTCCGGGCCGTCCCCGGCGTAGACCCCGACCGGGTCCGCCTCGTCCCCAACGGGGTCGATCCCCGGCGCTTCGCCCCCCGGGCCCCCGACCCCGCCCTTCGCCGGCGGTGGGACCTGGAGGGACGCTTCGTGGTGGGCTTCGCGGGGTCCCTCAAGCCCTGGCACGCGGTCCACGACGTGCTGCGGGCGGTCGCGGCGGTGGAGTGGGAGGCCGCCGGCGCGCCCCCGGGAGCCCCCCTGGAGCCGGTCCTCCTCGTCGTCGGCGACGGCCTGGCCCGGGGCCGGCTCGAGGCCCTCGCCGGCGACCTCTCCGCCTCCCACCGGGTCCGATTCGCCGGGCACGTCCCCGAGGAGGAGGTCCCCGGCCTCATGGCCCTGTTCGACGTGGCCTGCGCGCCCTACCCGGTGCTGGAGCCCTTCTGGTTCTGCCCCCTGAAGGCGGTGGAGGCGATGGCGATGGGGATCCCGGTGATCGCCACCCGGATCGGCGACCTGCCCCACCTCGTGGGCGCCAGGACCGACGCCCCGGCCGCCGGTGCCCTCGTCCCCCCCGGCGAGCCCGGCGCCTGGGTCGAACACCTCGGCCGCCTGCGCGCCGATCCGCGGCGGAGGAGGGCGATGGGGGAGGAGGGCCGCCGCCGCGTCCTGGCGGAGCACACCTGGGAGGGAACGGTCCGCGCCGCCCTGGACGGCCTGTGAGCGCGCAACGGCGTTGCCCCGGCGAGCGGTCCCCGGCTTGACAGCGTCCCCCCTTCCGTCTCAAATGCGGGCCACCGCCTCCCATCACCCCGTTCCACACGCGGGTCGACCGCCGGGGGGCGCGAGCGGGTTCAGCATGTCCGTGACCCTGCGGGGGTTCGTCTTCCTCGACAGCCTCCAGCCGCAACTGACCTCCTACATCGGCACCACCTCCCGGGGCTTCCTGCCGGTGCCCGGCCAGGCGTCCCTCTTCGTGGAGACGGCCCCGGGCATGGTGATCAACCGGATCATCGACGTGGCGCTGAAGGCCACCACCGCCACCCCCGCGGCCCTGGTGGTGGAGAGGGCCTACGGCGCCCTCGAGGTCCACGACGACGACAAGGGGCAGGTGCAGCTCGCCGGCCAGGCGGTGCTGGACTACCTCGGCCTCACCGAGGAGGACCGCATCAAGCCGCGGGTGGTCTCGAACGAGATCATCCGCTCCATCGAGCCGTACCACGCCCAGCTCATCAACAAGATCCGCTACGGCCAGATGATCCTGCCCGGCGAGTCCCTCCTGATCCTCGAGACCGACCCCGCGGCCTACGTGACCTTCGCCGCCAACGAGGCCGAGAAGGCGGCGCGGGTCAACCTCGTCGAGCTCCGCTTCTTCGGCGCCTTCGGGCGCCTCTACATGAGCGGCCCCGAGGCCGAGATCGACGCCGCCGCCGCCGCCGCGACCGCGGCCATCGAGTCCATCACCGGCAAGGAGCCCCCCTCCTTCAAGGATCGATAGCACCGCCAGACCCGGTGAGGGTCGGACCCCCCGGGGGGTCGCCCCCGGGCCGGAAATCCGCCGCGGGCCGGTCGCGCCGGCGCGGCCCCCGAGAGGAGCACGCAGATGGCTGACGCCCTGGGAATGATCGAGACGAAGGGCTTTGTCGGGATGGTCGAGGCCGCCGACGCCATGGTCAAGGCGGCCAAGGTCGAGCTCGTGGGCTACGAGAGGATCGGCGGCGGCTATGTCACCGCCATCGTCCGGGGCGACGTCGCGGCGGTCAAGGCCGCCACCGAGGCGGGCGCCCGGGGTGCCCAGCGCGTCGGCGAGCTGGTCTCGGTGCACGTGATCCCGCGCCCGCACGAGAACCTGGACCTCGTCCTGCCCTTGGGCCGCCAGCCCAAGTCGGCCTGAGGGACGGCCCGCCTCCCGGAGCCGCCCCGGCGGCCCGGGAGCGGAGCGCCCGTTCTGGGACACGGAGGATGAGCCGATGAAGCTCGGCAGGGTCGTGGGGACCGTCGTCGCCACCCGCAAGGACGAGAAGCTGGAGGGCCTGACGATGTACCTCGTCCAGGACCTCTCCCTCGACCTGCGGGGCAAGGACTCCCTGGTGGTCGCGGTGGACGCGGTGGGCTGCGGCGTAGGCGAGGTCGTCCTCTACGCCTCGGGCTCCTCGGCTCGCCAGACCACCGCCACCGACAAGAAGCCCTGCGACGCCACCATCATGGCCATCGTCGACACCGTGGACCTGGCCGCGGGGGGTAGGGTGTACGACAAGTCCGCCGGGGCGGGGGAGGCGTAGCCCGTGGCCGACCTCGACCGCTCCGAGATCGACGCCCTGGTGGAGAAGGTCTACGCGCGCCTGCGTTCCCAGGGTGTCGGCGACGCCCCCGCGACCGCCCCGGGCGCCAGCGGCAGGGGGGTCTTCCCCGACGTCGACCAGGCGGTGGACGCCGCCACCCGCGCCTTCCAGCAGTTCGGCGCCCTGGGACTGGAGCGGCGCAAGGAGATCATCGCCAACGTCCGCCGCCGCACCACCCAGCACGTGCGGACCCTGGCGGCGATGGCGGTGGAGGAGACGGGGCTCGGCCGCGTCGAGGACAAGGTCCAGAAGAACCTCCTGGTCATCAACAAGACCCCGGGGCCCGAGATCCTGGAACCCCGCACCCACACCGGCGACGCGGGCCTCTGCCTCACCGAGAGGGCGCCCTACGGGGTGATCGGCGCCATCACCCCCACGACCAACCCCACCGAGACGGTGATCAACAACATGATCTCCATGCTCTCGGGCGGGAACACGGTGGCGTTCAACGTCCACCCCAGCGCCGAGCGCTGCTCCCACTCGTGCGTCTCCTTGATCAACGACGCCATCGTCGAGGCCGGTGGCCCCGAGAACTGCGTCGCCGCGGTAGCCAGGCCCACGATCCAGTCGGCCCAGGCCCTCATGCGGCACAAGGGACTCCGGCTCCTCACGGTGACCGGCGGCCCGGCGGTGGTCCGGGAGGCGATGAACTCCGGCAAGAAGGTCATCGCCGCCGGCCCGGGGAACCCCCCGGTGGTGGTGGACGAGACCGCCGACATCGAGGCCGCGGGCAAGGGGATCGTCGCCGGCGCCTCCCTCGACAACAACATCGTGTGCATCGTCGAGAAGGAGGTCTTCGCCGTCCACTCCGTGGCGGACTCCCTCAAGGCGGCGATGGTCCGCGGCGGCGCCGTCGAGATCAAGGGCCACCAGATCCGGGAGCTGGAGCGGCTCGTCCTCAAGGACGGACACGCCAACAAGGAGTGGGTCGGCAAGGACGCGGGGAAGATCCTGGCCGCCATCGGGGTCCGCGCCCTGGGGGATCCCCGGCTGGTGATGTGCGAGGTCGAGCGCACCCATCCCTTCGTCCAGGAGGAGCTCCTCATGCCCGTCATGCCGGTGGTGCGGGTGAAGGACGTGGACGAGGGGATCGCCTGCGCCATCCAGGCCGAGCACGGCTTCGGCCACACGGCGGTCATGTGGAGCCGGAACGTCGAGTCCCTGCACCGCATGGCGCGGGTGGTGAACACGTCGATCTTCGTGAAGAACGCCCCGAGTTACGCGGGCTTGGGCATGGGGGGCGAGGGCTACACGTCGTTCACCATCGCCAGCCCCACCGGGGAGGGCCTGACCACGGCGGTCCACTTCACCCGGGAGCGGCGCTGCACCCTCGCGGGGTACTTCCGGATCATCTGATACCCCCCAACCCGGAGGGCCCTTGGCTCCCCCCGACCTCGCGTCCGGCCTGAACGACCCCGCGATCGCCCTGATCGAGCTGTCGAGCATCGCCCGGGCGATGCGGGTGGGAGACGAGATGGTCAAGCGGGCCGAGTGCCGGGTGCTGCGGGCCGAGCCGGTGAGCCCGGGCAAGTACCTGATCCTGATCTCGGGGGAGGTGGCGGTGGTGGACGAGTCCTACCGCGCCGGCCTGGACGCCGCCGGCGAGCACATCGTCGACCGGCTCTTCCTCCCCGGCGTGCATCCCCAGGTGCTCCCGGCCATCGCGGGGCTCGCCCCGGGCGGCGGTGTGGACAGTCTGGGCGCGGTGGAGACCGCCTCGGTCGCCGCGGCCATCGCCGGCGCCGACGCCGCGTGCAAGGCGACGCCGGTGAGCCTCCTGGAGATGCGCCTGGGCTCCGGGATCGGGGGCAAGGGGGTGTTCACCATCGGGGGCTCGCTGGCGGACGTCGAGGCCTCGGTCGACGCCGCGGCCTGCGCCGCCCGGGAGCGGGGCATGCTCGTCCACACCGAGGTGATCCCGCGGCCCGATCCCGCCTTCCGCGGCGGGATCCGGGGGTAGGCATGGAGCTGGCGAAGGTGACGGGGACCGTCGTGGCGACGGCGAAGTACGAGGGACTCCAGGGGATCAAGCTCCTGGTGCTGCAACCCCTGGACGAGACCGGGCGCGAGGTGGGGGAGCCCTTCGTCGCCTGCGACCCCCTCCAGGCGGGGCCCGGGGACGTGGTGTGGTGGGTGACGGGGCGGGAGGCCGCCCTGGCCCTCCCCGTCGTCTTCGTGCCCGTGGACGCCTCGGTGGTGGCCATCGCCGACCGGGTGGATGCCAATCGGGGGCCGCCCGAGCCGGTCCCGGGGAACCGGGGCGGAAGGGGAGGGCCGTGATCCTCGGGCGCGTGATCGGGACCTCGGTGGCGACGGTGAAGCACCCGGTCTACGAGGGGACGAAGGTGCTGGTGGTGGTGCCCATCGACCCCGAGGGGAGGGCGAAGGGCCCGCCGTTCCTGGCGGTGGACAGCGTGCAGGCGGGGGAGGGGGACGCCGTGCTGGTCGCCCGGGAGGGCAACGCCGCCCGGCAGGTCCTCGGGACCGACGACGACCCCTTTCACTCGGTGGTGCTGGGGATCGTGGACGCCATCGACGGCCGCTGAGGGCGGCATCGGGAGGGTCGAGTGCCGCGGCAGACCATCCTCCTCACCGGAGGGGCGGGGTTCATCGGGAGCCACGTCGGCGACCGCCTGAGGGCGCGGGGCGACCGGGTGGTGGTCCTGGACGACTTCAACGACTACTACGACCCGGCGATCAAGCGGGCCAACGTGGCGGCCCACGCCGGCGATCCCGACTACCGGATCGTCGAGGGCGACCTCTCCGACCCCGTGACGCTGGCCCGCCTCCCCGACGAGCCCTTCGACGCGGTGATCCACCTCGCGGCCCGGGCGGGGGTCCGCCCTTCGGTGGCGGACCCCGCGCTCTACGCGCGGGTGAACGTCACCGGGACGGTGATGCTCCTGGAGTGGGCGCGGACGCGGGGCGTCCGGCGCTTCGTGATGGCCTCCTCGTCGTCGGTCTACGGGAAGAGCGCGGTGGTGCCCTTCTCGGAGGACGACCGGGCCGATCAGCCCATCAGCCCCTACGCGGCGAGCAAGAGGGCCACGGAGCTCCACGCCGCGGCGTTCCATCACCTGTACGGCACCCGCGTCGCCTGCCTGCGCTTCTTCACGGTCTTCGGTCCCCGCCAGCGCCCGGACCTCGCCATCGCCTCGTTCATCCGCCGGATCGACCGGGGGGAGCCCATCCCGGTGTACGGCGACGGGGGCACCGCCCGGGACTACACCTACGTCGACGACACCCTCCAGGGGGTGCTGGCGGCCCTGGAGTGGACCGCTGCGCCCGAGCCCCGCTTCGGTTGCTTCAACCTCGGCAACTGCCGGACGGTCACGCTGTCCCGGATGATCGAGACCATCGAGGAGGCCCTGGGCAGGAAGGCGGTGCGCCGCGTCCTCCCCGAGCAGCCCGGCGACGTGCCCATCACCTGGGCCGACCTCACCCGGGCGAGAGCCGCCCTCGGCTACGATCCCCAGGTCCCCTTCGAAGAGGGGATCGCGCGCCAGGTGGCCTGGTATCGGGACGCGGGCCGGCCTTAGGCTGCGGGGCCGTCAGTTCCACCCGGGGGAGGGCGGCGCCACCTGGGTCGCCGCCTCCCTGGCCGCCCTCTCCCTCTCGGCGATCTGCTCGTCGGAGAGGCGCCAGACCTCCTGGGAGGCGTCGATCTCGTCCACCGGCCGGGAGCGCGCCTCGTCGGCGCAGCAGGTCTGGGGGCCGCTCACGAAGAACGGGTCCCGCTTCGAGGCCCAGTCGGGGAGGTACTTGAGGGGGAGCCTGATGTCGATCCCCTCGCCCAGCTTGAAGCAGTTGCCCACCACCACACCCTCCGCCTGGTCGCTCCGGGAGATCTCGCAGGGGTTGCCGGGGGTGCCGGTCTTGACCTCCACGGTCACCATCTCGGGCTGCTTCTCGACCCAGAAACGCAGGTCGGGCAGGCCATCCTGGGAGGACGGCACCTGCGCCAGGCGGTAGCGCACCCACAAGTAGGTCCCGTCGGTGACGGCGTGGACCGAGAGGATGTCCCCCGCGGGGGTCCCCGAGTGGTCCGCCGCTGGATCCACCAGCAAGGGCTTCCATCCTTCGAGGGGTGAGGGAGCGGCCACTCCGGTCAGCAGGACCGGCTCCCCCGGGGCGGGTGCGGGAGCGGGGGGAACGGCGACGGGGGCGGGCGCGGCGGAGGGGCCTCGCCCCAGGTCCGCGGGCGGCGGGGCGAAGGGATCGACGCGGGTGCATGCGGAGGCCCCCGCGGCGAGGACCAGGGCGGCGAGGGCGGCGGCATTCTGGTAGCGCATCGCGCGAGCGTAGGCACCGCGCGCGGGGCGCGTCAAGCACCCGCCGCATCCTCCCGCCACCTCCGCGGCTCCGACGGAGGGCCCGGGCGGTACACGCGCCGGTTGTGGAGCCGCGTCGGCGGAAGTAGACTCCCCGGCATGAACGTCGGCGGACTGCTCCGGGAGTTCCTGCTGTTCCTGAGGGAACGCAAGGTATGGTGGATGACCCCCATCCTGGTGGTCCTGCTGCTCATGGCGGTCTTCATCGTCCTGGCGGAGACGTCGCCGGTCCTGCCGTTCGTGTACACCCTGTTCTGAGCCGCCCCCGGGCTCGCTCTGCCGCCGGTCGCTCCCGGCGCGGGTTCGCGGTGACTCCCCCGAAGCTCCCCTTCGCTCCCGGCCCCCTCCGGACGCCCTCCCCGGGCGGCCGCGCCGTCGCGGGCGCCTGAGACAGACGTCGCGTGGACGCCACGGAACTCCAGGAGGTCCTGCGGAACGGTGGCCACGCCCGGGGGGCCTCCCTCCCGGGGGCCGACCTGCGCAAGGCGCGGATCCCGGGCGCCGACCTCGCCGGCGCGGACCTCCGGGGGGGCCGGCTGGGCCGGGTGGACGCGGCGGGGGCGGACCTCTCGGGGGCGGACCTCTCGGGGGCGGACCTGAAGGGGGCGCGACTCCAGGGAGCCCGCCTCCAGGGGGCGGTCCTGCGGGACGCCCTGCTGGACCGCGCCGACCTGACCGGGGCGGACTTGTCCGGGGCGGACCTCTCGGGCTGCGCGCTGGGGACCGCGGTGCTGGACGGCGCCTGCCTCGATGGCGCCGACCTGACGCGCGCCGGCCTGGAGCGGGTCCGCGCCCGGGACCTGCGCCTGGCCGGAGCGGTCCTGCGGGAGGCCCGACTCGTCGAGGCCCAGCTCGAATCCGTGGACCTGAGCGGGGCGGACCTCACGGGCGCCGACCTGGAGATGGTCCGGATCGAGGGGTTCCAGGCCGTCGGGCTGGTGGCTCCGGGCGCCAGCATGCGGAGCGCGCTCTGGCGCCGGGGGTCCCTGGCGGCCTCGGACCTCTCCGGCGTCGACCTGTCCCACGGGAACCTGGAGTCGGTGTCCCTGCTGGACGCCGACCTCACCGGGGTGCGCGCCCACGGCGCCGAGGTCCACGACGTGGACTGGGACGGAGCGCGGGTCGACGGCGCGGCGCTCACGGCGGTCCACGGGCTCCGCCCGGACGTCCGGGCGGACCTCGCCTCCCGGGGGGCGCGGGTCACGGTGCCGCTCCACGCGAGGGTGACGGAGGTCCTTTGGCGCAGCGCGGCCGGGAAGGCGCTCGCCCTGGCCGCCCTCGTCGCCGGGATCGGCGCCCTCGCCTGGCTCCTGCTCGCTCCCCAGAACCGGCCCGTGGAGGAGTTGGCGGACCAGGCGCGGGACCTGGTGGACCGGGGCCGGGGCGCCGAGGCGATGGCGCTGTACGACGTCGCCCTCGCCAAGACCGCCGCCGAAGCTCCGGAGAGGGTCTACCTCCTGTTGGAGCGGGCGTCGGCCCTGGAGCGGCTCGGCCGCCTGGACGAGGCGCTGTCGGGCTACCGCGAGGCGGCGGGCCTGGCGAGGCTCCGCCCGGAGTCGGACGCCCCTACGGCCTACTCGAACTTCCTGTCCCGCATGGGAAAGCACGACGCGCGCCTGGAGTATGCCGCGGAGCTGATGGGGAAGGGGGACGACCCCTGGCTCCGGCTCGTGGGCCTGGTGATCGCCGCCGACGCCGAGGTCGCGCTGGGGAGGACCGAGGAGGGGCGCCTCCACGCGACCCAGGCCCTGGCGCTGCTGAGGTCGCTGCCGGAGCGGGAGCCGGAGCTGGCGGTCCGGGTGTCCGACGCCCTCGCGTCCACCGGTGAGACCGAGCAGGCCATGGCCCTGCTGGCGGAGTACGGATCCGCCGACGCGGCGAGCCAGCCCCACCTCGCCTACGAGGCGGCGCGCCTCCTCTGGGAGGCCGGGCGAGGCGAAGAGGCCCTCGCCGCCTGGGCGCGCCTGGCCGACGCCGCCGTGGCGACGGACCCTTCCACGGCCCTGGAGGCGCGGCTCGCGTGGATCGACGGGCTGGTGGACCTGGGGCGCGCCGAGGAGGCGCTCCGGTTGGCGGGGGCGCTGGCGAAGTCAACTTCCGAGGATGGCGCCGTCGGGGGCGCCACCCGGGTGGCGGCCATCCTGGAGCGCCGCGGTGACCTGGAGGGGGCGGACGCCGCATGGGCCGACCTGGCCCGCCGCTTCCCCCGCCAGGCCGTGTCCGCCGAGTTGGGGAGGGCGGGCCTGAAGCTCGGGGCCGGGGATCCCGCCGGGGCCCTCGCGGCGGCCGATGCCCTGCTGGCGGGCTCCCTGGACGGGGACGCCCGCTTCCAGGTGGCGCAGTTCGCGGTGAGCTGCCTCCAGGCGGCGGGACGGGACGCCGAGGCGGCGGCCCGTCTGGAGGAGATGGTCCGCCTGTGGCCGGACCGGAGCGATCTCCAGGGGCCCCTGGCCCTGGCGCGGGCCCAGGCGCTCCAGCGGGAGGGAAGGGTCGAGGAGGCCCTGTCCGCCTTCCGCGAGGCGGCGCGGACCGCCGCGGATCCGGAGTCCCGGCGCGCCGCGGCCTTCGCCGAGATCGGCATCCTGCGGGCCGCGGGCCGGAACTCCGACGCGGCGGCGGCGGCGGACGCCCTGGCCCGGGGCCTGGCCCCCGGCGACGGGGACTACTCCCGGGCCGCCCTGGCCGCCATCGAGGCGCGGGCGGTCGGAGGGGACTGGGAGGCGGCGCTGGCGGGGGCGGACGCCCTGCTGGCCGCCGTCTCGGGGGAGGGCGAGCGCGGAATGGTGCTGCGCACCCTCGTGGAGACCGCCATCGGGGCTGCGAAGGGGGCAGATGCCCGGCGATGGCTGGAGCGGGCCGAGACCGAGGGGCTGTCGGGCACGGCGGACGTTCGGGCCGCGCGCCTGGCTTGGGCGATGAGCCTGGATGCGGCCGGCGACCCCGCGGGGGCGTTGCGGATCTACGACTCCCTCGCGCAGGAGGGGATCCAGCCCGACCTCGCCGGCGACCTGTGGAGCCGGAGGATCGCGGCGCTGGTCGCCGCCGGGCGCCAGGCCGAGGCCGAGGCCCTCCTGGCCAGCCCCCCCGCCGGGGTGCCCTCCACCGAGGCCCGGTGCCGCGGTCCCTTCGAGCGGGCCCGCCGCCTCGCCGGGGCGGGGGACGCGGCGGCGGCGGAGTCGGCGTTCCGCGGCTTCCTGGCCGGGTGCGCCGACGCCGCCTTCCTCGCCGACAACGTGGGATCCATCGCCGACGACCTGGTAGACGCCGGCGGCGCCGACCGCGCCGATGCCCTCCTGAAGTCGGCCCTCCCCAAGCTCCCGGCCCCCGCGGCCGGGCCGGCGCGCCTGGCGCTGGGGGACCTTGCGGCGGCCCGGGGGGAGGCCGACGTGGCCCTGGGACTATACGCCGCCGCGCGGACCTCGCTGGATCCCGCGTCGGAACACGGGATCCGGGCTCGCCTCCGGGAGGCGGACGTCCTCTCGGGGAGGGGGAGCTCCGAGCCCGCCCTGGCCGCCTACCGCGCGGTCCTGGCCTTGCCGGGCCTCGATCCCGGCACCCGGAGCGGCACCTGGATGAACGTCTCCCGGATCCTGCGGGGGCGCAAGGACTTCGCGGGTGCCAAGGAGGCCCTGGCCCGGGCCCGGGAGGGGCAGGTCGACCGCCAGCAGCTCGCCTGGCTGGCGGCGGAGGAGGCCGACACCGACCGCGAGGCGGGGCGGGCCGACGTCGCCGCGAAGGCGTATGCCGCGCTGGCCCGGGGGCACGCCGAGGCGCCCGAGGCCGCCGTCCACGCGGCGATCCAGCTCTCCCAGATCCACGCCGAGAGGGGCGAGGGGAAGGAGAGGGTGGCGGCGCTGGTGGCGCTGGCCGGGGCGAGGCTCCCCCCCGAGAGCGCGGTCCAGGTCCTGGACGCCCTGGCGGGCGCGCGGTGGGAGGAGGGGGACCGCGCCGGCGCCGAGGCGGCCTGGAAGGAGATCGCGAGCCGGTACGGCGCGTTGCCGGGGGCGCGCTGCGGCGTCGCCCTGTCCCGGGGGGGGCACCTGCGGGGCGCGGGCCGCCACGCCGAGGCGGTCGCCGAGTACCGGCGGGCCCTGGACGTCGAGGGTGACCGGGAGCGTCGCTCCCAGCTCCTCCAGTCCATCGCCGACTCCTGGAGGGAGTCCGGGGACGCCCGCCGGGCGGTGGAGGCCTACCGGCGGGTGATCGCGGAGACGCCGGACACCGAGGCCGCATCCAGCGCCGCCGCCGCCCTCGCGGAGCTGGCCGGCGACGGGTAGACTCCGTTCCCCGTCCCGCCCCGGCGGGTCCACCTGGGAGCACCCGTGATCGACCTCAAGCAGGGCGCCGAGCTCGTACGGTACGCCCACGCCATGCACCGCGCGGGGTGGGTGGCGAACCACGACGGCAACCTCTCCGTGCGGGTGGGCGAGGACCGCTACCTCGCCAGCCCCACCGCCCGGAGCAAGGCGGACCTCACCCTCGACTCGTTGATCGTCGTGGACGGCGAGGGCACGGTGCTGGTGGGCCGCTCCCGCCCCTTCGGAGAGTGGCCCCTGCACCGGCGCTGCTACCGGGAGCGTCCCGACGTCTCGGCGGTGGTGCACGCCCACCCTCCCCACGCCGCCGCCTTCGCCTGCGCTGGCCTGGAGCTCCCCGGCGTGTTCATCCCCGAGGCGGTGGTGAGCCTCGGGGCCCGCGTCCCCACGACCCGCTTCGCCGTCCCCCAGGGGGAGCCCGGGGCCGATCCCCTGGACGAGGTCCTCGGCGCCCACGACGCCTTCCTGTTGGCCTCCCACGGCGCCTTGGCGGTGGGCACCTGCCTGGAGCAGGCGTACTGCCGGCTCGAGCTGGTGGAGCACCTGGCGCGGATCGCCGCCGCCGCCGTGCCCCTGGGGGGAGTCCGCCCCCTGCCCCCCGAGGCGGTGGCCGACCTCCTGGAGCGCCGCCGCCGCGCCGGCCTGGGCCCCGAGTCCCGACCCGCTCCGTCCGCCCCGCTCCGGCCCGCGGACCCGCCCACATCCCCGTCCGGGGGCGGCCCGGACCGCTGGTCCCTGGCTCCAGCACCGTCGGCGTGGTCCGGGGGCCCCGGCGTCCGGTCCGAGGCGACCTGCGGCGCGGTCTACGGAGCGGCGCCGGGGAACGCCCCCGAGGCCGCGGGCCATGGCGGAAGCCCCGGGGCCGCCGACCGGGACCTCTCGGACCTCGTCCGGCGCGAGATCGCCCGGGTCCTGGGCCGGGGCTGACGGGCTCCGGCCCGGTGGCGGGCCGGCCCGGGTTCCGGGCCGGCGCGCACCTTCCCCCGGGCCCCGCCGCGTCCCGGCGGACCCGACGGCTGAGTCAGCCCCGCCTACCGACCAGCGCGAACATCGCCCCCTGGGGGTCCGAGCACTGGACGATCCACCCCCCGCCGGGGACCTCGTGGGGGCCCATCATGACCTTGCCGCCGTTCTCCGTGACCCGCGCCGCCGCGGCGTCGATGTCGCCGACGTTGAAGTAGTAGAGCCAGAAACACATGGGCACCATGGGCGGCTTGTTGAACATGCCGCCGATGGCCCGGTCGCCGGTCGAGAAGAGCTGGTAGACGCCCATCTCGCCCATGTCCATGGTCTCGCCCTTCCCCCAGCCGACCAGCTCGGCGTAGAAGCCGAACGCCTTCTCCCAATCCGAGGCGTACAGCTCGTGCCAGCCCGCGTGACCGGGGGCACCCGGCTCGGCCTGGGGGCCGGCGGAGTCGCTCGCGCCGCGGAACAGGGCGATGGACGCCCCCTGGGGGTCGGCGACGATGGAGAAGCGCCCGACGCCCGGGATGTCCATCGGAGGCACGTGGACGGTGGCGCCCATGCGCGTCGCCCGATCGGTGAAGGCGTCGACGTCGTCCACCGCCACGTAGCCGAGCCAGTGGGGCGGCACGCCCATCCTCCTAGCCTCGTCGGGAAGCGCCGCGAGGCCGGCGACCTGGGCCTCCCCGGCGTAGAGCAGGGTGTAGTCCATGCCCGGCATGTGGGAGTCCTGCGCCCTCCAGCCGACGACCGCGGCGTAGAAGGCCTTCGCGGCCCCAGGATCGGTGGTCATCAGCTCGTACCAGACGAAGCGGCCCCTGGACTCGTGCATGTCTCCCTCCTTTCGGGGTGGGCCCGCGCCCCGTCGCCGGCCGGACGGGCCGGCGGGGCGCCGAGCGGGACCGCGAATGCTGGCACCGGCGGTGCGGGACCTCAAGCCATCGCACCTCGGCCAGGGGGCACCGCCCTCCCACCCCCCCGGAACGGCGCCCTCACCGCACGGGACGCGGGCCGCTCCCGGGCGGCACGGGGGAGCCGCGTCACCGCGGGCCGCACCGGGCCCGGACGCATGCCTGGCGGACCTGCCTCGGCCCGCAGCCCTCCGGGCCCCGCCCCCAGAGGACCGCCGGGGCTCAGTACACCAGGGACGACAGGACCAGCGAGGCGATGGCGATCGCCAGCGCCACGGGGTCCACCGGGAGTCGCTGTGGCATCGGCTTCCCCCGGGGGAGGCCGGCTGGCCCCGCGTTCCGCGCTGCGGCGCCCGTCCCGCCTCCCCCGCGGCCCTTCCTCGGGCCGTATCTGTTCAGGGGGGGCTCGCGACCCCCCTCTCCGGCGTCTGCGACGCCAGACTCATCCCCCCAACGGCTCCGCCGTCGGGCCCCTTCCCCGGGCGGGCATCTCGCCCACCCTTCAGGACGGGTCCAAGGCCCCCATGAACGGTGACCTCGGGCCTTCGCTCACCATCGGAGCAACGGCCGTGCCGCCCTCCCTCCCTCCCTGTGGTAGTGTGCCCCGTCGCCGCGCGCGTGCCCCGGACGGGCCGCGTCGAGCGACCGTCGGGAACTCCCCCCG
>JAKLKC010000045.1 GCA_023150875.1 Myxococcota bacterium | reverse complement strand
GACTCAGAAACTGGGGAACTCGCTCTGGAACGACGTACTAGCGCGAGCGCTCGTCTCCCTCCTCCGCACCATCCCCGCGTAGCTCGCCCCGCGCTTGACGCCGCCCAGACTCTGCGCCGCCAAGAAGCTCCTCCAGGGCGTACCAGGTCTTCTGCGGGAGGCGATCCTCGTCAAAGTATCGCAGGACGATCTCCTGGGCGTCCGCGAATCGTTCGATGTTGAGGGCACGCAACAGGTAGCGGACGTCGGCCTCGTCGCGGAACCCCTTGCCGAGGCGCATGGCCGCGCACTTGAGGGCGAACAGGTACTCCGGGCAGGCGGTGAACACCCGGAGGTGACCCAACTCCAGGTATGGGTCGAAGTCGCCGCGTGGGCTCAGGAATCCCTTGACGCCATCGTTGAGCCAGTCGTCGGGGACGCCCGCGCGCAGGGCGACGCGTGATGCCGCTTCGCGAAGCTCCGAGCTGGGTCGAAACCAGGCGTCCACGTCCCGGGTCGAGGGCCGAGCGTTGAAGAGGAGGCACATCACCGCGCCGCCGACCAGGTAGAGCTCGCCCCGCACTCCGGCACCGGCCAGTTCCTCGTCGAGCAGGACCAGGAGGCGACGAATGTCGGCTCGGGTCAGCTCCAGGGGCTCAGACACGGTCGCCTACCGACGCGTCGACGAAGATGTTGCGCCTCCGGAAGGCCACCGGCGCGTGAAACAGGAGGTGCTCGCGCAGGCGCCTGAGGTCCGTCCCGAAGTGGGGACGATCCAGAGGATCGATCCGAGCCGTCCACGGCGGCGGCGTGCAACCAAGCTGGTCCGCCCTCATCTCGACCAGGGCGGCCAGGTAGTTGGCGGCCAGGGGGGAGAGCCCGGCCGGGTCCACGAGGTCGACCGTCGCCCGGAACTCCAGGCGACCGAGGCGCTGCAGGACGTCGATCGCCTCCGCCCAGGCGGCGGGCGAGTCCTCCCCCTGCAATCGGCGGATGATGGAGATCAGGCGGGTCGCGGGCGGAGGCAGCAGGCGGGCGAGGACCCACTCGGACATGCCCATGCCGGCGCGCGCCGACGCCGCCCGGAGCGCTGCCTTCTCTGCGCCGGTCACCCGGATCTGGAGCTGCTGGTCGCGACGCTCACCCATGGTCCCATCGTCGACCCGCGTCTTCCTCTCGTCAATACGTTGTATTGACGAACTCCCTGGACCTGGACGAGGCGGCCCCCTCTCGCGACCACGAAGGCGCCCTCTCCCCCGTCGCCTTCCCGGCTCTCACCGAGCGGCCCCCGCCGATCCGGGAAGCCGGAGGAGGGGCGGCGCTCCAGCGCGGGATCACGTCCGCCACAGCCTGCGGGGCGGGCGGAGGAGGGGGGGGATGGACAGGGCGCACCACGCCGCCTCCACGAGGATCAGGCCCCACTGGCCCCCCTCCAGCGCCACGAAGGCGAGCAGCCCGGAGCCGAAGGCGTTGAGCCCGTTGAACAAGCGGTCCTCCCGGCCCAGCCAGCCCCGCTGGTAGGCCAGGTAGGCGAGCAGGACCATCCCGGCGCCGAGGAGGGAGAGGAGCTGACCGAGCAAGGGACCCCCGGGCGCGCGGCGGCGCGCCGAGGGGCAAGGTAGGGCGCGGGGGAGCAGCGGTCCAGCGGGCGGAGCAGTCCTTGAGGCCCCTGGCCGCCCGAGGGCGGGGCGACGATGCCACCTTGCGCCAGAGAGTCCAACGAGCGGCCGATCCCCAGGTGGCGGTCACGCCCACAGAAGCGTCACGGCCCTACCGCCGGGGGTGGTGGTCTCCTCGAACCGGGTCCGGTCTTCCAGTGGAGGGAGTCCCGGGCGCCGGTCGAAGACCACGAGAACCCCCCGGTGGAGGCCCGTCCGGGCCAGGTACTCGTCGAGCTGCTGGAGGCCCCGGGGGAGGGGGTCCTTCTCGCCGCCGCGCCAGACCTTCAGCTCCAGGGCCTCCCGCTGCTCCTCGCGCCCGCCGCCTGCGCCGCGATGGGGCCACCTCAGCAAGAGGTCGATGCGGCCCCGGCCGGCCCCGTACTCCCGGTCCACGCGGCCACCGCCGTTCACCACCCGCTGGAGGAACGCCATCATCACGAGCTGGGCTCCCGCCTCGGGGTACGGCATGCGCCCCTCCAGGATGGCCCCGTGCTCCCGCCAGAAGGCGGCGAACTCCTGGAGGAGGCGGTCCAGGTCCAGGCGTCCGTCCGCCCGGACGAACGACCGGGGCTCGGCGGTGATGGCGGTGTCGGCGGGCGACGCCAGCACCCGCACGATGACCTCCTTGTAGATGGGGTTGGCGATACGAACGGGGAGCCCCTCCGCCACCAGCCCCAGGTCCCGCACGTAGGAGAGGTCGTCGTCGATGGTGGGGTAGGCCAGGAGTTGCCCGGCCACCACCGGCTCCAGCACCCGCCTCACGCGGGGGTCCTGCAGGCGCTCCAGGAGGGAGTCGAGGTGCGTGGCTCGGGCGAGGACGAGGCGCTCCCGGGCCACTTCGATGTGCTCGGGAGTGATGGGGGTGGGAGGCGACACCCCCATCTTCTCGATGACCTCCCGGGCCAGCGCGTTCACCAGCCACGGCTGGCCGGAGCTGAACTCCATCACCCGGTCCACGGTCCCCGGGGCGAAGGGCTGGCCCGTGTCGCCAGTGTGCTGGGCATACAGCTCGGCGACCTCGGCGGCGGAGAGGTTGCCCAGCCGCATGGATTCCGCCTTCACGTTGAACGGGCTCGGCCCCCAGGTCCGGTCGGGGTCTCCGCCGCTGGCCATCTTGTAGTCCCGCACGTCCCGCATCCCGCACAGGACCACCGACCACGGGAAGTGCCGCGGGCGCTCCGGAAAACCGGCCCGGAGCTGCCGCAGCACGCTCACCAGGCCCTTCCCACGCAAGGAGTCGATCTCGTCCAGCACCAGGACCACGGGAAGGGGGCAGCCCGCGGACCAGGCTTCCAGCCCCCGAGAGAGGAGCCCTTCCGGCACCGCCGCCGGCCAGGGATCGGGCGGTTGCAGCTCCGCGGGGAGCTGCCTCTCCGCTGCGCTCCGCGCCGAATCCAGGATCGACCGCTGGACGGCCTCGTAGTCGTCGCCGGCGATGGATCCCCCCTCGCACGACAGGTAGACCGCCGCGTACCTGCCCGACGCGGCGAGCGTCCTCGCCAGGGCGCGGACCGCGGTGGTCTTTCCCGTCTGGCGGGGCGCATGCACCACGAAGTACGCCCCCTGCTCCACCAGGTCCGGGCCCTCCGGGAGCCGCCGGGCGGCGGGGATCATGTAGTGGCGGTCCGGCTCGCAGGGCCCAGCGACATTGAAGCGGCGTGTCATGGGCGCAGTATGGGCTCCTGGGGCGGGAAGTCCAGGTAGCGCCGGGGCGCAGGTGCCCGCGACGGACGCGGGACGCGCCATTCCACCGGGGCCATGCCCGGCGTGTCGGAACCGGACCGGTTGGGGGGCCGGCGGCGGTCCGGCGGGGCGGCACGGGGGCGGGGCGGGGCGAAGGGGTCCGGGGCTGCTATCATCGGGCCGGCCCTGCCCCACCCATCCCCGCCGGCCCCGCCCGAGGGACGCCCATGACCGAAGCCTCCGCCACCCCCGCCCTCCAGGACCTCTACGCCCCCCAGAACCGCTGCTTCGGTTGCGGGCCGGCGAACGAGCAGGGGCTCCGGATCAAGAGCCGCGTGGAGGGGGACGAGGTGGTCGCCCGCTTCCGGCCCTCCCCCCACCACCTGGCCTTCGACGGCATCGTCAACGGCGGGATCGTCGGGGCCCTCTTCGACTGCCACTGCAACTGGGCGGCGGCCTGGGCGCTGATGCGGGACCGGGGCGCGGACGCTCCCCCCTGCACGGTCACCGCGGAGTACCACGTCAAGCTGAAGCGCCCCACCCCCCTGGAAGCCGAGCTGGAGATCCGCGCCCGGGTCGTGGACCTGGACGGCGACCGCGCCACCGTCGAGGCCACCATGACCGCGGGGGGCCTCGTCACCGCGACCTGCCGCGGCCTCTTCGTGGCGGTGCGGGAGGGGCACCCGGCGTTCCATCGGTGGTAGATTCCGGCCCGGGGCGGGTCGGCGCCGGCCGGTGCCGGGGTCGGCGGCCCGCCGGAGGCTCGAAGTGCGACGGAAGCTGCTGGCCCTGCTGGCCGTCCTGACCCTCGGCGGCTCCGCCGCGTGCCTGGAGCCTCCCGACGCTCCGGTCCAGGACGACGACACCGGCGACGACGACGTCACCGGCGACGACGACACCGGCGACGACGACACCGGCCCCCCCCAGGACGCGGACCACGACGGGTGGACCTCCGAAGACGACTGCGACGACGGGAACGCCAACGTGTACCCCGGCGCCCCCGACGTGTGCGACGGGGTCGCCGACAACGACTGCGACGGGGTGGACGATCCCCAGGAGGCGGACGCCGACGGGGACGGGCTCGGCGCCTGCGGGGGAGACTGCGACGACGGGGATCCCGCAGTCCACCCGGGGGCGGAGGAGGTCTGCGACGGCCACGACCAGGACTGCGACGGGACGGCCGACGACGGGCTCCCCCTCCTGGAGTGGTTCGCCGACGGCGACGGGGATGGCTTCGGCGATCCCGGGGCGCCGACGTCCCGGTGCGCCGCGCCGCCGGACCACGTCGCCGACGGCTCCGACTGCGACGACGGCGATCCCGGCGTCCACCCGGGGGCAGAGGAGGTCTGCGGCAACCACCGGGACGACGACTGCGACGGGGGGAGCGGGACGTGCGCCCCCTCCGGCGTCCGGGACCTCTCCGAGGCCGACGCCATCCTGGTGGGGGAGGACGAGTACGACCGCTTCGCCTCCAGCGCCGCCCGGGCCGGTGACGTGGACGGGGACGGCTACGCGGACCTGCTGATCGGGGCCTACGAGGCCGACGGGGTGGGGACGTGGAGCGGCAAGGTGTACGTGGTGCGGGGCCCCGTCGAGGGGACGGTCCTGTTGGGAGGTGGCGTCGCCGCGTCCGTCGGCGCGGTGTACTCGGGGGGCGCCGCCTACGACTACGCCGGGGCCTCGGTCGCCGCCGGGGACCTCTACGACACGGGGGACATCGGCCTGATCCTGGGGGCGTCGGGCCACGACGGCGGAGGCACCGCCGCGGGGGCGGTGATCGTAGTGCCGGAGCCGACGACGGCCGGCACCCACGCCCTACCGGCGGGGGGCCACGCCCTGACCGGGGAGGTGGCCTCCACCAGCGTCGGCACCGCCGTCGCCGCGGTGGGGGACGTCGATGGGGACGGCTATGGGGACCTGCTGGTGGGCAGCCCCTACAACGACGGCGGCGGGACCAACGCCGGGAAGGCCTACCTCGTGCTCGGTCCCGTCGAGGCGTCGGCCTCCCTCGCCACCGCCCACGCCTCCTTCCGGGGGGAGAGGTCCGGGGACTCCGCCGGCTGGTCCGTCGCCGCCGCCGGCGACGTGGACTGCGACGGCTACGCGGACCTGCTGATCGGTGCCCCGGACAGCGACGGCGCGGGCACCGGCTCCGGGGCCGCCTACCTGGTGCGGGGGCCGGTGGAGGCGGGCGAGAGGGTGCTGTCCGACGCCGACGCGGTCCTGACCGGCGAGGGACCCGACGACTCCGCCGGGTACGCGGTGGCCGGTGTGGGGGACATCGACGGAGACGGCTGCGACGACGTGGCCGTCGGAGCCCCCTTCGCGACCCACGGGGGGCTGATGGTGGGCAAGGTCTACGTCCTGTTCCGCCCGCCCGACGGGCCCCACGGGCTGTCCATCGCCGACGTGCAGTACGCGGGGGAGGCGGAGGGAGACTTCGCCGGCTCGGCGGTCGCCGGCGCGGGGGACGTCGACGGAGACGGCAGCCTCGACCTGGTGGTGGGGGCTTCGGGGAGCGGAGACGGGGGGTACGGCGCCGGGAAGGCCTACTGGGTCCCCGGTCCCATCACACCCGGCGCGTACTCCCTCGGGACCGTACCCGCCTTCCTCGGGGAGGCCGCCTCCGACGGGGCGGGCTCGGTGGTGGCCGGTCCTGGGGACGTGAACGGCGACGGGTACGACGACATCCTGGTGGGCGCGGACGGGAACGACCGCGCCGGGAGCGCCGCGGGTGCCGCCTACGTGATCCTGGGCGGGGGCGCGTGATGCGGTCCGGCCTGCTCCTCGCCCTGTGCGTCGCCCTGACCGGCTGCCTCGCCCCGCCCGAGGCGCCTCCGGACGACGACACCTCACCGCCCGGGGACGACGACACCACGGCCGGGGACGACGACACGGCCGCCGTCGACGCCGACGGGGACGGTTTCGCCGCGGGCGAGGACTGCGACGACGGCGATGCGGACGTCCACCCCGGCGCCGAAGAGACCTGCGACGGCTGGCCCGACGACGACTGCGACGGGGTGCTCGATCCCCTGGAGGTGGACGGGGATGGGGACGGATACACCGAGTGCGTGGGGGACTGCCGGGACGACGACGACGCCGTCCACCCGGGCGCGGATGAGACATGCGACGGCTGGGAGGACGACGACTGCGACGGCGTCCCGGACCCCCGGGAGGAGGATGGGGACGGGGACGGCGCGTCGGTGTGCGACGGCGACTGCGACGACGGCGATCCCGGGGCGAGCCCCGGCGCCCTCGAGACATGCGACGGCCTCGACAACGACTGCGACGGCTTCCCGGGAGGGGACGAGGTCGATGGGGACGGGGACGGGTGGGCGCCGTGCGACGGGGACTGCGACGACTCGGACGTCGGAGTCTTCCCCGGCGCGGCGGAGACATGCGACGGGGTCGACGACGACTGCGACGGCGACATCGACGACGTGGACGAACCCCCGATCTGGTATCTCGACGGCGACGGGGACGGGTACGGGGATCCGGACCACGCCGTGGCGGCCTGCAACGCCCCCGCGGACCACCGGCCCATCGACGGAGACTGCGACGACGGCGACGGCGCCGTCCACCCCGGCGCCGCCGAGGTCTGCGACAACGGCACCGACGACGACTGCGACGGGAGCGGGGGCGGGTGCTACCCCGAGGGGGAGATCTCCCTCGCCGAGGCCCATGCCTTCCTCGCGGGGGCAGGGTCGGGGGACGAGGCGGGCTGGGCCCTTGCGGTCGCCGGGGACGTGGACGGCGACGGCGTGCAGGACGTGGCCGTGGGTGCTCCCGCCGCGGGCGCGGACGGCGAGGGCCGGGCCTACGCGATCTTGGGCCCCGTACCGCCGGGCGTCACGTCCCTGGGCTCGGCGTGGCTGACCCTGGCGGGCGGCGTGGCGGACGAGTACGCGAGCTACGCCGTGGCGGCGATGGACGACGTCGACGGGGACGGGATCGGCGACGTGGCGGTGGGAGCGCCGGGCTACGGCGGGGGAGGCGGAAGGGTCGCTTTCCTCTCCGCGGGGCTCGCGGGGGGGACCCTGACCACGGCGGACGTGGACCACGCCCTGGACGGGACCGGGGGCCACGCGATGGGCTCCTCGGTCGCCCCCGCCGGGGACGTGGACGGGGACGGGCACGGCGACTGGATCGTGGGCGCGTACCTGGACGACGGCGCGGCCACCAACGCCGGCGCGGCCTACGTCGTCTTCGGGCCCTGGCCTGGAGGCACCCACGCCGTGGGCTCCCCCGATCTGCGGATCGCCACCTTCACCGGCGAGGCGGCCCAGGACGGGGCGGGGTGGTGGGTCTCCGGCGCGGGTGACGTGGACGGGGACGGGACGGCGGACGTGCTGGTCTCGGGGGACGGGCACAACGGCGTGGGCACGGACTCGGGGCGGGGCTACCTGGTGTACGGACCCATCGTGGAGGGAGTCCACTCCCTGGCCGCCGCCGACGTGATCCTGGAGGGGGAGAGCGCCTACGACTACGCCGGCTACCCCCTCGCGGCCGCCGGGGACGTGGACGGCGACGGCTACGGCGACTTGCTCGCAGGCGCCTTCGCCGCCTACGGCGAGGCGCCGGACAGCGGTCGGGCCTACCTGCTCTACGGGCCCCTGGGCGGCGGGATCCGGAACCTCGCCACCGCGGACGTGGTCTTCCTCGGGGAGGACGCCGGCGACACCGCGGGGCTCGCCCTCGCCGGGGCGGGGGACCTGAACGGGGACGGGCTCGACGACGTGGCGATCGGCGCCGAGCGCCACGACGTGGGCTCCGCCGACGCCGGGACCGCCTACCTCTTCTATGGCCCCGTCCCCGCCGGGACGTACTCCCTGGCCACCGCCGACGCCACCATCTCCGGCGTCGGCTCCGGCGCCTTCGCCGGTGGGGCCCTCGCCGTGGGCGCCGACGTCACCGGCGACGGCCACCCCGATCTGCTGGTGGGCGCCCGGGGCGCCCTGTCGGGAGGGGCGAGGACCGGGGGCGTCTACGTGATCGCGGGGGGAAGGATCTGAGCGCCGGCCGGCCCCCTCCGGCGCCGCGCCAGGGCCGCGAGCGCGAGCAAGCCGGCGGGGGCGAGTGAGGGGGAAGAGGGCGACGAAGCGCAGGCGCAGGCTCCGGGACCGTCAGTCCAGCCGCCGAGGTCGTCGGTGGTCATGCATGCGACGTCGTCGCCGTCGGCCGCCCCGTCGCAGTCGTTGTCCACCCCGTCGGCGCAGTCCTCCGTGGCCCGGGAGTTCACCAGGGGATCCCGATCGTCGCAGTCGGTCCCCCCGAACTTCTCGTCCTCCTCCCCGTCCTTGTCGATGTCGGCGGGCCCCGTCTCCGGGCCGTCGATCTCCGCGGTGCTCCAGGTGAAGTTGTCGATGGCGACGCCGGAGTCGTAGATCCCGTCCGTCACGTCCTCCACCTGGAAGCGCAGGCGGATGACCTCTCCCGGGACCACCGGGGCCAGGGTGCGGATCCACAGGGAGCCGCCTCCGTCGCCGCAGTGGAATCCCGTTCCCCCCATGGTCTCCGGGTCGAAGCCGACGAAGAGCACGTTGTTGACGTCCACCGGGTTGCCCGCGTCGTCGAAGGCCACGTTGCCCGTGTACGCCTCGGACTCCAGCTCCACGGTGAAGCTGTCGTTGAAGGGAGATCCGACGAAGACGGGGTACTCCCGGGACAGGAAGAAGAAGTCGAACGAGAAGGAGCGGACCCCGTCGGGCACCAGAAGCTCCAGCTCCAAGGCCGCGGTGTCCTCCTCGGGGCCGAACAGCCCCACGTCGGTGTCGACGCATGAGGGCAGCGTGGTCTGGTCCCCGGTGAACATCCACGCCATCGTCGGGCCCTGGGTGGGCACGATCCCCCCCAGGGCCTCGTAGACCCCCAGCATCTTCCCGGCGTCCCCCTCCGACGACACGCCCGCGGCCCCCTGGACCTCCATCGCCTCCAGCAGCGCCTCCGCCGTGGCGGCGAAGGCGGAGGGTCCGGTGGCGACCCCGGCGAGGACCAGGAGCCCGGCGAGGCGGCCCGCCCCCCCGCCCCTCACTTCGCCGCCTCCCGCAGGGCGGCGTGGGCCGCGGCGAGGCGGGCCACGGGGACGCGGAAGGGGGAGCAGCTCACGTAGTCCAGGCCCACCTCGTGGCAGAAGGCGATGCTGTCGGGATCGCCCCCGTGCTCGCCGCAGATCCCCGTCTTGAGTCCCGGGCGCGCGGCGCGGCCCCTCTCCACGGCGATCCGCACCAGCTCCCCCACCCCTTCCCGGTCCAGGGTGACGAAGGGACTGCGGCCGATGATCTTGACCTCCTCGTAGACCCGCAGGAAGGGGCCGGCGTCGTCCCGGGCGAAGCCGTAGGAGGTCTGGGTCAGGTCGTTGGTGCCGAAGCTGAAGAACTCGGCGGTCCGGGCGATCCCCCCCGCCACCAGGCAGGCGCGGGGCAGCTCGATCATGGTGCCGACCTGGTACGCGACCCGCCGTCCCGTCCCCCGGAACACCGCCTCGGCCTCGTCCGCGACCTCCTCCTTGAGGAACTCCAGCTCCTTCTCGATGGACACCAGCGGGATCATGATCTCCGGGAGCACGGCGATCTCCTCGGAAGCCACAGCGCAGGCGGCCTCCAGGATCGCCCGCACCTGCATCCGGTAGATCTCGGGGTGGCTGATCCCCAGGCGGCAGCCCCGGTGGCCGAGCATGGGGTTGGCCTCTTCGTGCTCCCGGGTCTTGCGGCGGATGTCCGCCTCGCGCATGCCCGAGTGCTCCGCCAGCGCCTTCACCTGGGCGTCGGTGGTGGGGAGGAACTCGTGGAGCGGGGGGTCCAGGAGCCGGACGGTCACCGGCAGGCCCGCCATCGCCCGGAAGATCCCCTCGAAGTCGCGGCGCTGGAAGGGGAGGATGCGGTCCAGGGCCGCCTTGCGCTCCTCGAAGGTCTCGGCGAGGATCATCTCGCGGACCAGGGCGACCCGCTCCTCGTCGAAGAACATGTGCTCGGTCCGGCACAGGCCGATCCCCTCGGCGCCGAAGCGCCGGGCCGTCCGGGCGTCGTCGGGGGTGTCGGCGTTGGTGCGGATCCGGAGCCGCCGCACCTCGTCCGCCCAGTGCAGGACCTGACCCAGCTCCCGGTCGTGTTCGGGGTCGACCCCCTGCACGCCGACCCGCCCCAGCATCACCTCGCCGGTCGCGCCGTCGAGGGTGATCTCGTCGCCCTCCCGGACCGTCCGGCCCCGGGAGGTGGTGAAGCTCTTCTCGTCCAGGGCGACGGAGATCTCCGAGCAGCCCACCACGCAGCACTTCCCCATGCCCCGGGCCACCACCGCGGCGTGGGAGGTCTGCCCCCCCCGGGCGGTGAGGATCCCCTGGGCCGCGGACATCCCGGCGATGTCCTCGGGGGAGGTCTCGCGGCGCACCAGGATCACCGCGTCGCCCCGCTCCGAGCGGGCGACGGCCTCCTCGGGGGTGAAGACGACCTTGCCGGTGCGGGCGCCGGGGCTCGCGGGGAGGCCCCGGGCGATCACGTGGCGGGGGGCCTTGGGGTCGATGGTGGGGTGGAGGAGCTGGTCGAGCTGGGAGGGCTGCACCCGCAGCAGGGCGGTGTCGCGGTCGATCAGGCCCTCCCCCACCATGTCCACCGCGATCCGCACCGCGGCGCGGGCGGTGCGCTTGCCGGTGCGGCACTGGAGCATCCACACCCGGCCCCGCTGGATGGTGAACTCCAGGTCCTGCATGTCCCGGAAGTGCCCCTCCAGGCGCCGCCTCACCTCCAGCAGCGTCCCGTACGCCGCGGGCATCAGCTCTTCGAGGGTGGCGACGCCGTCGGGGACCGGGCGGGAGCGGTTGATGGGGAGGGGGGTGCGGATCCCGGCGACCACGTCCTCCCCTTGAGCGTTGGGCAGGAACTCCCCGTAGAACAGGTCCTCGCCGGTGGCCGGGTCCCGGGTGAAGGCCACGCCGGTGGCGGAGTCGTCGCCCAGGTTGCCGAAGACCATCGCCTGGACGTTGACCGCGGTGTAGATGTCGTCGGGGATCCCGTGCTCCTTGCGGTAGAAGACCGCCCGGGGCGTGTTCCAGGACCGGAAGACCGCGGCGATGGCGCCTTCGAGCTGCTCGTAGGGGTCCATGGGGAAGGGGCGGCGGAGCTGGGACTCGACGCGCTCCAGGAAGGCGGAGACCAGATCCCGCCAGTCGTCGGCGGTCAGCTCGGTGTCCTGGGTGACGCCCCGGGCCTCCTTGCGGCCCTCGATGAGCTTCTCCAGCGGGTGGCGGTTCACCCCCAGCACCACGTCTCCGTACATCTGCACGAAGCGGCGGAAGCTGTCCCAGGCGAAGCGGGGATCTCCCGTGGAGCGGGCGAGGCCACCCACGGTGTCGGTGTTCAGGCCCAGGTTGAGCACCGTGTCCATCATGCCGGGCATCGAGAACTTCGCGCCGGACCGCACGCTGAGGAGCAGAGGGTTCTCCGGATCTCCGAAGCGCGCCCCGGCGATGGACTCCACGGCGGCCAGGGCCCCCCGCACCTCGTCCATGAGGCCCGCGGGGAGCTTCCGCCCCGTGCGGTAGTACTCCGCGCAGGCGGCCGTGGAGACGGTGAACCCCGGGGGGACGGGGATCCCCAGGTTCGTCATCTCGGCCAGGCCGGCGCCTTTTCCGCCCAGGACGTCCTTCATGGCGGCGTGGCCCTCGGCCCGGCCGGCGCCGAAGGTGTAGATCCGCTGGGGGGCCGCGGTCATGCGTCGATCTCCAGGTTTCGCGGGGCCGAGTCTAACCGAAGCGGGCCACGAACGCTCCCCACCGTCCGGGTGCCCCGCCGCGGGGGCGGCGGTCGCTCGCCGGGAAGAGGAAGGGCAGAAGGAGGGATGGGGGGCGGCGGGGATGACCTGGGCGGGGTGAACGAAGCCCCCCTCCCCCGGCGCCCCGGGGGGGCGGCGAGGGAGGGGGGCTGAGCCCCCGTGGGAGTCCCGACCCGTGCCCCCGCGGTGGCCGGCGGTCACCGGGGAGGCGGGCGCTGGACGCTGGACGTGTCAGTACTCCGGCTTGTCGTCTTCGTTGGTGTCGCGCTGCAGGAAGATCGACCCCTGGACGACGGACAGGCACTGACCGCCGGGGAAGTCGCCGGTGATGATCCGCTGCAGCGAGAACGTGCCCACGCCGGGGCGGAAGAAGCGCCCGACGATGCCCTGGAAGTCGACCTCCTCGGGGGGCCTCAGGTGGGGCGGGAGCTCGGGGATGTGGGGAGCCTGGAAGACCTCGATGTCGTCGGCGCGGAACACGCCGTCGAACCAGAGCCCCCGGTGCACGCGGCCCTCGATCTCGACCGTCAGCCGGCCACCGGGCCGGGCGACGACCTCGGCCTCGAACTCGTCCCCCTTGTCGAACAGCTTGCACGTGTCGATGAGCACGTTGGTGACCACGAGGTCGTAGGTGCCGGTGACGATCCGCGCCACGGGCGCGGGGGCGGGCGAGGGGACGTGGCCGACGTCGGCGTGGGCGGCGGGGGCGCCGGCCACGGCCCCGGCGACCACGAGCGCGGCGAGCAACGAACGGTTCATTCGGATCCCTCCCTCGGGCGGGCGGCGAGGCCGCGCCCGAAGCGTGTGACGGTGTTCCTGGAGCGGCTTGCGCCCCGCGGGTCCCCTCCACGACCCGCCCGCCGGCCGTTCGCCGCGGTCCCGGAGCGTGAAAGAAAACTGCACCGGTGCAGTCCGCCGGCAACCCCGGCCGAGCCCGCTCCGTCCCGGACGGCTCAGGCGCGGGGACTGGCCGCCGCGGCGCCCTTCCACCACGCCGCCAGGGCGACGGAGGCGAGCACGGAGCCGGCGGCGGACATCCCCATCGCAACTGTTCCCAGGTCGGCGGCCCACAGCGCGCCCACCAGGATCCCGGCGACGAGGGCGCCGCCGCCCTGGACGAAACCCAGGGCGCCGTAGGCGCGGCCCCAGCCGGAGGACCGGACCAGGGACTTGACCAGGGCGCGCTCCCCCGGCTCCGCGAGACCGGCGTGGGCGCCGTAGAGCAGCGTGAGGGCCCAGGCCTGCCAGGGCGCGTCGGCGACGGCGAGGCCCCCCCACGCCAGGGCGTTGACGGTCCAGCCCACGACGATGGCCGGGACCTTCCCCAGGCGGTCGGCGAGGAGCCCCCCCGCGAGCGACGTCGTCATCCGGGAGACGTTCAGCACCGCCCACAGCACCGGCAGCGCCGCCGCCGCCACCCCCAGCTCCCTCGCCCGGAGCACCAGGAACACGTCCGTGGCATTGAACACCGTGAACACCGCCAGCACCCCCAGCAGGCCCGCGAAGCGGCGACGGCCCTCGGGTGAGGGGGGCTCCGCCGTGGGGTCCGGGGCGGCGGGGAGAGGGGCGTCGGCGGGGGGATCCGCCGGGGCGGGGGGCACGACCCTCTCGGTGACGCCGAAGACCACCGCCAGGACGGCGAGCACGCCCGGGATCCCGGCGAGGAGGAAGACCATGCGGACGTCGCCGCCGGTCGTCGCCATGGCCGCCGCCGCGAGCAGGGGGCCGATGACCGCGCCGGCGTGGTCCATGGAACGCTGCAGGCCGAAGGCTGCCCCCTCCCTGCCCCGAGGCACTGACGCGGCGATCAGCGCGTCCCGGGGGGCGCTCCGGATCCCCTTGCCGACCCGGTCCAGACCCCGTACGGCGAGCACCCCCACCGGCCCCGTCACCCAGGAAAGTACGGGGCGCACCAGGGCCGAGATCCCGTAGCCCGCCAGCACCAGCCCCTTCCGGGCGCGCATTCTGTCGCTCGCCGCCCCGGCCACCCACTTCAGCGCCGCCTGGATCGCCTCCGCGATCCCCTCGACCAACCCCAGCCACAGGGGCGACGCCCCGAGGGTCACGGTCAGGAACAGGGGCAGCAGGGGGCGGACCATGTCCGAGCCGGCGTCGTTGAGCAGGCTGACCCAACCCAGGGCGACGACGTTGCGCCATGCCGAGGAGCGGGAACGGGGGGGAACTCCGTCGGCACGAGCTGGGAGCACGGGCATGTCCCGGGGATGGCGCGGGGGCGCGACGTACGCCCCCCGCCATTGGCGGGCGGGGGACGCGGGGTGTCAAGGAGGGGTTTGCCGCCAGGCAAGGTGCGGGTTAGCCTGCCCGAGTCCTCCACGCCGCCCCGCGCCCTCCCGGGCGCCGGGGCGAGACGGGTGCCACGCCCATGAGCGCCGGAACAGGCCAAGCCGGGGGGACCCCCGCGGAGGGGCGCCCCGCGCTCCCCCTGCTGCCCCTGGCGGACCTGCCCCCCGAGGCCCGCGGCGCCGCGCTCCTGAGGGCCTACGGAGCGCGGGAGCCGGGGATCTTCCCCGACACCCTCACCGTCCTCATCACCAACCGCTGCCCCCTGCGGTGCCGCGGCTGCTCCACCCACGAGTGGGCGCGCGTGAACCGCCACGGCGAGCTGCCCGCGGACCGCTGGATGGAGCTGATCTCCCAGGCCCGCCGCCTGGGCGCCGACAAGCTGATGGTCTCGGGGGGTGAGCCGCTCCTCCGGGCCGAGGACACCCTGAAGGTCCTCGCCCACGGCCGCCGCCTGGGCATGCGGACCGCCCTGATGACCAGCGGGCGAGGGCTGGACCGATCCCTCCTCGCCGAGCTGTATCGCGACGGCCTCTGCGAGCTGTCCACGTCCCTCGACGGCCCCACGGCCCGGGTCCACGACGCCTGGCGGGGCGCCGCGGGAAGCTTCGACGAGGCGATCGGGGCCCTGGAGTCCGCCCGCTCCCTCGCGGGCACCCCCCGGCCGGTCCGGGACGATCCCTTCGGCGGCACCTTCACCACCCACGTCATGACGGTGATCGCCGGCCACGGCGCGGGCCTCCTCGTGCCCACCTTCCAACGGGCCCGCCAGGCCGGCGCCGACCTGGTGAGCTTCCAGTGCCTGTCCCCCGACGAGCGGTTCGAGACCCTGAAGGTCCCCGAGGCCGACCTGCCCGCCCTCGAGGCCCAGGTGGATCGCCTGATCGCCTTGCTGAGGCGGGGAGAGCCCATCTCCAACTCCGAGGGGTTCCTGCGACGGGTGATCCCCTACTTCGCCGGGCGGATGGGCGTCCCCGACGACCGATGCCTGGCGGGGTACGCCCACCTGATCCTGGCCCCGGACGGCTCCGCCTCCTCCTGCCGCGAGTACCTCTCCCGCCAGGCGCGGGCGGTGGACGACGACGGCGAGCCCTCCCTCCTCGCCCTGTGGACCGGCGAGGCGATGGGCCGAGCCCGGGCGGCGATGGAGGGCTGCGAGCGCCGGTGCCTGCTCCGGTGCTGGGTGGATGACTGATCCCGCCCGCGCCGGCCCCCCTTTCCGCTCCGCCGGCCTATAGTCGCTCCCCGCGGAGGGCCTGGCCGTGGACCGGCCCCCCGGTGGGAGGCGGGATGATCGCGCACCTGGAGCTGGAGGGGGCGGAGAAGGTCTACGGCACCGCCGTCAGGACCTACGCCCTCAAGGCCACGACCCTCACGATCCCCCGGGGGGAGCTGGTGGTGATCCTCGGCCCCTCGGGCTCGGGCAAGACCACGCTGCTCAACCTGGTGGGGGGCCTGGACCGCCCCTCGGCCGGACGGGTCGCGGTGGGCGGCCAGGACCTCCAGGGGCTCTCCGACGACGCCCTCTGCGCCTACCGCCGCGAGAAGGTGGGCTTCGTCTTCCAGTTCTTCAACCTGATCCCCTCCCTCACCGCGTGGGAGAACGTCGCCTTCGCCGCCGAGCTCACCGGCGGCACCGAGGGCGTGGACGGGCTGCTCGGGGCGGTGGGCCTCGGGGACCTCGGGGACCGCTTCCCCTCGGAGCTGTCGGGGGGCCAGCAGCAGCGGGTGGCCATCGCCCGGGCGCTGGCCAAGCGCCCCGAGTTGCTGCTGTGCGACGAGCCCACCGGCGCCCTCGACGAGGAGAGCGGTCGGCAGGTGCTCGGCCTCCTGGAGTCCGCCGCCCGGGACGGGGGCCGCACGGTTCTGGTGGTGACCCACAACCCCACCTTCGCCGCCATGGCCGACCGGGTGATCCGACTCCGGGACGGCGGCGTGGTGGGGGTCGAGCGCAACGACGCGCCCCAGGCGGCCCACGCGGTCGCCTGGTAGGGGGGAGGGCCCATGCTGGGAAGGAAGCTCCGGCGGGAGATCGGGCGGCAGAAGGGCCAGATCGGCGCCGTGCTGGTGGTGATGGCCCTGGGGATCTCCCTGTTCGTGGGGAGCTACGCGGGCTACCTGGACCTCGACGCCAGCTACGCCCGCTCCCAGCGGGAGCTCCGGCTGGCGGACGTGCACGTGGACGTCGTCCGGGCCACCGCCGCCGACGTCGCCCGGGTGGCCGGACTCCCCGGCGTCGAGGCGGCGGAGGGGAGGGTGGTGGTCAGCCTGCCCCTCGTCGTGCCCGGGGCCGATAGGGCCGACGGCGGCGCCGGATCGGTGAAGGTGGAGGCCCGCTTCATCGGCCTCCCCGGGGAGGGCCAGCCCGACCACGACCGCGTCTTCGTCCAGCGGGGGGACCTCCCCGGCGCCGACGACGAGGTCCTCCTGGAGTTCCACTTCGCCGAAGGGCACCGGATCTCCCCGGGGGACACCCTGGAGGTGCCCCTGCCGGGGAGGACCGCGGCGCTGAAGGTCGCGGGGATCGCCGCCAGCGCCGAGTACCTGTGGGTCGCCCGGGACGCCCAGGACTTCATGCCGGGCCCCCAGGAGTTCGGGGTGGTGTGGATGCGGCGGGACGGGATCCGTACCCTGGCGGAGGCGCTGGCGCCCCTGCCACCGCCGCTGGGGCTGGGGCTTGCCCTGGCCGGGACCGCCGGTGGCAGTGCCCACGCCACCGCCGTCGCCGCCGAGGCCGGAGCGTCCAACCAGGTCCTGTACATGCTGGCCGAGGGCGCCGATCCCGCCGCGGTGAAGGCGGCGGCAGGGGAGGCCCTGGGGGAGGGCAACGCCCTCGCCTCCACGTCCCGGGACCAGCTCGTGGGGGTGAGGCTGCTCCAGATGGACGTGGACGGCCTGCGGGACATGGCCGGCTTCTTTCCCGTGATGTTCCTGGCGGTGGGGGCGTTCATCGTCGCCGCCCTCCTCAGCCGCCTGGTGGACGCCCAGCGCCCCCTGATCGGCACCATGCTCGCCCTGGGGGTGCCGCGGCGGCGGGTGCTGGGCCACTACCTGTCCTTCTCCCTCGGGGTGGGCGCGGCGGGATCGGTGCTGGGCGCCCTCGGGGGGATCGCGCTGGGCGCCCTGCTGACCCGGGAGTACGCGCGGGAGCTGAGGATCCCCTTCGTCTCCGTCGAGGTGAGGCCGGGGCTGGTGGCGAGCGGGATCGGGATCGGCCTGCTGGTCGCCCTGCTGGCGGGCCTGGGCCCCGCCCGGCGCGCGGCGGCGATCCCCCCCGCCGAGGCGGTCCGCCCCTCCGCTCCGCCGGTGGGCCGGGGCCTGACCCTGTTCCGGCACGTCGGGGCCGGCCTCCCCGTCCCGGTGCGGATGGGCCTGCGGAACCTGGTGCGCCACCCGGGCCGCGCCGCCGCCACCGCCGCGGGGGTCGCCGCCTCGCTGATGCTGGTGCTGACCACCAGCGCCCTGGTGGACTCCATGGATCGGGGGATCGACCTCCAGTTCCAGGAGGCGATGCGCTACGACCTCCGGGCCGATCTCCTGCTGCCCCAGCCGGCGGAGGACCTGGGGGGCCGCGTCGCGGGGATCCCGGGAGCGGCGGTGATGGAGACGGTGCTGTCGCTCCCCGTGCGCCTCTCGGCCGGGGGCCGGCACCAGGACTCCCTGCTCCACGGCGTCCCCCGGGGGGCGAGCCTGCTGCGCTCGGTGGACTTCGACGGCGTGGAGCGGATGCCCCGGGCGGGGGGCGTGGTGATCGGCCGCCCCGTCGCCACAAAACTCGGCCTGGCCGTAGGGGATCCGGTGGATGTATCGCTGCTGCCCTCCGGCACTCCCCGCCGATTGCGGGTGGACGCCGTGTCCGACACCACCCTGGGGGGCTTCACGGTCATGGGGCTGGAGGACGCCCGGGGGGCCTTCGGCCTCGGGGGCCTCTCCAACACCGTCCTGGTGGGCCTCGCCTCCCCCGGCGACCGCGAGGCGGTGCGCGCCGCCCTCCAGGAGCTGCCGGGGGTGCTCCGCCTCCACGACGTGGCCTCGGTGCGGGTCGAGCTGGGCCGGATGATGGGACTGGCGTATGCGATGGTGGGCGCGATGCTGGCGTTCAGCGTGGTCCTGGCGGCGGCGATCCTGTTCAACACCGCCACCCTGGCCATCCTGGAGAGGCAGCGCGAGCTGGCGACCATGCGGGCCATCGGGCGACCCATGGGGAGCATCGCCGCGATGATCACCTTCGAGAACGGCCTCCTGGGCCTCCTGGGCCTCGTCGCCGGCCTGCCCCTCTCGGTGTGGGCGATCCGGGAGGCCCTGGCCCTCTACAGCAGCGACCTGTTCAGCCTTCCCTTCGTCCTCACCGCCCGCACCTTCGGCATCGCCGCCCTGGGCGTGGTCCTGGTGCTCCTGGTGGCCGAGTGGCCCGGCCTCCGCCAGGTGGCCCGGATGAACCTCGCGGAGGTCGTGAGGTCCAGGGAGGGGTAAGGGGGCGCCGGCCGGCCGCCGGGCTCCACCGGGCGGGGGTGGTAACATGCCGCCCATGACGCGCGCCCACCTCTTCGCCCTGGCCACCCTCGCCGCCTCCTCCTCCCTCGCCGCCTGCCAGGAGCCTACCGCGGACGACGACACCGCGCCGCCGGTCGACGACGACTCCGCCCCCGACGACGACACCGCGCCGCCCATCCCCTACCCGGGCTTCATCGAGGGCCGCATCGTCGACGAGGCGGGCGCGCCGCTGGAAGGGGCGGTCGTCGAGCACGCCGGGGGGACCCTGTCCGCGGTCTCCGACGCCCAGGGGGCCTACCGCCTGGAGATCCCCGAGGCGGAGCTGGGGAAGGAGCCCCTGGTGGCGGCCGGCCTCGTGGGCTACCGCAACGGCTACGCCACCGATCTGCCCTACGACGCCCCGTGGGACGTCGTCCTCGGGGCCATCCCGGCGCAGGACAACCCCGACTACCACTTCCAGCCGGGCGGCGACTCGGCCTCCCCCACCACCGCCTACTGCGGCCACTGCCACACCGACTTCGCCGACGCCTGGCAGACCTCGGCCCACCGCCGCTCCGCCGGGAACCCCTGGACCTTCGACCTCTACAACGGCGCCGCCGGTGGGATCGGCGACTCCGCGTCCTGCGAGGCCGCCGGGGGCACCTGGGACGAGGGGAGCGTCCCGGGCGAGGACGGAACGGCCGAGCGGTGCTACCTGGGGGCGGGCCTGCTGCCCGAGGCCAACCCCGGCGAGTGCGGCCCCGGCGAGGCGCTCCCCTGCGACCACCCGTCGGCCGCCCCCAGCGTCTTCGGCTCCTGCGGGGACTGCCACGCCCCCGCCCAGGAGGGCGTCGCCCCCGGACACCTGGACTTCAACCGCGCCCGGGGGATCGCCTTCAGCGACGGGGTCGGCTGCGACCTCTGCCACAAGGTCGCCTCGGTCCAGGCGAACACCCGGCCCGGCCTCGACGGCGCGCTGGAGCTCCGGCGCCCCTCCAAGCCGTCCCCCAGCCCCGCCTCGGAATACGCCCCCCTGATGTTCGGCTCCCACGTCGACGTGCTCAATCCCTACATGGGGGCGAGCTACCAGCCCGCGTTCGCGGGATCGGAGTTCTGCTCGGGCTGCCACGAGTACGCCCAGCCTCCCCTCCTCCCCGGCGGGGTGGTGGACGCGGCGAGGTGGCCCGAGGGACTGCCCGTCCACGAGACCTTCACCGAGTGGTCCGAGAGCCCCTCCGCCGGTTTCGGGCAGGTCTGCCAGGACTGCCACATGCCCGCCATCGACGCGCCCACCACCGCCGGGGACTTCTTCAGCGCCAACGATCCCGGGATCTCCGTAGGGTGGCCCCGCCCCTTCGGCGAGGTGCGGAGCCACGGCTTCGCCGGCCCCCTCCACGACTGGGGCGACCTGGAGCCCGAGGCGGGCCCCCTGGCGGACCTGGCGGTGTCCCTGGCCGTATCGGCGGAGAAGGACGGCGACACCGTGCGCGTCGAGGTCCGGGCCGCGAACTACGGCGCCGGCCACGCCGTGCCCACCGGGGAGCCCCTGCGCCGCCTCGTGCTCCTGGTGAGCGCCCGGGACGCCTCGGGGCAGGCGCTCCCGGCCGTCGGCGGCTACACCGTCCCCGACTTCGGGTCTTCATGGGCGGAGGGGGTCGTCGGCGCGGACGGCGTGGCGCTGGACGGCGACCGACTGACCCTGCCCGGGGTGGACGGCGCCGCCGCGGGGGGCCTGGAGGCGCGCTTCGTGCGGAGCGACGGCGCCTTCGACGACTACCCAGCCCCGGCCCGCTACGGCGCCCTCGGCCTTCCCCCCGACGAGCGGGGGATGCCGGTGTTCGAGCCCGTCGCCACCGCCAGGATCATGGGCTGGGATGGCGAAACCCTGATCCTCACGGAAGCGCCCGCGGGGGTCGCGGCGGGGGATCGGGTGTTCCTCGGCGCTCCGGCCGGGGTGTTCGAGGCCGTAGGCGACGAAGCCGAGGCCGCCCCCTACGCCGGGCTCCCGGGCTACGCCTTCGCGAAGGTGCTGGTGGACGCCGCTGGGGACCGGGACGTGCCCCACTACCGAGCGGTGGAGGTGGCCAGCGACAACCGCCTGCCCCCGGGGGTCACGGCGTCGACCCCCCACGTCTTCACCGCCCCCGGGGACGGCGGCGAGGTCACCGTCGAGGCGGTGCTCCTCTACCGTCCCGCCCCCTGGGGACTGGCGGCGGAGAGGGGGTGGGACCTGCGGGACCACGCCATGGCCCGGGCCACCGTCACCGTGGAGTAGGCTCCTCCCGCGGGTGGAGCATCAGCTCCCCCCGGCGTGATCGGCGATGGCCGCCATGCCCAGCTCGTCGTCGTGCTCGGAGTAGCACTCGAGGATCCGCATCCGCGGCGAGAGCACGCACTTCATCGGGATGGACGGGAAGGTGGGCATCGCGTCGAAGATCGCCTGGTCGACGTCGGCCGTCACGGGGTAGGACGAGCCGGTCTCCTTGGCGTACTGGGCGGCATCCTCGGCGTCCGGCATGCCCCCCGACTGGTTCTCGAAGAGGACTACGATGTAGGACATCTCGATCCCGGTCTCGTCGAGGAATGCCTGCTCTCGGTCGGGGAGGTCGCCGACCTCCCGCTTGCACGTCCCTCACCACTCGGCGGTGGCGTAGAGGATGTAGTAGGGCCCCGTGAAGTCCCACAGGTGGACCTCCTCGCCGCACTGATCCCACAGGGCGAGGTTGGCGATGACGTCCCCCTCGTCGGCCCCCGTCGACTCCAGGTCCCCGGGATCGCCGTGGGGCCAGCCGCAGGCGTAGCAGGTCTCGGCGGCGTCCGCGGGATCGCTGACGCAGGCGATCTCCTCGGCGTCGTCGAAGCCGTCCCCGTCGGTGTCGGCCAGGGTGGGGTCGGTGCCGATCTCGTCCCGCTCGGCGCAGTCCTCGAGCCCGTCGCCGTCGCTGTCGGTGGACGCGGGATCGGTGCCCAGCTCGGCCTCCTCGGCGTCGGTCAGGCAGTCCCCGTCGGTGTTCTCGGCCGGGGCGTCGTCGTCGTCCCCCGGAGCAGGACCGCAGCCCGAGGGGAGAGCCACCAGGATCCCGGCGGCGAGGACGAGACTTCCGCGCATGCTTCGCTCCCAGGCCCCGACGAAAGGGGCTCCCGCACCCTAGCCGCGTCGGCGCCGGGGCGTCAACGCGCTTCGCCCGCGGGATGCGCCGGGGCACGGCAGATGCACCGCGAGCCCTCAGGCCCGCGCCGCCGCCCGGAGGTCCCCATGCCGCGACGTCCCGCGGTCGTCGCCTTCGACGCCATCGAGACCCTCTTCTCCCTCGCCCCGCTCCGCCCTCGCTTCCAGGCGGCCGGACTGCACGCGGAGGACCTGGAGCTGTTCCTCGCCCGGACCCTCCGGGACGGCGTCGCCCTCACCGCCTCGGGGGTCTTCCACCCCTTCCGGGCGGTGGCCGCGGGGGTCCTCGCCGGCCTCCGCTCCGAGAGGGGGCAGACCGAGGATCCCGCCGCGGTGGACCGTCTCCTGGACGCCCTGGCCGAGGTCCGGCCCTGCCCCGACGCCGAGCCGGCGTTCATCCGCCTGCGGGAGGAGGGGGTCCGGATCCTCGTGCTCACCCAGGGTGCCCTGGACGTCACCCGGGAGATGCTGCGCCGCCACCGCCTGGACGCCTTCGTGGAGCGGGTAGTCTCCATCGAGGAGGTGGGGCGCTGGAAGCCCTGCCGCGAGGTCTACGACCGTCTCGTGGACGTGGCCGGGGGCGACCACGCCCGGGTGCTGCTGGTCTCGGCCCACGACTGGGACGTGCACGGCGCCGCCCGCGCCAACCTCGCCACGGCCTGGGTCAAGCGGCCCTCCCTCTCCTTCTCGCCGGTCATGGGCCGGCCCGACCTGCGCGGCGGGTCCCTGGTCGAGGTGGCCCAGGCGATCCTCGGGCTCCCCCCGGCGGGGGCGGTCGCCGACCGGGGGGCCGCCGCCCCGCCCCCCGGGTGACGCCCCGGGGCCCGGGACGTGCGCCCCCTCTCCTTCCTTGACTCCGGGCCGCTTCGGGTCCAGCCTGGGTGTCCTGGCGGGCGCACGCGCACCCGCCGCGCGAGGACCGATGCGCCCCCTACCGCACCCCGTCTCCGTCTCCGTATCCGCCTCCGGACCCGCGACCGCGGCCGGCCCCCTGGTCCTGGCCGTGGCGTCCCTGGCCGTGGCCTGCCAGCCTCCCCCTCCGGCCCCGGAGGGGCTGGACGCCTCGGCGACGTACATGATCCGGGAGTTCTACAGCGACGACGCCTACTTCGAGGCCGGGGTCGTCGGGTTCCTGCGGTGGTACCGGGACGAGGGCTACCTGCTGGTGGGCGAGGAGGCCACAGGCGACAACACCGACGCCTTCACCGTCACCGACCTCGCCGCCGATGACGTCGCCCAGCTCCCCCTGGAGGAGCTCGAGGGCGGCCGGGACCTGTCCCTGGCCAAGGGGGTCGTGTCCCTCGCCGAGATGGACTGCACCTGGAAGGAGGCGGAGCGCATTCTGATCCGCTCGGACCAGCACGTGGTCTTCTCCGACAACTTCGAGGGCTACGAGCGGGACTACGTCAGCTCCCGCCAGACCTTCGAGGGGGCCGAGGAGCCCGGAGACTTCGCCGCCATCGGCGAGGGCCTCGACCGCTTCGCCGGGGACTTCGACCCCACGCCCTACGAGAGCTCGCTGCTGCTGACGGTGAACCAGGTGGACCCCGCCTCTCTCCTGGGGGTGGACCTGCCCCCCTACACCATGTACCTGGACGCGCGGCACGGGATCTACGACATCGACGGGGAGGAGATGCCGGTCTTCGCCATCATCACCTTCGTCCCTGGCGAGACCTACAACGAGGCCGGCGACAGCGGCCTGCGGCAGACCTACTCCATCGAGCTGAACGTGGGGATCTCGGAGCACACCACCCTCCGGGTCTTCGCCGCCTGGGCCGAGCCCATCTCCCCCCTCTTCTCCAGCGACTCCGCCCTGGTGCTGAACTACGCGGTGAACACCAGCCTTCAGGCGTCGGAGCGCATGAGCGACATCTGCGCCGGCCGCATCGAGATCCCGGCGGAGTGAGCCGTGCCGCATCTCTTCCTCCCCGGGGGCGCCGGTTGAGACGCCTGCTCCTCCTCCTGTCGGCCCTGGGCCTCCTCCTCCCCGCCCTCGCGACCGCCGCGACCTGGTCGTCCATCCCCGGCCTGGTCCGGGACGAGGGGTGGCAGGTGATTGGACACCGCAACCACAAGGCGTCCGGTGTGGACGTGGAACTCCGCCTCAAGAAGGTGGGGGGGATCTCGTGCCTGGAGGGCACGGCGCGGGTGGCGGGCCCGGGTCCCGAGGAGCTGCTGGCAGTCGCCGCGGACATCGCGGGGGCGGCGCGCTGGTCGTCGGCCCCTCTGCGGGCGGCGCGGGTGCTGGCGCGTCGGGGGAGCGAGATGGACTACTACCAGCACCTCGACGTGCCGGACTGGACCATGGCCCACGACCGCTACTGGGTCCTGACCTCCCGCACGGTGCGCGAGCCCGACGGCACGGTGCGCTTCCAGTGGGACCGCTTCGACTGGCGCAACCGCTACCCCGAGCTGGCGGCGGAGATCGACCGCGACCACGCCGCCTCGGTGGAGCCGCCCACCAACTACGGGGAGTGGCGCTTCATCCCCCTCCCGGGAGGCCAGACCGAGATCCGCTACGCGGTGTGCTCGGACACCGGCGGCAACCTCCCCAAGACCCTCCAGCGGGCCGCGGCCCTCCGCACCCTCCCCGACAACATCGGCGACCTGGTGAAGGAGGCGAGGCGGCGGCGGGGTTGAGCCCCCCCCGCCGGCCCGGCCCCCTGCCCCTTCAGCGCGGCACGGGCTCGGTCAGGGCGCGTTCTTCCACGCGTCGGCGGAGCACCTCCTTCGCAGTGCCGAGCCAGGTGGCAAGGGATTTCGACCGGCGCTCCATGCCCTCCAGGTTCGCCCTCTCCACCACCGCCACCATCGCCGCCGTGTCCTTTGGGGCGATCCCGGCCGCCTTCAGCGCCCGCGTTACGCGGGCCCGACCCGCGCGATCCGTGCTCCGCCCGCCGTGCAACGCCAGGATCCACGCCTCCAGGTTCGGGACCGCCGCACCGCCCACGACTCCCAGGGACTCCCCGGGGTCGTCGATCATGGCGGCGATCCCTTTCGCCACCGCACGCTCCCGCTCCTCTTCGCCGTCGGTGTCCCGCGCGAAGGCCAGGACGTCACAACCTCGTTCGCGAGCGTGGAGCGCCACCGCCAGGATGTTGTGCACATCGGCGTGCACGGATCGGCCCAGTCTCAGCTTGCGGATCCGGGTCCACCGAAGAGCGTCCGAGACGTGCCAACCTTCGGACTGGACGCCCCGGAGGAGCGCTTCGATCACGCCCGGATCGGAGCCCACACGGTGGGGAGGCTCGTCGTACCAACAACCGAGTTCGTTGCGTCCCTCGCCGGCCAGGAACACCCGGACACCCCTGCGTTCATCCACGGCCGTTCTCTGCAAACAGGGGCCCCTCATCATCGCCGTTGGCGTAGCTCACCCACAGCTCTCCCAGGGCGTAGACCCTCGCCCGGGCCTCGAAGTTGGGCGCGTCCACGATCCGCCGGACACGCGTACCCTCTTCGGGCTGTCGGGTGACGACGGAGACCTCTTCGGGTCCCAACTCGTTGACGACCAGGGGGCTGTGGGTCGCCAGCACCACCTGGGTATCCCTGGAGATCTCCCGGAGCACCCTCACGACGTCGGCGATGCGGGCGGGGTGGAGCCCGTTCTCGGGCTCCTCGACGAGAAGCACGGGTGCCGACTCCAGGTGCCGCATCACGGCGAACGCGAGGTAGTAGAGCAGGCCCTCGCTCATCCCCGTCGCGGGGACGCGGGTCCCGTCCACCAGGGTCGCCTCCACCGCCTTCGTCCCCTCCGACACGTTGACGAGCCCGATGGACCGGACGCTGGGGAACAGGCGCCGGATCTCGTCCAGGAGATCGAGGTAGGCGCGGGCATCGCGGTTCAGGAGGACGTCGACCACGCCCGGGAGGCCGGTGCCCCGCTCGTCGCTGAAGGCGACCGGCCCGCCCTGGCGGATCAGGGCGGATGGACGGCGGAGCGCGTCCGGGTCGAGACGCAGCATCCGGGCGGGACGCAATCTCGCGGGGATCTCGCGTTCGAAGTACTGCACGGCCCGAGGCCCGTCCCGGCCAGCCCAGGCACCTCCTCGCTTCCAGGGCTGCCGTGGACCCGACTCCGAATCGCCGCCCGACCATCCGATCCGCTCGAACACGCCCTTGGGGGAGAAGCGGGAGGAGTACGACAGCCCGTCCGCGAACGCGACCTCGATCTCTTCCCCTCCCCACGCCAACATCGGGTCGAACGGGCCCACGATCCGAAGAGGCCGATGGCTCGCCTGCGTGCCCTCGGGATCCTCCACGTCGAACACCGACGATGCCGACTGCACGACGGTCCTGAGCGCACGGAGGAGCGTGCTCTTGCCGCTGTCGTTCGGGCCGATGAGCGCGTGCAGGGGCGTGAGATGGACCGTCGCGTCCTTCACGCACCCGTAGTTGCGCACCGTCAGGCGGGAAATCATCGGCGGCGGGGCCGACTCCATGGGATTCTCCGTGAGGGCTGAGGCCATCGGGTGCCGCCTCTTCGTCGCCCCGGAAGTCTAGCACCCCCCCGCCGGCCCCGCCCCCTCCCCTACTCCGTCGTCACCAGCGAGAAGTCCGCCAGCCGCGCGAAGGCGCGGGCGATGGCGTGCATCAGGCCGAGGCGGTGGCGGCGAACCTCGGGATCGGGGTCCATGACCATCACCGCGTCGAAGAAGCGGTCCACCGGGCCCCGCAGGTCGCGCATCCCGGCGATGGCCGCTTCGTAGTCGCCGGCGGCCAGGGCGCCCACGACCGTGCGTTCCACCGCCCGGTACGCCGCCAGCAGTTCCCGCTCCGCCGGGTGACGAAGGGAGGCCTCGTCCAGCCCCTCGTCCGCCTCCTTCTTGGAGATGTGGCTCGCCCGCTTGAAGGGGGTGATCAGCCCCGCCAGCACCCCCTCCCGCCGGAGGGCAGCCAGGGCCTCGAGGCGGCGGCGGACGTCCACCGGATCGTCCCACCCCGCCTCCATGACGGCGTCCACCAGGTCCGTGTCGAACGCCTCGTCCTGGATCAGCAGGACCCGCAGGCGGACCCGCAGGAACTCCCGGAGGGCCGCGGGGGCGCCGGGCTCGGTGACCTCCACCGTCCCCTCCAGGCCCCGGATCGCCTCGTCCACCAGGGCGGACAGCGAGAGCCGCGGGCCCCGGGCCAGCACCGTCCGCAGCACCCCCAGCGCGGCGCGGCGCAGCCCGTAGGGGTCGGCGCTCCCCGTCGGCTGCTGCCCCCTCGCGAAGCAGGCCGCCAGGGTGTCGACCTTGTCCGCCAGGGCCACGCAGAACCCGGCGTCGGTCTCCGGCAGGCGGTCGTCGGCCCCCCGGGGGAGGTAGTGCTCGAAGACCGCCTCGGCTACGGCCTCCCCCTCGCCGTCCCTCGCCGCGTAGACCTGGCCCACCCTCCCCTGCAGCTCGGGGAACTCCCCCACCATCTGCGTGGTCAGGTCGGCCTTGCACAACCGGGACGCCCGGTGGGCGGTCTCCGTCGCCCAGGGGAAGTGGAGCCCCGCCAGCCACGTCGCCACCGCCGTCACCCGGTGGGTCTTGTCCAGCATCGTGCCCGCCCCGTGGAAGAAGACCACCCTCCCCAGGGCCTCGACCCTCGCTTCCAACCTCTCCCGGGCGTCCTCGTTCCAGAAGAAGAGGCCGTCCTCCAGGCGCGCCCTCAACACCCACTCGAAGCCGGCCCTCACCGCCGACTGGTCGTCGGAGGGGAGGTTCGAGATCCCCACGAAGCGGGGGCGCAGCCCGTCTCCCTCCGCCCGGACCGGGAAGAACTTCTGGTGGTGGATCATGATGGTGGCGAGGAAGTCCCCGGGGAGCACCAGGTACTTCTCGTCGAACGCCCCCAGCACCGGAACGGGCCACTCGCACAGGTTGGCCACGGTGTCCACCAGCCCCTCGTCGGACCACGGCTCGCCCCCCGCCTCGTGGGCCAGGCGCGCCACCCCCTCGCGGATCCGCGCCCGACGCTCCTCGGGGTCCAGGACCACGAAGCGCTCCCGCAGGCCGTCCCGGAGCTCGGCGTAGGACGAGACCTCGAAGGGCGTGGGGGCGAGGCGGTGGCCGACGGTGCTCCGCCCGCTGGACGCCGGGCCCACCACGAACGGGACGACCTCGCCCCCCAGCAGGGCGACCACGCCGTGGAGGGGCCGGGCGAAGCGGAAGTCGTGGTCCCCCCAGCGCATGGACTTGGGCCAGGGCAGGCGCGCGATGGCTTGGGGAAGGGCCCGGGCCAGCAGCCCCACCGTCGGCTCGCCCCCGGTGGCGACCCGCGCCCCCACGTACTCCCCCTTGGGGGTGGCCACCTTCTCCAGTGCCTCCACCGCCACCCCCTGGCCGGCGGCGAAGCCCTGGGCCGCCTTGGTGGGCCGGCCCTCGGCGTCGAAGGCGGCCCTCCAGGGGGGGCCCGTCCGCAGCTCCACGGCGCGGGGGCTGGCGAGCGGCACCGCCGGTGCCCGCAGGACGATGCGCCGGGGGGTGTGGGCGGTCTGCAGGTCCGGGGCGGCGACCCCCGACTCCCGCAGCGACTTCTCCACGGCCTCCCGCAGCGCCGCCGCCGCGGGAGCCAGGTAGCCCGCCGGGATCTCCTCGGCCCGCAGCTCCAGGACGAGCTCGGCGGTGGTGGGGGCGGCGCTCATCGGGACTCCCCGCCGCGGCCGAGGAGCGGGAATCCCAGCTCCTCGCGGCGCTTGACGTAGACCTCGGCGGAGCGGCAGGCCAGCCGCCGGACGCGCCGGATGTAGGCGGCCCGCTCGGTCACGCTGATGGCGCCCCGGGCCTGGAGCAGGTTGAAGGTGTGGGACGCCTTCGCCGCCGCCTCGTAGGCGGGGAGCACCAGGCCGGCGTCGTTCAGGCGCAGGCTCTCCGCCTCGTACTCCCCGAACCGCCGCAGCAGGGTCTCGACGTCGGCCTCCTCGAAGTTGTACCGACTCCACTCCTGCTCCGCCTGCCGGTAGACCTCGCCGTACTTGACCATGCGGTCCCCGGAGCGCCCCCAGTCGATGTCGAAGCCGTGGTTCCGCCCCTGGAGGTACATGGCGATGCGCTCCAGGCCGTAGGTGATCTCGGCGGTGACGGGCTTGCAGTCCAGGCCCCCCACCTGCTGGAAGTAGGTGAACTGCGTCACCTCCATGCCGTCGAGCCACACCTCCCATCCCAGACCCCAGGCGCCGATGGTGGGGCTCTCCCAGTCGTCCTCGACGTAGCGCAGGTCGTGGCGCGCCAGGTCCAGGCCGAGGGCCCTGAGGCTGCCCTCGTAGAGGGCCAGCACGTCGTCGGGGGAGGGCTTGAGCACCACCTGGAACTGGAAGTAGTGCTGGAATCGGTTAGGGTTCTCGCCGTACCGGCCGTCGGTGGGCCTGCGGCAGGGCTCGACGTAGCAGCAGCTCCAGGGCTCGGGACCCAGGCTGCGCAGGAAGGTGTGGGGGTTGAAGGTGCCCGCACCCTTCTCGACGTCGTAGGGCTGGGCCAGCACGCAGCCCCGGGCCGTCCAGTAGCCCTGGAGCGCGAGGATCATCTCCTGGAAGGTCACGGCGGGACTCCGGGGGGCGGGTGCCGAGCCGCGGGCCCGGAGGGGGCGGCGACGCGGCGGGCTGGGTTTAGTCGCGGGACCACGGGGTGTCAAGGGAGGGACGCGCTCCGGGTCCTCCTGGCATTCCCCCGAGGGAAAGAACCCCCCACCATACCGCGGGGTCCATGGTGGGGGCGCCGTCACTTGACGAAGTCCTGGCTTCCCGACCTGGGGCTTGTCGGCTATCCTCACCCACTCGCTCGGCCCGCACCGGGGGCCGGGACGGAAGGACCCGTCTTGCGAACCCTCGAACCCCTCCTCCTTGCCGCCCTCGTCTGGGGATGCCAGCCCATCGATCACGGCGACGTGTCGCTGGACGACGACACCTCGGACGACGATACGGTCGACGAGGTCCCGGTGATCGTCACCCTGGAGGCCACGGCGACGGTCAGCCCCGAGATCTCGACGGTCGCGACGATCACCTGGACCACGGTTGCCCCGGGCACCTCGGTGGTCGAGTTCGGCCCCGACGAGGAGTACGGGTACCAGACCGTCGACGACGGGGGTCTGAGGACCTCCCACGCGGTGGTCCTCGCGGGCCTCTCCGTCAACTCGACCTGGCACTGGCGCGCGCGGTCCGCCCTGGACGGCGAGGTCCACGTCAGCCCCGACCAGACCATCCAGACGGGGCCCGCCCCCTCCGAGCTTCCGTCCCTGACCGTGGACCCGGAGGACCCATCCCGGACCCACCCGGTGTTCACCGTGACCAGCTTCGTCGGGGACGAGGCGTCCCACATCGTGGCCTTGGGCCCGGACGGACGCTACGTCTGGTGGCAGCTCGGCGCCCCGGACCACCTCTACGCCCGGGCCCTCCTGGCGCGCAACGGGCGGGACATCGTGTTCAACGTCGCGGGGGCCGACCGCGAGGTGGACATCAGTGAGGTGGTGCGGATGTCGCTGGACAAGCAGACCACCGTCCACACCCGGACCCCCTTCGGCCACCACGACTTCGTGGAACTGCCCGAGGGGGGAATCGCCTACCTGGCCCTCGACTGCCGCGAGGTGGACGGTCACGACCACCCCGTCTGCGGCGAGGCCCTGGTGGAGCTGGAGGAGGGAAGCCAGTCCGAGGATCCGGTCGGCGACGGCGCGGCGGTGGTGATCTGGTCCTCCTGGAGCGAGGAGGAGGGGATCCCCCTCGACGTCGATCCCCACGCGGAGCCCGAGTTCTACCCCCAGGGGGTGGACTGGCTGCACGGCAACGGCCTCCAGCTCGAAGAGGACCTGGGCTCCGACGGGGTCTATCTGTACTCGTCGCGGAACCTGAGCGCGGTGTTCGCCATCGACCGCGCCACGGGACAGATGCTGTGGCAGGTGGGGGGGGAGGACAGCGACTTCCGGGTCGGTCCCGACAGCACCGCCTTCCTGGGCCAGCACGCCCCCGACCTCCTGGACTCCGGCACCCACCTGCTGCTCTTCGACAACGGCGCCGAGGAGCACCTCCAGGCCACGGGGGGAGGACTCGCCAACTCCGCGGCGCGGGAGTACCACCTGGACGCCGACGCGGACCCGATGAAGTACGACGAGGTCTGGAGCTTCACCTACGGCGGCTACAGCCTCCTGCTGGGCGACGCGGTCCGGCTGGACAACGGCAACACCCACGTCTCGTGGGGTTCCATGGGCGTCCTCAACCAGATCAGCCCCGAGGGGGACGTGGTGTGGCAGGTGAACACCCCCATCGGGAACGCCCTCAGCTTCATCGACGCCGTGGAACGGATTGGAGGGAGCCTCGAATGAACCGCCTCTGGTGGATCCCCCTGGCCTGCCTAACCCTCGCGGCCTGCACCGAGGGGGACGACGACGACGCGGCCGACGACGACTCCGGCCCCGTGGAGGGCTCCCTGGCCCTGGCCGACGAGCAGAACTACAGCTACGACAACGCCCTGGACATCCAGTCCGTCGAGGTCCAGACGGCCCAGGACGTCCGCTTCGACTTCGGCGGGCTCTCGGTCGACCTCCTCGGCCACGCCATCGACCCCACGACCGAGATCGACGGTGCCAGCGTGCTGTACCTGCCGGCCTTCACCCACGAGGAGGTCGAGGTGGCCATCGCCACCGACTCGCTGCTCCAGCAGGACGTCGGCGCCTTCGCCCTGTGGTCGAACCCCGGCGGCGAGACGTCGTTCCTGCTGTCGGAGTGCAACGTCCTCGGCACCTACATCGACCCCGCCGCCGACTTCGTCTACGAGGAGGGCACCTGGCTGGTGCGGGTGACCACCGGCACCAACGAGAGCAGGATGATCAGCTTCTTCCAGCCCTCGTCCACCAGCGAGAACCACGACGTCGCCATCGGGGACGGCAGCGCCACCATCGACTTCGACCCCGATCTCCAGTCCCTCGCCCCCGTCCACATGTCCGGCGAGCCCGAGAGCTACGTGGTGGACTGGTCCGGAGTCACGGTGGACGGCCTGGGGGGCGAGTTCGACCCCAACCAGATCTCCGAGGTCATGGTGGGACGCTACGACGGCATGAGCCTCGGGGACCTGGAGACCCAGTTCCTGGACCTGGAGCTCATCGCCGGCGAGATCTACTACGCGGCCGTGAGCCAGACGACCCACGTGGACCTCACCACCGCCACCGCCCTCGACGGGGGAGGCGCCTTCTCCACCTTCGGCTCCGGCAGCCTCTGGCTCCTCGCGCTTCGGTGTACCTCCTGCGTCAGCCCGATCCCCCCCTTCCTGACCGTCATCGAAGTGGACGGCTGACGAGGTTCGATGGGGATCCCCGAGCTCTACCTGTCCGCGCCGGCCGTCCGGCTGCCCACCACGGTCCTCACCAACGAAGACGTCCTCGGCCGGGTCCGGGAGCGGTTCCGGGGCACCGAGGGCGAGTGGAAGTCCCTCTCCCGCCTGATCCGCTACGTGTTCCGCCTGTGCGGCACCGAGGTCCGCTACATGGAGGAGACCGCCCCGAAGCCGGTGGCGGACCACGCGGTGGTGGCGGCTCGGGAGCTTCTCTCGTCCTACGGGGTGGACCCCGCGGACCTGGACCTCGTCGTCTACGGATCCATCGCCCGGGACTACTACGAGCCCGCCACCGCCACCGAGGTCGCGGGCAAGCTGGGGGCCCACGGGGCCCTCTCCATCGACGTCGCCGCGGCGTGCGCGGGGGCGATGGTGTCGGTCCAGGACGTCGCGGCCCGCTTCGCCATCGACGACTCGTTGCGCCTCGCCCTGGTGTGCACGTCGTCCATCACCGATCGGTGGCTGAGCTACGACCTCCAGACCGCCGAGGACGTCGACCTGATGGCGGCGGGCCTGACCATCGGCAACGCGGCGTCGGCGATGCTGATCTCCCGCTCCCCCCTTTGCCCCGGCGGGAGGATCCTCGCCGTCCACTCCCAGGGGCTCCCCGCCCACCACCACCTCTGCCGCGCCCCCATCGACGGGGTCTTCCGCTCCCAGAGCTCGGCCCTGTTCGGCCTGGCGGAGCACACGCCCCCCCACATCCGCCAGACCCTCTCCCGGGTGGGCTGGTCGGTGGAGGACGTGGACCTCTTCGTCTTCCACCAGCCCTCGAACCGCGTGCTCCGGGAGATCGCCACCAACCTCGGGGCGAGGCCGGAGCAGATGCCGCAGATCCACGGGATCTACGGCAACACCGAGTCCAGCGCGGTGCCCCTGACCTTCCACCACCTCCTGCGCGAGGGGGTGATCCGACCCGGCATGAAGCTGCTCTTCGGCACGGCGGCGGCGGGCTTCGTGATGTCGACGGCGGCGGTGGACTGGCGGGGCTGACCCTCGACGGCTGTTAAACAATCGTTTAATATCGTAGGGCCCCGGGGGACGCTATTCAAACTTCGTGGTCCCCGGGTCCGGGCGATCGTCCATGAGGACCACCGGTCACTCCGTCCGCGCGACCACGGCGGGGGAAGGCTTCCACGCTTTCGTCCCCGCGCCCCTGCCGCCGGACCCTCCCCTCGACCTCGTCGCCATCGACGCCGATCTGCTGGAACGGGCGAACCGGGCCCTGGGCAGGCTCGACGCGGTGACCGCGCTGCTTCCGGACGTCAAACTTTTCGTCTATGGGTACGTCCGGAAAGAGGCCCTGCTGTCCTCGCAGATCGAGGGCACCCAGTCATCCCTCGCGGACCTCCTCCTCGCCGAGCGCGACGAGGCGCCGGGCGTCCCCCTGGAGGACGTCCGGGAGGTGTCGGACTACGTCGCCGCGCTCGAGCACGGGCTCGCTCGGCTCCGGGGGGGATTCCCCCTCTCCCTTCGCCTGATCCGTGAGATCCATGCCGTGCTCCTCCAGCGCGGCCGTGGCCACGCGGACCCTGGCGAGTTCCGACGCTCCCAGGTCTGGCTGGGCGGCTCGCGGCCCGGCAACGCCCGCTTCGTCCCCCCGCCCGCGGACCGGGTGCCCGACTGCATGGGCGCGCTGGAGAAGTTCCTCCACGACGATCCCGTGAAGACCCCGACCCTCCTCAAGGCCGCCCTGGCCCACGTCCAGTTCGAGACCATCCACCCCTTCCTCGACGGCAACGGCCGCGCCGGGCGCCTGCTGATCACCTTCCTGCTCTGCGCCGAGGGCGCCTTGTCGGAGCCCATCCTCTACCTGAGCCTGTGGTTCAAGACCCACCGGATGGACTACTACGACTGGCTCCAGCGGGTCCGCACCCACGGGGACTGGGAGGGGTGGGTCCGTTTCTTCCTCCAGGGTGTGATCGAGACCGCCGAGGAGGGCCTGGATACCACCCGCCGGATCCTCGCCCTCTTCGACCAGGACCGTCGGCGCATCGAGACCTTCGGCCGCGGCGCCGCCTCGGCCTTCCGCGTCCACGAGTACATCCAGCGAAGGCCCATCACCTCCATCGGCGACGCCGCCCGGGCCCTCGATCTGACCTTCCCCACCGTCTCTGCCGCCCTGGAGCGCATGGCCGGCGCGGGCCTGGTCCGGGAGCTGACCGGCAAGGGCCGCAACCGCCTCTTCGCCTACCAGCCCTACATCGACGTGCTGGGCGAGGGGGCGGAGCCGATCCGGCAGACGTCGCAGGAATGACAGCGATGGAAGGGGGTGGCATAATCCAGCCAGGAGTGCCATCACATGAGCACGCTGCCCCGTGATCCGTCGCATGCCACGGTCCGCCTGGGGGCGAAGGGGCGCGTCGTCATTCCCGCGGAGCTCCGCCGCGCCGCCGGGTTCGAGCAGGGCGAGATCCTCGTCGCCCGGGCCCGGGCAGGGAAACTGGTGCTGGAGCGCCGCGAGGCCGTGCTCTCCCGCCTGCGCGCCCGTTTCAGCGGGCTGCCGCCCGGGGTCAGCCTCGCCGACGAGCTGATCGCGGAACGGCGGGCCGAGGCGGCCGACGGGGTGATCGTCGTCCGTTGAGCCGTGACGGAGGACGGACGAGGCCGGGGGCCGCGGCTCAGGCGACAGGGACCTCGGCGGGCCTCCCGATCCCGTAGGTCTCGTACACGAAGGCGTAGTCCCGCCGGATCCGCTCCTCGGTGAGCCAGTACTCCGAGAGGTCGTACTTGTGCTCGCTGGTGTACTTCCGCTGCTTCTGGGCGGTGGCGCGGATCGCCTGGGCCAGCTCGCCGTCCACGGGCTGGCCGACGAACTCGCAGATCCCGGTCATCACCCGCTCGAAGTCGGTCATCATCAGGTCGTAGCGGACGATGTGGATCTGGTCGTTGGGCAGGCGGCCCGAGACCCAGGCGTCGTGGAAGTTGCGGTAGAGGGCGAGGAAGCCCAGGTAGAGGCGCTCGACGTAGCGACGCCGCACCTCCTCGGGGACCCGGTCCCAGGGGTAGCGCTGCTTGAGCACCCCCGTCACCAGGCTGAGGGCCGAGGGCACGACGTCCATGGGATCCCGCACCATGTAGAGCATCCGGGCGTCGGGGAAGGCGCGGAAGGTCTGCTCGGGGCGAAGGGCCATGGTGAACACCTTCGCGATGGCCCGATCCTGCTTGTACCACGCGAGGTTGCGACGGATGCACCCCTTCAGCCAGCCGAAGTCCCTCTCGGCGGTCTGGGCGACGTACCCCTCGGGATCCAGGATGTCCAGGCTGGCGTCGGGGTCCCAGGCGAGGAAGTAGCCGTAGAGGAACAGGCCGTCCACGTAGCGGAAGAAGACCAGCACGTCGTCGGTCTCCACCGAGGTCAGGGAGGTCTCGTGGGCCTTGCTGACGTGGAACTTGGCGGGGCTGAGGCCCTCCAGGCGGTGGACGATGGGGGCGAGCACCGTGCGGGAGGTCAGCGAGGGGAAGAGGAGCTGCCAGAGCTGGAAGGAGCAGCCGAGCCCGTGCTTGACCATGAAGCGGTGGAGGAAGGTGGTGCCGCTGCGGGGGTTGCCCACGATGAACACGGGTTTCACCACCCGCTGCCGGCCCAGGCGCGGGAAGAGGAGCGGGTCCAGGGCGAGGCTGACGGCGCTGAAGGCGCGGTAGCCCATGATCAGGAAGAAGGTGAAGATGGGCCGGACGGTGAACCCGAAGGTCCGGAGGATGATCCCGTAGACACGGAACAGGCGGCCGATCACTGTGCTTCTCCTCGCGGGGACGCCGGCTACCGCTTGGGCAGGGGTGCCCCGTCGGGACCGGGGATGGCCGGGTGGGCCGCGTCGTAGTGGGTGTAGATGCTGCCGGCGCGTCGGGTGACCACCGCCACCAGGTCGTCGAGGGTGGAGGCGGCGAAGCTGGCGACCACCGCGTCGGGCACGACGCCGCCGATGTCGCTCATGATCTGGTAGCTCACCAGGGTGCGCCCGTCGGGCAGCGTCATCAGGGTCCACCCCCCCTCGCTGGAGGCGATGAGGACCGCGGAGTCCAACTGCTTGTCGGCGAGGCGGGTGATCTTCGAGGCGGCCCGGGCGGCGGCGATGCGCTGGGCGGCGTCGGGCACGAAGCGGTAGGTCCACTCCCAGACCTTCCCCCCCGACTCGGCGTAGAGGGTGGGATTGGGCCGGAAGCGCACCACCCAGTGGCGGTCCGACACGAAGATGCTCTTGATGTCCAGGTAGCCGTACTGGAGGACGCTGCCGTCGGGGTTCCGCTCCAGGGACACCGCCTCGGCGATGTCGGGCATGAACTCCTCGTCGTGGTCGACGTCGGCGATCCCCAACCAGATCTCCGCGGGGGACGGCCGGACCACCTGGGTGATGGAGGCCACCTGGAGGCGCTGCCCGTCGGGGGTGAACCTCTTCTTGACCGGCTTGCCCGCCGCCACCTTGGCCCAGTCCGAGGCGCTCAGGGTGGGCATGGCGCGGCCGTGGCGGCGGGCCAGCAGCGCCGACTGCCCGGCGACGTGGGCCTGGAGGGCAGGGCCGTCGAGGTCGGCGGCGAGGCCCGGGGAGGGCGCCAAGAGCGCGCTAGCCCCCAGGACCGAGGCCAGGGAACAGGCCAGGAGGCGAAGCGCGGGGGAGAGGCGGAGGGTGAAGGGCATGGGCTCCTCGCGGCACCGGCCAGGGCGATCCCGACGGGGTCCGCAGGGCCGGTGGTGCTCGCGGGCGCGGGGGATTCTAGCGGAACCCGGCGGCGACGGGGAAGAGCGCCGGCCCGCGGGTTCGACGCTGACGCCCGCGCCCCAGCCGCGTTACACTCCGTCGGTCCGGCCCGCGGCGCACCCGGGCCCGACGGGAGCCCCCCCGTGGACATTCGACCCTCCTGGACCCCCGCCACCCTCGCCACCACCCTGGCCTGCCTGCTGCCCACCGGGGCGAAGGCTGCCGGCCTCTACGTGCCGGACCTCGGAGTCATGCCCCAGGGCCGCGGCGGGGCCTACGTCGCCAAGGCGGACTCCTCCCTGGGCCTGCACTACAACCCGGCGGGCCTGTTCCAGGTCGACGGGTTCCAGGTGGAGGGGGGGATCATGGCCCACAAGATGGACACCTGGTTCCTGCGGGCCGGCGGCGAGGGCAAGTGGAAGACCGGAGCGGCGTACGCCAACGGTCTGCTCGACCCCGACGACAAGGTGCTCGCCGAGCCCTTCGGGGCGACGGAGAACCAGGACTCCTTCCGCCCCATCCCCGAGTTCTCCTTGATGTACGGGTTCAAGAACCCTGACTTGACCATCGCCCTGGGCTTCTACGCCCCGGACGCCCCGTGGCTGGCCTACCCTGACGACAGCCCGGGCCGCTACCGGATGGTGAAGGCGCGCCTGGACCAGGCGACATGGTCCCTGGGCGCCTCGTGGCGGCCGGTGCCCTGGCTGGCGGTGGGGGCAGCCCTCCAGCTCGTCGCCTTCCGGATCTCCGAGGAGTTCGATATCTCGGCCCACCTGTTCCCCGGCGACGACGGCAACGACGAGGACCCCCAGTTCGACCTGCGGGTGCGCTTCGATGCCCTCCAGTTCCCGGCGCCCAACGGCAACTTCGGGCTGATGTTCGTCCCCAGCGACCGCGTGCAGGTCGGCGTCTCGTTCCAGACCGGCATCCACATGAAGGCCCCCGGGACCGTCACCATCGAGGGGGATCTTTCGAGCGAGCTGCTGGGCTACTTCGGCCAGTTCACGGGCGACACCAGCCCCATCCACGTCCAGGGCTACGACCCCGAGATCCTCCTCGAGACCGATCTCCCCCCCATCCTCCGGGCGGGGCTCCTGGTGCGCCCGCATCCCCGCCTCGAGATCGAGGTGGACGGGGTGGTGGAGTTCTGGAGCGTCCACGACGGGATCGTGGCGTCCCAGATCGACACCAGCCTCGAAGGCGGCGACGAGGGCCAACCCCTCCCGGACTACGTGTCCGGCCGCGGGCTGTGCGGCTTCATCCAGGAGACCGACGGCACCAACGACTGCTCCGAGATCCCCGCGGTGTACGAGGGCACCGACGGGGCCGGCAACTTCGAGATCCGCGAGGAGTTCCAGGACGCCGTGAGCGTGCGCCTGGGCGTCGAGGCCAACCCCGTGGACCCCCTGGTGCTGCGGGCGGGCTACCTCTTCGAGACCAGCGCCATTCCCGACGAGTGGCTGGGACTCGCCGCCATCGACAGCCTGAAGCACGCCGTCGGCGTGGGCGCCGCCCTCCGGCTCCCCGGCTTCGAGATCGGCGGCACCTGGTACCACGTCTTCTACGGCGAGCGGACCATCGCCCCCGAGGTGAGCCACGGCACCCAGAGCACCGCCTTCCCCAGCACTCCCCCCAACGGGATCGACGCCGGCACCTACCGCGCCTCGGTGGACAACATCGGCCTCTACCTGCGCGTGAACCCCGGCGCCATCGCCGCTTCCCGGAAGGCGCGCAAGGGGGGGAGTGATCCCCTCTAGGATCCCAGCACCCGCGCCGCCACCTCCTCCGCCTGGCCGACTCCTCCCTCGCTCCCGGTGGCCCGGACCAGGACCTTCCCGTCGGGGCCGATGACCACCAGGGTGGGGAGCTTGTCCACCTCGTAGTCCTGCTTGGCCTCGCCGTAGGGATCCAGGGCGATGGCGTAGGAGACGGGGTTCTGGTCCAGGTAGCGGCGGACCACGGGCTCCTCCTCGCTGGTCACCCCCACCACCTGGAGCCCCTTGGAGCCGAATTCGCGTTGGAGGGCGTCCAAGCGGGGCATCACCGCGCGGCAGGGGGCGCACCAGGTCGCCCAGAAGTCCAGGACCACCACCTTGCCCCGGTGGTCCGGGGAGCGGGTCCGCTTCCCCCCACCCAGCAGGGGCAGGTCGAAGGGGACGTGGGGCGCGCCGATCCACTGCTCCCGCTGCCAGCTCGCCATGTCCCCGGGGCGCTCGCCCAGCACCAGGGCGATCTCCTTTCGCCGGCCGTCCCTCCACACCGTCAGGGGGTGCCGGCTCCCCGGGGCTTGGCCCTTCAGGGCCCGGCCCACGTCCTGGAAGCGCCCCACGGGCTGGCCGTCCAGGGACAGCACCAGGTCCCCCTCCCTCACCCCCGACACCTCCGCCGGGGAGCCGCGGTAGACGTGGGTGACCTGGCACAGCGCCCCCGGGGGGGCGCCCTCGGGCAGCTCCTTGAGGTTGGCCATGGACATGCCATGCCACGCCTTCACCTTTGAAACCCCGGGATCCGGCTGGCCCAGCACCTCGGGGCGGGTGACGGTGACCACGCCCGCGGGCGCGGCGGCGGGCGGCGGGGACGGGGTGGCGGCGGGGGGAGACGCCGGGGCGGGCGGCGCGTCCGGCGCGCAGCCGGCGAGGGCGAGGGCGAGGGAGGCGGCGAGGAGGGGCCGGTGGATCGTGGTCATCGGGGAAGTCCCGGGGCGAGCCAGGATCAGGACACCTGGAACACGAGGTTGTCGATCACGGTGACGCCGTCCTCCACCACCATGCAGGGGACGTCCAGGTAGCCCTCGGTCCCGTCCGCCAGCGGCAGGCTCAGGCGCAGGGCCCAGGTGCCGGGGGGCAGGTTGAAGACCCCGAACTCCCCCCGCTCCGAGGTCTCGGAGATCCCGGGGTCCGGGTCGCCGTCCACGTCCAGGTACACGGCGCCGTAGGAGAGGGACGTGGTGACGACCTGGGCCGAGACGTCGGGGAAGGGGACCAGCACCCCCCCTTCCAACTCGGCGAGCACCCTGCCCTTCACGGCACCGCCGCTGTCGTCCGCGGCGGGGTCCAACACCTGGCCCACCGCGAGGTCCCCGTAGGAGTCGATCCACGCCCCGGCCTCGGCGTAGGACAGGGCGTAGAGGGCGCCGTCCACCACCTCCATCGTCCCCGCGCCCAGGCTCCCCACGAACACCGTGGGGGCGTAGTCCGGCGCCGCGTCCACCACCGTCGCCACCTGGATGTCGGGGGGAAGGCCGGTGATCCGGAAGAAGCCGTCGGGATCGGTGTCGTCGTGGCCGATCCGCTGGCCCTCGATGTCGTACAGGGCGACCACGGCCCCCTGGATGGGGGCGGCCTCGGGGTCCGGGGCGGAGAGGAGGCGCCCCTCCACCGTGGTCGGTCCGAACAGGTCGCACCCGGCGAGGCCCAGCGCCAGGGGGGCGGCCGCGAGACAGGCGCGCCGGATCATAGGGACTCCTCGGTGATCCGGAAGCCCAAGAGCGAGGTGATGCCGTCCTCGACCACTAGGGTCCGGAAGGGATCGGGCAGGGGATCGGCCTGTCCGGGGAGGGTGATCCACACCTCCACCGGCCCCGCGGGCAATCCAAACAGGGCGAAGCGGCCGTCCGCGGTGGTCGCCGTCAGGGCACGGTCGGGCAGGCCGGTCTCGGCGAAGTAGCCGGCCTCGTGGACTCCCCCCTCGGCGTCGACGGCGCCGACGCGGGTGCCCGCCCAGACTTCCGCGTCGGCCAACTGGCCCACCACGAAGCCGCCGTTCCCCTCCGCCTCGAAGTCCAGGTCCTGCACCGGCCCCCCCGGGTCCGACCGCTCCCACGCCTCCAGGTAGGTGCGGACGTCCGCCAGGGCGAAGATGTAGAGCTCGCCGGGGTCGAGGTAGACGGTGGCCTCGGGGATGCGGCCCACCACCACCGTCGGCACCCAGGAGCCCGCGGCGGAGGCGACGATGGCGCCGTCGGCGCCGGGGGGGAAGCCGGGGACCCGGTAGTAGCCCGGCGCGCTGGAGTTGGGCTCGTACCCCTCCCCCAGCAGGTTGCCCTCCAGGTCGTAGCCGTTCACCGTCGCCCCGGGCAGCACCGTGGACGTGCCGTCCACGACGGGGCCAGTGTAGAGGTACCCGTAGACGCTGAAGGTCTCCGCAGCGTCCTCGGCGCAGCCCGGCACCAGCGCGACCGCGCCGAGGGCCAGGCCAGCGAGCCGCGCCCGGCTCACCACTCCCCCCGCACCGCCACCACCCCCAGCAGCCCGATCCCGACGAAGGTCAGCATCAGCACCGCCACGGTGAAGCGGATGGAGAAGTCGTGGGCCAGGTCGTCCACGTCGGCCCGGTGCAGCGTCCACACCCTCGCCCGGAGGCCGCCCAGGACCTCGCGGATGTCCATCATGGCGAACAGCAGGGGGATCGCCGCGATCAGCAGCAGGGATCCCGGCGCCAGGGAGCCCACCAGGACCGCCGTCGCCAGCCCCGCGAGCATCAGCACGTGGACCCGGGGCAGGCGGGCCCGGGCGCCGCCGAGCAGCGCGCGGTCCTCCCGCAGCCGGCGCTCTCGCTCCTCGGACTCCGTCCGCGCCCGGTCCTGCTCCTCCTGGATCATCAGGTCCAGGGTGTCGGCGTGGACGCCCAGGGTCCGGAGCCACTCCTCCACCTCGGCGGCGGCGGCGGCGCCGTCGGCCTGGCCCAGCTCCCCCGCCCTCGCCTTCGCCCTCCCCGCGTCCCGGGCCGCGGCGGACCACGCCTGGGTGCGCCGGATGGAGCCGGGGGCCTCGTCCAGGCGGCGGCCGAGGTGGGCGGCCCTCTCCCGCAGGCTGCCCAGCACCCCCTCCCGCACGGCCCGAGCCAGGGAGGACGAGGCGGCGGCGGCGCCCGCCAGCCCCGCGGCGGCATCGAGGACGGCGACGAGGCCGGCGGGGACCTCGGCGATCCGGCGCCCCGCCAGCTCGGCGCGCCGGGCCCCCAGGTCCGCGCTGGCCAGCAGCATCCACGGCGCGGTCTCGGCCAGGGCCGCGTCCATGGCGGCGTTGCCGTCGGCGACGTCCCGCGCCAGCAGGCCCTCCACCCGGGCCAGCCACGCCTCCACCTGGGCCGCGGCGTCCCCGGCGAACCAGGGATCGGCCCTCAGCCGGTCCACCAGCTCCGGATCGTCCAGCGCCGCCCGCAGCAGGCCCGAGAGCTCCCGCCGGGACAAGGGGCCGGCAGGCGGCTCCACCCGGGCCTCGGCGAGGGAGAGCACGTCCGGGGGGGACGGTGGGACCGGGGGAGCGGACGACGGGGCGGGCACCGGGACCGCCGCCCCCTCCCCCGCCGCCAGCAGCGCCATCCGGCAGAGCTGGAAGTGCAGGTCGGACCGGAGGGGGCCCTCCGCCTCCTCCAGGGCCAGCCGGAAGCGCTCCTCGGCCCGGGGCCGGTCCCCCCGGTGGAGCTGCACCCGCCCCAGCAGCAAGCGCAGCGCGGCCCTCTGGCCGCCGGGTTCGGCCCGGAGGGTGGCCGCCTCGAAGGCGTCGGTGGCGGCGGGGGCGTCGCCGGAGCGCAGGGAGAGGAAGCCCTCCAGCAGGGCAATCTTGGGGTCGCCGCGACCCTTGCGGGCGGCGCTCCCCAGGCTCCGGGCCGCGTCGTCGAGGCGCCCCTCCCTCAGGGATCGGCCGGCCTCCAGCACCTCCCGGTCCACCACGAGGCGTCGCTCCTGGTCCAGGTCTCGGTGCAGGCTCTCCAGGATCCGCAGGTCCTCCCGGGTGCGGTCGAGCACCGCCCGCAGGGGGGCGTGGAAGCGCCAGGCGGCGCGGTCCGCCAGGGCCCCGTCGTCCCCGCGGCCGTCCCCCCCGGGGGCGGGATCCTCCCACACCACCGCGGAGGCGGCGCGGGGGCAGGCGGCGGGCTCGTGGGGCCGCTCGCAGATGGGGCAGAGGTCCTCGATGCGCATGGGAGGCCCCGATGATACTCCGAACGCCCCGCGGGGCGTTGGATCCCGCCGCGGTTCCGCCCCTCCCGCGCCGTCCGCCGGGCTACCCGCCGTCCCACCAGGCCGCAGCGCGCCTCCACGCCCGCTGGAGGGACCCGGCGATCCCCCCCCGGTCCCGGGCGACGACGGCCTCCAGGACCCGGAACGAGGGATCGTCGGTCCAGGCCGCGGCCACCTCGAAGGGATCGTCCAGCTTCGCCTCGGCGGGGAACGAGGCGAGGTTGCCCCCCGACAGGACCATGTCCTCGGGCAGGAGGACGGCGCCGCTGTGCCACGCGGGGAGATCGGGGCGGTTGTCGTTCTGGACGCGGACGGTCACCCTCGCCCCCGGGGGGATGGGCAGATCCCCCTCCAGGTCTACGCGGTAGCGGAAGAAGCTGTAGTCGCCCTTGCCGTTCTTGCGCCCCCGGTCCGAGAGGTTCCGCAACGGCACGGGCCGGCCGTCCGCCTGCACGCTCACCATGGCCGCCATGGCGTCGATGGTGCGCCCCAGGAACTCCAGGTCCTCGGTCCGGCCCACCCGGCGCTTCCCGGCGTAGGCGGCGGCGAACTCCTTCATCACCACCTGGGTGGGGACCTCGCCGTAGTACGCGACCCGCACCTTCCCGCCGTCCAGGGAGAGGACGACGCGGTGGGAGTAGAACGAGCGGCCGAAGGGGTGGGCGCCGGCCTCGCCCCGGGGGAGGACGAGGAGGAGCGCCGCCGCGAGGGCGCCGAGGGCGAGCCGGGGGCCGAGCCTCAAGCGCCCCTCCCCAGGACGGCCCGCAGCGGCAGGGGCACCGCGGGGATCCGTGGGGTGACCTCGCGCCAGGCCCGCAGGAGGGCGAGGGGATCCGCGTCCGGGGCGTGGGTGCGGGGCAGGGCCATGTTCTCCAGGGCCTCCAGGTAGGTGGTCATGTCGCCGGTGGCCAGCCCCTCGAAGGCCAGGAGGCGGCTGGCGTCGGCGATCCGCGCGTCCAGGTCGTCCCGGGCGTACTCCCCCGGGAAGGTGGCGAGGGGCTCGGGCAGCCCGCCGGGGAAGAGGGCCCGGAGCTGGTCCCGCAGCCGGAGCGCCGAGGCCATCTCGGCGCGGTGGCGGCGCCAGGGGCGCGACGGCGCGGAGCGGGGGCGGTCGGGGCCCGGGAGCCCCCCGACGGGGAGGCCGTCGGCGAGGGCGGCGGCGGCCAGGAACGAGGTCGGGTCCCAGGCCCCGGGATCGGGGGGGACCCGCTCGGCGAGGCGCCGGCCGAGGACCCCCGCGCCACCGGTGAGGGAGGGGGCGGCGGCGGGCCGGCCCGCGAGCAGCGCGGCCCGCACCGCACGGCGGTGGGCGTCGTCCGGGTCCCAGTACACGCGCCAGGGGGCGAAGGGGCCGCCCGGGGACCCGATCCCCACCACGGCGTCGGCGGGGGCGTGGAAGGTGACGCCCCCGAAGCCGGGGGGCACGGGATCGGGGTGGGGATCCGCCCCGGCGGGCACCCACTCCACCTCCTCGGCCCCGGCGACGAGGTGCGCCAGGATCGCCGCCCCCAGCAGCCCCCCGGGGGTCTCCGCCAGCGGCGCCTCCAGGTCCCCGGGAGCGACCCCCAGGGTGGCGGCGAGGCGGGCCCGGACCCCGGGGAGGTCCCCGGGGCGGAGCAGGGGGAAGCCCCCGCAGACCTCCTCCGCCCCCGGAGGGAGGTCCCCGGCGGCGACGACCACCGCCCGGGCGGGATCGAGGTGGCGCAAGGTGGACCGGACCCTCGCCTCCCACTCCCCCGTCGGCGCGGCGAAGCGCCCCCCGGGGGCGGGATCGGCGTCCTGGGGAGGCGTGGGAGGGCCCCCGATGGCCACCACGTCCGGGCCGCCCGTCGCCGCGGCCGGGGCGGTGCGGCCCTCCTCATCCCCGGCGGGGGCGGCGCGGGCGAAGGCGAGGACGATGGTGGACCTGCTCAAGACGGCTCCTGGGGTCGATGCGGACCGCCCGCGGGGGCTGGGACCGGGGTGGCCCGCCCCCGGGGCGCGTGTTATTTTCGGGCGACGGGGAGGCCATCTTCCAGGTCCTTCGTCGTGCGCCGTCCCCGCGACCGTGGCGCGGCGCGCCCGCGCAGCCGCGTCCCCCAGGCCGGGATCCCCTTGAACGCCAAAGTCAGCCCCGGATCCTTCCACGCCCCTGGCCCCACGGGCAAGGGCCGCGCTTCGAGAACCTCCCTCTCCGCCCCCACGGCGGGGGGAACGCTGTGGATGGCCTCCCAGCGGGCCGGCCGCGGCCGCTTCGGCGGCGGTGGCGGCGGCTTCGGTGGCGGTGGCGGCGGCTTCGGCGGCGGCGGCTTCGGCGGCGGCTTGGGGGGAGGCGGCCTCGGCTTCGGCGGGCGCCTGACCCGCACGGGCCGCCTGCTCCTGACCGTCTACGGCTCGATCTTCCTGGTGGAGCTGGTCCTCTACTACTGGATGGGGATCGACGTCGTCTCGCTGCTGGCCCTGCCCGAGCTCCCCCTCGCCGTCACCCGCCCCTGGACCTTCGTCACCCACCACTTCGTCCAGCCCCCCGGCTCCCCCCTCGCGGTGCTGTTCATGGGGCTGGCGATCTACTTCTTCGCGGGCCCGCTGGAGGAGGCCATGGGCCGCCGGCGCTTCGTCCGCTGGTGGATCGCCGTCGCCGCCGGGGCCATGGTCTTCGGCCAGGTGCTCTCGGTGCTCCCCATCGGCCCGCTCCACGAGCTGTTCGCCCGGGCTCCCTTCATGGGGATCGCCCCGGGGGTCCTGGCGATGGTGGCGACCTTCGGGCTGCTCCACCCGAACGCCCAGATCCTGCTCTTCTTCATCCTGCCGATCCGGGCGATCTGGATCACCTACATCACCGTCGGCGCCGTGATCGTCGCCATCCTGACCCGCAGCGGCGCCGAGCCCTTCTACCACCTGGGCGGCCTGGCGGCCGGGTACGCGGTGTTCCGGGGCGGCCTCGGCCGCCTCAGCCCGAACCTCCTCTGGCTGCGGTGGAAGCAGTGGCGGCTCCAGCGCAAGCTGGCTCGCTTCCGGGTGATCGAGGGGGGCCGGCGCGAGGACCACCGCGGCCCGACGATCCACTGATCCGGGCCGCGACGGGATGACGCACCACCGGCTCCGGCACCGCCTCCTGGACGACCGCGCCCGGCGCGGCGCGCTGCCCCTGCTCGCCGCCGCCCTGGTGGGCCTGTACGCCCACTACGGGATCAGCACCGACGCCGCCTCCCTCAACTTCCGCGAGATCATGGAGGACCCCGACCGCCACGTGGGCGGCCGGGTGGTCCTGGCCTTCTACCAGGTCGTGGGGGTCGAGGACGGCCGCTTCGACGCCCGGTCGTGGGGGCGTACCGCGCCGGTGGTGGGGAGCCTCCCGGGCCTGCGGGAAGGCTCCATCGTGAGCGTCGAGGGGGTGCTCCGGGCCGACCACCGGGTGGACCTGGTCTTCGGCTACGTCCACCGCTGGCGCTTCCTGAAGAAGGTCGTGGGGGTCGCCACCCTGGCGGCGGTGGGGTGGCTCTTCGCGCGGGACTGGCGGCGGGACGGCGGGGGCCGCGCCGTGGAGGCGGCCCGTGGCTGACCTCGTCACCCACTCCCTGGTGGCTTACCTGGCCTACGCCCGGGCCCCGAGCACCCGCCTGAGCCTCTGGTTCGTGGCGGGCACGGTGCTGCCGGACGCCGCCTCCCGCCTCCCCGCCCAGGTCCTCCACCTCCTGGCCGACGTCACGGCGGTGGTGGTCCCGGACCCCGTCTACCTGGGCTTCGACGTCCTGCACACCCCCTTCCCCTACCTCCTGCTCTGCTGGGCCCTGGCCCTCCTGGCCCCCCGCCCCTCCCGCCTCCCCCTCCTCCTGTGCCTGCTGGGCGGCGGGCTGCTGCACATCGCCGTGGACGTGCTCCAGCGCCACGTCGGCAGCGCCTACCGGCTGGGCTACCCCTTCACCGCGGCGAGCTGGGAGGCGGGGCTCTTCTGGACCGAGGACAGCCTGTACGCCATCCCCGTCCTGGTCCCCCTGTCCCTCCTGGCCTGGCGCTGGCGCGTGCGGACGGGAAGGACAGGGGGGGGACGGCGGGTGGGAGACGAGGCGGTGGGGGGGATCAGCCGCGGGGCATGACCGGGATCCCCACCGGCCCGACCCGGTCGAAGAGGCCCGAGAGGCGGGGGTCCACGGTCCAGCGGGCGCCGTTCCAGGGGTCGACGTCGACGCGGACGGTGAAGCGGGGGCCGCCGGCGCCGGCGCGGTCGGCGACGTAGCGGGCCGGGCCCGGCTCCACCCGGAAGGTCCGGCTGTCCCGGGGGCCGACGTGGCCGAGCAGCTCGCCGTCACGGAACACCTGGACCGTGAAGGGCATGGGGTTCTGGACCACGAGCTGGGCGCGGTCCGGGGCCGCCACCTTCACCCGGGTCGTCCGGAACGGGTTGGCGATCAGGTCGTCCCGGGAGACCACGCGGCCGTCCAGGAGGCGCGTCACCAGCACCTGCCGGCCCGCCTCGACCCCCGAGAGGACGCGCTCGCCGGGCCGGACGGTCCCGAGGTCGCCCCCGTCGCGGTAGGAGACGCGGACGGTCCGCCCGGTGCGGTTCTCGTAGAGGACCTCGGCGGTGCGGGGCGGGCGCAGGGCCGAACGCTCCAGCTCCATCGCGTCCTGCTCGAAGGAGCGGCGGAGGTACACCGTCCCGTCGGGCCCCTTCAGCACCAGCTCGTGGACGCCCGGGGCGAAGGGTCCGATCACCTCCTCGGCCCCCGGGGCGATGCCCCCGAAGGGGCGGCCGTCCACCAGCGCCCGCACCGGCTCGATCCAGTGGTTCTCCACCTCCAGCAGGCCGCTCCCGGTCCGGGGCAGGCGGACGTGCTCGGTGTCCCTCCGGCGGAGGGACAGGGTCGCGTCGTACAGCTCCAGGGTGCGACCCCCCAGCGCGTAGGTGGCGCGCAGGTCGTGGCGGCCGGAGGCGAGGGGACCGATCCGGTCGGTCTCCCCCGGCGACAGGCGGGCGCGGAACTCGCCGTCCACCGTGACCGCCACCGCCGCCGGCGAGGGGTTGTGGATGCGGATCCAGGCGTCGGCGTAGGGCGCGACGGTGCGCGCCTCGTGACGGTCGCGGGCCTGTCCTCGGGCGAGGGCCACGGTCGGGACCAGCGTCGCCAGGGCGACGACGAGGGGCAGGCGGGCGAGGAGGAGCCGGGTCATGGAGACCTCCATTCATCGGGTCTTGTCTTGTGGGGATCGGTGCCACCGCTTCCGGCGGCGCTCACGTGCCCCCCATGACGACCGACCCCCCGGAGCCATTCGGCGGGTCCCGGGATTTCTCCGCCGGAGTGCCCCCCAGCCCTTGCGCGACGGCCGCGGGATCCTTCAAGAACCGCGCGGACGCTCCCCGCTGGAAAGGACCCACCCCGTGGAATGGCTGGACCGGATCCCCCTCGGCCCCCTCGCCGTCGGCGCCCTGCTGCTGGGCCTCGCCCCCTTCACCCCCGAGCCCCACCTCGTCGAGAAGGCGAGGATGCTGGCCCAGGGCACGCTGCGGCGCCCCATCGACGTCTTCGACCTGTTCTTCCACCTGAGCCTGCCCGCGCTGCTGCTGGCGAAGGTGGCGCGGATGGCGCTGTCGCGGTAGCGGGGGCCACCCCGGGGTCCCGGCGGGAGGCTCAGGCGCCGCCGCCCCCGCCTCCTCCTCCGGAGAGCCCGGGGAGGGAGGTGGGCGCGCCGCCCAGGGGCGTCCCCGCGTCGAAGCACAGCAGGCGGACCCGCCCGGTGGCGATGGGACGACCCGCCTCGTCGGCCACCGTCGCCTCCCAGACCTGGCTGGAGCGCCCGGTGGAGATGGGCCGGGCGGTGGCCCGCAGCAGCCCGCCGCGAACGGCCCGCAGGAAGCTGGTGTGGTTCTCGAGGCCCGCCACCAGTTGGCCCCGGGGGAGGGCGTGCAGCGCCGCGCCGATGGAGGCGAGGGTCTCGATGACGCCGCCGTGGACCCCGCCGTGGACGATCCCGTACCCCTGGAGGTGCTCGGGGCCCACCTGCCACTCGGCGACCACCTCTTCCAGGGTGGCCTTCACGAACCGCAGGCCCATCGCCGTGCACCACCCGTCGCGCATGTCGTTGAGGACGGGGGAGAAGTCCTCCTGTCCCGGCTGCTCTCCGCTCACCTCGGCTCCTTCCCGCCCGGGGGCTCCGCGGCCCCATGGGTCTGCCGCCCCCTCCCCCACCGGGCGGCGTGGGCGGCGACGTCGGTCTCGGGGTGGGGAAAGGCCCCGATGAGGCCCTCCCCGGAATAGACCTCCCCCCGGGCCGCCGCCTCGGCCATCTCGGCCAGGGCCTCGGCCGCGGCGCCCAGGGGGACGCGAGCGTAGCACTTGACGGGGCGGTCGCATCCGGGCTGCCAGCAGGGGCGGCACGCCACGTCGGCCAGCACGTGGACCCCCCGCCCGTGGAGGTCCACCTCGCCGTGGGACGTCACGCCGAACCACGCCACCACCGGCTTCCCCAGGGCGATGGCGGCGTGGAGGCCCAGGGTGTCCCCCGAGAAGACGGCGTGGCAGGCGGCGATGGAGAGCAGCCCCCGGCGCAGCCCCTCGCCGGTGGGGGTCTCCACCACGTCGCCCGACGCCAGCCGCGCCGCCACGGCGCGGTTCCGCTCCCGGTCGGCCTCCCCGCCCCCCAGCAGCGCCCCCCGAGCCCGCACCCCGCGGCGGGCGCAGGCCCGAAGCGACGCCGCCACCACCGCGGCGGTGTCCTCGACCGTCAGCCTCTTGTAGGGGAGCCACGGGGCGCAGCCGGTGTTGAAGCCCAGCACGACCTCCCCCCCAGGGGCCCACGCGGCCCGCAGGCGCGCCGCCTCCTCCACCTCGGCGGGGCTCAGCTCCACGAGGGGCGGGTCCCGGCGCCACTCCAGCCCGAAGGCCCGGGCCAACCGCTCGGGGTGGCTCCGCCGGTCCTCGAAGAACTTGGCGTGGTCGTCGAGCCCCACGGCCCACAGATCGTGGGCCTCGGGGTTCAGGGGGACCACCGTGCCGTGGCCGTCGATCCCGAAGCCCCGGCGCTCCCCGGCCCCGGCGGCGAGGACCAGGGAGCCCGCCTCGACGGACTTGTCGGCGTTCAGCGCCAGGTCGAAGCGCAGGGCGCCGAGCACCGCCGTCGTGGACGGCCCCAGCGGCAGCACCCGCTGGACCCCGGGGTGCCCCTCCAGCAGGGGCGCCGCCCCGGGGCGGGTCAGCCAGGTCAGCCGGCACCCCGGCAGGGCGCGGCGCAGCGCCGGCACGAGGGCGGTGTTCCGGACGACGTCCCCGAGGCCGTCCAGGTTGATCAGCAGCACCTCGGGGCCCCGGGCCTCGAAGTGGGGACACGCCCCGCAGGGGCGCCGGAAGGCGCAGGGCTTGTAGCCCGTGAAGTACCGGCAGTCGGTGAGGAACGCGCTCATGCCGTAGGGACCGCGCCCCCGGGGCCCGGAGTCGGCCGCGGGGGGACGCAGGCCGCCACCATGCCGGGCGCGGGGTGGATTGGCAAGGAGGGCGGGGAGCATCCACGGTGGGGTTCATGGGTTCGGTGTCGGTGGACGGGAAGCACATCGGAGGATAGGCTCGATGTCGCGGGCCGGGGCCCGTCTCCCAGCCCGGGGGCGGCCGGCGAACCTCGGATCGGCCGCGACCCTGGGGGAGGGAGGAAGGGGCCATGTCCTGCAAGGGCGGAACGGTTGACTCCACGGAGCCGCGGACTTCCCGCGCCGCGGCGGGTGGATTCCGCTGTGGCTGCGGGACGGCGCCCGCGAACACCGGTCGGTCCGGCAGTCACGGGGGCCGAGGTCTCGAAGCGGCCAGAGGCTGCGGCTGCGTGGACTGCACGGACGCGGCCCCACCCCCCGGGGACACGGTCAGCGGCCGGCGGGCAGCGATCATGGCGTCCCTGACCCCGTGGTTGGTGGGGGACTGGCAGGGCGGCACGGACGCCGGGATGCGGAAGGGGCCCGCGGGGCCGCGGGGGCGGGCGCGTCCCGAGGAGCCGGCGGGCTGCTCGGACGGAATGGCGGAGCGGCGCGCCACGATGAAGAAGATCACGCCGTGGCTCGCGGAGGCGTTGGAGCCGACGGGGGCGGGTTCCGGCGACGAGCGTAAGGCCCCACGCCGACCGAGAGGCACCGGCGGGCGGATACGAGGGACGCCACCCCCATTCGCCGTCGCCGTGGACTCCGGCGGGTCCCGGCGGCCATCGAGGCCCCGGTGGTCGAACGTCGTGGACGATGGCGATGATGGCTCGTCCGGCGCTGACGTCACCGCGTCCTTCGCCCTGCCCCACGACTTCCGCCTCCCTTCTCCGCCTTGGACGGAGGACCATCCCGGCCACGCGGGGGTCGGCTACCTCCGCTTTCGGCTCCTGGTCGACACCGCGGCCGGAGAGGACGTGACCGTCCTCGACGAGGACCGGGCGACGCACGGCACCCAGGCGCAGCTCCTTCGCGACGCCCAGTCCCTCGGCGCCGCCGCCGTCCGGCAGCTCGAGGACGCGGACACCTTCCTCTCCACCCTGTGGCGTGGGTGCCCCACAGCGGCGGCGGGCCACTTCGTCATCGGCGAAGGTTGGGCGTGCCCACCGGTGGACGCGTCGGTCTGGGGCGAGACCTCTCCCGGCTGCGCCGACGCGATCCCCACGACGTGCCCGGCCGTAGCGGCCTCGTGCGAGCTGCCGGGCGGCGCGCCGCCGGTCCTCACCGAAGCGTTCCTCCAGGTCGCTCGCGACCCCGCCGCCGGCTCCATCGACGTGCTGCCCACCCTCTTCGCCCAGTCCAACGTACCCACCGCCGTCGAGTACGAGTGGAGGTACGACGCCCATGGGACCGGCCAGGCGCTGGGGTCGTTCTGGCTCGGCAACGTCGACGAGTACTTCGACCTCGCCACCGAGCAAGAGAGGGCGCACGCCGACCGCCTCGCCCAGGAGTTCATCCGCCAGTTGGTGGCGGACGCCGGCTACTGGGCCGCGGACAGGCCGGCGCACGTCTGCCTCTCCAACGAGCTCGACGGCACCGTCCCGGACGAGGACCTGGCCTGGCTCGCGCTCCGGGCGTCGGAGATCCTGGCGACGTGCAGGCCGGAGGTGAAGAAGATATTCCCGGGGTTGGCGAGCGTCAGCAACGTCCCCCCTCCCGGCGGGGGTGCGTTCGCCGACTGTGTCGCCGGCGCCGCTCCCGAACGTTCCTTCGCGGAGAACGCCCGCTGCCGGCTGGACCGCCTTTTCTTCCACATCGTCCGCGGCGCCCTGGTCGCCCAGGCCCACGACGTCGACCCGGCCGCCTCCGACCGGTTCGTGGAGCTGCTGGGCGAGGGGATCCGCGGCGGCGCCGCCCGCTACTTCGCCTGGAAGCACGGCGAGGGAGCCCCGTTCGACGGGGACGTCTTGGGTACCGACCTGGAAGTGCCCGAGGCCGAGGCCGACTACGCCGCCCTCCGGGAGGACCTCCGCGCCTGGTCGAGGGAGCGGGAACTCATGTGCCCGTTCGACGTGCTGGACTTCCACTGGTACAACAATGGTTACAAGCAGGGGGAGGTCTCGTTCCTCTACATCGGCTGGTCCCGCGTGCTGGTGGAGACCCTGCGGGAGGTGATGGGACGGTGGTGGGCAGAGGGGGAGGATGTCCCGATCTGGTGCACGGAGACGGGGGTGTCGAGCGCGAGGAGTCCAGAGCACTTCTACTCCAAGGCGGAGTTCGGGGTGATGTCGATGGGGGCCTTGCATGATTGTTCTGGCCACCTGGGACTGTGCGAGTTGGCGGGCGGACAGGGTCGAGGTAGCAAACCCTGCATTGGCCTTCGACCTCGCCGACCGCTCCTGGGACTGGGTATTCGTCTCTGAGACCGAACAGGCCCGTCAGATGTGTATGCGCCTGTCGTTCTTCTCGGGAGTAGGAGTCGACCGCGCCCTATGGCACACGAACGAGGCACCTCCCGTCAAGGCAGGTAACGAGGTCCAGGAGTTCTACGGCTTCGGGCTGACGGAGGACACGGCGGTGGAGACGAGCGTCCGTGCCGGGGATGCCACCGCCTCGCTCCGAGAGACCAGTCCCCAGCCCGCCTATTCCGACCGCCAGAAGAAGCCCGCGTTCTGCGCGATGCAGCGGTGGTCCCGATACCTGGGAAAACACCGGTGGGCCCAGGTAGTCCATCCCCTCGATGGACTGGACCTCGAAGAGGACGGGGTGACCCGAGGAGAACATCGAGGGTACTACGCGGTCCTGTTCGCCTTGGATGGCGACTCGGAATACCCGTATGCGCTCGTCGTCTGGGCGGATGGGCAGGCATACGAGGGCTGCCTGACGGGAGCGCCCGAGGCCTGCGGCGGCACCCGGACCCTCGTCTACCGTTCTCGGACCAGCACGGACGTCGAGAGCCTCTCGGTCCTCCAGGTCCACACCGTGCCGTCCATCATCGAGGGCGGAGCCGCGGGCACGCCCCTTCTGGACCCGTGCTCCACAGAAGCAGACCCCGACGCGGCCGAAGGCTCCTACCGCGCGTTGCCGCTCGGCTTCGACCCGGACGTCGAGCTCCCGATGGCGTTCGAGGGCGAGGTCACGGAAGGTGACGGCCTCGTTCACGGTGGCTGGACCGGACCCGCGTATCCCTCCTTCGGCGGCGGCATCGGCCCTCTCCCTGGCGCTCTGTTCGAGTTCGAGCCGCCGGTAACGATGAACTCCTTCAGGGTCGAGCTGACGATCGATGCTTCCGTGGATGACATGGGCGTGCCCGTGTTCGACGCCCCGAAGCTCTTCCTGCTGCCGTCGGGCCAAGCCGAACTCGCCATCCTCGTAGGCGGGGTCGAGGAAGTCATCCTCGATGTCGAGGCGCTCGCGCTGGCCAAGTCCCCATCGGGGCGCTTCGGCCTACTCCCCCTGTTCGGTCGATGACCGGCGAACCAACATGAGCAGCCGACGTCCGATTGCTCGCCTCCCCTCTCGCGGCACGCTCCTCGCCGTTCTCTGCGCCACCCTCTTGGGTGCCTGCCATGCTACCGGCGAGGACGGCGATGACGACTCCGCCGTGCCGACGGACGACGACTCGGTGTTGCCGGACGACGACGCGGGCCCGGATGACGATACGAATGTCACCGACTCCGACGGGGACGGAGTTCCGCTGCCTGAAGACTGCGACGATACCGATGCCGGCGTGTTCCCCGGCGCGCTGGAAACCTGCGACGGCCGGGACGAGGACTGCGACGGGGCGGTGGACGAGGACGCCGTCGATGCCCCTACCTGGTACGCCGACGGGGACGGAGACGGCCACGGCGATCCGCACGTACCGCTGGTCGCCTGCCAGGGGTCCGACGGCTGGTCCGACCTCGCGGGGGACTGCGACGACGCGCATCCAGGCCGGTACCCTGGGGCGCCCCAGGTCTGCGATGGCGCCCCCGACAACGACTGCGACGGCACGGCGGATCCCAACGAGGCGGACGCCGACGGCGACGGCACCGACGAGTGCGGCGGGGATTGCGACGACGCCTCGCCGACCGTGTACCCCGACGCGCCGGAGTCGTGTGACGGCCGGGACGAGGACTGCGACGGGGCGGTGGACGAGGGCCTGTCCTGGGACGATGACGCCGACGGGCACTTCGCGGCCGGCTCCTGCGAAGGGCCCGCGGACGACTGCGACGATGGGGACGCCAGCGTCCACCCCGGCGGAGTGGAGCGCTGCGACGGAGTGGACCAGGACTGCGACGGCGTCGTAGACGAGGAAGCCGAGGACGCGACGGAGTGGTACCCGGACGCCGACGGCGACGGATACGGCGTGGCGGACGGTGCCGTGACGGCGTGCGCCCCGCCCCCGGACTACGTGGGGGAGGCGGGGGACTGCGACGACGCCGACGCTACCGTGAACCCCGGCGCAGGGGAGCGCTGCAACGACGGCCTGGACAACGACTGCGACGGCTTGGCCGCGGGCTGCGAACTCGCCTTCCCCACGGATCTCGCCAGCGCCGACGTCACCGTCGTCAACGACGGGGAAGTCGGGTCCTTCATGTGGCTGCCCATCGTCTGGGACTTCAACCTCGATGGTATCCCCGACCTCGCGGTCCCCTACGTCAAGCCGTCCGACAATTACACCGGGGCCATCGCCCTGATCCCCGGCCCCTTCGGGGGTGAGGTGCGCCTGAGCGCGGCGACGGCGACGCTCCTGGGTGAGGCGGAATGGGACTACGTGTCTCGGGCTGCTCGGGTGGGTGATACCGACGGTGACGGTGCAGAGGACCTTCTCGTCGGCGTGCCGCGCCATGATGAGGTTGGCCTGGGCGCAGCCTACCTCGTTCGGAGTCCGCTGTCGCCTGGGGCACGATCTCTCGGGGAGTCGGACGGCGTTCTCTACGCAGAGCCGACGGGGCACTCCCTCGGACACTCCGTCATGCCAGCGGGGGACGTCAACGCGGACGGGTTAGCGGACGTCCTCGTTGGAGCACCATACGGTGAAGGATCCGAGGAGTGGTCGGGAGGATTTGCGTATCTGGTCTATGGTCCCCTCTCTGGGAGCCGACAAGTGGGTGATGCAGACGTTCGCATTGAGGGAACAGGCAACACCGGCGTTGATAGAATGATGGACCGCGCAGCCGGCGTCGGGGACCTGGACGGCGACGGACTCGACGACGTGGTTCTCGGTGCCACCCAAGGGGTGACCGACGGCATCACCTCGGCGGCATTCGTCCACCTCGGAGACGTCGCGCCGGGGCTTCGCTTCGTCAACGAGAGCTACACGACATACTCCCATTTCTCCTACTACGACATCGGCTACGCTGTGGAGCCGGGTGGGGACGTCAACGGCGACGGAGAGTTGGACGTCCTCGTCGCGAACGCCCGTGGGGACGGTTCAATGGCGGACGGCGGCTGCTTCATCATCTGGGGCCCCGTGACGGCAGGCCACCACGACATCCTGGACGCGGCGACCTGGGTCCACGGCGGGCAGTACAACGACGGAGCGGGGACCTCCATCGCCGGCGGCATGGATGTCAACGGCGATGGCCGGGACGACGTGGTCATGGGGGCGCCGTTCCACGACATGTGGCCCATCGGGGACGACCTGGGCGCGGTGTATCTCCTCCTCTCCCCCTCGGGGGACGAGGTGTGGCCGGACCCGGACGACGCCTTCGTGCAGGGTGAGGTCCCCTTCCAGGACACCGGACGCCAGGTCGGCCTCGACGACGTCAACGGCGACGGGCTCGGCGACGTCCTGATCTGGTCCTCCCCGAACGGGGACGACTGTTGGTGGGAGGACTCCCCCCCCTGCGGCCGAGCCCACGTCTTCTTCGGACGGGGCCTGTGAAGGGTATCCCGGTGGCCTCCCGTCCGGTGAAGCTGCCCGCGATCACGCCTCAGGCGAGTGCACGCTCGGAGCGTGACGGACACCCTAGCTGTCCCCCTGCCACCCACCCCTCCGCGCCCCCCCCTGCATCCCCTCTGCGTCCTTTCCGGGCCCTGGACGGGCCCCTCCGCGCCCCTGCGCCTCCGCGGGCGAGCCAAGGATGGCGAGCCCTCTTCACCGGCCGGCACTCGTCACGAACCGCCCCGGGTGCCTACGGGATGGACTGGGAACATGCCTCGTCGGATTCGTCGGCGCTCAGCGCCAGGTCGAAGCGCAGG
>JAKLKC010000044.1 GCA_023150875.1 Myxococcota bacterium | reverse complement strand
CAGGACCGCGCCCGCTGGGCCTTCTCCGACCTGGTCGAGGAGGTCGAGCGCGAGAACGAGAGCGTCGGCCGCTCCCAGGAGGACGAGGTCTACGACCCCGACTCCGACGACGCCACCGAGCGCCGGGGCGCCGCCGAGATCGGCGACCTGGCCGCCGAAGCGTTCGGGGACGCCGCCTTCCAGAAGGCCCTCGCCGAGGCCGCGGGCGGGATCGCCGACTTCTACGCCGAGCGGGCGAAGGACCCCGGGGTGGAGGCCAAGGTGGCGAGCCTCGCGCCCCCCGGCACCCGCGCTCCCCGGGACGGCGACGGCCCGACCCGCATCGCCGTCCTCCCGCCCGGGTTCGAGGTCGCCACGTCGGTGGCGGCCGTGGAGTCGGACGTGTCCGCGCCCAACGAGGCGGCCGACGCCGTGCGAAGGATCCGCGTCGTCCTGCGCGCCGCCGACGAGGTGGTCGCCACGGCCGGCGCCGGCTTCCCGGCCGTCGCCCTCTCCCCCGCCGTCGAGGCCGTGCTGGGCCGGGCCGAGGCCGGGGATCTCCTGGACGAGCAGGACGTCGCCACCCTCCAGGACGCGATCACCCGCGCCGCCGACACCTCCGTCGCCCCGGGCGGGGGCGGGCTGCTCCAGGCCGCCACCCTGACCCGGCTCGGGGACGAGGCTCTGGCCTCCCTCCCCGCCGACGAGGCCGGCGAGCGCCGCCGCCGGGTGAAGCGCAACCCCTTCGGCCGTCTCGCGGGGCTGCGGATCTCGAAGAAGAACTACGACCGCCAGCGGGCCTACCGCTTCCGCAAGGGCTTCGCCCGCTGGATCCCCCACCTGACCGCCTGGGACGCGACCCTACGCCTCATCGCCGCCGAGGCGCGGATCCGGCGCCGGTTCGCGCCGGGGTTCGTGCTGGACGACGAGGTGCTCGGGCTGACGGCGAGCACACCGTCGGGCGGGACCGTGGTCTACATCCACCCCGACCGCCTGGACCAGGTCATCCGGGCCCACCGGGAGCGCCCCCTCGCCATCGCCGCCTACCTGCACGGCGTCGCCTGCCACGAGCTGACCCATGCTGACGGGCGGATGGGCGAGGGCCACAGCGAGGAGTACGTCGCCGCGAGGGAGGACCTCGGGCACGCGACCGCACACCTGCTGCCCGTCCTGGCCGTCCTCGCCCAGAACGTGCTCCGCCTCCCCGCGAGGCCGACCGTGGACCAGACGAGGATCGCCGCCCTGGAACGCCAGATCGCCCGTGCCCGGGCCGGGAAGCAGGCGGGACGCCGCTCCGCCGTCGAGGTCGCACGCCTCCAGGCGGCGCTCAAGGAGGCTCGGGCCGCCCTCGCCCAGGCCGTGGCCGAGAGCTCCCGGACGAGGGCCGCGAGCGAGGCCCGATGCGCCACATGCGGGGGAGCCGATCCCGCCGAGCGGGTGTTGAGAGCGGCCACTGCCGCCGTCGTCGCGCACCCGCCGGCGGGCGTGGACTCCGCCTACATCGCCGCCTTCACCGACCGCCACCACGAGCGCCTGGTCGCCCTCGTGCGCGCGGGCCTGACCCGTCACGTCCCTGGAGCGACACCATGAACCTGAACTTCACCGCCTGGATGGCCCAGAACTGGGGCTGGCTGACCGGCGCCGCCGGCATGGCCGTCGGTGCCATCGTGTGGGCCACGGCCCTCTACCTGCGCGTGCGGGACACGCACCAGCTCGTCGTGCAGCTCCACCAGGTGGTCTACCAGCACCGGCACGACGACGAGGACGGGAGGGTGATCGTCGACCGGCCGCCGCCGCTGGCGACGGCGAACGGAAGCTGGCCCCTGTGAGGCTCCCCGGAACTCAGCGCCCGCGGCCGTAGACGAGCCACGCGGCGGCCCCGGATCCGTCTTGGAAGAAGCTCGGCGCGGTGAGGAGCACGTCCGCGAAGCCGTCTCCGTTGACGTCCCCACCGCCGGCAACCGAGAAGCCCGCCAGGCTCGAGGTTGAGGGCCCGTCCAGCCTTGCTCCCCCGACGCCGTCGATGGAGTGGGTGCCGGGGGACAGCGGCCCGTAGACGATGAAGGCCCGTCCCGGCGAGCTCCCATCGAGCAACGCCTGGGGCGCGCCGACGATCAGGTCGCCGTAACCGTCGCCGTCGAAGTCGCCCGCCCCGTCCACCGCCCAGCCCGTGCGGTCAAGCGCAGCGATCCCCTCGAGCTTCACGTCCGCGTCGGAGAGGCCGTACTCGCCGGGCTCGAACGGCCCGAAGAGCACGTAGACGATCCCGCCTTGGGTCGCCGCATCCTCCCGCATGGGCGCGCCGACGACGAGGTCCACCTCTCCGTCCCCGTTGACGTCCCCGGCCGACGCCACCGACCATCCCGCCTGGGCCCCCGGACTGGTCTCGATGAAGGACACGTCCGCCTCGTCCCGGCCGTAGGTGCCCACCAGCGGCCCGAAGTAGAGCCGAGCGCTCCCCCCGAGGGAGGCCCCCTCGCCATCCTCCGGGCAACCCATGAGGACGTCGCCGTACCCGTCCCCGTTGACGTCCCCGACGCCCGTGGCAAGGCGTGTGCTCTGCCACACCTCGGGCGCGGAAGGGTCCGTGAGGACGGCATCGGCGAGGTCGAGGTCCGACTCCCCCGATGTGGGTCCGTAGAGGATGTACGCCTTCCCGACCCGCGGCGAGCCGATCAGCAGGTCCGCGAGTCCGTCCCCGTCGAGATCCCCGGCCGGGGAGACGTACCAGCCCGCGTACTCTCCCGAGTTGCCGGCGAAGTACGCGGCGACGCCGGCTTCGAGGAGGACCTCCTCCGCGGGCGGCCCGTGCACGAGCCAGGCGTACCCGAGTGTGCCGCCCGAGGTGCAGGCGCCTGCCAGGATGTCCCCGGTCCCATCGCCGTCCACGTCCCCGACGCCGGCGACGGACACCCCTACCCCGCCTTGATGGTAGGACCCTTCGAGGATCGCGTCGGCGCCCCCGAGGGCATAGGCCCCAGCCCCGATGGGCCCCTGCCAGACGTAGACCGCGCCCTCGAAGGCATCGTCGACGTTCGACCCCACCAGCACCTCGTCGTACCCGTCGCCGTCGAAGTCCCCCCCGAAGCCCACGACCCCCGGCTCAAGCACGCCCGCGGTCCCGGTGAACGCCACGTCGACGTCATTGAGGGAGACCGGCCCCCACCACCGGCACTCCGCCGGATCCTCGTCGCAGTCGTTGTCCACCCCATCGGAACAGACCTCCTCCGCGGCCGGCGACACCGCCGGATCCCCGTCGTCGCAGTCGTCACCGACCCCAGGGCAGTCCGCCGCACCGAGGAACCCGTCCCCGTCCCCGTCGAAGCCCTCGTCGAGCGCCGCATCGCAATCGTCGTCGACGCCATTGCAGACTTCCGCGGCCCCAGGATGAACGTCCCCCGCTCCATCATCGCAGTCCCCCCCGCAGGTGGCGAACCCGTCCCCGTCCGAGTCGAAGTCCTCATCGACGAGCCCATCGCAGTCCTCGTCGATGCCATCGCACAGCTCCACCGCCCCAGGATGGATGGCGGCGCTGCCGTCGTTGCAGTCGATGTCGGCACCGAACCCGTCGCCGTCGGCGTCGGGTGGTGGCGAGGTGTCGTCGTCCCCGGCGGAGTCGTCGTCGGGACCAGCGTCGTCATCGCCGGCGGCGGAGTCGTCGTCCGGGCCGGCATCGTCGTCGGAAGCCGAGGTGTCGTCAGCGTCGCCGTCCCGGTCGTCGTCAAGCGATGCCGATGGCGCGTCCAGGCACCCCGGCAGGACCACGTACCAGAGCAAGAAGACGGACAGAAACCTCCGCATTGCAAGCCCTCCTGGCGAACGCAGCGCGCTCTGGCGGGAGCATATCATCGCCGCTCGCTGAGGACCCAGCTCGACGGGAGCTTACCACTGCCGACGAGCAGAGGGGCACGGGATTCAGCCACGAGCTGACTCTGCCCGAGATGAGGCGGATGTGCGGCTCCGGGGCCCAATCGCGCGGCCACCGAGGCCATGGTCAGCGTCTTGACCTTCGTCACCGCCGCGCCTTGACGCTTGAAGTGGGGAAGTAACTCCAGTAGGGTGCGCCTGGGCGCTACCACGGAGCGGGGCCTAGGGGCTATGGGACTTCTTACCGCGCACACGGCGTTGCAGAGCGCGCTTGATCGACTGCGAGCGAAGCTGGAGCGGATCCTCGATGCCGACGTCATGGCCATCGAGAGCCCGATCTTCCCCGATCTCGACACCCGAGTGCGGGTGGCGATCGAGGGGAACGCTCATGGGCGGGGGAGGCGTCGGAGTCGCCTGGCGGTCGTACTCGGAACCGACGGCGGAATAGCCGAGGTGGTCGAGCGCATTGTGAAGGTGACTCGGCAGCACTACGCCGAGGTCTGGTTCCTGGTCCCCAATCGGGCCATGTCGGCTGGCACGCTTCTGGCACTGTCAGGCGACGACATCTTCATGGACTACTTCGCCGTACTTGGGCCGATCGACCCACAGATTTTCAAGAATGAACGCCTCGTGCCGGCGCTATCTTACGTCTATAAGTACGAGCAACTGCTCGCCCGGGCGCAACAGGGGCAGGCGAGTCCAGCGGAGATCGCGATCCTGTTGAACTTCGACCAGGCTGAGCTTCACGCATATGAAAAGGCCCGGGACCTGTCCATTACTTACTTACAGGACTGGCTCGTGAGGTACAAGTTCAAGGGATGGGCGGAGACTGAGACCGCGAAGACGCCCGTTACTCTCAAGATGAAGAAGGAACGGGCGAGAGAGATAGCGGAGGCTCTAAACGAACACACTCGCTGGAACAGCCACGGGCGCGGGCTCGACATGAGTACCCTGACCGACGACCTCAAACTCAAGATTAGGGACTTCGGCTCGATCGACGGATTGCCCGAGGCCGTCCAGGCGTACAACCAGATGGTGGTTGAAGCGATGCGCACGATGGGTTTGCCATCGTGCGTGCATGCGAGGAACTACTTCTAGGAGGAGCGATGAAGGACCCTCGACCGGATCTGGACGAACTCCTCAAGCGGAACAAGCACGTCGATCAGGCGTCCCTCAAGGAGGTGCTGGTCCTCCAGCGTGAACTTGAGAGGCTCGGTGTGCCGAAGCCGAGCTATTCCCTGGGACCTCGGGTGCCGTGGGAGCCTCCACAGGATGGTGCTCGGACGTCCGTGAGGTGCCTCTCAGAGGAGAAGAAGACGTAGAGGTCACCTTCGCCTAGTCTGCGTCTAAGAGGCGGCCCCACCGGTGCCCGCCAGAACCTGGGACACTCGCGCGCGGCTGACGCCCAGGTGCTGGGCAAGCTCCGCCTGCGTCCGGATGTTCACTCCGTCAATGAAAGAGTCCTGGGCCCCGAGCACCCGACCGTGCGGGCCGGGCGGTCCTGGCTCTGACCTCATGAGGTGATGGTGGCGGTCTACAAGAGGTCCTCGCCGATGCACGCCAGGACCTGCGACACCCTCGCGCGGCTGACGCCCAGGTGCCGGGCGAGTTCTGCCCGGGTCCGAATGTTCACACTGTCGAGCATTGCCGCCCACTTCCGTGCACGCTCTACGTTCGAGAGCGGACGAGCCTCGGCATGAACCCGTGCTCTTCCCCGACGTGCCTCCAGCCTCTGCCGCCGGGCCGAGGTGGGGTCGGCGACGGCGAGCGTCGTCGGGGTGACCTCCACACCGTCGAAGACGGCACTTCCCGCGGATAGTGACGCCGCGCCTCTGCGGAGCCAAATTGGGCCTCATGTACACCCCCCCAGGAAGTCCTGGCGCGGTGGGCGGTTGACACGCCCATCCCGGCGGATCGGGGCGCCGGAGGGAGCCGCGCGGGACGCGGCGTCGAGGGCCCCCGGACAAAGTGCCGGGGGCTTCGTCGTTCTGGCCGGTCGGAGGCGGCGGTCCAGCGGGCACGGCGGGGCGCGGTCCGAGGGGGGCTGGCGGTCGAGCCGGCGGGGAGTCCCGTCGGAGAGAGCGAGCCGGCCCGGTCGCCCCTCCAGGAGCACCTCGCCCGGGCGCGGCGGTGGCAGGTAATGCTCGACTCCAGCGAGGCGACGAGCCGGGCGGAGATCGCGCGGCGGGAGGGGCTGACCCGGGCGCGGGTCACGCAGATCATGAACCTGCTTCGCCTGCCGCCCGAGGTCCTGGCAAAGCTGGAGGGCGGCGAGGTGTCCGCGCAGGCCATGGGCGAGAGGAAGGCCCGAGAGATGGTCCGCCGGCGTGCCCAGGGTCTGGCGGGGGCGGATCTCGGGTGAGGCCGATGTAGCCACGGCCCCGATCAGGTCGACATTCCCCGCGCGCCGCGGTGCCGGCCGACCCGAGGGGCGGATATACTCCCCAACGCCGAGTGCGGGCGACCGCATGGGCGCAAGGCGGGGAGGTGGTCATGACTTCGTTCACCGAGTACCTGGAAGCAGCCCTCGATCATGCCCTGTCCACGTCGGACAACGGGACCGACGGAGGCGAGTTGGAGGACGTGGTCGCCCTATGCGCCGCGGGGGTGGCCACGAACCATGCCGGGCTCACGGGCCAGAACTTCCTGCGCCAGTTCCTCTGGTGCGTCGGGTCCCAGCAGAAGAACTACGACGTCCGCATGAGCGAGCGGCCGGGAGGCAGCTTCTGGGCTCAGCAGCAGGCGATCTTCCACGACTGCGACCCCGGCGCCGTCGTCGCCCATGCGCGAGTCATCGAGGCGTCTCTCGAGGCCGAGCGCCGCTATCTCTCGCCCGCCATGGTGTCCGCCACCCTGAGCGTCGCCCGGCAGATCGTCGACCTCGGGTGGCCGGTCTTCCGCGATCGCTTCCTGCCCCTGCCTTCGGATCCCCAGTCCCAGGATCTGGACGACTGGCTTCCCCTGGTGTGGAGGCTGGACGAGCTGCCGAGGGTCGGACCGACCACGGGGTGGTACCTCCTCCGGAACCTCCTCGGCGCTCCGGTCCTGAAGCCCGACATCCACATCCTCGCCATCGCCTGGCACTTCTTCGGAGACCAGCCCCGCCCCCTCCAGGCGATGATCGCGAGGACGCGCGAAGTCTGGCCCCAGGTCTGCCGGCGCAGGGAGGCTGAAGCGCGGGTGCTCTGCCCGCACCTCGGCGTCGTGGACTTCATCCTCTGGTGGTACCGGAGCCAGACAGGGCACCCCGAAGACCTGGCGCACGAGCCCCCGGCTTCGTACTGCTGAGCGCCGCGATCGCCCGCCCCTCTCCCGCCCCCTCGCGTGGTAGAAACGCTCTTCGCCCCCTGGCGCCCGCTCCGCCCGAGGCGCCGCCGGGCGCCGCTGACGATCTGCTCCCTGGAGGATCCATGGCGCGTCGCGATGCCATCTTCGAGAGCATGAAGGACAAGGCCAGCCCGGAGGACGTCGCCAGGGTCGAACGCGACCTTCCCAAGATGAACCGGGGGCAGGTGGCCGAGGTCTGGTCGCACGTCCAGGCGCTCGCGCAGATGATCAAGGATCCCAATGCCGCATGGGGGTCCAAGGCGATCGCCATCGGCGCCCTCCTGTACCTGGTGTCGCCCATCGACGCCGTACCCGACGTGATCCCGTTGGCCGGCCTGGCAGACGACGTGGGGGTCATCCTCTTCGCGGTCAACCAGCTGGCGTCCGACCTCCGGAACTACCGGCGGGGCGTCGAGGAGGACAAGGCGGAGATCCAGAGGCAGCTGGAGCGGGAGAAGCGGGAGTGGGAGGAGCGCCAGCGCGCCGCCGACCGCCGGATGAAGATGGGCATCGCCCTGGTGCTCGGCGCCGTGGCCCTCCTCGTCGCCTTCATCGTGACCGCCGGCCAGTAGCCCATCCGAGGCCCGTGAAGCCGGCGCGGCAGGTCTGACCCACTGGACGGAGGGGTTCGAGCGATGGCGATGTTCCAGCTGCCCGAAGGCGCGCCCCGGATCGTGCAGGGGCGTGGCGAGTACGCCTGCCAGGCGCGCCCCTGCCTCCTCGGCCGGCCGATCGCCGCGGGCGAAGTGCATGTGTCTGCCCACGACAATGCCCCGAAAACGAACTCCTCGGGTCGCGCTCAGACCCATCTCCGCCACAACCACTTCAGCGTCCGGTACCACTGCCACTGCTTCACGAAGTCGGCCACGGCCGACACCCGCACCTCGATGGTGCGATATGACCTGAACGATCTGCCGGGGTACGAGCGGTACGGGCGAGAGGTCGAGCGGCTCCTCCGCGAGGCGCGGTAGCTCCGGGCGCTTCATGGGGAGCCCGGCTGCCGTCCGACGGCCCCGGGGGTCTTCCGAGGCCGCGCGGGGGCGTCCATCGCCGCCGCTCGCGCACCGGGCGACAGGGGAGCCAGGGAGCCGATGCACACGGCGGTCGCCCCTCGGAGGTGAGGGCCGCGCCGGATCGGGACCTCGCACCCTCCCCGCCGCTCCCCCTCGCCCCGCGCGTCGCCTCACGCCAGGCGCGGGCTGAGCGCGTACTGCCGCACCGTCCCCTCCTCGTCCCGCTCCGTCCGCGACTCGATCAGCGGACCGTCCAGCGCGTCCTCCCGGCCGGCCGCAGCCAGGGCGTCGTGGGCGTCCCGGTTGACGGTGCGGATGTAGCGGTCGACGGTCTCCTCGTTGGTCGCGTTGTCGGCGCCCCGTCGCAGGGGGCCCACGAGGTCGTCGAGGGCGACGGCGATGTCGAGCGCGGACAGCCAGCGGTAGTCGGCGGCGCCCCGCCCGCGCCGGACCTCCTCGGCCCGGACGGCGGCGAGGTGGCGCACGATGGCGATCAGCCGCGGCTGGGCGCTCGTCACGACCGCCACCCCGGCGACCCGGTACTGCTCGTCCCACGGCGCCGGCCCCGGCGCCCGCTCCGCGGCCCGCACGGCGGCCAGGGCGGCGGCGTGCTCCGGCCTGACCGGCAGGTGGACCCGCGCCGGCCCCGCGGCCGCGGCGTAGGGGTACGCGGCACCCGCCAGCTCCCCCAGCCGGCGCCGGAGCCCCTCGACCCCCTCCACCACCAGCTCGGCGAGAGGCAGGGCCCGGATCCAGGGGGCCCCGCCCATCCGGTCGGCGTGAAGGCGGCGGGCGGCGACGACGTGCAGGACCGGGTGGGCGCGGCAGAACTCGTCGGTCTCGAACTCGGTGCCCAGGCAGCCGTCGAGCAGACAGGCGATCGTCTCCTTGCGCCCGAGCGCCAGCCGCCAAGCGGGTGCGTCGCCGAGCGGACGCGCCCGGCGGTCGATCGCCCGGACGCCCCGCTCGACGAGGGCGGCGGCGGATGCCAGCCGCGCGGAGACGATCACACGGGGGTAGAGCGTCCGGGGCCGCTCGCGGGGCCAATGCTCGTGGCCGCAGGCGTCGCAGCGGAGCGGATCGGAGGGCGCCGAGTCCCGGTCGAAGGGGATCCGCCCGCGGCAGTCGGGGTCGGGGGCGTGGACCTGGCTCTCCGGATCGCGGGGGTCGACGCAGAGGAAGAAGGTCGTCCGGCGGACGGAGACGAGCCCGAGGTCCCCCTCCAGGCGGGCCAGCCAGGACTCCTGCTCGGGTCGGGGCCAGTCGATCACGCGGCCGTCGTCGAGCAGCGGGGCCACGATGCGGGCCTCGTCCTCGGCCGGCGCCGGCCTCGCCTTCACGCGGTCGCCCCCGCGGGCAGTCCCGGGGCCGCCTTGTCCGAGGGCCGCGCCACCAGGCCGAAGTGCTCGTTCAGGTAGGCCTCGAACTGGCGGCACTTCCTCTTGTCGACGCCGCCGTCCATGTACTGCACCAGCCGCGCGTCGCCGGGCCGGGGGAAAGTCAGGCGCCACCGGTTGCCGGCGTGGAGCACCTTCACCCACTCGACGGCATCGAGGTCCTCGAACAGCGAGCCGTAGGTCCCCTCGATGTGCAGGACGTCGGCGATCACGGCCGCCGGCTCCTCGCCGGTCAGCAGCAACCGGGAGTGGCCGGGCAGGGGCGAGCTGGTCACCATCACCTCGACCAGGGCGACGCGGCGGGGGTCCTCGGGATCGGTGGCGGCGCGGAGGAACGCCTGGATGGCCTCGTCGGTGGCCCGCTGGCGGTCGGGGACGTAGCGACAGTCCCGGGAGCGGAAGCAGGCGCGGGCGACCTCGTCGGCGACGGCCGCCACGAGCGCGGTCGGCTCGCCCACGAGGTCCACCGCGGTCCCGTCTACGGCGAAGTGGAGGAAGAGCAGGTCCTCGCGGTAGCCGTGCTCCAGGCGGCCGTCGTCGGGGCGACGCAGGTGGTCGCGCCTGACCTCGTGCCGGGCGACCAGGAGGAACCGGCCGTCGTCGCGGGGGATGACCTGCTCGAAGGTGAGCCTGCGGGCGGGGTGGCGCTTTCTGGCCTCCCACACCGCGTGCTCGACCTCGGCCGGGTCGCGGACGAACTCGGCGAACGGCCGGAACGGGGCGCCGCTCTGGCCCGCGAGCACCATCGGCACCGAGCCCTTGCGGTGCCACTCGTTCAAGCCGAAGACGTAGCGGAGCCAGTCCCGGTCGTCGAGGTACAGGTGCAGGAGGGCGGCGAGCCGGTCGTACCGCCCCGCCTCGGAACGGATGCCGGCGCGCACCGCCTCGGGCAGCGCCAGGTCCACGACGTCGGCGATCGGGGCGTCGCGCTTGAACTGGGCGAACTCCGCCACGAGCAGCAGGTGCGTCGCCAGGGTCGCCTCCTCGGCGAGGGCGTCGAGCAGATCCTTGTGGGACACCGGCTTGCGGACGCCCAGCTCCGAGGCCACGACCTTCATCGCGGCGGCGCCGGTGATGCGCTGGGCGAGCCGCTTCCGGAACGCGGCGGGGTCGACGCGGGCGCTCCGGACGTCGTCGTACTGCCCCATCCGCAGGTCCTCCCGCCAGAACTCGGCGTCGGGCTCCCGGGTGATGTCGGGTCTTCTGCTCCCTGGCGTTCTGCCCATCGATCCGCCTCCTGCGGGGTGCCGTTCGTGCCGGCCGCCATCATGGCGCCGCCGCCGGCCCCGGCGGCACGGCGTTGAACGTTCGTTCAGTATGGTACGAGGAGCGCGTCCAGGACGGCAACTCGGGGTCTCGGGCGGCGCCGTCGGGACGAAGCCGCCCCCCGGGAGCGCGGGCGGACGGGGCGCGGAGCCCGTCGGGGCGGGAAGGCCGGCGGCGAGCGGCGAGGGACCGCGGGCGGGACGGCCGCCGGTTACCCGGCGGGGCCGGCGGGGAGCCGAGCGAGCGGGACGCGGCCGTCCACGAGCGCCGGGACCGCGGCGGCGAGGCACCCGAGCAGGAAGGCGGCGGTCCTCCGGCGCTCGTCCCGGTCGGGCGAGTGGCTCAGGGGGACGCCCCGGCGGGGCCGTCGCCGGGCGGCGGGGCCGAGGCGGCGAGGTCGGCCAGGAAGTGGGTCAGGAACACGGTGGCGGAGATGAGCAGCAGGCCCGCGAGCAGGCCGGAGGCGAAGGCGTGGAGCACGCGGGGGAGGGGCTAGTTGCCGAGGGGATTGGCGGCGACGGTGCCGCCGTCCTGCATGGACGCGGTCACGACGACGGTGCCGGCGACCAGGAGGGCGGCGGCGGCGAGCAGGGCGGCGATGCGGCTCTTCATCGGGGCCTCCGGGGCGGGCTAGTTGCCGTGGGGCTCGGCGGCGACGACGCCCGAGCCCCCGGCGAAGTGGGTGGCGAGGGCGGTGCCGGCGACCATCAGGGCGCCGACCAGCAAGGCGAACGCGACTCGGGACTTCACGGGGATGCTCCTCCTGCGCCGGGCGGGGGCCCGGCGGGGTGCGGCTAGTTCTCGTGGGGCTCGGCGGCGACGACGCCCGAGCCTTCGAGGGCCTTCGAGGCCAGGGCGGTGCCGGCGACCAGCAGGGCGGCGGCGGCCAGCACCGGGGCGAGACGGCTCTTCATCTTCCCTCCCAGGGCGCACGCCGGATCGGCGGCGCCCGGCCGGGCGGACCCGGACCGGCTAGTTGTCGTAGGGATTGGCGGCGACGACGCCCGAGCCTTCGAGGGCCTTCGAGACCACGACGGTGCCCGCCACGAGGAGCGCCCCGGCGAGCGCGAACACGACAAGGGATGCGCGCTTCATCTGAATCCTCCCACCCGCGGGCGGCCCGGGGGAACTCCGGCGCCGACCGCGGCCCATCCAACGCTCCACGGGCGCGGGGGCGTGTCAAGCGGAAACACGGCCGCGGGCGCGGGGCTTCCAACCGCGGCGGGCGGGGTGCCGTTCCAGACGGAACCGCGCCGCGGGGCCGCATCGCCTCGTCCCGGCGGACGCTCAGGGCACGCCGGCGGCCGAGGGGTCCGCGTCCCGCCGCGCGCCCGCCCAGGCCAGCAGGAACCGCGCCGCGTCGCGGGGGCCGACGACCTCGGGACGCTTTCCGGCCAGGGCGGACAGGGCGAGGCGACCGAAGGCCCCATCGTCGATGTAGCGGGGGAGGGAGCCCAGGGCGGCGGCCAGCTCGGCGCCCGCCTCGGCGACGACCAGGTCCGCCTCGGACTGGGTCAGGCCGGCGGAGAGGCACCAGGCGTGGAGTCCGGCGGGGTCGGCGGGGAGCGCCGCCAGCTCCGCGTCCAGGGCGGCGACGGCGAGGTCCTCTGCGGGGGCGGCCGCGGCGGCGACGACCGCCTGGGCGGTCCGCGACTGGCCGAGGGTGGCGCAGCCGTCGAGCGTCATCATGGTGAGCCTAATCGGACGATTCTCGAACTGGATCGGGGGGCTGAAGGCCGAGGAGATCGACGGAATGATGAAGGGGGCACCTACGCTGGACAGTTGAAGTCCGGCATCCCACCGGCGCAGGCGCCTCGCAACGTGTTACCCTTACCCTGGGGTGGTAGTGCAGCTGCTAACGAGGGCGCTGGCGGCCCTGCAAGCCGGCGGCCAGGAGACATCTGCGCTCCGCGCGTGTGCCTGACTTTGCCAACGGGTAGGCTTGCAATCAAGGACTCCCCCTCGATCCGACCGGACTACCACACCCCGGGCCACGCCTTCTTGAGTTCCTTCGCCAGGGCATTGCCCTGCACGGCGGCGGAGCCGACCTGGTCCGGCTGGCACCCGAGGGTCACCAGGGAGTCGGTCGCCGGGGAACCACGGGAAGCTCCTTGAGAGCAACCTCCACTGTACTGGTGGCCGAACACCACGTAGTGGAAGACGGCCTCACGCCGAGAGTCGAAGCTGGTGGCCTTGATGCCATCGAACTCGCGCCACACCGGGCTCAGGTCGCTGTCATGGGTGATCGACGTCCCGCCGCCCCAGGCTCCGGTATCTACATGGAGACGAATGCCCGTCGTCCCGTCGGGGTTGTCCACATGGGCACCCGCAAACGTATTGGTGACGCGAGTAATCGCCTGCCCCTTCGGCTTGTGGTTGTGGTCCCCGATGACGCTCATCCAGTCGATTTCGACATAGAAGTCGGCGTGCAGCGGATCCGCATCGAGCGATGCAAGATCGACGTCCACGACGCCGTCCCCATCAGCGTCATAACCGCGCACTTCCCATCCGTCCGACAGGTTATCGCCATCGGTGTCGGCGACCAACGGGTCAGTACCAAAGGTCCCGACCTCCTCACCATCGAGAAGGTCGTCGCCATCAGAGTCAGGTACGAGCGGATCCGTGGCAGCGGCGATCTCGTCGCCGTCGTCAAGTTCGTCATCGTCGGTATCGGCATCGAGGGGGTTCGTGCCCCCGGTCACCTCCTCACCATCAGACAGGCCATCCACGTCCGTGTCCGACTCAGCCGGATCGGTGTCGTACAGGGCGATCTCGTCTCCATCGACGAGCCCATCCACGTCGGTGTCCGATTCCGCCGGATTGGTGTGGTAGAGATACCACTCGTCGTAGTCGGTGAGGCCATCCCCGTCGGTGTCGCGCTCCGACGCCACACAGCCAGCCTCGTCGACATCGTCCAGCACAGCATCGACCGGGAGGGACCAGGGGCACTGGTCAACCGCATTCACGACGCCGTCCCCATCCACGTCGAGCGTGATCGAAATCGCGTCGACCCTGAACTCGGAGTAAGAGGGGAACACCGCCTCCTCGTAGACCGTGACAAGCGTGAAGGAGTTCACCGCTGACGGGTCTGGTAGTCCGATCTCTGTAGCGCTCGCATCCCACGCGAATGCCACGCTGTTCCACCCGGTCTCAAATGGCACGTCGAACGCCGCGGCATCCGCGTACTTGACCCAGAAGTCACTCCCGAGCATAGGTCCCCACTGCAGTTCAAAGTGGGATAGCCCAGTCACCTCAGGAATGTACACCCAGACCAGGAGGGTGCTCGCGTCAGCGTAGGACGAAAGGTCGAGCTGTCTTCCGAGAGGGTCGATGTACCCATATACCTGAGCGTAGTTGTTGGCAACGCGCGTGGTGTCAACCGAGAACGCGATGCTGCTGTCGCCCTGCACCTTCTCTACTTGGTCGATCCAAAGGCCTGTGGCGTCCTGCGAGGCGAGCCAGTAGTCTGCATTCAACACGTCCGCCGGGTGCAGAATGACCAAGGCGGATTCGTCGCATCCGAGTGCATTCACCGCCTCTCCCATCGGAGTTTCGTCGCAGTAGTCGCCGACGTCGCCGAGCCCGTCACCGTCCGCGTCGGCCGACTCGCTCGGATCGGCGGGGAACGCATCGTTATTGTCGCCCGTCCCGTCAAGGTCACTATCGGCCCACTCATCGGGATCGCTCGGGAAGGCATCGCCGTTGTCCCCGACTCCGTCGCCATCTCCGTCTGCCCAGTCGGCCGGATCACCCGGGAACGCATCGAGGGCGTCTTCCACGCCGTCACCGTCCAAGTCCGGATGAATTTCGTCATCGATGCGGAGGTCGTCGAAGTAGAACGTGGTCGTGGAGATCTCGTCCTGCGGATAGGGCAGGTAGTACTGCACGACGAAGGCCATGTAGTTGATGCTGCTCGCGTTGGGATTGCCCACCTTGCGGATGAAGGGGTCGCTAGGATCGTCGTGCCAATGAAAGGCGACTTGATTCCAGCCGCCCTCAAAGGAGTTCCCGTCCAGGGTGGAGTCCGTCCACGCGTGCCAGTAGTTTGCCGAGTCGCTTCCCCACAGCAGATCGACACCGCTGAAGCGATCGGCGAAGGTCAGGTAGACCCACATGCTCAGGTAACTGTCAACGCTATACTGAAGGAGGTCGATGGCATCCAACTCCGGGTCGTCGATCTGCTCGAAAATGACGGTCGCGTAGCCATAGCCTTCACTTGTATCGACATCGACCTCCATCACCGCTTCCCCCTCGATCCGAGGGGTGAAAGTCTCGTTGGTCCAGATGCTCCAGATATTCCAGTGATAGTCGAACAGAACGTCGCCGTCCGCCTCCCTGTTCACTCCCGCCACGCTCTGGTCGAATGTCCAGACACTCATGTCAGGGAGGTCCACCGGGTCGCAGTCCAGGTCCAGATTGTTGCAGTCCTGGTCCACATCATCGTCGCAGACTTCGTCGGCGTAGGGGTGGCGAGTCGGATCGGCGTCGTCGCAGTCGGAGTCCGCCTCGCTGTACCCATCGCCGTCGTCATCATCATTATCCCGAACCGGATCTGGATCCTCCCCGTCAAGCAGACCGTCGCCATCGCCGTCAGCGATGAGCGGTGGATAGCCGTAGGCTACCTCCTGACCATCGGTCAGCCCGTCGCCATCCGAGTCAGGGTACCGGCAGGACGTGCCGATCCCATCTTCGATGTAGTCCTCCAGCCCGTCGCCATCGGTGTCCTGCTCCTCGTCGTAGTCCACCCCGAGCAAGCCGCAGTCCGAATTGTCATGGACCTCTGGCAGTGGGTCCTCTCCCCCGCCTCCGTCGCCTTCGCCGTCTCCACCGAGGAGTTCGTCAGGACAGCTATCGACAGGAATCCTATCGAGGCCGCCGATCCAGGCGGGCTCGTAGCAGAGGGTTCCACACTCGAAGCGCTGCATGGCAGAATAATCGTCGTCCTGGCAGTATTCCAGAATGCAATCTGGCCGCTCGTCGCCGTCCACCCACCCATCGGAGTCTTGGTCACACGCGGAGTCGTAGCCACGCTGCGTGCCCGCTAGAACGTCTGTGCCGATCTCGTCTCCGAGTGGAGCGCCCAGCGTGTCCACGCCATCTTCGTCCTGGTAGTACTCCCAGAAACCGGATCTGATGATGGATGCAGGGTTCATCTGCACATACGCCCAGTTGTCCGGGTGGAGCATCACGATCGCGTTGTGCTCGTTAAGCCCCCCGTCGAACTCCTGAATCACTAATCGACCGTTGGATACCGCCGAGCCGAGAGCTGCCCCAACTACCTCTGCTGCACCATTCCGCTCATATGCAGTCGCGATGGCAGGCGATATCTCCTTGTCCCAGCGTCCCGCATACCACGCAGGCGGTGTCGATTCGTAGCAGTTGACGTCCATCACGTCGAGATCCAGGTCTGCATCACGATCTAGATAACCCCTTTGAAAGTCCTGACGCCATCTATCTCCCTCGCCCAGGTACACGCCGGTAATGGGAAGCCCGAGCCAGGAGGCTGGGCCTCGCTCTGGTTCGAGGTACCAGGTGGTCGCTTCGTCGCACATTGGCGACACAGCCAGAACGGGATCCGCGTTGGCCCACACGTCGAGGACGTTTCCGTCAATCTCTACGACCATATTTGAGTTCGGATGGACGATCATCTTTCCAACATCATCGTCGCCGACGTAGTCCTGCACGTACGCGTCGAGCGGCACGCCGTCCTGGGCATAGTCCGAGGACGTGATCCCTTGGCCCCCGGACCACGTGTGTAGCCACCCGTCCCGTTGAGTTCCGAGCTTCTCAAGCACCGTCAGCCCCGGTGCATGCCCGCTGAACGGGTTGAGCACTACGAGTTCGGACTGTTCACGCCGGTCCAGAAGGTCGAGGAGATAGTAGTTCGACGACGAATGAAAGTACGATTGATTGTCGTCGCCGTAGAGACTGCCGAGATAGCTTTCCCAGGTCCCTTCTTCGAGCAGCATGCCCTCGAATTCAGCCGCGTCCTCGCGGCTCGTCCAGGGGTCTGCGCAGTCTTCGCAAACCTTCACCTCAATCTGGAAGTGGAGGTGAATCCCACCACTCTCACCAGTGGTCCCCATCACTCCCAATGGCTGGCCCTGCTCGACCCACTGCCCCTCCTCGACGACAATGGAGTCGTCCTTCATGTGTCGATAGACGGTGACATACCCCCCCCCATGGTCGATTTTGACGAAGCAGTCATCTCCCCATTGTTCGCAGTAGTCACCTGCAGAGGTGGCGTGGCTTACGGTTCCCGCCGCGGCAGCGATGACATACACGTCGATGGGCGGATCCTGAGCATCCAGGTCGCTGTTGTTGCCATCTTCCCAGTAGTTGTTGTCGAAATCGATTGAGTAGTAGTTGTCCCCGGTATGGTAGCTATCCCCAGCCCCACCGAGATCTCCAACCATGACGTTGACCTTCCACTGATAGCCACCAGCGACGGGGACCTTGAGGTCGGGGCCGTCGTACTCGGCCAGGCTAACGGTGGGAAGAACGAGGAACAGTAGGAGCGGGGCGACTGCCAGGGCACAAGCCTTGCTGTTGAAGGGATGCTGGCGCTGGTCTTGCATGGCGGCCCCCTACCCCGATGGCCGGACGGGTTCGGCGACCTGTCCGGCTCATCGCGCGAGGATATCGCCAGCGAAGTCATGGCGCAAGTGCCACGCGTAGTGCCACGCGTAGCGCCACGAACAGGTCCGGCGAGTCGCTGGTTAGGGCTGGTGTTCACTCCCATGACTGCGTCCGGTCAGGTGTTCCATGGCCCACGCGAGAAGAAACCGCGCCGCCTCGCGGGGGCCGACGACCTCCGGGCGCTCCCCGGCGAGCGCCGAGAGGGCGAGGCGGCCGAACGCGCCGCCGTCGATGTAGCGGGGGAGGGAGCCGAGGGCGGCGGCGAGTTCCCCGCCCGCCTCGGTGACGACGAGGTCGGCCTCGTCCTCGGTCAGGCCGGCGGAGAGGCACCAGGCGTGGAGGCCGGCGGGGTCGGCGGGGAGCGCCGCCAGTTCTGCCTCCAGGGCGGCGACGGCGAGGTCCTCGGCGGGGGCGGCCGCGGCGGCGATCACCGCCTGCGCGGTCCTCGACTGGCCGAACGTGGCGCAGCCGGAGAGGGCGAGAGCGGCGAGGGTGAGGGCGAGCGGGTTCAGGGAGCGGATCATGGGGACGGTCCTCCTCATCGGGTGACGGAGTTGGGGGCAGAGACAGGTCGGGGCGTGGGGCCGGGCGCCTTCGCCCAGGACGCGATGCCGCGGGCGAGGGCGATCCCGAGCGCCTCGGCGCGCTCGACGAGGAGCGCCCGGTGGGGCTCGTTGGGGCAGTCGACGAAGCCGGGCTCGTAGCAGAGGGCGACGGCGCGGACGCCGGAGATGGTGTTGAAGGCGCGGTCGCCAGGTACGGTCGGGCGGGGGAGCACGGGCCAGGGAACGATGTTCCGAAGCGCGTCGGCGACGGACTCGGCGAGCTTCGGACCGCGGGCGCTGCGGGCGTCGTAGAAGACGGTGCCGCGGTCGCCGCCGCCCCCGTCGACGTGGCAGGCGACGTAGACGAGGGCGCCGTAGGCGTCGGCGCGAGCCCAGCGGTCGCGGTACGCGCCGTCGGCGAGGATGGCGGCCTCCCAACCGAGCCGCCGCAGCTCCTTGTCGGCGGCGAGGGCGTAGCGGTGGGTGAGGTCGACCTCCTCTACCCCGAAGGCGACGGCGCCCCGGTCGGCCCACCGCCCGGGCTTGCCCCGGTGCTGGATGTCGAGGACGGCGAGGGGCATGGCCTACTCCGCCGCCTCGACGCCCAGCTCGCCGAGGGTCCCGAGGGGGAGGGACCGCCGCGTCCCGGGGCGGAGGCGGACCCAAAAGTCGGCGACGGCAGCGCCCCCGTCGAGGGCGTCGCGGCGCACCGGGCCGCCCACGACGGCATCCCCGAGCTGCCGGGCCGCCCACCCCGCCATCGGGATGGGGACGGAGAGCACCAAGGTGCCGCCGTCATTGCGGAACCCGACCTCGCCAAACTGGCCGAGGGTGAGGGAGGCCCCCTCGCCGTCCGGGAGGGCGACGGGGTAGACGTCCACCGCCACGCCCGAGGGGGACGGCCGGCGCCAGGGCGGGGAACGGAGCACCGGGGACAGCACGTCGGCGAGCGGGGCGCCGAGGAGGCTCTGGACCGGGTCGAAGGAGAAGGCGCCGAAGCCGATCCGGGTCACCGGGAGGGTCAGGTCCACCCGTAGGGAGCGGTCGGCGCCCGCGGGGGCGAGGGCGGTGGTCACGCGGCGTCCTCCTGGTCGAAGGGGGTGGTCTCCTCCGGGTCGAGCACCTCGACCTCGACGGCGGGCTCCGCGGCGACCGCGGACGCGGCCGGCGCCGCCGGGGGCTCGGGCGGCTCGCCGCCGCCCGCGTCGGCCGGCGCGGGGGCGGGCGCGACCTCGTCCTCCTCGCCGGCCTGGCCCTCGGCCTCGTCCAGGGCGTCGGCGACGTCTTCGAGCGCGGCGACGACCCGCTCCAGGAGGCGCTGGGTGGTGCGGTGGGCGAGGAGGTTCAGGAACAGCAGGCGGCCGATCGTGAAGGTCTGCTCGTCGACGGACAGCTCGCTCCAGTCGTCGAGGGCGGCGCCGAGGGCCCTCGGGCTCTTCGCACCGAAGGTCTCGCCCCAGGTTTCCCGAGCCGCCTCCAGCCAGGGCGGCGCGGAGCGGCGGCGGGGGGTGTCGTTCGCGGCGGAGGGGGTCGGCATCGGGGCTCCTTCGGCCGGGCGGGTCAACCCGCGGCGGCCTGGGTGGGGGTGGGCTCGGGGGCGGCGCCGTTGGCGGTGGCCTGGGCGGAGGCGGCCTGGGCTCCGGCGGCACGGAGCATCGCGGCGAGGCCGCGGAGGTTGTCCGGGTCCTTCATGAGGGCGCGGACAGTCGGCTCGCGCAGCGTCGCCATCAGCTCGGGGCTGGTGCCGAGGGCACCGAACACCTCCGCCAGATCGGGCGGGAGCCCGCGGGCGAGCACGAACGCCTGCGCCGCGTCGCCGAGCTGCTTGATCGCCTGGCGCGCCAGCTCGGTGCGGGCGTCCGACTGGTGCTCGTCGGCCTTCCGCTGTTCCTGGGCTTCCACCTGGGCGGCGCGAAACTCCAGGATGGAGGCGACGAGCTGCTCGACCTGGTCCTGGGCCTCCCGGAGCTGGCGGTGCTGCCGGGCGTGCATCGAGTTGTTGAGGCCCTGGAACTGGCCGACCGTGCCCATCACCAGCTTCATGAACTGGGCGTAGCCGTCCCCGAGCGCCTTCAGCGGCTTCCAGGCGGCGTCGGTGACCGCCTGATCCCAGGTCGGCGACGGCATCTCGGGGAGCTTCAGCGGCGCGTCTGCCTCGTCGTCCTCGTCGGAGTTGTGGCAGACGAACGTCGCCGAGAAGAGGAAGTCGTGCCCCTTGGGGCCGAACACCCGCACCCGGAACCGGCGGGAACGCTCGCCGACGGTGTTGTGGGTCGCGGTCTCCCGCAGCCACCGGCACGCGGCGGCGGCGAGGTCCTCGGACGTCAGGTCGCGGGAGGGCTCCTCCCGTTCGACATCGGGGAGGTCGTCGTCGCCCTCGGGCGGCGGCGCGTCGTCGTCCGCCCCGAGAGGCTCGATCAGGTACGGGGCGGCATCGCTCTCGTCGAAGTCGAACCGGCCGACGGGCTCGTCGGCGCCCCGGACGGTGCGGTCCTGGAGGCTGAGGTAGCCGATCTTGCGGGCGTCGCGGCGGAGCCGCTGCTCGATGATGTCGAGGCCGGTGAAGGCGAAGCCATCGGCGTCCACGCACCTCCTTCCGCTGTCGCGCTTGTCAGGATGCGGAGGCCGGCCTCCGCGGGCAACAAGTACCGCTGACCACATGTTCAGGCCGTGGTCAGCGCTCCTGACCACGCCGCTGACCGCACCCCGCTCCCTTCCTGACCACGCGCTGACCCCGCCGCGACGAGGTGCTGACCGCGCTCCGGGGGGCCGCTGACCACGTCCGGGCGCCCCGCCGCCAGGGCGATGTGGTCAGCGGTTCCCTTGGCCGGACGGGGACTTGGGTGGCTACGGTGAGGGCCAGAGACGGGCGCCGGACCATCGGCCGGGCCCTCCACCCGAACCGCGAGGCACGTTCATGGGAACCGCACTCGAAACCGCGATGAAGGGCGGGAAGGTGCCGGACAACAAGGCGAAGGGGGCCCTCTCCCAGGCGGTCGGCAAGATCGCCAGCCTGACCCGGCGCGCGGACAAGACCAAGGAGGCGGTCGCGGAGACCGGGGCCCTGGTCGTCCACACCGCCGAGACCCAGGGGAGCCTGTTCCTGGCGTCCCTAGCCGAGGGCTACTTCGGGGCCGACAAGCTCAAGCTCGGCGGCGTCGACCTGCGCGCCCCGGCCGCCATCCTCGCCCAGGGGTACGGGCTCTACGAGTCCATCTCGGGCAAGGGCGGCGAGCACGCCCTGTCCCTCGGCAACGGGATCATGGGGTCCTGGCTCGCCTCGGTGGCCGTGAACGCCGGGCGCACCCTGGCGGAGAAGTCCGGCAAGCCGGCAGGAGCCGCGGCCCCCGCCACCGGCCCCGTCATCCGCGGCGAGTTGGCCGGCCCCGTCCGCGAGGTGCTGCTGACGCCCGAGCCGGGCGTGCGCGGGGAGGAGGCCACCACCGAGGAGCAGCCCCGCCGCCGGATGCCCGGCCGGGTGAACCCCCACAACCGCTTCGCCCGGGCGCGGGCCGCCTGAGCCGAGGGACGACGAAGGAGACGACGATGAGCAGCAAGCTCGACTACCTGGGCACCGGGCGCGTGTACGGCGACCGCCACACCCGCGAGCTGGTGGTGGACACCGACTCCATCCGCCGGGGCGAGTTCGCCGGGGACGAGGAGTTCTCGGGGGGCGACGACTGGGACGACGACCCCGACTTCGGGGACGACGACTTCGAGGGCGACGACGACTTCGAGGGCGACGACGACTTCGAGGGCGACGACGACTTCGAGGGCGACGACGACGAGGTCGGCGACGACGTCGAGGGCGAAGGGGACTTCGGGGCCACCCGCCGGCGCAAGAAGACCAAGGGCCGCACCAAGAGCCGGCGCCGGTCGTCCAAGAGCCGCAAGTGGGCGAAGACCCTCGTCAACGGCGTCGCCTCGGCGGTGTTCGGCGCGGCGGGGACCCTGCCCTTCTCGATGGCCATCCGCCTCCAGCACGACTTCAAGGCGGAGGACCTGAAGGTCACCGTGTCCACGACCGCCGGCACCGCCAGCGGCACCATCACCAGCGTCTTCTTCGGGGACCGCCTCATCTTCAGCGACCCGAACGGCGTGGACGTGAGCCTCTTCGGGGCCACCGCGTTCACCAAGGACCTGGTCAAGGGCCAGAACCTCGGCGGCGGCCGGGACATCCTCGTCGCCGGCAACCTGGAGGCCAGCGCCGCTGCGACCGTCACCGCCCGGGCCGCCTTCATCGGCCAGAAGCCCGCGCCCAAGTGCTGAGCCCCCCGCGCGGGGGTCCGGTCGGACGAGTGCCGGCCGGGCTCCCGCAGCGGTGGGCATGACCTCGGGGCGAGGATGCCCCTCCAACCTCCTGCGTCCCGGAGCCGCGCATGGTCCCCGCCGTCTGCCGCCTCTCGACGACCAGCGACGTGAAGCGGCTCGCCGCGGCGGTGCCCACGTCCCTCGGCACGCCCGGGACCCCCACGCTCGTCCCCGTCCTCACCGGCGAGGCGGGCGGGACCTGGCCCCGGCTCGTCGAGCTGCTCGGCGGCGCCCCCTTCGACGCCCTCATCCGCTGGGCGGGCGGAGGCGGCAAGGGGAACGCGGTCTCGGTCTCGGTCGCCCGCAGCACCCGTGTGTGCGTCATCGCCCGCGCCGTCGACGTCCTCGTCGCCAACCGCTCCTCGAAGGAGAACGAGGTCATGGTGTGCGTCTCCGACGAGTACGCCACCACCCGCAACCAGTTCGAGGTCCAGCTCACCCCCGCCACCCCCTCGACCCCGGTCCCGAACTTCGCCCAGACCCTCCAGGCGGTCTCCAGCCTCCAGGGCAGCGCCGCCGTCGTCGAGCTGGTCAACGGCTTCGGCACCGTCAAGAGCCGCCACGGCGTCGGCTCCCTCAACGGCCGCTTCGTCTACGTCGGCACCGCCGACTCGGTGCGCGTCACCGGCCTCGGCGTCGCGGAGATCGTCACCCTCATCTTCGGGCTAGGGATCTGACCATGCGGATCGCGGTCAAGCTCAGCTTCGACGAGGGCGCGGCGCTGCGGCTGCTCAACTGGCTGGCCCGGGAGAACGCCCGGATCCTGCGCGCCCGCCCGGACCTGCCGGGGCTGTACGAGGCGGGAGTGGTGTACCGCCGGGAGCGGGACGAGACCTGGTGCGACTACATCAACCTGCTGGCCCAGGGTCACGAGGACTGCGACGGGCTGGCGGCGGCGCGGGCGGGCGAGCTGCTCGCGCGGGGGTGGAAGTCGCTCCGGCCCGGGGACGGGGGGTACGCCGAGGCGCAGCGCACCCGACCCGCGAGCATCCTCGCCGAGGTGATGCTGCGGACCCGGAGCCCGGTGAACCGCCCCGGGCTCTACCACTGCATCGTCCGGTACCGGGTGGGCGGGAAGTGGTTCCGCGACGACCCGAGCGTCCGGCTCGGCATGCACCGGGAGCGGCGGCGGCAGCCTCCCCGCCCGCTCCGGAGGGCCGCCTGATGAGGCTGCGGAAGGCGATCGCGATGAGCGAGTACCGAAGGCGACAGCGGGCCCGGGAGTTCGGGGCCGAGCGGCGTCCGAGGCGGCGACGGCCGGCGTTCCCGACGGGGCGACCCTCGGGCGGGGCGTCCCCGGCCCCCGCCTCCGCATCGGCGCAGTCCGCCCCGTCCTGGGGTCCGTCGCTGCCCGTGGGCGAGCACGTCCAGGTGCGGGCGAAGGCCGGCTACCGGGCGGCGGTCCTGGAGCTGCGTCCGGGCCTGTACCTCGTGGGCGAGGTCCCGGCGGACGCAGTGGCGGCGGGAGCGCCGACGGAGCGCCTGGCCCAGGCGATGCTGAAGGGCGCGACCGCCTCGCTCGGAGTGCGGGTCGAGGCCCGAGGGACGGCGCGCGGCCCGGGCCGCGGCATGGCCCGCGGCGGCTCCCGGGGTCGGGGCGGGTTCCCCGGGCTCCCGGGCGCCCCCCGCCTGCCGATGCCGCGGGGCGGGGCGCGGGCCGCGGTGGACGTGGACGCCGAGGCCGAGGTCGACGTGGAGGGCGACGACTTCGAGGGCCTGTTCGGCTGCGACCGCTGCGGCGGCCGGTGCGGGGGCTGAGCGATGGCGACCTGGGCGGACGCGATGGCCTCCTGGGGCGGGAACTGGCGGGCTTGGCTCGACGAGCAGGTCCGCCGGCTCGGCGCCGCGGTGCGGCGGGATCCCGAAGCGCTTCGCCCGGCGGCGTCCCGCTCCCTGGAGAACCTCGCCGTCGCTCGCGGCCACCTCGACGCCATCAAGCACGCGCTGCGGCACCTGGAGGGCACGCCCGAGCACGCGCCCGCGGTGGCGAACTTCAACCGGCTCAACGCCCGCTGGTGGGACCTCGCCACCGGCGTCTACGGCAACTCGGACCAGGCGGGCAAGCCCGCGTTCGGGGCGCTCCCGGCGGTGGTGCTCGTGATCGGCGCCCTCGGCCTCACCGTGGCGGGCGTCGTCGCAGCGGTCGCGGCGCTCGACTACACGACCAACCTGCGGGAGCAGACGGCGCTCCAGCTCGAGGAGCTGCGCGCCCGGGTCGAGGCGTCGAAGGAGGGCCGGACCCTCCAGGAGTCGACGCTGCCCGAGGACCCGCCCGCGGACGGCGTCGCGGGCTGGTGGGCGCTCGGGGCGCTCGCCGTGCTGGCGGGGGCCTTCGCCATCCCCGTCCTGATGAAGAAGGGGACCTGACCATGGCCACCGAGACTTCCAAGCCCAGGCGCTTCGCGCTCAGCATCGTCGGCGCCGAGGAGGACCGCCCCCGCCTCATCCGCGCCTACGGCAAGGCGTGCGGCGGGGAGTTCGCCCTCGTCCTGCGCCCGGACAACGCGCGGGGCGTCCTCGTCCACCTCGCCAAGGGCGGCGCGTCCGCGACCTTCTGGAAGGGCGAGGGGCAGGACGCTCCCGAGGCGCCGGCCTTCGCCATCACCCCCGCCGAGGCGGTGGCGCTGGTGCGGACGGAGCAGAAGGCCCTGCCCAAGGCCGGGCCGGCGCTCCTGCGCGGGACCTGGCGCGGGCACATGCTCTGCGACGACGAGCGGCCCCGCCTCTTCCTGGAGCGGCGGATCGCCACCTACGGCACGCTCCGGATCGAGAGCCGCCCCGGCGAAGGGTGGAAGTGGGCGTTCAGCCGGGCGGAGCGGTGGTTCTCCGGGGCCGGCGAGGCGAACGGCGAGGGCGTCCCCACCCTCGGCCAGGCCATCGACCAGGCGGTCGCCGGGGCCATGCGACTCGTCAGTGAGGCGTGCTCGTTCCGCGACACCCGCAAGCGGGCCGCCGTCGATGCCGAGTACGCCCAGGCGCACCCGCTCCGCCCCCCGCGGGAGCGGAAGGACCCCACCGAGCGCCTGAAGGAGCCCGCCCCGCGCAAGAACAAGAAGAAGGCGGCGGCGCCCCCGCCGCCCGCCGCGACCGTGGAGGAGGGGATCGCCTCGGGCTTCGGTCTGACGGGGATGCCGGGGGTGACGGTGGTGCCTCCGGCAGACGCCGAGCCGCCGCTGGACCTGCCCGAGGGCCCGAAGGAGCTGAGGCGGATCGCGGAGATCACCCGCAAGGACGCCCAGGCGCTCGCGGGGCTGGCGGAGTGGGAGCGGGGGTGGAAGACGACCGCCGAGGCCACGCTGCACCTCCAGCGGGCCCGCGCCCTCATCCGGCACGGGCAGGCGCTGGTCCGCTCGCCCCTATGCCGGGGCGCCGAGCGGGACGAGGCGATCGCCGCGGTCCGGCGGGCGACGGATGCCTACGAGGCGGCGCGGAAGGCGCTGGCCGAGGGGCGGACCTGGGACGCGGCCCGCCAGGTGCGGCACGTCGGCGAGAAGGTGGCCCTCGCGGCGGCCCGGGCGGCGAAGTCCTGCGGGGCGGGGCAGACCTCCCTCGGGCTGACCGGCAAGCGGCCGGAAACGGCGCCGCCCCACCCGCGCGCCAGCAAGCCCGGCAAGGTGCGCGACACGGAGCTCCCGCGCCGGCCCCCGGCGCCCGCGCGGGCTCCCGCTCCGGCGCCGGTCGCATCGGCCGAGGCGGACCCGGAGAAGGACAAGGCTCTCCTCGACGCCTTCGCGAGCGCCATCCAGGCGGCGCTGGCGGGGAGGCCGGCGGCATGAGGCCCCTCCTCCTGCTCGTCGGCCCGGCGCTGCTGCTGCTGTCGGGCCTCGGGGCCTTCGCAGCCGAGGACGCCCTGCCCGCCGCCCCGGTGCCCGGCGCGGCGCCGACCCTCGACTACCTCCTCACCCTCGGCCCCTACGGCGCCCTGGTGTGGGGGGCGTACCTGCTCGGCCGGGGCGTGCGGCTGACCATCCGCGTCGAGCTGAGCGACCGTGACCGCGAGATGCTGGAGCGCGTCGCCCGGGGAGGGACGCTGTGACTGCCGCCTCCGAGGTCCTGCTCGACCGCATCTCGTCGGTGGTGCGGACCCGTCTGCCGGTCGGGATCACCCCCGCCTATCTGGACGGCTTCCTGTACCGGCATCGGCGCACGCTGGTCGCGATCCTGGACCACCACCTCGGGGGGCGGGCGTCCGCCAACGACGACGCGCTGCCGCCCGAGGAGTGGACCGCGGCGAAGCGCACCCGCGCCAACCTGGAGGCGATGCGGGTCGCGGCCTCGAAGCACCCCGAGGACATGACCGACGCCGACCGGCGGGTCCTCGCCGGTTACTCCGGCTGGGGCGGGCTCTCCATCGAATCGGCCTCGCCGCACTTCCCGGCTGGGTTCCCCGTCCCCGAGGAGCGGGGCCTCATCCACGAGTACTACACCCCCACCAAGGTCGCCGCCGAGGTGGCGCGGGTGGTGAAGCCGCTGCTGCCCGGCCTCGCGTCCCTGCCCGGAGCGGGAGGCCGTGTCCTGGCCCTGGAGCCGTCCGCTGGCATCGGGCGCTTCGTCCGCGCTCTCTCCGGTCCCGGGTTCGACGCGGTGGAGTGGCTCGCCGTCGAGTACTCCGAGCTGTCGTCCCGGATGCTTTCGGCGATCCGCTCGGACCTGGCGCTGTACGTCGGGCCGTTCGAGCGGTGGGTGCGGGAGCACGCCGCGGAGTACGAGGGCCGCGTCCAGCTCGTGGTGTCGAACCCGCCCTACGGCCAGCGCGGCGCCGCGGTCGCCGAGGACCCCGACCGCGTCTACCGGGAGAAGCAGGCATACGCCTACTTCATGCGGCGGGGCCTGGACCTGCTCGCCCCTGGGGGCCTGGGCGTCTACCTCGTCCCCTACGGCTTCCTGACCGGCCGCGCCGAGCGGAACGTGGCGCTGCGCGAGAAGGTGCTCCGGCGCCACCACCTCGCCGCCGCCTACCGGCTGCCCTCGAAGCTGTTCCCCGGCGCGCTGCTGGTGACCGACCTCCTCTTCTTCCGCTCCCGGGGCGGCACCCTCACCGAGGTCGCCGAGGAGGACCGCTCCATCCTGGAGGGCCGGTACTTCGACGAGCACCCGGAGCACGTCCTCGGCCGCGAGGTCGGGCGGGACGCCGGGGACGACGACCAAACCAGCAAGCCCCGCTTCGGCTACCAGGTCGAGGGGGAGTTCACCCGCCTGCCCGACCTCGTCGAGCGCCCGATGTGCGGCGCGTGCGTGCTCGCGCCGGTCGAGGTGCCCCGGACGGTGCGCGGCGGCCGGGTCGGCGTCGCCCGCCACGTCCAGGCCGACACCGAGGGCCTGCCCGAGGAGCTGGCCTCGGCCGTCCACCTCGGGCTCCGGGTCGACGCCTTCCTCGCCGCCCTCGCCGCCGAGGACTCCGAGGAGCCGTCCCTCCTCTGGCCGGAGCTGCACGAGGCGCTCCTCGCCTGGTCCCGCGCCCACGGCAACCCCTGGGCGAAGGTCGACCTTCAGCGACTCGCCGGCCAGGGCGTCACCGGCGCCGAGCGGTTCCTGTCCGCGTTCCAGCGTTCCGGGAAGCTGATCGCCTCGCTGGAGACGAAGCCCGTCTACCGCCCCCGCTACCGGGGCCGCCCCGACGACGTGGTCGCCCAGGCGGCGATGCTGTACCGCCAGGCCCGCACCCTCCCCGTCGACCGGCTCCTGGCCTTCCACCGCAAGGCCGGCGGGACGATGGAGCCCGACGCCGCGGTGGCGGCGGTGCTCGCCTCGGGCTGGTGCCGGGACGGCGACGCCTGGGACCAGCTCGTCCCCGGCGAGCACTACTACACCGGCCACCTCTGGCCCCGGTACGACCGCGCCCGGGCCCGCGCCGACGGCGGCGACGAGACCGCCGCCGCCCAGGCCCGCAGGCTCCTCCAGGAGATCGCCCCCGCCGTCTACGACGACATCGGCGGGGTCTCCCCTCGGCAGGGCTGGATCCCGCTCGACCTCGTCGAGGGCTGGCTCTCCGCCACCCTCAACCAGTACTACGGCCCCGTCCACCTCGTGAGGGACGGTGGGCTCGTCGTCCCCTCCGGCGTCGAGTACGCCGAGATCGAGGAGGGCTCCACCGACCTCGGGGCCGAGACCATCTGGTGCATCGGCTGGATCAACCACGACAAGACGGTCTTCTCGCCCAAGAAGAAGAAGGACGAGAACATCGACGAGGTGCGCCTCCAGAAGGCCGCCGAGTGGGACCAGTCCTTCCGCGCGTGGATCGGCGCCGACGAGGGCCGGCGGGCGCGGGTCGAGGAGGCGTACAACCGCTCCTTCCAGGGCTTCAAGGCGCCGACCTACGCCTCGGAACCCCTCCACATCGTGAGGTGGGCGAAGGAAGGCCCCCGCCTCCACCCCCACCAGATCGCGGGCGCCCGCCGCGTCCTCGCCAACCGCGGCGGCCTCGTCGCCTTCGACGTGGGCGTCGGCAAGACCTACACCGGGATCGCCGTCCTCGCCCGCGCCCGCCAGGAGGGCTGGTGCCGCCGTCCGGTGGTGCTGGTCCCGAACAGCATCGTGTGGAAGTGGGAGGCCGACATCCGCCGCGTCCTCCCCGACTACCGCATCGCCGTGATCGGCTCGAAGCGGAAGGTGATCGCCCGGGGCGAGCGCAAGGGGCTGGTGACGTCGGACACCGACACCCCGCAGGAGCGCGCCGAGAAGTGGACCCGCTTCCAGGGCGGGGAGTTCGACGTGGTCCTCCTCACCTACTCCGCCCTGGAGCGGACGCGGATGAACGAGGCCGCCGTCCGCGCCTACGCTGAGCAGACCGAGGCCATCCAGCGGGAGGTGAAGCTCCGCCAGCGCAACGCGATGCAGATGAAGACGCTGACCGAGCGGCAGCGCGCCATCCTCAAGGAGGGCGTCTCCGCCTGGGTCGCCGAGACGATGGAGATCCGCGAGGGCTGGGAGTACGACCCCGGGATCGCCTGGGACGACATCGGCATCGACCTGCTGATCGTGGACGAGGCGCAGAATTTCAAGAACCTGTACCTGCCCGAGGCCCGCGAGGGCGGCGTGCCCCGGTTCATGGGGAACGCGGGCGAGGGCAGCAACCGCGCCTGGCAGCTCGACTTCCGCTGCGCCGCCGTGCGCCGAAGGACGGGCGGCGCCGGCGTGGTGCAGCTGTCCGCCACCCCCGCCAAGAACAGCCCCCTGGAGTTCTACAACCTCATCCAGTACGTCGACCATGATGCCTGGAGCCGGATGGGGATCCGCGACCCCGAGCAGTTCATCGACCGCTACCTGCGCATCGAGCTGAAGCCGGTGGTGAACACGAAGATGGAGGTCGAGGAGCGGAGCGCCGTCACCGGGTTCCAGAACCTGCACGAACTCAGGGAAACCATCTTCCGCTACGGCGAGTTCAAGACCGCCGAGGACGTCGGTCTCAAGCTCCCCGAGCCCCGGGTCCAGGTCGTCGAGGTCGACATGGACGCCGCCCAGGACGCCAAGTACGACCTCTACGTCGCGAAGATCGAGCAGGCCCTCAGCTCGACGAGCCTCCAGGACAAGTCGGTGATCCTGGGCCTGCTCGCCCGGATGGCCCTCGTCGCCATCCACCCGAACCTGGACGAGGGGTACGACTGGAAGAGCGCGCAGTCGGGGGATGTGAACCCCCACAGCCCGAAGTTCGACGCCCTGACCCGCAAGGTCGCCGCCAACCGGACCTGCGGCCACATCGTCTTCGTCGACAACGTCGCCGCCCACGCCTGGGTCAAGGCCGTCCTCGTCGAGGCGGGCATACCCGAGGGCCGGATCGCCGTTCTCAACGCCGTGACCGCCAAGGCCGCCGCCGACCGGCAGCGGATCGCGAGGGAGTTCAACGGCGCCCCCGAGGACGGGCTCGCGCCGCTGTACGACGTGGTGATCGCCAACGCCATCGCCTACGAGGGGATCGACCTCCAGACCCGCACCTGCGCGATCCACCACCTGGACCTGCCGTGGGAGCCGGCCACCCTCCAGCAGCGGAACGGCCGCGGGGTGCGCCAGGGCAACACGCTGCAGACCATCGAGATCAACTACTACTTCGCGCGGCGGAGCCAGGACGGGCTGAGGTTCAACCTCATCCAGGGGAAGCTCGGCTGGATGACCGAGCTGCTCCAGTCCCAGGCCCGGGACACCAACAACCCCGGCGCCCAGATGGAGCTGGGGCCCGAGGAGATCCTTCTATTGATCTCCCGCGACCCGGAGAAGACGGCCCGCCGTCTCGCCGAGGTGCGCGCCCGCCGGGAGGAGGAGGCGCGGAAGAAGGTCGCCGCCGACGCCGCCCGGCTGCTCAAGTCGGCGAACGCCCGGTTCCGCAAGGCCGAGGGGGTGGACGATCCGACCGAGGCGGCGCGGCTCCGGCTCGAAGGCGAGGAGCGGCTGAAGGACCTCGCCAAGGTCGACCCCTCGGCGTGGCCGTGGGCCGAGTGGATGTACGCCGTCCGCGACACCGACGTGCTGGTGCCCCCGGACGGCCAGGCCCCGGTGTACGAGGGCTTGCGGGTCGGGACGCCGTCGCCGTTCAACCCCGACCGGGTCACCTACGCCGAGTTCGGCAAGGTGCGCGGCACCGAGGTCGCCGTCCGCGAGGCGGGGTCCGCCTCCTGGTCGTCGCAGAAGGTGGAGCAGGTCGCGGCCCTGGGCCTCAGGCCCGAGCACCTGTCCCCGATCTGGCCCGAGGACGACGACGCCCGCACGGAGCAGGCCGTGGTCGCCCGCATCGAGAGGGACCTGCGCCGCTGGGGCAACTGGCCGACGCTCGGGTGGGCGCTCGCGTCCGACGCCTGGGTGGAGAAGTGGTGGCCGCGGATGGCCGGGCGGGTCGTGCGCTCGATGGCCGAGGCGAGCCCCTACTACGTCGACGACCAGAAGGTGCCGGTGGTGGTCGGCGGGAAGCTGACCGTCGGCCGGGGCCGGGGCCTGCTCGACGGCGACGTGCTGCCGCCGAACCGCGCGGGGTGGCAGGAATTCCTGGCCCTCGCGCCCGCGTCGGGGCTGAAGTTCACCGAGCTGGCCGAGGCCGGGGAGTACTGGTGGGGCCGCAAGTTGCCCCGCGACGTGCTCGCTGCCGCCCGGAAGACCGCGGGGGACGCCGCCCATGCTGAGGAGGCCGCGTAATGCCTGGCCGGAGCCGGGGCGTGCTGCTCCTGGGTGGAGCCGGGGCGGTCGGCGTGCTCGTCCTCGCCGCCGCCTCGGGTCGCCGAGAGGCCGGCCCGGTGCCGGTGGATGCACCTCCCCCCGGCAACGGCCCCTTCGCGGACGCACCCTCCCTCCCCGGCCGGGTCGCCGACACCCTCTCCGACGCCGTCCGCGACGCGGGCGGCGCGCTGGTGAGCCGCATGACCTGGGTCCCGCGAGTGATCGCCCGCGTGATGCGCCACGAGGGCGGGTACGACGCCGTCAACCCGAACCGGGACGGGGCCGGGGTCAGCTTCGGCATCCTCCAGTGGAACCGCCGCACGCTGGCGAGGCTGCTCGCCGAGATGTACGCCACCGACCCGGACGGGTTCCGGCGGGTCTTCGGCCCCTCGTGGGCGGCGCTCCTCCAGGCCGCCAACTCCGGGGGGATGGCGAAGGTCGACGGCGCCCACCTCTGGCAGGAGCCCTGGCTCTCCCGCTTCCGCGCCGCTGGCCGGCACCCGCCGTTCCAGCGGGTCCAGGACCGGGTGGCCCGCGAGGGCGAGCACCTCCGGGCGGCGGAGAAGGTGGCGCGGGGCCTCAACGTCCCGACCGAGCGGGCCCTGGCCCTGTTCTTCGACACCGCCGTCCAGCAGGGCGCCGGAGCGGCAGACCAGGTCGCGGCGAAGGTGAGGGCCGCCTACACCGCCACGGGCCGCGCGGTCTCGGTGCCCTACCGCGACCTCCTCGCCGCCTACGCCCAAGGCGCCGCCGACCGCGCCCGCCGCACCACCCCGCCGGAGTCGCCCTCGTCGGGGCGGCTGCGATGGGTGGCGGTGGGCCGCGAGTGGCACCTGCACGCCGGCTCCATCGACCTGTACCGGGACATCCTGTCCCGGCGCACCGCCATCCTGAAGGACCCCCAGCTCGGGGACACGCCCGTCCGCCTGGCCTGACCGCCCGGGGACCTGGAGACCACCATGCCGTACACCCGCCTCACCCCCGACGGCCAGCCCGTCGTCTACCGCAGCGCGGCGAACGGCGCCGCCGCCCAGACCGCCCTCGGCCCCCTGAAGTGGTTCTCGGCGCCCCGCGTCCGCGTGGTGCTTCCCCTCACCGCCCGCGACGCCAACTGCGACATCCAGGCCCAGCTCCAGCACGGGCCCTCGGCCGCCGGGCCCTGGGCCAACGTGGGCGCCGCGGCCCAGGTCAACGACGCCACCGACAACGTCGCCCTGCTGTCCGGGGCGGCGAGCGCGCGGAGCGCCGGTCCCCTGCTGCCCTTCCTCCGGGTGCTGCTGACGGTGACGAGCCGCCTCGGCGCCGGCAACCCCCAGGTGACCTTCACCGCCGTCCCCGCCCTGACCTGGGAGAGCTACGCCCACCCGAAGCAGGCCCCCTCCCTCCAGCTCCTCGACGCCGACGCCGCCCTCGCCTCGAACGGCGACGGGTCCCGGAAGGAGTACGCCTTCCTGCTCCCGGTGGACTTTGATGGGGCCCAGCTCCGCGCCGCCCTCGACGTCACCGCCCGGGCCGCCAACGCCAACCTCGACTGCCGCGTCGACCACGCCATCGGCGCCGCCGGCCCGTGGGCGAACGCCGGGGCCGGCAACCTCTTCCTCGACGCCACCGACAACCTGGGCCTGCTGACCGGCTACCTCGACGAGGCCGCCGTCGGCCCCATCCTCCCCCGGGTCCGGGTGGTCGTCGGCATCGCCCACCGCAACGGCGCCGGCAACCCCCAGGTGACCGCCACCGCGAGCGTCTACGCGCTGCTCGACGCCCAGCCCGACGCCCCGCCCGCCACCCGCGCCGCGGCGACGGGCGTCACCGTCGGCAACGCCGCCGCCGCCGGCACCCTCGACAACCAGACGCCCGCCATCGCCGCCGCGGTGCTGTCGATGGCCCAGGACCTCGGGACGCCCGCCGCGCCCGACACCACCTCCGTCCACGCCGCCTTTGCCGGGAACGACGCTGCGAATGACTTCCCCGGCCCCTTCGCGAACCCCGACGTCCCCCGCGCCGTGCAGATCGCCTTCGCCGCCGGCTGGGACGGGGGCAACGTGACCGTCAACGGCACCGACCAGTTCGACCAGGCGGTCAACGAGGTCATCGTCGCCAACCCCGGCGCCACCGTGGTGGGGACCAAGGTCTTCAAGACCGTCACCTCCGCCTCGAAGGGCGCCGTGGGCGCCAACGCCGCCGGGGCGAGCATCGGCCGGGCCTCGAAGCTCGGGGTCGGCTCGGCGGCCGTCCCCCGGGTCAAGGACTTCAACACCCGGGGCGTCGGCGAGCTGTCCGTCGACGGCATCACCGAGGCGAGCACCTGGGACGGCACGAACTCCGCCGTGACCCCGACCACCGCCCCGAACGGTGCCCGCCGCTTCGTCGCGGTCTACGCCGCCGACCGGACCCTGACGCAGGCGGCCCACACCCACACCTTCACCGGGATCGCCCACTCCCACCCCGTCACCGACCCCCAGCACCAGCACCTCGGGTAGGGCGCGGCGATGGGGGACCGGAGACGGCAGGCCGGGAGCCAAGAGGGGGTGGAGCCCCGGACCCCCCGCGTCGTCGAACTCTTCGCCGGGGCCGGCGGCGCCGCGCTCGGCCTCGCCCGCGCCGGCTGGCGGCACCTCGCCTGCGTCGAGCGGGACCCCGCCGCCACAGCGACCCTGCGCGCCGCGGGACTCCCCGGTATCGAGGCCGACGTGCGCGACGTGGACTGGTCGCCGTGGGCCGGGCAGGTCGACCTGATGTGGGCCTCCCCGCCGTGCCAGCCTGGGAGCGTCGCCGGGAAGCGGCGCGGCGCCTTCGACGACCGCGACGGCTGGCCGTGGACCTTCGCCGCCGTCGATGCCGTGCGGCCCATCTGGTTCCTCGCCGAGAACGTCCTCGGCTGGACCCGCCACGAGGAGGGATGCCGTCGGAAGGGAGCCCGTCCCTCGTGCGTCGGCTGCTACTGGCTGCACGGCGTCGTCCCCGAGGTCCGCGCGCGCTTCCCCTTCGCCGGGTGGTGGACCCTCGACGCCGCCGACTACGGCACGCCACAACGCCGCCGCCGGATCATCCTGTGGGCGGGACCGCTCCCCCTCGACGACGCGCCGCCGCCACCGACCCACGCTGACCCCGCGGACGCCGACGCGATGGCCCGGGGGCTCCTCCCCTGGCGCACGATCGCCGACGCCATCGGCGACACGCTGCACCGGGGGACCTGCGACCGCCGCGCTTGCTATCCCTGCGACGGCACCCACGGGCGGGCCTGCACCGAGCCGTGGAGGATCGACCGGCCCAGCCCGACCCTTACGACGACGGAGGAGAAGGGCACGCGCGCGCACGCGAGTGGCTACTCCTTCAACGGGGGTCCCGACCGGGCCAGCGACGCCGCCTTCCTCGTCGCGGGCATCCGGCGCATCGGGTGGGACGAGGGCCTCGCCCTCCAGGGCTTCCCCGACGACTGGCCGCTCCAGGGGACGGTCCACGACCGCTACCTCCAGGTCGGCAACGCCGTCCCTCCGCAACTCGCCGCGGCCGTCGGACGAGCCGTGATGGTCGCGCACCGGGTCCTGCTCGGGTTACGCGCGTCGGGGCTCGACGTCGAGGCCGTCGCCGACGCGGCTCGGCGCAATGCAGTCGCCATCCCGACCACGAGGGCTGCCTGATGTGCTCCGAGACCTGTGCCTGCCGCCGCCCCGCCGTGACCGAGGCCCTTCGCGCCGTCCGCCGCCAGCCCGCCCGGTCGGCCGGGCGGCTCCGCATCGACTGGCCCCGCCTGCACGCGGCCCTCGGCGGTCGCGCCGAGGTCGTCGAGGCGATGGCCGCGAAGGTGAGTGGGCGCCCGGGCGTCAACGCGGGCGTCGTCTGGCGGATGTTGACGCGGTCCTTGTACGCCTCGGGGGACCTGCCCGTGCTCGCCACGCGCGAAGCCCTCCAGAACGGCGGCGCCGACGCGGTGCGCGCCGCCATCCGTTCCCACCAGCTCCGCCCCGGCGAAGGCCGGTTCGACGTGACCTGGGACCCGTCCCGTCGCGCCCTCACCTGGCAGGACAACGGGATCGGCCTGAGCGCCGACGAGATCCTGTCGAAGTTCCTGGTGATCGGCGAGAGCGGCAAGCGTGCCGCGGCCGACTCCGGCGAGGCCGCGGGCGGCTTCGGCGTGGCGAAGGCCGTGATCCTGGGCTGCTCATCGAGCTTCCGCTTCACGCTCCACACCCGCGACAACCTCGCCATCGGCAATGGCCCCGACGCCGAGGTCGAGGTCCACGAGGCCCCCGAGTTCCTGCGGGGCTTCCGCCTCACGGTGTTCGATGTCGCCGAGGAGTTCGACGAGACCTGGGACCCCGCGCGTGGGGGCTACGTCTCCCTGGACGACCGCATCCGCGAGCTGCTCGGCGCGAACGACCTGCCCGGCTTGACGATCACCTACAACGGCGCCCCAGTCCGCCCCCTGTTCAGCCGCCGAGGCGGTTCGAAGGTGGCCAGCGGCGGCGACTGGGGTGAAGGCACCGACGCCACGGTGAAGGCGTACCGCCGGCCGCCCGGAGATCGGCGCGGCGCCTACTACGTCCGCCTGAACGGGCTCCACCAGTTCAAAATCGGCGCCTACCGGGGGAACCTCCAGGCCGACGTGGTGATCGACCTCCACACTCGGGTCCGCCCGGGCGAGCGCGGCTACCCGCTGAACGCCGCCCGGGACGCGCTTCAGGACTCGGCGCGCTGGACCTTCGACGACCTGGTGCGCGAGGTCGAGCGGGAGGACGAGCGCACCGGCCGTGACCTCGAAGACGAGGTGTTCGACCCCGAGAGCGATGACGACGGCGAGCGCGACGGCGCCCTGGAGCTGGCGAGCCTCACGCAGGAGGCATTCGCGGACCCCGGCTTCCAGGCGGCCCTCGCCGACGCCGCGGGCGGGATCGCCGACTTCTACGCCGAGCAGGCCCGCTACGCCTCGAAGACGACGCCGGTCGCGAGCGCCGCGCCCCCCGGGACCCGGGCCGAGCCCGCCGAGGACGGCCCGACGCGGCCCGTGGTGCTCCCGCCCGGCATGGCGCCCGTCTCGGCCGTCGCCGTCGAGCCGGACGTGGACCTCCCCGAGGACGCCTCGGTCGCCCGCATAGGCGAGCTGCGCGGCGTGCTCGCCCAGGCCGACGCGGCGCGCGCCCGCGCCTCTGGCCGGGCCGACGCCGCGCCCGGCGACGGCGGCATCCTGACTCTCGCGGTCCGCGACGCCCTCGACCGCGCCGAGCGCGAGGGGCACTTCGACCCGGCCGACGCCGCCGTCGTCGAGGCAGCCCTCGACCGGGCAGCCTCCGCCGCCCTCGAACCCGGCGGCGGCGGGCTCCTCCAGGCCGCCGCGGTGACGCGCGCCTTACCGACGCTCGATGCGCTGGTCCCCTCCGGACCCCGTCGTCCCCGCAACCCCTTCGGGAAGCTCGCCGGGCTCCGCATCAGCCGGAAGAACTACGACCGCGCCCGGGCGCGCCGCTTCCGCCAAAATTATGGCCGGTGGGTCCCGTACCTCACGGCCTGGGACGCGACCCTGCGCCTGATCTGCACCGAGGCCCGCATCCGGCGGCGGTTCAAGCCCGGCTTCGTCCTCAACGACGAGGTGATGGGGCTGACGTCGGCGAGCGCCAACGGCTCGGTCGTCGTCTACATCCACCCCGACCGCTTCGACCAGGTCGTGAAGGCGCACCGGGAGCGGCCCCTCGCCATCGCCGCGTTCCTGCACGGCGTTGCGGTGCACGAGCTGACCCACGCCGACGGCCGGATGGGCGAGGGCCACTCGGAAGGGTTCGTGACCAGCCGCGAGGACCTCGGAGCCGCGACCGGGCACCTCATCCCCGCCATCGGCGTGCTCGTCGCCCGCGTCCTGCGGTTGCCCGTCCGAGAGAGCGAGGAGCAGAAGCGGATCCGCGCCCTCGAACGCCAGCTCGCCGCCGCGCGGGAGGCGGCGGCCCGGAACCGGAAGCTGTCAGCCGAGGTGGCGCGGCTCGAACGGGCGCTGGCCAAGGCGCGGGCGGACCTGGCCGCGGCCCTGGAGCGGGCGAGCGCCCAGGCGAGCCGGGAGTGCGGGGAGAGGTGCGCGCCCACGGGCCCCGTACCCGCCTCCCGGCGCGACGCCGAGCGCATCATCCATGCTGCCGCGGGGGCGCTGCGGATGCGACCGCCGCCGGGCATCGACGCCGCCTACATCGAGGCGTTCGTGGGGCGGCACCGCGAGCGGCTGCTCGGGCTCGTCGACGCGGCGATGGTAGGGACCGGCAACGCGGGGCCGGCGTGACGGCCCGACTGTGCATGACACCTGCGGGCGCGATCAGCCCCCAACGTCGTCCTGGCCCGGCGCCCGGATGAAGTGCCCGAGGAGCGCGAGGTACTCGACGCCGTCGACGCGGATGCGCTGTCGCCCGTGTGCCGAGAAGGCGCAGTAGGTTTCCCCGCAGCGACGGCAGACCCAGCGCTTCTCCCGCTGGATGGCAGGTACTGCCTGGGACGACCCCAGCCCCTCCCCGCTGAAGGTGAAGCCTTGCTTGCAGACCTGGCACGACCGGGTGACCACGAAGGTAAGCGTACCCGGAGGCGAGGCGAACCGCGCTTCTTCCCGGGTCCTTCTACGCGGTGACGTGGTCAGCGATTTCGGCCCCTTCCGGCCTCGGAGCGGGGTATCCGTGAGGGTGGAGATCGCGCCGACGATGAACAGTCCCCGCTTACTCCGCGCCGCCCTCTACGCCCGCGTCAGCACCGTCAACCACGGCCAGGACGTCGGCCTCCAGATCGACGAGCTGCGCCAGGTGGCCCAGCAACGGGGCTGGGCCGCGGTCGAGTACGTTGGCGCCGGAGTGTCCGGCACCCTGGCGGAGCGGCCCGGCCTCAGCCGGATGCTCGCCGACGCTCACGCGGGCAAGCTCGATGTCGTCGCAGTGTGGCGACTGGACCGCCTCGGCCGCAGCCTCCAGCATGTTCTGGCGACCTTGGAGCAGCTCAACTCCCAGGGGATCGCCTTCGTGTCATTGCGCGACGTGGGCCTGGACTCGACGACCCCGGCAGGGCGCTTGTTCACCGCGATGATCGCGGCGTTCGCCGCCTTCGAGCGGGACCTGATCCAGGAGCGCGTGATCGCGGGGGTCCGGCGCGCCCAGGCCGCCGGCAAGCACTGCGGCCGTCCCCGCCGGGACCTCGACCTGCGGCCCGCCGTGGCCCTCCTGAAGGAAGGCCGGGGGCTCAAGGACGTCGCTCGCATCCTGGCGATCCCCCGTGCTACGCTCCGGCGCCGCCTCCAGGAGGCCGGTCACTGGCCGGTCGGCGACCCTGGAAGCGCGGACGAGGCGGCATAGCCCCATGCCGGCGGACATCGCGCGCAAGTCGCTGCTGACCCGGCGGGTCCCCCGCGGGGAGGTTCTGCCCGGGCGCGCGTACGTCATCCACGCCCGTAACGGCGGCGTCGGCGTGGCGGTCCTGGAAGGCGAGCACCTCGGGTACAAGCTGCACCGGGAGAAGTTCGGGCGCCACTTCCTCTTCGTCGAGGTCGACTGGGAGGACGACGACAGCCACGGCACCGCCATCCCCCTCCGACTCCTTCCGGACGAGCCCCCGACCGGGGACGACGCACTCCTCGCCTGGCTGGCCGACCGCGAGGCCGAGCACCGCGACGAGGTCGCCGCGGCTTGGCGCGAGGTCCTCGGCGACTTCCCCGACCCGGCATAGGGGGTTCAGAAGGCCGGCACGGCCGGCGCCCGGCACTGCGGCGCTTCGCGGGTCCACAAGGCGGGCGCAGATCCGGGTCCAGATGCAGATGCTTACGGTCGCAGAGACGAGTACCGTCGGTGTCGAGGCTGCGGTCGGGGCGCCGCGGCCGACCGCCACCACGGGCCGCGCCCTGGCGGCGCTCTCGTACTCCCCGGAATGCGCGCTATGGGGTGCGCGCTATGGGGAAGAGTGTCAGTGCCGTTGGGTACCCCTTGACAAGTCGATGGCAGGTGATTAAGCCCCTGGTTTCGGAGAACGCATGCCGCTGTCCGCCCTCGCCAGATCCATTGCCACGAAGACCAAGGACTACCGGAAGGGGGAATGGGGTGGGATGACGCCGCAGCACGTAGTTCAATGGGCGGCGCAGTTCGACAAGCCGGTTCAGTTGGGCCTCCTAACGGAACTTGACCACCTGCTCGGGCAGGTCTACGTCTCGAAGGCCGACATGACGAAGTTCCTCACGGATCTCGTCAAGAACCCGAAGATCACCGGCGGCAACCCGGACAGTTTTTGGAGGGGCGTAGGTGTCCTTGACATTCAGCAGGGCGGGAACAGCCAAAAGGAGATGAACGTCGAGTTCGACAACATTCTGACGGGGACCCTCGGCTACGGCGTGGACGAATGCGAGCCGACGTCTGGGAAGTTCATCTACATCGACGACGCGGTGTTCAGCGGGCTCCGCCTGAAGTCGGACCTCCTGAGCTGGCTGCCCGGGGCGCCGGACTCGTGCGAGGTTCACGTTGTCCTCCTGGGCCTCCATCGTGGCGGATGCTGGTACGCCGAGAAGGAGCTGACCGCCGCGGCGGCGAAGGCGAAGAAGAAGGTAAAGGTAACCTTCTGGCGCTGCGTCGAGTTTGAGGACCGTAAAAGCGAGATCCGCAACGCTGACGTGCTGCGCCCGTCCACGCTGGGGACCGATCCGCTTGTTCTCGCGTATGCGAGCGGGCTGGCGGCCGAGGGTTACCCGGTGCAGCTCAGGCAGTCGGGAAGCGTGGGGCTGCACAAGATGTTCTCCTCGTCGGATGCGCGGGAGCTGTTCGAGCAGGAGATGCTGAAGAAGGGAGCCTACATTCGCTCCGTGTGCACCAACCTCCCCCCGGCGCTGCGACCTCTCGGCTTCACCGGACTCCGCACGCTGGGGTCAGGCGGAACGCTCGTGACCTACCGGAACTGCCCGAACAACTGCCCCCTCCCCTACTGGGTGGGCGACCCGTGGCACGCTCTGTTCCCCCGCCGTACGAACGCCCAGTCGGCACTGGGCAGGAGTAGCCTGTGGACGTGACAGGCAGGTCGCGTGGGCAACTAGAGCCCCGAACCTACACCATTGCGGAGTGCATCACGTTCCGCAAGACGAACGAGAAGTTCGGCGGCCTCTCCAACATGTCGGCCGGGTTTCCGCTCGTGGTTTGTGGCATCCCGATCAGCACGTCGGAGGCGTTGTACCAGGCATGTCGCTTCCCGCACTTGCCCAGCGTCCAGGAGATGATCCTGCGCGAAGCAAGCCCGATGACGGCCAAGATGCGCTCGAAGCCGCACCGGTCCAACTCCCGCCAGGATTGGGATCGCGTAAAGGTCAGGGTGATGCGGTGGTGTCTGCGCGTGAAGCTGACGCAGAATTGGTCGAAGTTCTCCGACCTCTTGCTGGCAACCGGCGAGCGGCCCATCGTCGAGTTTTCGATGAAGGACCCCTACTGGGGCGCGAGTCCGGTAAAGGGTCAGGACGGCATCCTAGTCGGCGCGAACGTTCTCGGGCGCCTGCTGATGGAGCTACGAGTCAAGCTCATGGGGCCTGATCGAGAGGCCCTGCGCGATGTGGACCCGCCGGCGGTCGTCGATGCCCTTCTACTTGGTCGCACACTCGAGAGAATCTCAGGTCCCGGCCGCCCCGACCGGAGCGTGTTTTCGACGCCTTCGAGGATTAGTCAGAGCCTTTCCTGACGGTGACAGAGACCCCTCCGTCGACGAGCTAGCGATGCGCTGGGGTCGAGTTCTCGACGGGCGGTGATTCTGCTAGGATCCCGGGGGCAGGCTGCAATCCTATGGCGGATCATCGTGCGTTCGAGGTACTCGCTCCATGGTGAAAATGCCGGGGTAGAAAGAACCGGATAGGTTCCTTCTCAGATTCCTTCGAGCGCAGTGTCGGTTGGAGCGGCGACGGTCCGCGGGCCGGGGGAGGAGGCTCAGGAGCCCCGCCGACCGGTGGGTGAGATCGCCTGACCCCGAGGGGATCACCAAGCGCGTCCGGTTCGGAATGCTGATGCAGGTGCTTCTACCGTCCCACCGCATTCGCCTGCGGCAGTTCTGGCAGACCTGCCTTGCGAGATCCCTCCGGATCCCCGCCGGGACGAGTTCGTCGACTGACGCCCGCGCAACGTCGACCATCGAGTTGAACCCGACAGCTTCGAGGGTTCGCACCGTCCCCGCCCCGACGGCGGCCTTGCCCGAGTCCCGCATCATGCGCTGGACCCCCAGGGCGAGCGGGCCGAGCGGCGAGCAGAACTTGATGGTTGAGTTCCAAGTCGAGACGGGGCACCCAGGATGCCGCTGAGCCGGTCGGAGCAGATGGCGAGGATCAAGCGCACGGACACCGCGCCAGAGGTCATGGTTAGGCGCGCCCTGTGGTCCCGAGGGCTGCGCTACCGCCTCTACGCACGGACCCCGGCGGGCAGACCCGACTTGGTGTTCCCGGCGAGCCGCGTGGCGGTCTTCATTGATGGCTGCTTCTGGCACGGCTGTCCCACGCACTACGCTAGGCCGCGTTCACGGGAGGAGTTCTGGTCGACCAAGCTGATCGCCAACATCGACCGCGATGCCCGCCAGTCGGCCGCGCTCGTGGAGGCGGGCTGGCGCGTGGTGCGCCTTTGGGAGCACGAGGTCGTGGAGGACTTGGCAACGGCCGTTGACCGCGTGGCGCAGGCCGTGGGGGGGGGCGTCCGTGCATGGCCAGAGCAGCGCCGCGTCCGCCGGGTCATCGAGATCGGCAATCGCCTGGAGCGCCGAGAACTCGTCGTGCTGTCCGCCCCCGATGTCGTTGTCGAGGTGACCGAGGGGCCACGTGTCACGGCCAAGGCCCGCATGATCAAGCGGTACGACGGGAGGTACGACGAGGGGCGCAAGTGCACCGCGGAGTGATGCGGCCGGGAACTGGCCCTGGAACCCGCAGGTCCTGGAAGTTTACCAGTTGACGGCCAGATCGATGCGTGCTAAACGCGGGTGCGTTCTCGTTAGGTCCTCCTGACTCGGAGGTCATCATGCCGCGCCTGCCCACCACGTTCGCGTGGAGCACCGTCGTGCTGTCGGTGAGAGAGCGACGGAACGAGACGCAGGCGGAGCTGGCGCAGGCCATGGGGTGCTCGGTGTTCGCGGTGTCGAAGTGGGAGTGCGGAGCTGCAGTGCCGACTGCGAAGCACCGTCGGCTTCTGGAGCGGCTGGCGACCGACGCGGGATACCCGCCCGGCGATTGGCCCAAGGTTTCCGCCGCGGTGAACGCTACCGCCCGGGGGGCCTCGTGATGCCGAGGCAGCAGACGAAGCGCGCCGTACCCCATCCGGCGGCACTCGAGCTCTTTCCGGCGTCTAGCTGGGCCCGCAGTCAATCCCCGGTGGTGGGCGACGCGGACCTGCCCCCCGTCGCAGAAGAGGCAGACCGGAACAGCGGCCACGTGGGCGACCTGATCCGCACGAAGCTTCGCCGCATCCGGGATGGTGGCACCATCCGCTACATGGACATGTTCTCGGGATGTGGTGGGATATCCCTCGGCTTCCTGACCGCAGGCTTCATGCCGGTCGCGTCCGTGGAGAGCGACCCCTGGGCCGCGATGTCGCACGGGGCGAACTTCGGGCCGCGGTCGCTGGGCGGGGACTGCCCGGCCCACCACATCCCGCGCGACGCCACGACGGAGGATGCGATCAGCGTCTTCACCGACCTGGGGCTTGAAGGGCCCGCGGACGACCAGATCGACGTCCTGGTCGGTGGTCCTCCGTGCCAGGCCTTCGCCCGCGTCGGACGCGCGAAGCTCCGGGAGCAGGCGCATCGCCGGCAGGAGGCGACCGCCGACCAGGCGTTCCTGGTGGATGGCCGGGTGAGCCTCTGGCAGCGCTACGTGCACTTCATCCGCGCGACAAGGCCCGTGGCGCTCTTGATGGAGAACGTGCCGGACATCCTCAACCACGGCGGCAGCAACGTGGCCGAGCTGGTCTCCAGGAGCCTGGCCGAGGAAGGCTACGACGTCGCCTACACCCTGCTGAACGCCGCGTGGTACGGGGTGCCGCAGACCCGAGAGCGCATGATCCTCGTCGGGTTCCATCGCGCGACGGGCGTCACGCCGCGATTCCCGTCGCCGACGCACCACGTGGACCTCCCGTCCGGCTACACGGGATCGAAGAACACGGCCCGACGGGTGATCCACGATGAGGGCTCGGAACACCACCGGTGGATTGCTGATCCGCCGCGCTCCGTAAGCCCCGCCACGACGGCTTCGGAGGCCCTTGCAGATCTCCCGCCGCTCTTCGCGCTCGATCTCCTGCGGTCCGGGCGACTCCGCCGAGGAGCCAAGGACCCGTCGGAGCCGGTGGGCTACACCTCGAGCAAGCCCACCACGCCGTACTCCCGGCTGATGCGGGAGTGGCCCGGCTTCGTGGCGCAGGCCACGACCGGCCACGTCTTCCGCTACCTGCCTCGGGACTACAAGATCTTCACGGAGATCGAGGCGGGCTGGGAGTACCCCGAGGTCCATGCGCATCTGGAGCGCAAGATTGCGTCCTGGCTGGCAGAGCGGAAGCGCCGCGGCCTGAGCACCGATGCCCGCGACCCTGACGTCCGCGACTTCATCGCCGCGTGGCGGATCCCCTACGACCCGACGAAGTTCCCGAACAAGTGGTGGAAGCTGGACGCGGGCAAGCCCGTGCGGACCCTGATGGCCCACCTGGGCAAGGACTCGTACTCGCACATCCACTACGACTCCGGCCAGGCGCGCACGATCACCGTCCGCGAGGCGGCCCGCCTGCAATCCTTCCCTGACGGGTTCGTGTTCAAGGGGTCGATGAACCCCGCGTTCCGGCAGATTGGCAACGCAGTACCACCCCTGTTCGCCTACGCCATCGCGATGAGCATGCGTGAGAGCCTCGGTGCGCCCAAGACCGAAGACATGCGGGTGGAACTCCTTGGCCTACTTAGGTCGCAGATCACGACTACGGAAGGCTTGCGATGATCTTCACGATCCTGCGCCTTCTCACCCACTCCGAACTCGGCATGTTCCATGAGTACCGTCGCAGCGGGCGCGAGGGCTCGAAGCAGCGCGCGATCAACTTCGATTGGGACGTGGTGGACCGCGTGTTCCCGTCGGCGAAGGACTCCGACATCATCGAGATCACCTGCCGATGCCTGGAGGACGCCGCCACCGTGGTGGTGAAGAACCAGTGGCTCAAGAAGCAGGAGAAGAATTGGCGTCTGGAGGGCCACTGCCCGAGGAGCTCGTACTACGCCTTCGTCGAGCCCGGCGTCCTGTTCGCGATGGTGGTGGACTCGTCGACCACTCCAGCGTCCGCCTCGTGGGTGGTCGTTCCCGGGAATCACCCGGCCAGGACTGCCATCATCAACCACGGGGAGAGCGCAAGGCTCGGCAAGTCCGCGATGATCGCCCTGTACGACGAGGAGGGCGATTACTGCCGGTCTATCCTCGCCGACCACTACCCTCACCTGTTCGAGAAGGTCGACAACGTGACGAGCAACCCGACGCCAAACCACAGCGGGGAGGTCGCTCCGGACCCCCTCGGCTTGTTCAAGATCCTGGCCCGCGCCGGACACAGCCTCCCCAGCGCGGTCGCGGATCTCGTCGACAATAGCCTTTCGCACAAGGCGAACGCCATCGAGATCACCTTCCCAAACCCGAATGAGGGCGGGCGCTGGATGTGCATCCGCGACGACGGCGAGGGCATGACCCCCGAAGGCCTGCGCGATGCCATGAAGATTGGCCACCAGCGGGACTATGACGACGCCGATCTGGGGAAGTACGGCTACGGCCTCAAGGGCGCCGCGTGGTCGCAGGCCGACCGCCTTACCGTGGTCTCGAAGTTCGCCGGCAGTGCGCAGAGCCTCCTCACCTGGGACAAGGACCACCTCGCAAAGACGCGGAGATGGGAACTCCTGACCGATCCCGTGGACCCGAAGCACGCGGCGGCGGTCCAGCTCGGGACCTCCGGGACCGCCGTTCTGCTCACCCAGATGCGACCACCGTTGGAGGCGACCAAGGTCAAGGGTGTGGAGCCTTACGCGCAGGAGATCGCGGCCATCCGCGATCACCTGGAGCTGGTCTTCCATCGATTCCTGGAGGGCAAGGTCCCAGGCCGGCAGAAGGTCACGATTCGGCTCAACGGGACGCCGCTCCGGCCCAACAACCCGATGGGTCACCCCCTGACCAAGGTGTTCGAGGAGCGCCGGATCGAGCTTCCCGGAAATCAGGATCCGTCGAAGCGGGCTGTCATCGCGGTTCGCGCCTACGTCACGCCGAATGAGGCGGAGTTCAACGACTACCACAAGAACCAACCGCCCGAGGAGGTCCGGGTCGAGCGCGATCGGCTGACTCTCAACGGCCGCTGGAATGACTCCCAAGGCTTCTATTTCTACCGGCTCCACCGGCTGATCAAGTGGGGGGGATGGGAGGATCTGTTCGCCAAGGACGAGCACACCAAGCTGCTCCGAGTGGCGGCGGACTTCGACCGGCTGGCGGACGACCAGCTCCAGGTGGACATCAGCAAGCAGCTCATCCGCCTGCCCTTCGCGGTGACGGAGCACCTCAAGGAAATACTGAAGACCCCGCGCAGCGAGGCGCGGAACCGGTACGACAGGAAGGTGACCACCGGAGGAAGCGGGGCCAGCACCGGCGGACGGTCGACGACCGGCGGCACCAGCACAGGCGGGGCCACTACGACCTGGACCGGCGGTGGCGGCGCGGGAGGTGGCGGCGCAGGCGGCGGCGGTCGGACGGGCCGCACGAAGGGCGGGACTGGCGCCGGTGCGACCCCAGGGCCGAAGAAGGACAAGTCGCCGTTGCGCCTGGTTGAGGGCGGCACGACCCCGTGGGAGCGGAAGAACACGTTCGCGGGCGAGCAAGTGGAGATCACGCACCGGATCCCGCAGCTTGTGACCCTCGTACGAACCATCGACAAGGACAACGACGCGAAGACGGCGCTATCCGAGTTCCTCCGCGTTCTGGAGCAGGCGGGTGTCGTGCCGCTCCTGGCGGGCAGACCCGATGCCGAGTGAAGTCCGTCCGCACTTCACGCTGAAGCCAAGGCTCAGGCTCTGGACTGACGGCACGACCTGGACGAACTGGTTGAGGCATGAGGCGTACCTGCGCTCCCAGCCCAACTGGAGGCCGCATCAGGTCGACTCCGTGGCCGAGGAGTCCCTGCGGATCATCTCGAAGACCACGCCGATCGGGCGGCCCGAGTTCCAGTGCCGCGGCCTGGTCGTCGGGTACGTACAGTCCGGCAAGACGGCGAACTACACCGCAGTCGCCGCCCGGGCGGCGGATGTCGGCTACCGTCTGATCATCGTCCTGTCAGGCATCCACGATTCGCTCAGGAACCAGACCCAGCGGCGGGTCGAGCGCGAACTCGTCGATGTCGGCGTGGACTGGATCAAGCTCACCGACACGAAGTCCGATTTCCGGGAGCCCACGGTGGCCGACGGCTTCGGTGCAACGGGCACCGTCCTGGTTATCGCCAAGAAGATCGTCCCCGTCCTGGAGCGCCTGAACCAGTGGCTAGGGAAGCTGGACGGCAGACTCGCCGACGTGCCGGTGCTCCTCATCGACGACGAGGCTGATCAAGCGTCCATCAACACCCGCGGGAACCGACGGGACCCGAGCGTCGACGATGAGGAGGTAGCGGCCGACAACGAAAGTCCGTCGCGCACGAACGGGCTCATCCGCGACCTGCTCCGGCGGTGTCCGCGGGCGACCTACATCGCATACACAGCAACCCCATTCGCGAACATCCTGATCGACCCCGGTGCATACGACAACCACGTGGGCGAGGACCTGTTTCCCAAGGACTTCGTGGTCCAGCTGCCCCGACCGGACGGCTATACGGGCACTGAGGAGCTATTCGGGGTGGCTTCGCAACACCGCCACGTGCTCCGCGTGGTCGACGCAAATGATGTCCAGGCACTGAAGCCGAAGCGCCGCAAGAGGGGCGATCCGCTGGTGGCCCACGGGCCTATGGACCTGCCGCAGTCGCTCTCCGACGCCCTGCTGACCTTTGCATTGGTGGGGGCCATCCGACTGTTGCGGGGGCACGTGGGCAGGCCGCACACCATGCTCGTGCATGTCTCGCAGGTTCAGAGGGACCAGATTCGCATCGGTGCGGCGATCGACGACCAGATACGCGCTTGGTTCAACCACGAGAAGGCCGAGCCCGGTGTCATCCACGGGATGATGAAGTCGGCTCTGACCGATCTCGGTGCAGTGACCCTCCCCGCCGAAGTCGACGACGTGCTGGTGGAGGCAGAGCGGAACCTGGCCCGGCTGAAAGTCGTCGTGCTCAATAGTACGACTGGCGAGGAGCTGGAGTACGACGAGCAACCGGGTCGCCAGCTCGTCGCCGTCGGCGGCAACCGCCTCTCGCGCGGCCTCACGCTCGAGGGCCTCACAGTCGCCTACTTCCTGCGAACCACGACGATGGCGGACACGCTGCTTCAGATGGCTCGCTGGTACGGCTTTCGCGCCGGGTACGACGACCTCATCCGCATCTGGACCACGGACGGCATCGCGCGGTGGTTCGTGGAACTGGCCTTGGTTGAGGAGGCCCTGCGGGACTCGATCACGGCACTGAACAAGGCTGGCCGACGGCCGGACGAGATGGCGATCCGGATGCGCGCGCACTCCGAGCTGCTACTGACCAGCAAGGCCAAGAGCAGGATGCTGGAGGTCGACGCCCGATCCTGGTCGGCCGAGAATCCGCAGACCATCCTGTTCCCGCTGCACGACGCCTACGCGCTGGAGCGAAACCTCAGCTTGGCTTCGGACCTGCTCTCCTTGCACCCGCCCACCCAGCACGCTCACGGCGGCGCGCTCGCGCACGACGTGCCGGGGGAGGACGTGGCCCTGTTCCTCCGACGCTTCGAGGGCCACCCCAACAGCGTGGCGTTCCAGGGCGAGCAGATCGCGGACTGGATCATGGAGCGTGTGGCCGCGGGCGAGCTGACGACGTGGACCGTGTTCGTGGCCGATCCTCAACGTGAGCGACAGGTGCTCCTGGGCGGGCGGCCCTACGGGCTGGTTCACCGCTCGCTCACCGGCCATGAGGCCATCGGCATCCTGACCGACCCGCGACACGAGGGGGTGGACCTGCACGGCGGCCCCGGAAACTACCGCGCGGGCTCAGGGTTCAACGCTCGGGCGATGAGGCAGGACCGCCCGCCCGAGCGTGGCCTGCTGCTGTTCTACCCTCTAGACCCCGAGCCGTTGAACGCCCGGTCCCGAGCAGTGCTTGGCGTGGCGCTGTCCCTCCCCCGCACGAGCGACGACGGTCGGTCGTTCGTCGTGAATCGTGGACTCCTCAATGGCTGACGTGACCGCCGCTCGCTGGGAGTCGCTTCGTCAGCGGCGCGCCCCACACGAGTTCATCGTCGAGTCCGTGGACGCGGACTTCAGCGCCTGCCTGCTCGGTATCGATCCGGACGGCCGGCTGCATCTCCTGATCGCTGTCGCAATTGAGCCCCCGAACCTGCCTCCCGACCTGCAGAGTATCGAGGTCAGGGTGGTCGAGCACGAGCGGACGTGGCTCGACGTGTCTGCAAGGAGCCACCACGAGGATCTGTTCACGATGCTCGCGAACAAGATCCTCAACGCGATCCGCGTTGAGGGTCGTGATCCGGCGATTTCGGTGGAGAAGACCATCGACGAGCTACGCGCCGCACTTCGACCTGTAGCCCTGGATCTCGGAGTCGGTGAGCAGATCGGCCTGTTCGGCGAATTGTGGGTCCTGTCGAACGTGCTCTTTCCCACACTCGGCGCGCGTGTCTGCCACCTATGGAGTGGACCCGATGGCGAGCGCCACGACTTCGTGGGGACCGGCGTGCACGTCGAAGTGAAGACCACGACGCGCAGCGAGCAAAAGCACGAGATCTCCCGGCTGGATCAGCTCCGTGTTCCCGACGGAAAGCGTCTTCTCCTCGCCAGCGTGCTCCTGGAGCGGTCGCTCGCCGGCGAGGACACTCTTGCGGACCTCGTGGACGAGATCATCGGGAAGCTCGGGAACGACGGGCACGCTATCGACACCTTCGAGGCTGGCATGAAGAAACTCGGCTGGCACGACGGACTCCGCCAGTCCGGCTCTCTGCTGCGGTTCAACCTCCGAGAGATCCATGTGTTCGAGGTCGATGGGTCGTTTCCCCGCCTGCCCGACGACTACGAGCCTCCGCGTGGCGTGACGGCAATCAAGTACACGATCGATGTCTCGTCTCGATCGTCGCTGAGCACGACGGCGGTGCAGGCGATTCTTCATGCCATGTGATCCTACGGCTGAACCGCGCCAGGAAGCTCGCGCGCGAAGCGGTGCGACGCAGCTCGGTCGGGAATGGCGGCGCCCGCAAGGATTGGGACCTCACCTCCCGGCGGCGGCCGATTCCGCTGTCGGGGGGGCCCGTCGCAATACGCGGGCTCCAGTCGGGGCCGATCCGCCGCCGGGGACGGAAGCGACTGCGTCGCGGCGGCGGATATGCCGCGTCGACGGGGTCAACTCGCAGCGCGGGCGGTAGCCTCGACCGGCGGGGGCGCATGCTGCCCGACCGTGCAGTCGTCCAGGAGGACGTAGTCGTGGTCGGCCGCGGCACACGTGCCCCGGATGCTGACCTTGCCGTCCTTCACCAGCGGCAGCACGTCCCCGCGCCGCTCCTCCGGGAAGCGGCACTTCACCCGGCCGAACAGCTCCCCGACCATCAAGGAGACCACGATGCGCCCCTTGTAGTCCCGCTCGACGGTGTCGACGCGGCCCCGGACCTCCAAGTAGGCGCCGTTGAACTCGTCGTCGGCGGCGATGGAGTTCCGCCGGAAGGCCCGCCACAGGTCGGCGGCGGCGATGCGTAGGGGGACGAGACAGCCGCCGTCGCCCTCGTTGGCGGTGCCGTCGGTCTCGTTGCCCTCGGTACCGTCCGGAACCTCGATCCCGTCGTTCGCCTCGGGAGCGAGGGTCGTGGCGAACCCGGAGGCCGTGGCCTTGCTCTTGACCCTGTCGAACCAGCTCATCTTCTCGTCTCCCTTCGGTGGATGCGGGTGCCCGATGGCACGGCGTAGTAGTCGCCGCTCTGGCCGTCGCCCCCCCACACCCCAGGGGAGGCCCATTCCTCCCCCGGGGTGCCCGGAGCAGCCGCGTAGGCTCACCGGGAGGGGCCGGCCCGCCGCCGACTGAGGGGCGACAGCTCGCCGTCGGCGGGACACGGCAGGTCAAGGACTCAGGCGGTCGCCATCTCAGGCGGCGGGACGGACGGGCCGGCGTGCTGGAGGACGGCGCAGTCCTCCAGGTCCACGGAGCCGTCGGAGGCGCCAGCGCACCGGCCGCGGACCCAGACGGCGCACCCCTTGCGGAGCAGGAGCACCTCGTCCAGGCGGTCGTCGCGGAACCGGCAGCGGACGCCGCAGAGCGGGCGGCCCACCGTCAGGACAACGGTGATCCGGCCCCGGCGGTCCCGGTCGACGGCGGCGACGCGGCCGACCACGTCGAGCACGGCGTCGTGGTAGCGCGCGTCGGCGGCGAGGGCGTTGGCGTCATACTCCTCCCACAGGTCGCGGGCGTAGAGGGGGGACCGGGCGTCGTCGGGGTCGGCGGGGTGGCCCCCGTGCTCGGGGGCGCGTCCGCGGATGCGCTGCCGGCGGTGGGCGTCGTCTTTCCAGCTCATGGTCGTTCTCCTCGTGGCGAAGCCGCCTGCTCGCGCGGAACTGCGGTAGGGTGGACAGGGGGTCAGGGGCTCGGCTCGCCGCCGGCCCCGCGCAGGGACTCGAAGGACTCGACCCGGGCGCCCGGGAACTCCCGCAGGACGGTGTGGAGGACGCCCAGGTGCTCCGGGGTGATCTCCTTGCGGCCGGAGCCCGTGTAGGCGGGCACCAGCCACATCTCCCCGAACTCGGGGGAGGTCGCCTTCACCTCCACTCCGAGGGCACAGAAGCTGGCGACGTCCTCGGCAGTCAGCGGCGGAAGGGAGGCCGCATCGCCCACCGGCGCACCCGCCGGAGCGGCGCCGGCCTCGCGGGTGGGCGCGGGCATGGCGGCGGGCGCCCGCGTCCCCGACCCCGCAGTCAGGGCGGGGAACAGCGGCGACCCGGCGCTGCGCCTGGCGATGCGAGCTCCCGTCCTCGTCCTCGCGGTCCCGGTGCTCATGGCCGTCGGCTCCTCCGGTGGATGACCTGGATGACCTGGATGACCTGGGGTTCCTCGGAGGTCATCCATCGCAAGTCGCTGGAATCACATGTGGAATCCGTCGTTGGATGACCTGGATGACCTCTCCCTATCCCGCGCGTGCGCGCGAGAGATCGCGCGCTGCGGAGAGGGGGACGCCGGATCGCGGCGCGCGGAGCGGTGATCGATCCCCATAGAGGGCCGGGAGAGGTCATCCAGGTCATCCACGGGCCTGAATCCGTCGTGGTTCCGGTAGCTTGGAGTGGGTGACCTGCCCCGGAACCCCAGGTCATCCAGGTCTTCCAGGTCATCCATCCTCCCGGCTGGCGACCTCGGCGAAGGCGTAGGTGGGCGGGTGGGTGGACCCCCGCGGGTGCTCCTGGACCAGGCGGTAGCGGCGCCCCTCGACGGTGAACGTGGTGTCGAGGTAGGCCGAGAAGAGCCGCCCCACCACGGTCGCCTGGGAGCGCTTGGGGCGGGGGTTCCCCCGCCGGTCCTTGAGCCGTTCCTCCAGGACCCCGTCGACCAGGACGGCGGCCCACTGCTCCGCGGTCGCCGGGGCGCGGTCACGGTGGGTGGCGCACACCTCGACCATGAGGGCGTAGCTGGGGTCGAAGGCGTGCTCGGAGTCCTCGAAGTTGTCGAGGAACCCGTCGAAGCCGGACAGGCGGAGGACCGCGTCGACCGTCCCCGCCCACGCCTGGCTCGTGCTGTGCCGGGCGGGCTCGTCGGCCTCGGGGCGGCCGGCGTCGAGCCAGCGGCGCACCATGCCCGCCAGCTCGGCGACGATGGCCAGACGGTGCTCGGCGACGAAGCCGAGGAGGTCGGGCCTCGTGTACCGGGCCTCCCGCACGCTCTCCGCCAGCTCCAGGTTGACCGGGAGGGCGCGGCGGCGCAGGTCCCGGCCGAGCTGGGTGAGGTTCATGGTCAGGACGAACAGGACGTCGTTGTGGGGCCGGGTGATGGCGGTGTTCGAGCCGAGGCGGCGGAAGTTCAGCCGCGTGTCGGTGATGCACCGCTCCAGGACCGGGCTCTCGATGGTCGCCGAGGTCTTGGCGTTGTCGACGATGAGGACGCGGTCGCCGGCCTCGATGCGCGTGGCGAGCTGCTTCTCGAACTCGGCGTCGTCGGGGACGAAGGAGATGGTCGCGGGCTCCTGCCCCTCGACGAGGATGCCGAGCACCCGGGCGAGGGTGCTCTTGCCCACGCCGGGCTTGTTGCCGTTGATGGCGAGGAAGGGGTGCCCCCGGAGCCAGTGGGGCATCGTGAGGGCCGTCAGCAGGACGCCGATGAAGTTGACTGGGTCCGCCTCGCCCTTCCAGGCGAAGTCGCGGAGGGCTTCCTGGAGGAGCGCCGTCCCGTCTCCCGGGACCACCTCCGGCCCGTCGTAGTAGATGCCGCTCCCCTCGTGGTAGCCGGGGGTCCCGACGAAGGACCAGGCGGCGTCGAACACCGGCGAGCGGGTGTAGGTCCGCAGCGCCGGCAGGGCTTCCAGCACCCGCGGGGAGTGGACGAAGGCCCGCGACATCTCGGCGGACAGGACGCCGTAGCCGCGGAAGGCGCGGTCGCCGTCTCCGTCGACGGCGTAGTGGGCGATCTCCAGGTGCGCCGACAGGAGGCCGGGGAGGGACCGCTCGGTGATGGTCTCGGGGCCCCCGCCAGCCCGGACGAATACCAGGCCCGAGTCGGACCGGAAGAAGCGGCGGGTGGGCGCCACGACCCGCAGCAGGGCGGCGAAGCGGTCGTCCACGGTGTCGGCGTTCTCTACGAAGTCCACCACCGGGAGGCCGGGACGAGCGGGAGGGGCGGGCCCGTCGGGGGACGCCGGACGGGCCTCGGTGGGCCGGGCGCGCCGGGTCCGGCGGCCCTCCCCCGCCGCCTTCCGCGCCTCGGCGGCGACCCGCTCCAGGAGCCGCGCCGGGACGCCGGTCACCTCCCGGATGCGGGCCAGCGCCCGCCCGTGCTCCAGGGCGGGAAGCCCGACGACGGCGGCCACCGCGTCCCGCACCAGGGCGTCCCGGGCCGCGTCGTCCGGCGCCTCGGGCCAGGCGGAGGCCAGCCGGACCAGCGCCTCGCCGGGGTCCGGCGGCGGTGCGACGGCGACCGGGGTGCGTTCCCGCGCCGGCAGCGACTCCCCGGAGAGGTCCGCCACTTCGGCGCAGGCGGCGCGGAAGTCGGCGGTCCGGCCCAGGCGGACCAGGAAGTCGAAGACGCTCTCCGTGCGGCCAGTGCGGAAGGAGTGGAAGCTCCCCCGTTCCGCCTCCCCGGTCCCGTCGGCGACCCCGGCCGAGGGGTTCCGGTCCCCGCTCTCGGAGTCGGGGTCGCGGCACTCCAGCCAGGTCCCCGTCCGCCGGCCGGTGAGCAGGTCGCCGTAGACGGCGGCCAGGTCCAGGGCGGCGAGCGCGCGCTCCCGCCACGCCTTCCAGTCCGCCTCGGTCGAGGGCGAGGGCGGCGCCGGTGCGGGCCGCCGCTCGGCCGGCACCGGAACGGGCGGGGGAGGCAGCGGGGGCGGCCTCCGCCGCGCCGCCTCCCGGTCCTCCCGGAACCACTGCAACTCGTCCCCGAGCCGCGCGAACAGCTCCACGTCCCGGGGGAGGGCGTCCACGTCGACAGAGGCGACTCGGTGGGGGCGCTTCGCCGTGGACTCCCCCTTCACCGCCCGGGTGCCGTAGAGCTTGAGGATGCGGGCGGGGTTGAAGATGGACGTGTCCACCTTCGCGCCCGGGGTGCTGAACCGCGCGTCGAGCAGCTCCAGGAGGGTGCGGGCGTCCGCCGACGCCGGGCCCACGTCCTCGCCCAGGTACGCGCGGGTCGGGACGAGCAGGTGGTAGCCGTTCCCGCTGTCCGCGAGCGCCGGCTGGACGCCCCGCTCCTCGAACCAGGCCCGCACCTGCTCGGCGACCGCGAGCGCCTCGGCCTTCTCGGCGTCGGTGGCCGAGGCGTCCTTCGGGTTCCGCTCCGGGTCGACGTCCACCGCGAACAGGCAGTACGCCCGGATGTCCCGGTCCCGCGTGGTGGTCCGCGCCCGCTGCAGCCGGCCGCGCCCGCCCTCGATGGCGGACGGCTCCACGGCCTGCATCGAGAAGTAGAACGCTGCCTCCCCGTCCCGGGGGTGGTCGCCGGGCGGGACCAGTCCGCGGGCGCGGGGGAGCACAGGAGCGAGGGACTCGACCAGGATGTCCACGTCGCCTGGGCCGAAGGTCCCCGCCCACACGCCCCGGTCGGGGCCCCGGCGGATCACCCGGACCTCGGTCACGCCGTCGAGCGCAGCGTGGCGCTCGGTGATCCACGCCAGGAACGGCCGCAGGACGCGCGTGACCGGCTCCGAGGCCAGCCACGCGCGCCCGACCGGGGGCGCGGACTCCCGCGAGTGCATGGTCCCGTCCCCCGCGCCCACCAGTCAGCCGCGGGCGGGCTGCGCGTCGCCGGACACGCGCGGCTCGGGGTGGCGGGTGACCGCGACCTCGATGCGCCGCACCGCCTCGGGGGAGTACAGGTAGCTGACCACCGTCAGGTCGCTCCCCCGGGCCCGCGTGAGGACCGGCCGGCTCAGGCCCGGGAGGTTGCCCCGCAGTCCGAGGTGGGAGATGACCCGCCCGATCCACTGCGGGCTGACACCGAGCCGCCGGGCGATCCGCGTCGGCGACTCCCAGCCCGGCGGGACGGACGGACGCAGGTCGGGCAGCGACGTGCCGAGGGCGATCTCGGCGGCGAACACCTCGTAGGCGGCGAGGATGGCGGGGGCCACGTCGCCCGCCTCCCGCACGGCGTGGAGGGCCTGGCGCAGCGCCCCCACCTGGAACACGCGCTCCTGGAGGACCAGCTCGCGCCCGGCCCGCTCCTCCCGCAGGCGCTCCAGCTCGTCCTCGTCCTGGCGGACGGGAGCGGGGGTGGTCGCCGCTTCGTCGCGGGCGACGATGCGCCCCGCCCGCACGGTGCGCCCGGGGCTGTAGTGGCCGTCGCGGGCGAGCTGGGGGAGGACCTCGTCGGCGAGGAAGCGGCGCAGGCGGACGCCGGCCGGGCGGCGGGTCTTGGTCGCGACCAAGTGGACGCCGCTCTCGTAGAGCACCATGAGTCCGAAGTTCGACTTCAACGACACGCAACCCGTGTCGTTGACCGGGAGCGCACGGACGGCGAGCAGCGCCTTCCCGGTGAGGAGGTCGTAGTCCTTCCCCTCCTCGAACTCGGCGGACCACTCGCCCCGGATCAGGTTGACGAGCCGCCGCCCGCCGAGGGCGTAGCCGATGGCCTCGCCGACCTGGCGGGCGATCCAGCAGGGGCGGCCGTCGTGGACGAGGGTGACGAGGGCGTGGCCCTCGAACTCGGTGGTAGTGTGGGCGATGGGAGCGGGGAGCATTGCTTCCTCCAGGACGGGCTCGGACACGGGTTGCAGCGACACGGGGACCGCGGGGACCGCAGCCCGTGGTGGGGCTCGCGCCGCGCCGCGACGGCCGAGGGGATGGCGGCGGCTCACGGTCCCGCCGGGGTGAGGAGCGACGCGGGGGTGCCGGCGCGGCGGGCCGCGTCCACGGCGCGGCGCCGGTCCTCGGCCCGGCCGGCGGCCCCGCCACTGGCGTCCGCCTCGGCGCGGGCCGCCTCTATGGCCTGGTCGGCGAGGGCCTCGGCGAGGAGGTTGAGGAGGTCGGCCTCGGCGACGGCGGACGGCGGCTCGGTCGCGAATGCGAACTCGATGGGCAGGTCTTGGCGCACGTACCCCTCCGCCCGCCGCGCCTTGCGCGGACACATGGGATCGGTGTGACTGCGGGGGAGCAATTGGACGCGCCGCCGTCCCGGCTCACCGTCGGGCGACGCGCCTCAAGCTCGGGAGGCAGCATGCGCCGCCTCTCCGGACGTGGCGAGGACACGGAAGGGCCGCCGCGGACACGGTTCTCGCGCGAGCCACTCGACGCGGGCGAGGGAGGGCCCTCTGGGGCTCAGGGTGCGTATGTCAGTGATTTCGAGGCTTTGCGCGCGGGGAGGATCAGCCCAGCACCCGAGGGGGGCCCCGCGGAACGCCCGCCGACCCGCCTCTCGGGCGAGGAACCCGTGTCCGGAAGGCGCATCCCGTGTCCGGGGACGCCGCTCCGCGGCCCTTGCGGACGGCCCCGGTTTCCTGTATCAGGAAAGGACGGAATGGGGGCGATTCGGACTGAACGCACCCTCGGCCGCTTCCCATACTATAGAACGTTGGAAGGCCCCATGCCCGCCGTCGTCACCTACTGCCGCGTGTCCTCGGAAGAGCAGGCGCAGCGGGACATCTCCATCCCCGCCCAGCGCAAGGCCCTGGTCCGCTGGGTCGACGAGCGGCCCGACCACCGGCTGCTAGCGGAGTTCGTCGACGAGGGCGAGTCCGCCTACGCGCCCGCCGACCGGCGCCCCGGCCTCTGCGACATGATCGCGTACTGCCGCAAGCACCGGGTGTCGCCGGCGGCCAAGACCCGCGGAGATCCGGCTCTTTGCGCGGGATCGCCATCGGTATGGGTGCGGATCGCGGCGGACCGCCATCGAGGGTGGCGCGATTCGCGGGGCGCCGCCGTCGGGGTGGGTGACCGGGCTCGAGGGAATCAGGGTCGGGGCGGTCGGATCTGTCGGTCGGCGCGCAGGATCTTCCGGAGGCGGTGGGCCGCCCCGGCAATCTCCTTGGCGAGGTAGGAGCTGAGGGGAAGGTTGACGGCGGCGTCGTGGGGGGCGTCGGGATCCAGTTCGGGGAGGGCGCCGTCGAGGGCCTTTGCGGCGCGGTCGAGGGCGTGGTCGAGGGAGTCGATGACGGCGTGGGCGAGGAGGTGGGCCCGCGTACCGGAGTTGGGCGGGGGGCTCGGGAACGGGAGGAGGTCGCCCCTGGCTCAGCGGTCGGGATTCCGCGACCGGGAAGGGGCGCGTTCCTTGGCCTTCAGTGCCGCGCGCTCCTTGGCCTCCTTGAGGCGGTAGGACTCCCCTTCGATGTGGACGATCTCCGAGTGGTGGACGAGGCGATCGACGAGGGTGACGACCGAGGAGGCGTTGGGAAAGACCTCGT
>JAKLKC010000043.1 GCA_023150875.1 Myxococcota bacterium | reverse complement strand
CCGAAGCTGTAGAACTCCGTGGGGAGCTCCGTCTGGTCCGTCTCGGACACGACGTTGGCGTACCACCAGGTCTTCTCGACGCCACTCCCAGCGAGCATGGCGAAGCGGGTCCAGATCTGGATGGCCTGCTCGAACTCGGAGGTGAACACCCACTCCGGCCAGTGCTCGGGCGGGTCTGGGAAGGCGTCTGCGGGATCACCCAGGTCCGCGAGGGCCTGCACGAGCGCGGGGTCGATGCGGTACTCGAAGGCCGCCGCGTCCGCCCCCATGGGGTCCGGGGGCTCGGGTCCGCCGCCGAGGGGGCCGTGGTTGGCGCAGCTCGGGACGTGGGCGTAGCAGGTGAAGAAGTCCCCCGCCCCGTCCTCGGCCGCCGCGCGCCTCGCGGCGACGTGGGTGGGGTTGCGGTCGCTGGAGATCCCCGTCTCGGTACACCAGACGGGGATGACCCCGCCGCCATCCCACCAGCTTCCCATCACGAACCGGATCCGATTCAGCAGGAGGGGCAGGGTGTGGAGGTAGAGGAACGCGCCGGGCCCCCCGCGGCTGTTGTACCAGTGGAAGTCCATGACCTGGAAGGGGGCCTGAAGGTTCACCGCGCACCACTCCTTGAGGGTGGTGAGCAGGGCGTCGGAGAGGCTTGCGATGTCGATGGGGAAGATGGTGCTCGGGAGATCGGCCTCCGTGTATACGGTGTAGAGCTGATGGTTGATGTATCCCCAGAGGGAGGTGCTGGGGTCCGCGGTCCATGCGCGCTCGATCCCCGGCATCGCCGTTTCGAAGCGGGTCGCATCGGCGGCGACTCCGGACTCGACCCGGACCAGGAGGGCGGCGCGCACGACGTGGTAGAAGACCTCGTTCAGGTCGTCCTCGGTGCGGCGCAGGTACATGACGTCCACCACGGGATCGGTGGGGTGGTCGGGGCGGTTGCTGGGGCTGGCCAGGCCCGGGAAGACGCGGACGAGGCTGGGCTCGCACCGGTCCGCCAGCTCGCTCAGCCGGAGGATGAGCCACCCCAGGGCAGCCCCGCAGGTGGTACCCACCATCTCGTTGCCGAGTTGGACGTAGCGAAGGGAGGTCCCCGTCCCCCACCGTCCCGGGCGGTTGCCGATGAGCTGTCGCATGAACTCAGCGAGGAGAACGTCCTCGTTGACCCCACCCGTGAGGGCGAGGAGGTCGTCGACGGGGTGGAGCTCGAAGAGGGCCACAGCCGGGCCAGTCTGGCGGAACCCACCTTCGTTGACATACTCCCAATCGTAGTATCGCAGGCTGACACACGGATCCTCCTCCCTCTCCCCGCGGTCCCCGTGGCCGATGAGGACGGGCAGGACCCCCGCGATCCCCCGGTCCTCCGCGGCAACGGCGACGTCCATCAGGGCGTCGGACATGACCGCCGGCGACTGGGCTGGGACGGCGCAGAACGTGGGCCCTCCCGTGGTCGGGCAGACGTCGGGGGGCGGATCCGAGCATCCCGGCAACGCGGCGGGTGGCGACCAGACCGCGGGCGTCGGGGCCGTGCCCGGCGGGCAACGCCAGCCCGGTTCAATGACGTCAGCCTCGTCGTCGTCACTCCACAGGCGCCAGTAGTTGTCCGCCGAATCGAGGTCCGCGTAAGCCCAGCACCCCTTCCACATCGTGTCGAGATGCGCGTCCGCGTCTCCGAGCTGCCGGAGCCACCCGATCCCGAGGCGCTCCGCGTCCCTTAGCAGCTCCGCCGCCGTGCCGTGCTCCCTTCGCCGCTCGTTCAGGATGTCTACGCCCGCCAGCCCGTTGGCCATGACCGAGAACTCCCAGTGGGACACCCCCGTCCGGGGTTCGTCCCAGGGATCGTCGAGGGTGAGACCGCCATCGTCCGGTGGGGGATCCTTGCTCCACGGAACGCCTTGGGGCTGCTTCCCGAGCGGGGTCGACGGATCCTTCCCATGCACGGGCTTGGATGGCTGGCTCGGCGGGACCGCCACCGCCACGGTGCCAACGAAGGGGCCGGCTGCCCCCTCCTGCGTCCAGAGGCGGAAGGACTCCGGCGTGAACTCCCGCCAGGCCCGGGCCTGGGCCTCCAGGAGCCGGATCATTGCAAGTGATGGCTGGGGCCGCCGGCCCATGATCGGGTTGGAAAGGGTTGCCAGCGGGCCCACGGTCGAGGCACAGCCGCAAGCGGGGGACCAGGCCGCCCGGTGCTCCAGGACGGAGCGAAGCCAGGGTAGCGCCCGTGCGATCCGCTCGTCCGAGGGCGACAGGCGAACCCCGCCCTGGCGGCGGGGGTTGGAGCGGCGAGACGGGGCGCGCGCCGAGGGAGCCTGGGACGGGGGAGCCTGGAACGGGGGAGGGGCCCCCGGATGCGGGAAACCGTCCAGCGCGCTCAACGCCCCCTTCAGCCAGGGCATCGCCGCGACGATGCGACGGGAGTGCTCGTGGAGTGGCTGTTCCGAGCCGGCACGTCCGGCCCCGGCGTCGCCGGGGGCATCCACGAACCGCCTCCCTCCGCTCCCCAGGACGGCGCTCGCGGAGGCGAAGGCGGGCCGGAGCCAGGGCATGAGGTTCCCGAGCCGCGCGCGATCGACCTCCGGAGGGCTGGGTACCCATCGCTTCGCGGATCTCCGCGCGAGGCCGGCACGGACCGAGGCCGGCGGGGCCGCGCGCCGTGGTCGTTCGCAGGGCGCATGGACCCCGCCACCGAATGGCCCGCACCCGCAGCTCCCCACCGAGAGTGCGGCGGACCCGCATGGACCGGCTCCCGTCCCCCTACCCCTGCCGCATCCCATCGGACCTCGCCCTCCGTCGCCAGTATGGCACGGTGCCCCAGCACCCCGCCGCCCCGGCGGGAGCGGGGTGCCGGGACACCGTCATGGATCAGAAAGGCTTGCCGCTGAGGGACACACCACCGGCGATGGAGGCCTGGGCGGGGGTTTGGTTGCTGTCCCTGATGCTGAGCTTCGCCCGGATCTTGTTGCCGAAGGACTCCGAGTAGGGGACCATCTTGAACTTCCCCTGGTACGTGCCGGCGACCCCGGCCGTGAAGAGCACCACCGGGACCGTCAGGGCGTCCCAGGTGATGCCGTCGTTCGAGTGTTCGAGCTCGAGCTGGAACTGCACGGGTCCGCCGCTGGTCTGGGTGAAGTCCCGGAATTTGATGCCGAAGAGGAGGGTCTTCGAGGCCGAGGCGATCGCTTCCAGCGCCGGGCCGATGCGTGTGGAGGAATAGTAGACGCGTGTCGTGCCGTCGATGTTGCTCGGCCGGACCTCGTCTTCGAACACCATGATCGTCGGAGTGGTCACGTTGCAATCTCCCTGCGAGGTTTGAGTCCCGCGCCTGCCGCTCCACCGGAGTCCACCCGGTCGGGAGCGGCGACGTGACCACAGGATCGCCCCCACGAAGCGCTCGGGGTCGCTCGTCGCTCGGTTCAGGCGGGCGGAAGGAAGGGGCCGCCCTCGCACCACGGCCCCGTCTCCCCCGCGATGGCATCGAAAACCCCCAACAAATCAGCCAGTTGTGATAGAAGCGTCCCCGTCCCCGTCCCCGTCCCCGTCCCCGTCCCCGTCGCGCCCCTCATTCGTGGGGGCACCGCACCGAAGTGGACGGGTCCGGAGCGGAGCCGTCCCCCTCCCCACCCTCTCGCACCCGTCCTTACTACCGCCGCGCCCTGGGCGCCAACGACGAGGACGAGCTGCTCCCGGAGGTGGGCAGGGAACCGAACCACGCGCTCCGAGCCCCTACCCGGGGACGCCGCGGCGACACTGGATGCGGCCCGGGGGCCTGCCGCGGCGCGTTTCACTCGGCGAGCCGGATCTCCAGGCGCCGGTTGAGGGCCGTCGCGACCTTCTGCAGCGTGTCGAGGCTTGGCAGGGAGCGACCCCGTTCCAGGCGGGAGATGACCGCCGGCTGTGTGTGCGCGGCGACGGCGAGCTCAGTCTGAGTGATCCCGGCGTCCTTGCGGGCCTGTCGGACTTCAGCGGCGAGCATGGCTCGGTCGAAGCGTTCGGAGAAGCCTGGGCGTTCCTCCCGCCACCGTGCGATGACCTGCTGGAGCGTCGGGCCCTCGTGGGGATGCTTGCGCGCTTTCACTCCAGTCCCTCCAGGTAGGTTCCGAGCCGCTTCCTCGCGATGCGGATCTCGTTGGGCGGCGCCTTCTGCCCTTGCTTCTTGTAGGCGTGAAGGAGTATCAGCTTTCCGGCGATCACGACGGCGCAGAACACCCGCTGCTGTGACGACTTGATCTCCCACAGTGCCCCGTCGATGTGCCGGGTCGTGACCGCCGCTGCCAGCCTCTCTCTCCAGGAGCGCGAGGTCGGCAAACACCCGGTCGGCCTCTTCGTCGGCAAGCCCCCCGAGATGGTCGAGTACGGGGCATGTGCCGCGGGCTGTCCGAAAGAAGACGACGATCAGACCAGCCATGCCGTGGAGAATATGCCTTCCGAGGCATGTGGTCAAGGAGAAGAAAGCACGGGGGCGAGGTGCTGAGGGCCGGGGGCGACATGTTCGCCACGGACGACAACTACGGCGCCGTCGGGCGCTACTCCACCGCGTCGAGCTCGGTCCAGGCCACCGACTGCCCCTGATCCCCGGTCCCCGCGAGGGGCGCCCGGGGGCGGGGAGGGTTCCGGGCGGGCCCGGCCGCCGCGGTCGGGCGGTGACCCTCCCCTCCGGGGGGCGACCCTGGCCAGCCCCGGGGCCCCCGGTAGTTTCCCCCCATGCGAAGGGAGCTTCCGGCCGCGGCGGTGGCGGTCGCCGTCGCCGTCCTGCTCGTGGCGGCGATCTACTTCGGGTCCCGGGGGTTGCGGGACTTCGACTCGGCGCTGGTGGGCTACGCCGTCGCCACGGTCTTCGCGGCCGCGGCGCTGGCGGGGCGCTACACCCGGTGGATCTCGCGCCCGCCCACCTGGAGGTACTTCCGGGCGGGGTGGACGCGCTTCCTTTCCTTTCGCAACTTCCGGCGGTACGCCACCCTGGTCCCGACGGCGTTGTGGCGGGACATCTTCGCCCAGACCTTCATCATGAGGCGGGGCGCCACCCGCTGGGTCACCCACGCGCTGATCTTCTGGGGGGTGGTGGTCTCGCTGCTGATCACCCTGCCCCTCACCTTCGGGTGGATCCGCTTCACCCTCGTCCCACCGGCCACCTATCAGCTCTGGCTGGTGGGCCTGCCGATCCTCCGCTTCCCCGTCGAGGCCGGCACCGGCTTCGCGGTCTTCCACGCCCTGAACGTCACCGCGGCCCTGCTCATCGTCGGCGTGGCGATGGCGCTGTGGCGGCGGCTGCTGGACGTGGGGAACCTGACCACCCAGCGGTTCGGGTTCGACCTGCTGCCCCTGGTGCTGCTGTTCGCCATCGCCGTCACCGGGATGGCCCTCACGGCGTCCACCCTGTGGTGGGAGGGGCGCTTCTATTGGTTCGTGTCCCTGACCCACCAGGTGGCGGTGGTCGCCTGGCTGCTCTCGATCCCCTTCGGCAAGTTCTTCCACATCGTCCAGCGCCCGGCGAGCGTGGGCGTGACCCTCTACCAGCAGGTGGGGCAGGGGATCGAGGGGGAGGGGGCGTCGCCCCAGCCGATGCCGTGCCGCCGCTGCGGCCGATCCCTGCCCTCGGCCCAGTTCGTCCGGGACCTCAAGGACACCCTGCGGGACCTCCACCAGGACTACGACATGGGGGGCGGCGCGTCCCTCCAGGACCTCTGCCCCTCGTGCAAGCGGGTGGTGCGGGGGCAGGCGTACTACGGGCTCCTGGGAAAGCGCTTCGTCTGATGAGCGTCAATCGGGACTTCTTCGCGGAGCGGGACTTCAACCGGGACTTCCAGGAGTCGGGGGCCCCCGAAGGGGGATGGGCCCAGGCGGCCCGGCTCCCGGGCGCCATGGTGCCCACCCACTGCTGCTTCTGCGGCGTGCAGTGCGGCATGTTCCTCCGGGTCCGGGGCGGGAAGGTCGTGGGGGTGGAGCCCCGGGACTTCCCCCACAACCGCGGCTCCCTGTGCCCCAAGGGGGTGGTCGCCTACCAGCAGGTGGGGCACCCCCAGCGGCTGCTCCACCCGATGGTCCGCCGCGGCGGGAAGGGGGGGCAGCTCCAGCGGGCGTCGTGGGACGAGGCCCTGGGCTACGTGGTGGACCGTTGGAAGGGGATCCAGGCCGAGCACGGCCGGGACGCGGTGGCGGTGTACGGCGGGTCCTCCATGACCAACGAGAAGTGCTACCTCGTGGGGAAGTTCGCCCGGGTGGGGCTCCGCACTCGGCACGTCGACTACAACGGCCGGCTCTGCATGTCGTCGTCGGCGTCGGCCTACGCCCGGGCCTTCGGGATCGACCGCTCGCCCCTGCCCATGACCGACATCCCCCTCGCCCGGTGCATCCTGGTGGTGGGTTCCAACATCGCGGAGTGCTTTCCAATCCTCACCCGCTGGCTGTGGGCGGCCCGGGACCGGGGGGCCAGGCTGATCGTCGTCGACCCCCGGGAGACCCCCACCGCCCGAACCGCCGACCTCTGGCTGGCCCCCCGCCCCGGGACCGACGTGGCGCTGCTGTCCGCGATCCTCCGGCAGGTCGTCCACGACGGGAGGGTGGACGAGGGGTACGTGCGGGAGCGGACGGTGGGATGGGAGGAGGCTCGGGCCGCCGCCGAGCCCTTCACCCCCGAGGAGGCGGAGCGGATCTCGGGGGTCCCCGCCGCCCGGGTGGTGGCGGCGGCGAGGCTCTACGGCGGGGCTGACCCTTCGCTGATCCTCCACGCCCGGGGGATCGAGCACAGCACCCACGGGGTGGACGCCTGCCTGGCGTGCATCAACCTCGCCCTGGCCCGGGGCCAGGTGGGCAAGCCCGGCGGCGGCACCACCATGCTGACCGGCCAGGGCAACGGCCAGGGGGGCCGGGAGCACGGGCAGAAGGCCAACCAGCTCCCCGGATACCGGCACATCGACGCGCCCGAGGACCGCCGCGTGGTGGCGGAGGCGTGGGGGATCCCCGAGGAGGAGCTGCCCGGGGAGGGGGCGGCGGCCACGGAGATGGTGGGGCTCATGGAGGCGGGGCGGATCCGGAGCTGCCTCTTCATGTGCTCGAACCCGCTGGTCTCCCTGCCGGACCTCGCCCAGGTGGAGAGGGCGCTGGCCCGCCTGGACCCCCTGGTGGTGGTGGACTTCTTCCTGTCGGAGACCGCCGAGAGGGCCGACGTGGTCCTGCCGGGCACCGTGTGGTGCGAGGACGAGGGGACCACCACCAACATGGAGGGGAGGGTGCTGCGGGTGCGGTCCGCCGCCGAACCCCCCGGGGAGGCGCGCCGGGACTGGGAGATCCTGTGCGACCTCGCGGCGAGGCTCGGCCGCGGGGCGTGGTTCCCGCATCGCACCGCCCGGCAGATCTGGGACGAGCTGCGACGGGTGAGCCGCGGAGGGGTGGCGGACTACTCCGGGATCACCTGGGAGCGGATCGACGCCGAGGGCGGGGTGTTCTGGCCCTGCCCCGGGGAGGACCACCCCGGGACCCCGCGGCTGTTCACCGAGCGGTTCGGCCACCCGGACGGGAGGGCGCGCTTCACCCCCCTGACCTACCTGCCCCCCGCCGAGGAGCCCGACGGGGACTTCCCGTTCCGCCTGGCGACCGGCCGGACGGTGTATCACTACCTGAGCGGCACCCAGACGCGCCGATTGGAGTTCCTGAACAGCCAGGCCCCCGAGCCCTGGGTGGAGGTCCACCCCCGGGCGGCGGAGGGCCTGGGGATCCGGGGCGGCGACCGGGTGAGGCTGACCACCCGCCGGGGCTCGATGGAGCTGGAGGCGCTGGTGGCGCCCACCGTCCGCCCGGACACCCTCTTCGTGCCCTACCACTACGGCGGCGCGGCGTCGGTGAACCGGCTCACCCTCCCCGCCGTGGAGCCCAAGGTGAAGATCCCCGAGTACAAGGTGTGCGCCGCCCGTCTGGACCCGTTGGGAGCGTCCCCCCGGACCGATCGGGGGCCGCGCCGGAACTTCACCGCCGACACCCGGCCGGACATGTTCCCCTACGCCTCGGGGGAGGGGAGGTCCGCGGAGGAGGAAGAGGGGAAGGCGTATTGACGCGGCTTCGTTGGCAGAGGGTGTCAGTGGCAGAGCGTGTCAGCAGAGGGTGTCAGGCACCTACACATTTACATTTCCGCCCCCCTTGTTCAGGGCGTCGGGGTGCCGAACGTCCGAAGGGGCCCAACCGGTCCTGCCGCGGGGCCAGTCGGCGCTTCTTCGTGCCCGTGCCCAGGCCGAAGGCCGGTGCCCGTGCCCTTGCCCGGCTGGGGCGTCCAATCACGGTGCCGCGGCCCACCAGGGTTCGGGCAGGGGCGCGGGCACGGGCGCGGGCGCGGGCGCGGGCACGGGCACGGGCGCGGGCGCGGGCGCGGGCACGGGCACGGGATTAAGGGATAGTTGAATAGGAGCGGAAGAGGCGCCGGGACCGCCCCGGCAGATGGAGCGACGGTGATCTCCAAGACCCTGTTCGTGGACCCGTCCCGATGCATCGGCTGTCGCGCGTGCGAGGCCGCCTGCCGCGAGTGCGACTCCCACAAGGGGGAGAGCATGGTCATGGTGGACTTCGTGGACCGGGGGAGCAGCGTCGCCACCCAGCCGACGGTCTGTATGCACTGCGCCGATCCCGTGGCCCCCTGCGCCCAGGTGTGTCCCGCGCTGGCGATCCCCATCACCCCGGACGGGGTGGTGCAGCAGGCGGACCCCTCCCGGTGTATCGCCTGCCGGAACTGCGTGTACGCCTGCCCCTTCGGGGTGCCCAAGATGGACCTGTCGGCGCGGCTGATGAAGAAGTGCAACCTGTGCTACGACCGGACCTCCCAGGGGCTCCAACCGTGGTGCGCCCAGGCGTGCCCGACCCAGGCGCTGTGGTACGGGGACTACGAGGAGTTCGTCGCCCACCGCCAGGGGCGGGCGGTGCGGACGACGTGGTTCGGCACCCAGCGGGTGGTCACCCGCGTGTTCCACGTCCTGCCGGAGGAGGCACCCAGCCTGGACGTCGCCTCCCTGCTGGGGGAGGCGCGGCGGGAGGTGGGCGCGGCCCCGGAGGAGGAGGCATGGGTCCTGTGAGCGATCCGGACGGGAAGGCCAACGACGGGGGCGGCGCCGGGGACGAGGCGCTGGCGGTCCCGGAGCCCCGCTGGGGCGCGGAGTTCCCCTACCGCTGGGACGCCGACGACCTGGCGTCCCGGCGGCGGCTCCTGGAGTGGGCGGTGTACGCCTCGGGGGCGCTGTTCGCCGGGACGCTCGCCATCGCGGCGCTCGGACGGCTGCGGCCCCCGGGGAGCGCGGCGGTGCGGGCGGTGGCCCGGGCCTCCGACGTGCCCGAGGGGGGGGCGCTCTACTTCGGCTACCCCGGCCCCGAGGACGAGGCGGTGCTGCTGCACCTCCCCGGCGGGCGCTTCGTCGCTTACAGCCAGCGGTGTACCCACCTGTCGTGCTCGGTGCTGTTCCAACCCGAGCGGGACCGCCTCTACTGCCCCTGCCACGAGGGGGTGTTCAACCCGCTGACGGGGGATCCGGTGGCGGGCCCGCCCCGGCGGCGGCTTCCGCGGATCCTGCTGCGGCGCGAGGCCGACACGATCTTCGCCATCGGGATGACGCCGTGAAGGACGGGGACGTCCGCCCGCCCCCGCCGGGCCAGGACGCGGTGCTCTCGGCGGGCCTGACCATCGGCGCCCTCATGCTGGGCCTCCAACTCTGGATCCTCACCGTCGCCCTGGACCTGTACCTGGGGGGGCAGGGCGAAGCGGTGTGGGGACTCGCCGCGGCGTCGGCGGGGGTGTTCGGCGGGGGGCTGCTGATCCTGTGGGCCCTGGGGCGCCGCCCCCGGGTCCGCCGCCCGCCGGCGAGCGGGGGAGGCTCGGGTGGCCCCGCCGCCTGACCCGGGGGCCGGGCGGGCCCTGGTGGGGGCGACGCTGGCCCTGCTGCTGTGCTTCGTCGCGTGGGGCTCCATCGCCCCCCTCGCCCCCCTCTTCGCCGAGGAGTACGGGCTGAGCCAGACCCAGGCGGGGACGCTGGTGGCGGCGCCGGTCCTGCTGGGGGCGCTGGGGCGGATCCCGCTGGGGATGCTCGCGGACCGCTTCGGGGGGAGGCGGGTGTTCGCGGGGCTGCTGCTGGCCCTGGTGGTGCCGGTGGGCGTGGTCCCCCTCACGGGATCGTTCGCCGGCCTGCTGGCGGCGTCGGCGCTCCTGGGCCTGGCGGGGGCGTCCTTCGCGGTGGGGGTGCCCTTCGTGTCCCGGTGGACCTCCCGGCGCCGGCAGGGGATCGCCCTGGGGATCTACGGGATGGGCAACGCCGGCACGGGGATCGCCGCCCTGGTGGTGCCGGCCGTGGCCGCCCGGTGGGGGTGGCGGGCCCCCTTCCTGGCCCTGATCCCCCTCCTGGCGGCGGCGGCGCTCCTCTTCTGGGCCGTGGAGCGGGACGCCCCGGCGCCCCGGGCCCGAGGGATCCCGGCGCGGTCCCTCGCCCGGCGCCCCGCGGCGTGGCTGCTGTCCCTCTTCTACTTCGTCACCTTCGGCGGCTTCGTGGCGCTGGGGGCCTACCTGCCCACCTACCTGGTGCTGGAGTTCGGGCTGGACCGCCAGGACGCGGGGGCCCGGGCGGGGGGCTTCGTCCTGCTGGCGACCCTGGCGCGCCCCCTGGGGGGGCTTCTCGCCGACCGCCGCGGGGGGATCTGGACCCTGGACCGGACCTTCCCGGGGGTGGCGGCGCTGGCGGTGGTCCTGGCCTTCGGGCCGGGGATCGAGGTGGCGACGGCGGCGTTCCTGGGGACCGCCTTCCTGCTGGGGCTGGGCAACGGCGCGGTCTTCAAGCTGGTGCCCGAGCTCTTCCCCCGCGACACCGGCGCCGCCGGCGGCCTGGTGTCCACCGCCGGGGCCCTGGGCGGCTTCTTCCCCCCCCTGGTGATGGGCTTCGTCCGCGACGCCACCGGCGCCTACGCCGTGGGCTTCATGCTCCTCTCGGAGGTCGCCCTGGTCTGCTTCGTCCTCGCCCTCCTGATGGGCCTGGGGCGCCTCGGGGACCTGGGGGACAGGCGGGCGACGGCGGGGGGGGAGTAGGAGGGGTCAGCGCCGGGGGAGCGCCGCGATCCGGGCCACCATGTCGTCCTGGGGGCGGCCGAGGCCCTCGGCGCGGTGGAGGGGGATCCCTTGGGGGTCCAGGAGGGTGATCACGGAGGAGTGGTTCAGCTCGCCGTCGGGCAGGAAGCGGTACTGGATCCCCAAGACGGCGGCGATCTCCCGGACCCGGTCCTGGGGGGTGCGGGTCACCTTCCAGCGGGTGGGGTCCACGCGGTGGCGCTCCGCCAGGGCGGCGAGGGCCGGGGGGGTGTCCCGATCCGGGTCCAGGGAGATCAGCAGCACCCTCAGGTCCGCCCGCGCCTCGGGGGGGACGGCCGCCTCGATGGACTGGATGTCGCGGATCAGCATGGGGCACGCCGCGGGGCACGAGGCGTAGAACATGCTGATCAGCACCGGGTGGCCTCGGAAGGCGTCCAGGCCCACCTCGGCGCCCGACTGGTCCGTCAGCGGGGCGGCGAGCTGGTAGATGGAGGCGCCCAGGTCCGGGGCGGCGTCCGGGGCGGCGTCGCCGGCGGTGGGGGCGCCGGGGTCCGGGGCCAGCGGCGGATCGGAGCTCAGGGAGCAGCCCCCGAGGGCGAGGGCTAGTACCACGTTCCGAAGGTTCCTCCCCAGTTTCTCCGTTCCCAGGCCCACCCGATCCGGAACGTAGGGCGGGGGCTTGTCCCCCGCCGCGGGGCTTCGGCGGGGGACCAGCCCCCGCCCTACGGGGCCTCCCGTTCGCGGGACCGCGACGCCGATGAACTGGAAGGCGGACTCAGAAACTGGGGAACTCGCTCTGGAACGACGTACTAGGGCCAGGGACGGCACGAGGAGGCAGGGGGCGAGCTTCATCCGAGTCTCACTCCGCGTCGGCCGCACACCGGAACCCCAGGTTGGGCGTGGTCGCCGCCGCCACCAGGGAGGCGCGGAAGGCGAAGCGCATGAAGCTGGCGTAGTCCCGGGCGTCGGCGGCGGTCAGCGCCCCCGCCCCGCAGAACCGCGTCCGCTCCGCGTCCCCCGCCTCCCGGGAGTCCCCCGCGGCCATGGTGCTGTTGAAGTCCAGGACCCACTCCCACACCAGGCCGTGCAGGTCGTGGACCCCGTGGACGTCCGGGCGACCGGAGCCGACGTCCGGGAGGTCCTTGGGGGTGGGGCGGGAGTACCACTCCAGGAGCATCCGGACCCGCTCCGGATCGGCCCCGGCGTCGGGGCGGACCTCGTTGGCCCGGGCAGCGTACTCCCACTCCGCCTCGGTGGGCAGGCGGCCGCCCCGCTCCTCGCAGTACGCCCGGGCGGCGAACCAACTGACCTGGGTGACGGGCTGGGTCGCCCGCGTCCCCGCCCCCAGGTCCGTCGGACCGGCCCAGCGGCCGAGGTAGTTGCGGTCGGCGAACAGGGCCGGAACCCGACCGCGGCGCCACTCGGGGCGGCGGGTCACGAAGGCCAGGAACTCCCCTTGGGTCACGGGGCGCACGTCCAGCAGGAAGGGGGGGACCGCCACCTCGGCCGCTCCCCCGGGGGGCGGGTAGAAGAGGGGCAGCCGCCCCCCCTCCACCCGGGCCATCGCCGGACCTCCCGCCGCCGCGCCGGTCGACGCGACGGACGGGACGATGGCCAGCAGCAGCCCCGCCGCGAGCAGGGCGGCGGCCCGGCCGGACCTCACTCCGCGGCTCCCGGCGGGCGGGGCGTGGAGGCGCGGGCGGCGGCGACCTCGGCAGGGGACACCGCGTCCCCGCGGTTGCCCCAGGAGTCGCGGACGTAGGACAGGATGTTCGCCACCTCGTCGTCGTTGAGCTGGCTCATGGGCGGCATGACCGAGTTGTAGTCCTTGCCGTTCACCACCACCTTGCCCGAGAGCCCGTTGAGGGCGATCTCGATGGAGCGGCGCTTGTCCGCCATGAGGTAGTCCGATCCGGCCAGGGGCGGGAAGATCCCCGGGAGGCCCTTGCCGTCGGCCTGGTGGCAGGTGGCGCAGTTGCCGGCGTACAGGACCTTCCCGGCCTCGACCTGCTCCGCCTTGGAGAGCTTGCCGCTCTTCAGCCCCGCCGCCGCCGCCGAGATGGGCGCCGAGGAGAGGGCCTTGTCCGAGATGTAGACCGAGTCCACCTCCTTGCCCGAGTACAGGTCCTTGCTGTCGTCCCCCTCGATCTTGAGCATCCCCAGGGCGCCCTTGTTGAAGGCGCGGAAGATCGAGTGGTCCACCAGGATCATCGTGCCGGGCACCTCGGCGACGAACTCCACGATGGCGGAGCCCCCCGCGGGGACCAGCGTCGTCTGGACGTTCTCCTGGAAGCGGGTGCCCCCCTCGGTGTAGACGCGGTCGAAGATCTCGCCGATGACGTGGAAGCTGCTCACCAGGTTCGGGCCGCCGTTGCCCATGTACACCCGGATCCTCTCGCCCTTCTTGGCGGTGATGGCCTTGTCGCCCACCAGCGCGCCCTCGGCGCCGTTGAACACCACGTAGGTCGCGTTCTCCTCGATGGCCTTCTGCATGTCGAAGGGCTGGAGGCCCTTCTCGCGGTACTTGCCCACCGTGTAGAAGTCGCCCTGCATCACGTAGAACTCGCGGTCCACCTTGGGCAGGCCCTCGGGGGGCTCGACGAGGATCAGGCCGTACATCCCGTTGGCGACGTGCATGCCCACCGGCGCCGTGGCGCAGTGATACACGTAGAGGCCCGCGTTCAGCGCCTTGAACGTGAACTGCGACTCGTGGCCCGGCGCCGTGAACGAGCTGGTCGCGCCGCCGCCGGGGCCCGTCACCGCGTGCAGGTCGATGTTGTGGGGCATCTTGCTGTCGGCGCGGTTCTGCAGGTGGAACTCCACCGTGTCCCCCTGCCGCACCCGGATGAACTTGCCCGGGACCCCGCCGCCGTAGGTCCAGAAAGTGTACTCGACGCCCTCGGAGATCTCCATGACCTTCTCGATGACCTCGAGCTTCACCACCACCTTCGCCGGCGTCTTCCGGTCGATGGGGGGGGGCACGTGGGGGGCGTCGGTGAGGACCGCCTCGATGGGCTGGCCCTGGGGAACAGCCGCCGCGGCGTCGAACAGGGCGGCGGGCTGGACGGCCTTGTCGTCCGAGCCCGTGGAACACGCCGCCGCGAGGGCGATGGCGAACGGGGCAAACCACCTGGGAATCAGCACTTGACCTCCTCGTCGCGGGACCGGTCTCAGCGGCCGCGCGGCGGGACTGCAACGGGTGTGCCCGGCATCCCAAGCCGGCGGGCCCGAGTGCGGACCGAAGGAGGGGAGGCCGGGATCGATCGATTCAACTCATTGAAATGACAGGGTCGTCCAGCCCGTGGCGTCGGGCCAGCCCCGGCGGAAGCGCGGTTGGGCACCTCCCGGCCAAGGGGCTGCCCCCACCGGGGGGAGTGCGTGTCGGATGGCACTGCGGCGTGCCGACGGACACTCCGGGCCGACCGGTCGCCGGCTTGCGCGCGTCGGGCACCTGGCGGATCCTGCCGTCGTTCCCGACGCCGCTTGCCCCCCTCCTCCGGAGGAGCCCCGTGCGCCCCCTCGCCGCCTTGCTCTTCGTCCTGCTCGCCTCGGGCCTCCTGCCCGGCCCGTCCTGGGCCGGGGAGGGGCGGAGCGCCCGGGAGGTCCTCGACCGGGCCGACGACCTGTTCCGGGGCCGGTCGAGCCACGGGCGCCTCACCATGAAGGTGAAGACGGCGAACTACGCCCGGGAGATGACCCTGGAGGCGTGGAGCAAGGGCAAGGACCTCTCCCTGGTGCGGATCCTCGCCCCCCAGAAGGAGAAGGGCACGGCGACCCTGCGTTCGGCGGAGAACGTGTGGAACTGGCTGCCGAACGTGCAGCGGGTGGTGAAGGTGCCCAGCTCCCTCATGGGCGGCTCGTGGATGGGGAGCCACTTCACCCACGACGACCTGGTGAAGCAGAGTCGCATGGCCGACGACTTCACCTACGAGACGACCTTCGAGGGGGCTCGGGGCGGGCGGGACGTCGTGGAGGTCACGCTGAAGCCGAAGCCCGACGCGGCGGTGGTGTGGGGGAAGGTGGTGGTGGTGGCGCGGGGATCGGACCTGCTGCCGGTGGAGATCGTGTATCACGACGAGGACGGGGCCCTCGCCCGCACCATGGTCTTCTCGGACTTCAAGGACGTCGGCGGGCGCGCGGTGCCGGTCCGGTGGACGGTCACGCCCGCGGGCGCCCCGGGGGAGTCCACGGAGATCGTGTATCACTCCCTGGAGTTCGACGTCTCCCTGGACGACGGGTTCTTCTCCCTCCAGAACCTCCAGCGCTGAGGGCCGCGGACGGGATGCTCACCCTGATCCACGCCTGGCGCAACCTGTGGCGCAACGGGCGCCGCACCGCGATCAACGCCAGCGCCATCGCCGTGAGCACGGCGGTGCTGATCTTCACCTTCGCGCTGCTGGACGGCAGCATGAGGGCGATGGAGCGGAACGCCACCGAGCTGGCGGTGGGGGAGGCGCAGGTCCACGCCCCGGGCTGGCTGGCGGAGAGGTCGATCTACCAGGCCATCGAGGCGCCGGAGCGGGTCCTGGAGGCCGCCGCGGGCCTGGGGGCCGCCGCGGCGGCGCGGTCCATGGGCTTCGGGCTCCTCTCGTCGGGGCCGCGCTCGGCGGGGGTGCAGATCTGGGGAGTGGACCCCGGGGCGGAGGGGAGGGTGGGGCAGCTGCCCCAGCACCTGGCCCGGGGGGAGTGGCTGCCGGGGGAGGCGGCGGGGAGGGTGGTCCTGGGCGCCGGGCTCGCCCGGACCCTCGGGGCCGAGCCGGGGGCGGAGCTGGTGGCGGTGGTGCAGGCGGCGGACGGGTCCATGGGCAACGTGGTCCTGCGGGTGGTGGGGGTGCTGGAGGGGATCTCCGAGGGGATGGACCGGTCGGTGGCCCTGGTGGACCGGCGGGACTTCGACGCCCTCTTCGTCGCCGAGGGGAGGGTCCACGAGGTGGTGCTGTCCTCCCAGGGGAAGGTGGAGGCGGGGGCCCTGGCCGCGGCGGCGCGGGAGGCCGCCCCGGGGCTGGACGTGCGGAGCTGGCGGGAGCTGCTGCCGGTCATGGTGAACATGCTGAACATCTGGACCGTGGCGAGGTGGATGATCTCGCTGATCTTCGTCGTCGCCGCCGGCCTGGGGGTGCTGAACACCATGCTGATGGCGACCTTCGAGCGCACCCCCGAGCTGGGGCTGGTAAGGGCGCTCGGGGCGACGCCGGGGCGGGTGGTGCTGGACGTCGCCACCGAGGCCCTGCTGCTGGGGGCCTTCAGCGCCGGGATCGGCGCGGCCCTGGGGGTGGGCGTGGCGACCTGGGCCCAGGTCCACGGGATCGACCTGTCGGGCCTCGGGGCCGGGAACCTCTCCATCGCCGGGGTCACGCTGGAGACGACGTGGAGGGCCCACCTGACCCCCGGGGCGGTGGTGCAGCCGGTGATCGTGACCCTCGGGGTCACCCTGCTCGCCGCCCTGTACCCGGCGGTGCGGGCGTCCCGCCTGGACCCGGTCCAGGCCCTGGGGCACGTGTGACCGTCCCATGAACGCGGTCCTCAAGCTCGCCTGGCGGAGCCTGTGGCGCAACCGGCGCCGCACGCTGATCACCCTGACGTCCATCGCCCTGGGGCTGGCGCTGACGATCTTCATGGCCAGCCTGGGGGCGGGCGTTTACCGGCAGGCCAGCGAGGGGGCGGTCCGGATGCAGGCGGGGCACCTGGTGGTGGAGCACCCCGAGTTCCGGCACGATCCCTCGCCGGCCCACGCGCTGGCGGCCACCGAGGTCGTCGCCGCGGCCCGCGGGCTGCCCGGGGTGGAGACCGTCCGGCCCCTGGTGGTGGGACAGGCGGTGGTGGCGACGGCGGCGGGCTCGGTGGGGGTGGGCGTGATGGGGGTCGAGCCGGAGGCGGAGATCGGGGCCTCGCCCTTCCCCGAGCGGGTGGTCCTGGGGCGCTACCTGGAGGAGGGGGACGTCCGGGGGGCGGTGGTGGGGACCGCCCTCGCCCGCCGCCTGAAGCTGGAGCCGGGCAAGAAGGCGGTACTCACCACCACCGACGCCCGGGGCGAGATGACCAGCGAGCTGCTGAAGGTGGTGGGGGTGTTCCAGACCGGGTCCGAGGAGAGCGACGTCTTCCTGGTGCAGGTGCCCATCGGGCTCGCCCGGAGGGCCTGGGGGCTGCCCGAGGGCGCGGCCTCCCAGGTGGGGGTGATCCTCGGGGATCCCGACGACCTCCCCGGGGTGGCGGCGGCGCTGTCGGGGCGGGTCGATCCCGGAGTCGCCGCGGTGCGGACGTGGAGGGAGGCGATCCCCAAGGTCGCCGCCTGGATCGAGCTGGACACCCGGGCGAACCGGCTGCTGCGGGTCTTCGTGATCTTCCTTGTGGGCTCCACGATCCTCAACACCATCCTGATGAGCGTCCTGGAGAGGGGGAGGGAATTCGCGGTGTGCCTCGCCCTGGGCACGCCGCCACGGATGCTCCGGGCCCAGGTGCTGGCGGAGACGTTGCTGCTGGCCGCGCTGGGGACGATGGCGGGGGCGGCGCTGGGGGCGGCGGTGTCGGGTTGGGTGCAGGCCCACGGGATCGACCTGTCGCTGTTCCTGTCCCGGGAGGAGGGCGCCTCGGGCGTCACCGTGGGGGGCTTCATGATCTCGCCCGTGCTCCGCTGCTGGCTGACCCCGGAGCAGGTGGGGGCCCACACGCTGCTGGTGTTCGGGCTGACGGTGGGGATCGGCCTGTACCCGACCTGGCGGTCGACCGCGGTGCCGGTCGCCGACCTGCTGAGGACCCGGTGAACGCGACGCCGAAGAACCCGACGCCCGTGCCCCGGGCGGAGATCGTGAAGCTCGAAGGGGTGGGCCGGAGCTACGGCGCCGGGGACCTCTCGGTCCACGCCCTGCGGGGGGTGGACCTGGCGGTCCGCTCCGGCGAGCTGGCCGCCCTGGCGGGGCCCTCGGGCTCGGGCAAGAGCACCTTGCTCAACCTGGTGGCGGTGCTGGACCGGCCCACGGTGGGGAGGGTGGTGGTGGACGGGGTGGACACCGGGACCCTGAGCCCCGCGGGGACGAGCCGGCTCCGGAGGGACCGGATCGGCTTCGTGTTCCAGACCTACAACCTGATCCCGGTGCTGACGGCGTTCGAGAACGCGGAGTACGTGCTGATGCTCCAGGGGCGGCCGGCGGCGGAGCGGCGGGAGCGGGTGATGGCGGTGCTGGAGGTGGTGGGCCTGGCGGGGTTGGAGCGGCGCTTCCCCCGGGAGCTGTCGGGGGGGCAGCAGCAGCGGGTGGCCATCGCCCGGGCCATCGCCGCCGAGCCCGCCCTGGTGCTGGCGGACGAGCCCACCGCGAACCTGGACACCCGCACCGCCGGGGCCTTGCTGGACCTGATGGTGGGGCTGAACGAGGACAAGGGGGTGACCTTCCTGTTCTCGACCCACGATCCCGAGGTGATGTCCCGGGCGCGGCGGGTGGTGCGGCTCCGGGACGGGGTGGTGGAGGCCGACGAGGTCCGCGCGCCGGCGGCCCGGGCGAGGAGCTGAGGGGTGCGGCGCGCCGCGGCCGTGGCGTTGGGGATCGCCGGGCTGGGCTGGCCGGGGCTCGCCGGGGCCGTCGCCTCCTACGAGTCCGAAAAGGTGGCGGTGGACCTGGGGGGCAGCGTGCGGACCACCTTCGGGGCGCTGCGGTACTACGAGTCCCCCCTGTTCGGGGAGGGGAACGAGGTGGACGGCCTCTCCCAGAGCCAGCTCCGCCTCACGCTCACGGGGCGCTTCGGCCCGGCGTTCCGCTACGAGGTCCACGGGGTGCAGGACCTCTCCTTCGGAGGCGGGGGAGCCGGGGCGCTGGGGGGGATGGGCTTCTCGGCGCCGCCCGGGGCCGCGCCGTCCCGGCTGCGGGCCCTGGACCTGAGCTGGGAGCAGGCGGCGGAGGACGACGTCTCGGCGACCCTCTCCGCGGACCGGCTGAACGTCCGGATCTCCTTGCCCCGGTTGGATATTGTCGTCGGGCGCCAGGCGGTGAACTTCTCGAAGGCGTACTTCTGGAACCCCCTGGACGTCTTCCTGCCCTTCGACCCCCGGGCCTTCGACCGGGAGTACAAGCCCGGCGTGGACGCCGCCCGCGCCTCGCTGGCCTTCGCTCCCACCGCGGGGTTGGACGTGGTGTACGCGCTGGGGCGGACCCTGGAGTTGGACGTGCTGGCCCAGGAGGTCCGGGCCGGCGAGGGGGCCTGGGACGCGACGTGGTACGGATCGGCGCTGCTGGGGCGGATCTACGCCACCGCCGGGCCCTTCGACCTGGCGGTGCAGGGGGGGAAGGTCTACGGCGGGGCGCAGGTGGGGGGCGGCTTCGCGGGGGAGGTGCTGACGGTGGGGGTGAGGGGGGAGATCGCCTACCTCTTCGCCGACGAGGAGGCCGAGGGGGCGGAGCCGGTGACGGTGATCGGCCCCGACGGCGACGTGTACGACGTCACCCTGGTGCCGGACCACCTGGACGTCGTCGCCGGGCTGGACCGCCGCTTCGGCGAGGAGGTGTACGTGGCCCTGGAGTACGCCTACAACGGCGCAGGAGACCCCGATCCCGTCGCCGCGGGGCTTCGCTTGATGGCCGGGGAGGTCCAGAACCTCTCCCGCCACCTCCTGGGGGCCCTGGTGCAGTGGAGCCCCATCCCGGTGGTCGACCTGAAGCTCGCCGGGATGTTCTCCCTCTCCGACGGCTCGGTCCTGCTGACCCCCACGGTGGGCTACTCCATCTCCGACGAGGCGGACTTCACCGCCGGGGCGATGATCGCGCTGGGGAAGAGGCCCGAGGAGGGGCTGCTGTACCCTAGGCCCGCCAGCGAGTTCGGGACGTACCCCCACGCGTTCTTCGGGCAGGTGAGGTTCTACTTCTAGTCGAGCGGGCACCCGGGGTCTCACCAGCGGATGAGAGGCTGGTGTGGGAGCCTGTTCACGCCGTGGATGGCCCCACGGGCGAGGCGGGGACCTGGGGCTCACCCATCCCGTGGGTAGGCGCAAAAGGGGGCGACCTGGTAGGTCGCGTCGGGGACGGCGTAGTCGCCCGTGGGGATCTCGGGCGAGTGGTCCGGCGCGCGCTCCACCAGGCTGAAGTTGCTGGACCATGTCCCCGGCAGGGCGAGGGTGATTCCGAAGGGTCGGGGCGACAGGGACGGTCTGCCCTCGCAGTCGAGGGGCGAGTAGACCTCGAAGGGGACGTCCCACCCGTCGTCCTCGTACTCGTCGGCCCAGTCCGCCAGGATCGGGTCGCAGGTCATGAGCACGTCGGAGACCTGGAGCCGGAGTCCCAACCCCTCGATCTCCTCCCGCTCGAACTTCGCCTCTGCAAACACGTCTTCCAGCGGCGTCTTGTACCACTCATACGATATCTCGAACTGGATGTCCCCCAACTCGACCATGCAACCGGGACACGCCGCTCCGTCCAGGGGCGTGGCGTCCGCGGAGAACCCGAAGTCCTGGCCCCCCCAGGAGTCCCCGAAGGCACCCTCATCGGCCTCCCACGACGCGAAGTACAGGGTGAGATAGCCCGCGTAGCGCCGGATCTCGTCCCCCGACCACTCGGGCCAGAGAACCAACCAGAGCGAGAAGTAGACGTCACCGTCCTCGTGTACCGCCTCGCCCGAGTCGTCCACGGCAAGGCACGTGTCGTCGTCGGGAAGGGCCGCGCTGTCGTCGTCCGCGTCCGTCTCGTCGTCGGCGCCCACTCCTACGGGAGGAGCGAGACATGCCCCGGTGGCGAGGGCAACCGCCGCCACCAGCGACAACAGTCCCTGTCCGTTCCCGCCCACCAGACCTCCCGCTTCGATCCTCATGGGTGCCGAGGATAGGCGAGCGTTCTGGAGGGTGTCAACGGTGGGGTGGGGCCCATCTCCGGGGAAGCGTGGGTTGGCGGCAGTGCACCGTCACGTTCCGGAGCACCCTCCTATCGCCGGACTTCCGCGCGCCGAGGGCAGTCCTTCCGGCACGGCGGTGTCCGGCGACGAGAGGGATCCATGCCGGCCCCTTCGTGCGCCCCCCGCTTCCCCCCGAGCACCCGCGCCGCGGGACGCGCAGCCCGGGCGAGCAGGCCTATCGCACCTCGACCTTGAGCGCCTTGTCGTAGCCGTACCGGTTCACCTCGATGAAGGCCCGGTCGTCTTCCTCCTCCGCGAGCAGGGCGTAGAGCTTGTACACCTGGCTCACGCGGATGACGTCGCCCACGTTGGTGTCCCACGACTTCACGTAGGTCGGTCCCTCGATCCGCTCCTTGTCCATGTCCTTCTCGAATTTCATCGGTGGCCCGATGTGCATGTCGCTGATCGCCTTGCCGTCGGGGCGGAAGACCGCCGAGCTCGAGAGGATGGTACCGGTGGCGTGATGGTCGGGAAGGGTGCTGTCGTAGCCCTCGGCGATCAGCACGATGACCAGCCCCGACAGGATGAGCCCGGCGGCGACCCAGCCCACGGGGCCGGCGAGGGACGCTCCCGGAATGATTGCGACGACGCTGCCCGCGGCGCCCGCACCGGCGCCTACGGGGACCATCCACCCGGGCGGGCCGTCGGGCGCGTTGGGGTTGTACCCCGCCAGGGAGACGTGCGCCGTGGAGATTCCCGACAGCGTCCGACCGAAGACGTCGACGCTCACGTCGGTGTCGGTGTCGGCCACGAGACACCGCCTGCGCATGGCGACCTTCAACTCCTCCCTGGGTGACATCACTCCGTGGCGGGTCCTCAGGAAGGCCGCGTCCGGGTTCCTGCCCTCCAGCTCGTAGTAGGTGGCGAAGCCCCGTTCGCGGGACACCTTGTCGATCGTCACCTCCAGATAGGTCCAGGACCACTGCCCTCCGGCGTTGTCGTTCAGCTCGACGGCCAGCTCGACGAAAGTGCGCTCCTGGTCGTAGTTGTTCACGATGCGAAACACGTCAGATGCGTCGGTCAGCGAGGTCGGCGTCTCGTCGGTCGGCAGTACCGTCCCCGCGGGTTGCTGGACGATGGATGCCTCACCGTCGTAGGCTCCCCCGTCGGGGAGGCACATCGCCATGTCCTTCCTCGCCTGTCCCCGGTGTATCAGTGCGCATCGGGGGTTCACGTAGAGGTCGAAGCCCACGTAATCGAAGTACAGCTCGGCATTGACGTCTTGCGGCACTCGCGAGTCCGCCGGGCGAGCCCGCAGGCGAGTCATCACGGTCGAGATCTGCTCGACGCTCAGCAGGTCGCCCACGTTCCCGAGGCGCGTCATCTGATCGGGGCACAGGTACATCGAGTAGCACGTGCCGCTGCCGTTGGCAGTCGGGCGGATCTGGTCCGGGTTCGTGCCATCGGACGAATTGTAGGCGGAGGGGGCCTCCATGTAAGCCTTTCCCGCCTCGCCAGCGTCGACGGTGCAGTACACAGCGCTGGAGTCGTAGGGGGACGGTTCGGCAATCCACACGGCGCTCCCCCAGCCGTACACGCGGAACATGACCGGTATGCACCCTTCCGAGTGCGGGGCGAGGACCTTGGGGTTGGTCGGATAGTCGCTACGCACCATCCCCGGGAACACGATGATGGTTCTCCCCACCGCCTCGACCTCAGCGTGTTCGGCGATGCCCTCCCCGGCGACTGACGGCGCGGCGCGGCGCACGCGGACCCAGTGGGGCGTCGCGTGCTCGAACTTGATCTCGCGGCTCTTGGAGCCCCTCCCCGCTGCCCGCCAGGCGCGGTGGTGATCCGGGGGATCCGCGGCGGGTGCATCGCGCAGCGTGTCGTTGAAGTCCCCTTCCACCGCCATGTAGGCCCACTCCAGCGCCTCGTCCTCCCCGGCGCCGTCGGCGACGAAGACCCACGCACTCCCCTTCGAGGTGACCAGATGCCCCTTCGACATCGCGTGCTCGCCCATGACCCGCGCTCCTTCTGCTCGCTACCGCCGCACGCGGTGCCGGCCCACGAGATTACGCGACGTGAACGGAGTCATCAATCCCCCCTCGGATCGGGATATCCAGGTCCCGTTCCGAGAAGAAACTTTCGGAGCGGGCGTCGGCCTGGGGGGGATCCGCGGGGCCTGGCGCAGGGGGACAGGGATCAGCGGGGATCAGCGGGAACGCCAGTGGAGCGACGCCTCCGCCTCCCAGATCCGCTCGGCCATGCGGCGGTAGCCCTCGGCGCTGGGGTGGGGCACGCCGTCGGGGACGAAGAGGGAGTCCCGCTCGGCGGGGGGAGCGGCGAGGCTCCACCCCTCGTGGTCCACCAGGGGGAGGCCGGCGGAGCGGGCAGCGGCGCGGATCCCGTCGTTGACGAAGCGGCGGACGGCCGGGTCCGGGGCGGGGTAGGTCATGGCCACCAGGCGGACTCCCTCCCCACGGGCCGCGGCGGCAAGGGAGGCGTAGCGCAAGGTGGTGGCCCGCCTCCACGCCCCCGTGGGGCCGACGTCGTGGTGGACGAGGTCCAGGTCGTAGGGGGGAAGCGGAGGGAAGCCCAGGGCGAGGACGTCCAGGACGCCGTCCCGGGCGGGCAGGGGTCCGGGCTCGGCTAGGGCACGGGCGAGGGGGTCCAGGTCCGCGGGGCGGGGGGCCAGGGACCGGGCCCGGGCGAGGCCGGCGGCGGCGGAGTCCCGGTCCCCCCGGGCGGCGTCGCAGACGGCGAGGACGGCCTCGAACCAGGGGGCGGCGCGGGCGTCCGCCAGCTTGCGGGCCTCCACCGCGGCGCGGGCGTCGTCGCAGCGCCCGAGGGAAGCCAGCGAGAGGGCGCGGCCCAGCCCTCCCCGCAGGAAGAAGGGGGCGGCGTCCACGGCGCGGAAGGCGGCTTCCGCCTCGGCGGCGCGGCCGGCGGACAGGGTGAGCCAGGCCCGGGTGTCCAGGGCGTAGGCGCCGTGGAGGTCCGTGGGGATCCCGGAGGATCCCTCGGCGGGAGTAGGGAGGGAGGACGGCTCGGGGCCGGCGCCGTCCACGCGGATCCAAGCGCGGAGCAGGTCGACGGCCTCCCCGCGGCCGTCCTCCGGGGAGGCGGCGTCCAGGGCGGCGAGGGCCTCGCCCCTCCGCCCCAGGCGGCGAAGGCACTGGGCCCGGTGGAAGTCCGCCTCGGAGCGCCACGACGGCCCCGGGGAGGCGGCCCGGGCTCGGTCCAGGCGCGGGAGGGCGTCGGCGTAGGCCCCCCGGCGCGCCAGGGCGAGTCCCAGGCCCAGGTCGGTCCAGAAGGTGGCGCCGTGGGCGGCCTCGGCGGCGCGGAAGGCGGCGAGGGCCCGGGGGTCGTCCTGCCAGCCCAGGGCCGACCAGCCCGCGGCGACGGGGGCAGGGTCCACCGGGCGTCGGGCCCCCTGGAGGATCCCCGAGGCGCCCAGGGACCAGCGCACCAGCCGGTAGGTCCGCAGGCGGTCCAGGGAGGCCCCGAGGGAGCGCACCCAGTCCGGCGCCCCCGCCCCGAGGTCCATGACGGGGCCCAGGGCGGCGAGGTCCCCCCCGTCGTTGAGGCCCGCGAGCCAGAGGACGGTCCGGGGAGGGTCGGGCCGCCGGAGCAGCTCCCGGAGCGACGCTTCGGCGTCGTAGGAGGTGGCGCCGGGCACGCCGTGGTTCTCGATCCGGGCCCCCAGCCCGGGGCGCCGGGCGTCGAGGATCCCCTGGAGGCGGGAGGGGTAGGAAGAAGAAGCGTCCGGAGCCCCCAGGCCGAAGGTGAAGGAGTCCCCCACGCAAGCGACGGTGCCTTCCCCCGGCCCCGGCCCCGGCCCCGGCCCCGGCGCGCCGTGCCACCCGGCCAGCACGACCCACCCCGCCAGGCGCATGGCGCCCTCCAGCCCCGCCAGGAACATGACCGTGGCGAGGGCGGCGAGGACCGCCCGGCGGAGCGTGCCCCGGGGGCGCACGTCGGCCGCGGCTCAGCCCGCCAGCGCCGCCAGGACGGCGTCGGGGGCGTCGACGTGGAGGAAGTGGCCCGCGCCGGCCACGGTGGTCACCGGGCAGTCCAGGGACTCCATGCGGGAGGCGTCGGGACCCGGGACGTAGGCCGAGAGGGCGCCCCGGACGCAGCGCACCGATACGCCGGGCACCGACAGGGCGGGCCACAGGTCGGCGGCGTTCACCCTCGGCGCGGCCCGGGACAGCGCCTCGCGGTCGATCCGCCAGCGGTAGCCCACCCCGCTGGACACGAGGTTCATCAGCAGCCAGTCCGCCATCGCCCCGGAGAGGCCCTCACCCAGGAGGAGCGCGCGGACCTCGTCCCGGGAGTCGGCCCGTTCCGGCATCCGGCGCACCGCGTCCAGCACGCGCCCGCTCTCCGCCGCCCCGGGCGGGATCGGCCCCGGGGAGATGTCCAGGAGGGTGACGTCGGACACGCGATCCCCCGCGAGCAGCACCGCCGCCAGTGCCACCCGCCCCCCCAGGGAGTGACCCACCAGGGACAGGGGCTCCCGGAGGCCCAGGGAGCGGGCCGTCTCCAGCACGTCGGCGGCGAGGGTGGAGAGGTCGGCGCCCGGGGGAAGGGGAGGGGAGGCGCCGTGGCCCGTCAGGTCCGGCAGGACCAGGCGCCGGGAGGGGTCCGCCGCCGCCCAGCGCCGGGCGAGGCCCCAGAGGTTCCGCCCCGAGCCCAGGAAACCGTGGAGCATCATCGTGTCGCGGGGACCCTGCCCGGCGACCAGGTGGGCGAGGACGGCCATGGGGATCTCCGGGGCCCCGGACGCGGGCCGCTCCCCCCGCCGTGCGCGGCGAGGGGTGGTGAGCATAGCGCGGCGGACCGACGGAGACAGCCCCGGGGTGGGCGGCCGGCGGGCAGAGAGGGGGACAGGAACTCTCTTCGTGGACAACGTACGATAAAATTGACGTACGATAGAATCATCGTACGATAAAATTGACGTACGTTGGGTATTCAAGTAGAGTGGCCGGGTCGTCCGGAGAGTCACCGTGAGTCCCACGCCTTCCGTCCTACCCATCAATCCCGGAGGCACACTCCCGCCTGACCAGGTGCTCAGCCGTGACGCCGTCATCGCCCGCTACTGGGAGGCACTCTCTGTCCAGAGCATCGCCCTGCTCGCGCCGAGGCGGGTCGGCAAGACCAGCATCGGCCGGAAGATGGTCGCCGAGCCACCGCCGACGTTCATCGCGCGGCTCCGTGACCTGGAGGGGATGCAACGTGCGAGCGAGTTCGTGAAGGCGCTCTACGGCGACGTGGAGGAGCTGCTTCCCGGGAGCACGAAGTTCGAACGCCGGGCGCGGGGCCTGATGGAGAAGCTCACCGGGAGTGTGGAGGTCACGGGATTCAAGCTCCAGATCGCGGAACAGGACTGGCGCGACCTGCTCGACGCGGTCCTCCACGATCTCGACCACCACGCAGCGAGCCAGGACCGCCTGATCGTGCTCTTCTGGGATGAGTTCACCTGGTTCCTCAAGGACATGGACGGGACCGGCTGTGGGCGGGAGGCCATGGTCCTCCTGGACCGCCTCCGGGCTGCCCGCCAGAAATACTCGAAGGTCCGCATGGTGCTCACCGGATCCATCGGGCTCGACGAGGTGATCCGCGGGCTGAGGCGCCAGGGCTACGGCAACGATCCCATCAACGACGTGCGCAAGCTGACCGTGCCCCTCTTTACGGCGGCCGAGGCACTCGACGCCGCCCGGGGCCTCCTGACGGGGAACGTGCTGCCGGCTGGAGCGGAGCTCGAGGGGCTGGCGGCGCACGTCGCCCGCATCGCCGAAGGCCATCCCTACCTCATCCAGCACGTCGCCCAGGTGCTCAAGACGGAACGCCAGGCGACGACCGACGCCGCGGACCGGGCATTGGAAGCCCTGCTCGACGACTCCAGCGACCCCCTGGACCTGAGCCATTACGTCGAACGGATCGGCTTCTACTTCGGGGAAGGGGAGCGGGTCGCCGTCCTCGCACTGCTCGACGCCATCGCCACCGCGCCATCCGGCCTGAGCATGGACGAGCTCGCCGCCGCCGCGATCGAGATCGACCGGGAGCGCCTTCTGTATGCCCTCCAGGCGCTGAGGCGCGACCTCTACCTGGACCGCGTAGACGGGCGCCACCGGTTCCGGCTGGAATTCCTGCGGCGGTACTGGCTCCTTGAGCGAGCCCTGGTGGAGGCGGGATGACCCGACCCCGTTCCTCCCGGTTCTCCCCCGACGTCGTCGACCCCGCCGACCTGGAGCGCACCTTCGTCGGCCGGGAGCAGCTCCTGAAGGGGCTCACGGAGGACGTCGCCGCCACGGCCCTCGCGGGGGGCGCACGGTACGAGCTGATCGTCGGGCCCCGCGGGGCGGGCAAGTCCCACCTCATGGCGCTGCTGAAGCACCGCCTCAAGGGCCGCCCCGAACTCGCCGGTGGGATGCTCCTGGCCGCCCTGGGTGAGGAGGAGAACGTCGCGTCGCTCCTGGACCTCCTCGTGCGGATCCTGAGGGCCATGCCCGAGGAGCCGGGCCTGCCGCCCACCGCCACGCAGGTTGGGAGCATCCTCGACGCGCCCCATCGGGATGGCATGGGGAGGGTGGTCCGGTTCATCGAGGGCCGGGTCGGGGACCGGGCGCTGGTGATCGTCGTCGAGAACCTCGACCTCGTCTTCCAGGCGATCCGGAAGGAGGGGCAGTCGGTCCTGCGAAACGTCCTCCAGTCCCACCCCCGCTGGTCGGTGGTGGCGACGTCCAGGACGTTCGGCGCCCCCTTCACCCGCACCGGCAGCCCCTTCTTCCGCAGCTTCGTCCACCGCCCCCTCCATCCGCTGGACTCGGTCCAGTGTCGCGCGCTCCTGGTGCGACTCGCGGAGGTGCAAGGGGACCCCGCGCTCCGGCGGGAGCTCGAGACCCCCGAGGGGCTCGCCCGCGTGCGCACTATCCAGCACCTCGCCGGCGGCAGCCCTCGGGCGATGGCGCTGATCTACCCCTACCTCTCCCGGCGGACCCTCGAAGACCTGGAGGCCGCCTTCTTCGACCTCGCCGACGAGCTGACCCCCTACTTCCAGGAGCAGGTGGCCCGGCTCCCTCCCGGCCAGCGCCCCCTGCTGGAGCACCTCGCCGAGAGCTGGCGACCCTTGTCCGTCGGCGAGCTGGCCCGCCTGACGCTTACGTCCCACCAGGCCACGTCGTCCAACCTGCGCTACCTCGGCCGGGACCGCCTCGCAGACGCCCTCACGGTGGGCCGGGAGCGGTTCTACGAGGTGACCGAGCCCCTGCACCGCATCGCCCGGGCGATGAAGCGTCCCGACGGCGCGCCTGCGGTCTTCGCCCGGGTGCTCCGCTGCTGGTACACCGAGCGTGAGATCGAGGAGCAGTGGCGACGCCACCGGGAGGAGCCGGGGGAGGCCGACGTCTGGACCCTCGCGATGAGCGTGGCAGACGAGTTCACGGAGTACGACCAGTCCTGCGGCGCCGAGGTACGGCGCCTCATGGCCGAACACCAGGAGGAGGGGGCGGCAGACCTCGCGCGGAGGTGGTACGCGCGGACGGGTCACATCGGCGCGGTGATCCACCTGATGGCCGTCCTGTCGTCGATCCATCGGGATGATGACCTGGGCGACGTCGCGGTGGACGCATATCGCCGATTCGGGGGAAGGGTGGGGCAGCCTATCCTGGCCCTGGTTCATCGCCCGAAATCGGAGGTGGTCGCCTCGCTTCGAGACGAGATCCAGGTGGACTTCCTGGGGGTTCCTGGCGAGGATCCGTTCCGCGACTATGCCATCGAGACGCTGTTGAGCGCCGGTGAGCTGGAGGACGGAGTCCTGGACGCGCTGTGCGACGAGCGCGTCGCCCGGGTCCGAGCGGAGGGGAGTGCCAGGCGCAGCCTTGGGGCCTTCACCCTCTTGGCCCTCGTCCATCGCGGACGCCACCGCTGGGCGCGTCGCCTCGCCGAGGCCCAGGGGTGGAGCCACCTCACCACCGACGAGCGCGCGCTCGTCGTTCGGGCCATGGTCGCCGACGGTGCCGCCGACACGGCCCGGGCCGCCCTGCCCGAGGTAGAGGCCGGCATCGAGGATCCTCGAGTGCTCGCCGAGTTGAGGATCCGCGTGCAGCTTGAGCTCTCCGACGCCGACCTGGCCGCGGACCTGGCTGAACAGGCGGTGGCCAAATGGCCTGAGGACGAGGAGATCCGGGGGCTCGCCGCCGAGGTGACGGTCCAGGCACGTCGCGCCGCGGACGCCCTCCGACACGCCCAGTGGCTGGTCCGTCGGCGATCGCGCGATGCGGAAGCGTGGTACCGGCTGGCGCGGGCGCGGATGCTCCGGGGGACGACCGCCCAAGCGGTGGAGCCCCTGCGCAAGTGCCTGGAGATCGATCCCCTCCATGCCGGCGCGAGGGCGCGCCTGTTCGAGGTCCAACTGGTGACGGGCAACCTCGACGAGGCGCGAGCCGTGGCCGCGGATGCGCCGGGTTGGCGGCACGGGTCCCTCGCGCGGGCCGTCGTCGACTCCCTGGATCCCGAGGCCGAGGCGGCGCCCGCGCTGGGAGCCCGGGAGGCCCCCCAGGGATTCAGCTTGGCCCTGATCCCGTGGTGGGCGGGGACCGAGAAGCGCTTCGAGTCGGACCGGGAGGGCACCACCCAGGTCCTCCGTGCGGCCTTCCGCCCCCCCGTCCACCCGTCCTGGTCCGTCGAGCTCGCCGACGCCCTGGCGCGGGTCGTCCCGCACGCCGTGGCCGACGACGGCCGCCGGGCGCGCCTCGCGGAACTGGTCGACCTCCTGGACCCCCTCATCCCCCTCGGTGAGGCCGTCGCCGTGCCCCGCGCCATCCTCGCTCTGCCGACGTCGGTGCGCCCATACGCCCGCCTCGCCGCCCCGGAGCGCGCGTGGGTGCGCGCGCTGCTGGAGGAGGCGGGAGACAAGGTACGGGCCTGGCTGGGTCGCCTGCCCACCGAGCCGGCGCATCGGGAGGCGGACTGACCGGGATCTCCCCCGTCCCGGACGCCGCCGCCCTTGCCAGGAGTGCGTCCCTGTGACATTCGTGTGACGCCGTGGAGCGCGGGCTCCTCCCCGCCGCGGCACCGGCCCAAGGACGCCGATCCACCATGAAGGTGCGCCTCTCGCTCCACGTGAAGGTGATGTTGAGCTACTTCGCGGTGGCCGGGCTGGTCCTGCTGCCGACCCTGGTCTACGTCCGGTGGACGCTGCGCCAGGAGCTCCAGCGGAGCGTCCGCGCCCAGATCGAGAGCGACGTCGTCCGGATCCGGGACAGGATCGCCGGCGCCACCCCCGAGCAGCGGGGCGAGACCATCCGGCTCCTGTCCCGGATCTATCCCGGGCGGCTTACGGTGGTGGACGCCGGGGGGACGGTGCTCGCCGACTCGTCCCGGGACGCCGCGCGGATGCCCGATCACGGGGATCGGCCGGAGGTGCGGGACGCCCTCGCCACCGGGCGCGGCTTCGCCGTCCGTCCCAGCGAGACCCTGGGGGAGGTCCTGATGTACGCCGCCGTGGCCTATCCCGAAGGGGCGCACCCCGAGGGAGTGGTCCGGGTGTCCATCTCCACCCGCCAGGCCGACGCCACCGGGGAGGGGGCGGCCCGCTTCGTGGTCCGGATCGCCGCGGTCTCCCTGTCCCTGGCGGCGCTGCTGAGCCTCTTCGCGGCCCGGCGGATCAGCCGGCCCCTGCGGCGCATGGCGGACGCGGCCCGCGCCTTCGCGGCGGGGGACCTGGGCCACCCCGTGCCCTCGGTCCCCGACGACGAGCTGGGGGAGCTGGCCCTGGCGCTCACCGACCTCGCCGCCCAGCTCCGGGGGCGCCTCCGGGCCGCGGGCGCGGACCGGGCGTCGCTGCTGTCGCTGGTGGAGGGGCTCCCCCTGGGGGTGATGCTCTTCGGTCCCGAGGGCGGGCCGGTGGTGGTGAACGGGGTGGCCCGGGAGATCTGCGGGCTGACGCCGCTGCGGGAGGAGGCCCGGATCGCCGAGCTCCGCGCCGAGAGGGAGGTCCGGGAGGCCGCCACCCGGGCCGCCTGCGAGGGCGCCCCCGTCGAGGTCGCCGTGCCCCTGCCGTGGGATCGGGACCGGGTGCTGGCGGGGCTGTGGATCCCGCTCCCTGATGCCGGGGGCGGCACGTCCCTGGCGCTGGTGCTGGGCCGGGATCCGAGCGGCGTGCGGGTCGGGGGCGCGGCCGAGGCGTGGCTCGACGTGCCGAGGACTTGAGGCGGTGAGCCTCCCCCAGGTGAAGGGAGCCCCCGGGGGCGCGCGGGGCGGGCAGGGGGCTCCGGGGGTGCTGCCCTCGCCGCCTCCTCCGGTGACGGTGGAGCCGGAGGAAGCCTCCGGCCCGGGGGGGCCATCCCGCCCCCGGCTCCGGGCCGTGGTCCACGACCAGCACCAGATCGAGGTGCGCTGCAAGTATGACGTGGGGTCCAGCGCCGCGCCCCAGCGCCTGACGGTGGAGGCCCACGTCTTCGTGCCCCGCAACGTGGGAGTCCACGCCGGGAACTACTCCCGGGCCCAGTTCTACGGGGACGTGACGTCGATGATGCGCCTGCACGCGCCCCCCCTTCCCCCCCGCCTCCTGGCGGACCCGGCGGGGGCGTCGTCCCCGCTGCGGGCCCTCGCCGAGGCCCTGGCGGGGCTGCGGGACTCCCCCCGGCCTCCGCCCACCTCGGGGGTGATCGCCCACGCGCGCCTCTTCGCCTTCCTGTTCGCCGAGGGGGTGCGGGGGGAGGGCAAGCGCCTGCGCCGCGCGGCGCGGAGGGTGGTCCCGGGCGACGCGGCGGCGCGGGCGGCGTTCCTGGAGGACCTGGACGACGCCCTCGGGGGCATGGACGAGGCGCTGCGGGCGTTCCGCTGGATGCGGGAGGCGTTCCGCCCCTACGAGGCGCTGGCCCACCGGGGCCTGCCCGACGCCTTCGCGTCCGCCGACGAGTTCATGAGCCTGTCGCTGGAGGAAGCGCTGGCGAGGCTGGTGGGGGACTTCGAGGAGATCGGCGCCTGGGAGGACTCGGACCTGTCGGCCCGGGTGGAGGCGCGCGTCGCCGCCCTGGCCCGGGCCGAGGCCGGGTACCGGCTGCGCCGCGGCTACCTCACCCTGGACGGGGCGGAGGCGGATCCCGAGGTGGGGGAGTACTGCACCTACCGCTCGTCCCTCCTCAAGAAGACCGTCCACCAGGCCCTCTACCTGGACCCCCGGGAGGCGCCGGGGGATCGCCTGACCCGCAACGCCACCGCCGCGGTGGGGGCGGCGCTGGCGGCGATCTGGGCCTTTGCCCTGGCGACCCAGATCCCGCCCAACGTGACCGGCCTCCCCGCCCGCACCCAGATCGCGTTCTTCATGGCGGCGGTAGGGGCCTACGTCCTCAAGGACCGGATCAAGGCGCTGACCCACGAGTACCTCTACCGGCGCCTGCGGCGCTTCGACCACACGTTCTGGGTCTCGGGAGCGTCGGTGGCGGCGGTGGGGCTCGGGGCCCTGCGGGCGCGGGTCCGGGAGTCCATGGGCTTCCGGGCGGAGGACCTGCCCGAGGACGTCCGGGACCTCCGCTTCGCCCAGCGCACCGTCGGGCACGCCGACGTCGGGGAGGAGGAGGTCATCGCCTACGTCAAGCAGATGGAGCTGCGTTCGCGCCCCGACGGGGACGGGATCCTGGACGACTGCCGGCTCCTGGACATCCTGCGCCTGAACGTCCGCCACTTCCTGGTGCGCCTCGACGACCCCATGGACGACGTGCGCTACTTCGACCGCGCCACCGGCCTCTTCGTCCGGGCGCGCCTGCCGAAGGTCTACCACCTGAACCTGGTGATCCGGCTCCGCCACGAGGTTGCGGGGGCGCCGGGGTGGGAGCAGCTCCACCGCCTGCGGGTGGTGCTGAACCAGGGAGGGATCGTGCGCATGGAGAAGCTCGACCGCCTGGCACCGACGCCCCTGCCCCCCGCCCACGCCAGGGAGTTCCCGGCGGTCCTCCGGGGCTGACCCCGGGCACGGCCTTCACCGGGCGATCAGATCCCCAGCACCACCAGGAGCAGGGTCAGCTCGTCCAGGACCACCGTGCCGTTGCCCAGCACGGTGAGCTGGAGGACGAAGACCTGGTCGCTCTCGGTGGGGGTCACCGCGGTGCTCACCGTCAGCGTGAAGTCCACCGGCGTCCCCGCCGCCACCGCGGTGTGGACCGGGGGATCGATGGAGGTGACGAACCCGTACCCGCTGGGGTCGTCGACGTCGAGGGAGAGGTCGTAGGTGACGGAGTTGGTCAGCGCCGTGATCCCCTCCACCAGCCGCGTGACCACGTCGCCCGCGGTGGTCTGGAAGACGAGGGGATCGGGGAGGCCGTCGCCGTTGAGGTCGGCGGTGGACCCGGTCAGGTTGGCGAGGGAGGTCATCTTCGAGATGGGCAGGCTCGTGGTGCCGATCCCGATCAGCTTGGCGCCGAGGGCGTTGAGGGCCGACGCGGTCCCCGACAGGCCCGCGGGGTTCGAGCACGAGGGGGGCACCGCGCCGGCGTCGGCGTCCCGCATCTCGTTGTCCGTCGTCACCACGATGATGGGCACCGCCCCGGAGCGGAAGCCCGATCCGCCGAGGTTGCCGGTGCCGGGGACCGCCGCGTTGTACACCCCCGTGACCGAGCCGCCGAAGGCGTCCGCGCCGGTGTTCCGGAAGGGGTAGACGTCGTCGCCGCTGTCGTAACCGTTGTCGCAGTCCTGGTCGAAGCCGTAGCCGGTCGCCGCCTGGTAGATCGCCTCCATCGACGACTCCGGGCCGTCGGCTCCGCCGAAGTAGGTGAGGCCGCTGAGGGTGCTCTGGACCTGGGAGGTGTTGGTGGTCTGCTGCTGCTTGAGCCAGAAGGGCTTGTCGCTGCCGCTGCCGTACCCCGAGTAGTTGTAGTCGTTGAAGGTGGCCACCCCGTAGGTGAGGTCGGGGATCAGCGCCGACGCCTGGGTCACGGCCTGGCTGAAGTAGTTCGACATCGTGCTGAGCACGCCCCCCATGGAGCAGGTCGTGTCCAGCACGAACAGCACGTCGCCGTAGCGGATCTCGGGGGTGAAGGGGACCACGACGGCGGTGTCGGAGCGGGTGGTGAGCTCCGCGTAGAACACGTCGCTGCCGGGGTGGCTCCCCGCGTTGGTGGGGGAGGTCCCGATGGTCTGCTCGGCCAGGTCGGTGAACCCGTCGCCGTCGGTGTCGCGGTCGTTGCGGTTGGGGTCCGAAGGGTCGGAGATGCCGTCGTTGTCGCTGTCGGTGTCGAGGAAGTTCGGCCTGCCGTCGCCGTCGACGTCGGTGGCGCCGTCCTCGAGGTCGAGGATGCCGTCGCCGTCGGCGTCCAGGTCCAGGTAGTTGGGGGTGCCGTCGCCGTCGTAGTCGTCCCCACCTTCGTCGACGTCGAGCACTCCGTCGCCGTCGGAGTCCATGTCCAGGTAGTCCGGGGTCAGGTCGCCGTCGGAGTCCACCGGCGTGGAGGGATCGCCGCCCATCTCCACCGAGTCGGGGATCCCGTCGCCGTCGTCGTCGACGTCGTTGGCGTCGACCTCGCCGTCGCCGTCGTGGTCGCCTCCCCCCTCGACCGCGTCGAGGATCCCGTTGCCGTCGGAGTCCAGGTCCAGGTAGTCGGGCGTCCCGTCGCCATCGGAGTCCCGGGGCTCCTCGGGGTCGTCGCCGGCCTCCAGGGAGTCGGGGATGCCGTCGCCGTCGCTGTCGGTGTCCTCGGCGTCGGGGAAGCCGTCGCCGTCGGTGTCTCCCTCTCCCTCCACCGAGTTCGGGATCCCGTCGCCGTCGTCGTCGTATCCCTCGATGGGGGTGTCGTCGTCCCCGGGGGAGGAGTCGTCGTCCTGGGGGGCGGAGTCGTCGTCCGAGTCGTCGTCCCGGCTCTGCCCGTCGTGGGAGTCGAAGCTCGATCCGCAGCCGGCGCCGAGCGCCAGCGCCAGCACGGCGACCCCAGTCCACTTGCCGAATTCGGACCTCACGGGCCCCTCCTCGCGTCTGCGGCTCCTGACCCGGCGCGGTGCTGCCGCGCCGTAGCCGGAAGCCGGCGAAGCATGATAGCCGCGGGCATGCCCAGGGTTCAAGGGGCCATTGTCGCCGCGGCGGCGCGGAAAAGTGCCGGCAGGCATGCTAGATTGCCGGGGCCTCCCCCCGGGATCGCCACCCGGACTCCTTCGGGACGTCTCCCGCGCCGCGTGCGGGTGTGGCGGCTCCCACCGTGACCCGCGCCCCGATGGCCGAGAGAGAAGCTCCCCGATCCCCCGCCGCCCCCGAGGCGGCGCCCCCTCCCGCGCCGGACGTCGAGCACGTCCGCCGCCGCGGCGCGGAGGGCGCCGACTTGAGGGGGTGGGCCGCGCGGGGAGCGGCGCTGTCGGGGGCGCGGCTGGCCGGTGCTCGCCTCGCCGGAGCGGAGCTGGCCGAGGCGGACCTCCGGGGGGCCAACCTGCGGGACGCCGACCTGACGGGGGCCGACCTGTCCCGGGCGGACCTGCGGAGGGCGGACATGCGGGGGGCGATCCTGGAGGGCGCCCGCCTGGACGGAGCCCACCTGGACCGGGCGCGTCTCGATGGAGCCCGGCTGCGGGGGGCTCACCTGGCCGAGGCGAGCCTCCAGGACGCCTCGGCGGACGGCGCGGACCTGCGGGGGGTGCGTGCGGAGGGCGGGAACTGGGACCGGATCTCCCTCCGGGAGGCGATCCTCGCCGAGGCGGTCCTGGTGGACGTCCATGTCGCGGAGGCGGTGCTGGAGCACGCCTCGGCCGACACGTCGGTGTGGACCCGCTGCGCCCTCGCCGCCACGGACGCCTCGGGGGTGGACCTGCGGGCGGCGGTCCTCGCCGAGTGCGACATCGCGGAGATCGACCTGTCCCGCGGTGACCTCCGGGACACCGTCCTGGACCGCTGCGACGTCTCGGCGGCGGTGCTCGACGGCGCCCAGGTGGGCGGCCTGCGGGTGGAGGGGGGCTCGCTGCGCCGGGCCAGCTTCCGGCGGGTGGTCGGCCTCGACGACGCCCTCGCGGACCTCCTGGTGGAGGCGGGGGCCAAGGTCCCGGGGAGGCGAGCCAGGCGGGTGGCGCCTTCGGGCGCGGCCCGCGTCCCGCGCTCCCTCCCGGCGGCGGCCCTCGTGGCGGTGCTGGCGGCCGTCGCGTGGATGAGCGTCCGCCCCCTGGTCCCCGGCTCCCTGATCCCCACGATCACCTGGTCGGGGGCGGAGGACGCGGCGAGCGCGGCGCCGACCGGCATCGAGGGCAAGGTGGTGATCCCCGGAGGCGGCGAGACCATCATGCTCGGCGAGCCCCGGAACGCGGTGGTGGCCCACTCCCGGGTCGCCCGGTCCGCCCACTCCCTGGTCCGCCCCCGGTGGATGCTCCGGGACCCCTCTCTGGACGTGAAGGACGGCGAGCCGGGTCACGACATCCTGGCCGTCGCCGGCTCCAGCGACCGGAACGACATCTTCATCCGCTACGTGTTCGCGGGCGAGATCGGCGCCCCCAAGGACCTCCGGTTCTGGATCGAGCAGGGCCCGGTCATGAGCACCGTCGAGGTCAAGCTCGACAACGCGCGGTCCGTGGTCCAGCTCACCCCCGTCGACGGCGCGGAAGGGGAGCGGGTGCAGATCCCGGACTCCTACGCGATGTACGATCGCGTCGTGGACGTGGTCATCCCCTCCTCGCGCCTGGGATCGCGGTTCGATCCGGCGGGCCGGTTCTGGGCCAGCGGCTTCCAGGTCTGCTGCGAGGACGCCGACACCCGGCAGGTGGCTCTGGACACCCTGGACGAGGCGGGGGAGGTCACCCTCGTGGAACAGCAGGAGGAGCCCGCCCCGGAGGGCGAGGGGGGACCGGCGCCGCCCCCGGAGGGTGACGCCCCCCCCGAGGCGACCGAGGCGGACCGGCGAGGGGAGGCCGACCCGGCGTCTCCCCGAGGCCCGCCGCCGCCGGAGGGCGCGCCCGGGCCCCGGGGCCCCCCCCCGCCGGGAGGACCGCCGGTCCCGAAGAGGCCGGCGGACGCGGGGGAGCCGGGAGTCGCACCGGCGGTGGAGCCGCCTCCGGCGCGGCCCTGACGCGTCCTGTAATGGCGCGTAATGGTGCGGGCCTCCCGCTCCGCGCCGCTCGGTTGCACCTTGCCTCCGTGGCGCGTCGCCCGTGGCCACCCGAGGTGGGGGGCTCGGAACGGGTGTCGCCGAAGGGAGGTCCATGCCCCGCCTTCTCGCCCTCGTCCTCGCCCTCTCCCTACGCCCCTCCCCGGGCGCGTCCCCTTCACCGGCCCCGGATCCTCCCCGCGCCGCTCGGACCGAGCCGCGGGCGGGGCCTTCACCGCACGTGGAGCTGCCCGCCTGCTCCTTTCCCGACGCCCCGGAGGGGGGCGGACCCCGCGCCCCCGTCTGCCCTCCGCTGCTGGAGGACGCCCGGTGGACGGTGGCCGACGGCCCGCGGCGCGTGGACTGCCGCCTCACCGTGGTGGACGCGCGGCTGGAGTTGGGGCCGGGGGTCCGGGTGGAGTTCGGTCCCGGGGCGGGGCTGATCCTCGGCCCCGGCGGCCTGCTCCTAGCCCGGGGGGAGCCCTGGTCGCCGGTGGTCCTGGCGGGCCGGGCGGGGGCTGGACCGGGGAGCTGGGACGGTGTGCGCTTCGAGAGGGGCTCCCGGGCCGAGGAGAGCCAACTGGACCAGGTGCACCTCCTGGGGGCCGGGGGACGGCGGGGCGCGTCGCTGTCCTGGCAGGGGGGATCGCCCCTGCTCGGGGTGGTGGTGGTCTCCGGCGCCGCCGGGGACGCCGTCCACGGGCCCCCGGACTTCCCCGCGCCCTCCCTGGCCGGGCTGCTGGCCTGGGGGCTGGGTGGGGTGCCCGCATGCGCCGTCCCCCGCGACGCGGTGGGCCTGGGGGATTGAACCCGGGTCATTCACCATCCGCCCTGCTGCGCGTGCCGATACCGCGGCTGCGGCCGGTCTGCTCGCCTTCCGCTCGGTCGCTGTGGTTCACCACAGCTTCCCTCGCTCCAGGCTGCGAGTCCCGACCTCGCTCGCGGTCTCCGCCCGCTCGCCACGGGGTCTGGCGAATAACCCGGGTTGAACCGTCCCGGGCGCCTGGGACGGAGCCCGCCGGAGCTTCGTTGACGCCCCCGCGCTTCGGCCCGAAGATCCCCTCGGCCCCACCGCCCGGGGCGGAGGACCGATGCGCATCACCAAGGTCTACACCAGGTCCGGCGACAAGGGGCACACCCGCCTCGTCGGCGGACAGTCCGTCCCCAAGGACCACCCTCGGATCGGCGCGTACGGCACCGTGGACGAGCTCAACTCGGTGCTGGGCCAGGCCAGGGGCTTCGCCGCCCGGGAGGCCGGCCACGAAGAGGTCCGCGAGCGCCTGGAGGCGCTGCTGGTCCGCGTCCAGAACGAGCTGTTCGACCTGGGCGCCGACCTCGCCACCCGGCCCGAGGACCGGTGGGAGGGCATGAAGACGGTGGGGGAGGCGGAGGTCCGGGCCCTGGAGGCCACCATCGACGAGCTCAACGACCTCGTCCCCCCCCTGGAGGAGTTCATCCTCCCCGCGGGGGGCGTCGTCGCCTCCACGCTGCACGTCGCCCGCTGCGTGTGCCGCCGCGCCGAGCGCGAGGCCGTGGCCCTCGCCCGGGGCGAGGACCTGGGCGAGGGGGGCGCCCTGAAGTACCTGAACCGGCTGTCGGACCTGCTCTTCGTCGCCGCCCGGTGGTACTCCCGGTCCACGGGCGAGGCCGAGTCCCTCTGGCGGCGCGACCGCTGATCTTGGCGTGGGAGTAGCTCCGGGCGTCCGCTCGGGCGTCCCCGTCGGGCCGCTGCTTGCGGGGGCGGGAGGCCGGGCTACGCCACCCTCCGACCCAGACGCCCTGGGGGAGGGCCTCACGACATGCCTTCGACGCGCCCCGCGGGATCCCCGCGCCGGGACCTCCTCGCCCTGGCCGCCGTCGCGGCCGCCATCCTGTCCACCGCCGCCCCGGCGCCCGCCGCGCCGCGCCTCGTCGGACCCGCCGAGGCCCTGGCCCAGCTCGGGGCCCTGGAGCGTCTCCGGGACGAGCGGTGGCCCCGGGCCGAAAGCGACGACGGACGCCTCACCACCCTCGCCCGCCAGCGGCTGGACGCGCGGCGGCGCGACGGGGAGATCGACTGGCACCTCTCGTGGAACCGCATCGAGCCCGGCGGGGGAGGGGTGTGGGGGGGATCCGACTCCCTCTCGGCCCACGCCGCCCGCTCGGGGTTCGACTTCCGGTGGCCCTGCGTGGTGCGGGACGTGGACTTCACCTACGTCCGGTGCGGCCTGGACGGAGGCGATGCGGTCCACTACGTGATCGAGCACGACACCGGCGACTCCTACGCCGACCTGCGGATCGGGGATCGCCGGACCTTCGACGGGGAGTTCCGGGTCGCCTGGTGGGCGAAGCTCCAGGGCTCCAGCTACACCGAGACCGACCGGCCCGGTACCGGCGTGCTGCTCTTCGTGGCGGAGTCGGGGCCGGTCTTCACCTCGGATCCCCCGCCCCCGGTGGCCTCGCCGTGGCTGGACCCCTTCCCCAGCGCCACCGTGGTGGGGGACCTGGAGCCCGACCACGTCCGCCGGGTGGTGGAGGGATACGTGCCCCTGCTCCAGTTCTGCTACGGGGAGGCCCTGAAGGTCCGCGCCGACCTCCAGGGGGACGTGGTCTTCCGCTTCGACGTCCTGCCGGGGGGGCACGTGCGTGAGGCCGCCGCCGCGTGGGGGACCCTGGACGACCCCGCTCTCCTGGGCTGCGTCCGGCGCCAGTTCCTGGGGATGCTCTTCCCGGTGGGCGGCTCCGGCGCGTCGGTCACCTGGCCCCTGCGCTTCTCGCTGTCGGGGGGGCCGCCCCTGCCGGTGGCCGCGCCCCCCGCCGCCCCGCCGCCGCCCCCGGGCACCCCGCCGCGAGCGACGGCGGCCTCGGGAGGGCAGGCCTTCGACGGCCTGGGAGGAGGGCTCCCGTGAGTGGAGGCCCTCCCGTGCCCGGCACCGGCGGGGCGCCTATAATCGCCGCCCCATGACCCCACCCGACTCGGCGCCCGGGGAGGCCCGCCCCCCCGTCGTTCCCCCCACCCCGGGTCCGCCTCCGTCCCGCCGCGGGGCGGCCGGCCGGAACCTGCTGGCCCTGGCCGCCCTGGCGGTGCTGGTGGGGACGGCCGTGTGGGGCTACCGCCAGCAGGAGTTCCTGCGCCTGAACCAGAGGGGGGCCGAGGCCCTGCGGACCGGGGACTTCGCCGGCGCCGAGGGGGCGTTCCGGGCCGCGCTGGACCTGCGTCCCACCCAGCACACCCTCCGACTGAACCTGGGGACCTCCCTGGAGGCCCAGGGGAAGTGGGCCGAGGCGGCGGCGGAGTACGGCGAGGTCCTGCGGGAGAACCGGAGCCCGAAGGTGGACCTGTACCGCCAGCGGTGCCTGTGCGCGGCGGGGGACTTCAGGCAGCCCCTGACGTGGATCTTCGACTATCGGCTCAGCCATCCCCAGGACCGGGAGGCGGTGCTGGCCGAGGGGGAGTGCCGGCTGCGCTCGGGGGACGTGGAGGGGGCGGTGGGGCTGCTGGAGCACGCCGTCGCCCTGGGAGCCGGCCCCCAGGCCGAGGCCTCCCTGGAGCGTGCCCGCGCCTCCCGGGCCGCGGCGAAGGGGCCCTAGCGGGGAAGGACCACCCGGGCCCGCACCCGGCGCCCCCCCCGGACCAGGTCGATGGCCAGGGGATCTCCCCGCCCCAGCCCCCGGGTGACGCGGAGCAGGTCGTCGGGGCGCTCCAGGGGGACGCCGCCCAGGGCCAGGAGGACGTCCCCCTCCTCGAACCACCCCCGGGCGGGGGCGTCCGAGGCGACGGCGAAGACCTCCAGGCCGCGGGCTCCCCGCTCGGCCCGGTCTGGGGGCAGGGCCCGGACGGTGATGCCGAGGGCCGGCACCGCCACCGCCGGCCCCGCCGCCCGCTCCGCCCACGCGTCCCGGTCGTCCAGCACCAGGGAGGCGTCCAGGGGGCGGCCCTCCCTCTCCACCCTCACTCCCACCTCGGCCCCGGGGGGCGTCGCCCCGAGGGCCCGCGGCACGTCCCCGGCCGCCCGGACGTCGGCCCCGCCGACGGCCAGCAGCCGGTCTCCCGCCACCAGGCCGGCGCGGAAGGCGGGGCCGTCCCTCCACACCGCCTCCAGGACCGGCGTGCCGTCGTGGTCGGCGACCCTCCACCCCGCCCAGCCCCTCGTCACCGTTCCCCGGGCCACGAGCTGCGGGAAGACCTGGAGGGCGGTGGCGGCGGGGACGGCGAACCCCAGGCCCTGCCCCCGGGAGCTCACCGCCGTGTTGATGCCCACCACGCGGCCTTTCAGGTCGAACAGGGGCCCGCCGGAGTTCCCCGGGTTGATGGAGGCGTCGGTCTGGATGAAGGCGTCGTAGGGGCCGAAGCCCAGCACCCTCCCCTTGGCCGACACGATCCCCGCGGTGACGGTGTGGCCGTAACCGAAGGGGTTGCCGATGGCGGCGACGGGATCCCCCACCCTCAGCGCGTCCGAGTCCCCGAGGCGGACCGCCTTCATGCCCGGGAAGGGGTCGATCCGGAGCACGGCGATGTCCGTCGCCTCGTCGGCCCCCACCAGGGTCGCCCGGGCCTCGTGGCCGTCGGCGAAGAGCACGGCGATCTCGTCCGCCCCCGCGACGACGTGGTGGTTGGTGAGGATGTGGCCGTCATCGTCCACGATGAAGCCCGAGCCCAGGCTGGTCCGGTCGGCCCTGCTGCGGGGATCTCCCCCGAAGAACCAGGCGAAGGGATCGGCGAAGTCCGGCCGCTGGGGCGCGCGCCGGGTGCGGACGTTCACCACCGCGTCCTTGACGCCGTCCACCAGGTCGGCGAGGGAGCCCTGGAACGCGATGGTCCCCGCCCGGACGGGGGGCGCTCCGGCGACCACCGCCGACACGGCCAGGGTGACGGTCGCCGCCAGGGCGAGGACCCGGCCGAGCGCGCCCCCGGGGGAGGCGAATCCGCCCGCGTTGACAGCGTCCGCCCGTCGATTCACGCTTCCGGCCATGCCCGCGAGAACTCCCATCACCCGCCCGTCCTTCCCCTGGCTCGCCTCCGCCCTCATCGCCCTGGCCTCGGGCCCGGCCTGCGATCCCGGGGCACCCCCGGACGACGACGCCGCCGCCGACGACGATTCCGCCCCCCCGGGGCTCCCGTTCCTGTCCGCCGACGGGCCGCGGATCGTCGACGAGGCCGGCGCCCCGGTGGTGCTCCGGGGGGTCAACCTCGGAGCCTGGCTCTACCACGAGACGTGGATCAGCGCCATCGACCACCCCTTCCATGGCCGGACGATCGTCGAGGGGGAGCGGGAGGGGATCGGCGCCGCCGTGAGGGATGCCGTGGCCGCCGCCGGGGAGCAGGAGGGGTGGAGCGAGGAGTGGCTGGACGAGGTGGAGGCGGCCCTGGACCCCGGCGTGGACGCGGACGCCTGGGGAGCGACCCGGGAGGCGGCCCTGGCCTGCCCCGACGTCCACGACGACAGCGACCTTCCCCTGCGGGCGGCCCTGGAGTCCCGCTTCGGGGTCTCGGGGCGCGACGCCGTCCTGGACGCCTTCACCGCCACCTGGATCACCGAGGACGACGTCGCCGCCGTCGCCGCCCTGGGGGGCAACGTGGTCCGGGTCCCCACGGGCTACCGCCCCTACCTGGCCGGGAGCGACGGCGACCCCATCACCCTGCCCCTGACCTTCCGTGAGGAGACCTTCGACGCCCTGTCCCGGCTGCTGGACGCGTGCGCCGCCCACGGGGTCTACGCGGTGGTGGACCTCCAGGAGTCGCCGGGGGGGCACAACGACTACTCCGGCGAGGGGACCCTCTACGAGGACCCGGAGATGCAGGAGGCCACCGTCGCCCTGTGGGCGGAGATCGCGTCCCGGTTCAAGGACCGGCCCGAGGTCGCCGCGTGGTCGCTGCTGGCCGAGCCCATGAGCGCCCCCAGCACCGAGGCGATGGTCGACATGTACGACCGCCTCCACGACGCCGTCCGGGCCACCGGCGACGAGCACCTGCTGGTGGTCCACGACGGCTTCCGGGGCATGTGGGAGCTCCCCGTCCCCGGGGACCTGGGCTGGACGGGGGTGGTCTACTCCACCCACCTCTTCGAATGGGGCGCGGAGGACCTGGCCGATTACCAGGCCCTGGCGGAGCTGTACGGCACCCTCTTCGACGCATCGCAGGGGGAGCAGGGGGTCCCCTACTTCATCGGCTCCTTCAGCACCATGCGGGACGAGGCCTGGGCCTACGACGCCTTCGACCTTCTCACCGGCCTCTTCGCCGAGCGGGGCTGGTCCTGGTCCATGTGGACCTGGAAGAGGGTCGACGACCCCTGGGACCGGGAGCTGTGGGGGTCCCGCACCGCATGGGGGGTCTACCGGGACTTCGAAGACGGATCCGGCTGGGAGAGGGCCGACGTCTGCCACGACTCCCAGGAGGAGCTGGTCCGGAAGCTCGGGACATACGGCCTCGCGGGGATGGCCCCCAACGCCGAGCTGAGCCAGCGCCTCTCCGCCGCCTTCCTCGCCCCCTGAGCTCCGCGCAGCGCCGGCCGCGTGGACTCCCCCGGCGCCGGGCTTTATAACTGCGCCGCGCGCGCCCCCCAACCCGGCGCCCACCCGGACCCGACCATGCTCGCCTCGAAGGCCCACATCGTCACCTACCGCGACGACCCCGCGGACGCCGAGGTCGTCAGCCACCGGCTGATGGCCCGGGCGGGACTGATCCACAAGACCGGATCGGGGGTGTACGTGTACGGGCCCCTGCTGTGGCGGGTGCTGCGGAAGGTCCAGGCGATCGTCTCGGAGGAGCTCTCGAGGATCGGCGCCCTGGAGATCCAGATGCCGATCCTCCAGGAGAGGCGCCTGTGGGAGGAGTCCGGCCGCTGGGCCCGCTACGTCGACTCCCGCACCCTCTTCGTCACCGAGGACCGCAAGGGCACCACCTACGGCCTCGCCCCCACCGCGGAGGAGGTCGTGTGCGATTACGCACGGACCTCCGCCCGGTCCTACCGCCAGCTCCCCCTCTGCCTCTTCCAGCAGAACACCAAGTTCCGCGACGAGATCCGCCCCCGCTTCGGGCTCCTCCGGGTCAAGGAGTTCGTCATGAAGGACGCCTACTCCTTCGACGTGGACGAGGCGGGGCTGGACGTGTCCTACCGGCAGATGCGGGACGCCTACTTCCGCATCTTCCGGCGCCTGGGCCTGGACGCCTTCGCCGTGGACGCGGACCCGGGCGACATCGGGGGATCGGGCTCCCAGGAGTTCATGGTCGCCGCCTCGGCGGGGGAGGACGCCATCCTCGTAGACCCGTCGGGGCTCTACGCCGCCAACGTCGAGAAGGCGACCTCGCGCTTCGCCGCCCCCGAGGGCAGGGACGAGGCCCCGCGGCCCCTTCGGGTGGAGGACACCCCGGGGGTCCGCACCTGCGCGGAGCTGCACCGCTTCTTCCCGGGCGTCCCGCCGCACCGCATGGTCAAGACGCTGATCTACGTCGCCCGCCACCCCGATCGGGAGGACCTCTGGGCGGTGCTGATCCGGGGCGACCAGGAGGTCAACGAGGTCAAGCTCGCGGGCCACACCGGGGCCCTCTCGGTGCGGCTGGCGACGGACGAGGAGGTCCGGGCCGCCACCGGCGCCGAGACCGGGTTCGCCGGACCCATCGGCCTGCCTCCCGGGGTCCGGGTGGTGGCCGACGTCACGGTGGAGGGGATGCGCAACGTGCTGTGCGGGGTGAACGCCACCGACCGCCACGCCCTGGACGCCAACCCCGGCCGGGACTTCCCAGAGCCGTTCTTCGCGGACCTCCGCACGGCCAGGGAGGGGGAGCTCTCGCCGGTGTCCGAGCATCGCCTGCAGCTCCGCCGCGGGATCGAGGTCGGCCACATCTTCAAGCTGGGGACCCGCTACTCGGCGCCCATGAACGCCGTGTTCGTGGACGCCGAGGGCCAGGAGCGCCCCTTCGTCATGGGCTGCTACGGCATCGGGATCTCCCGGGTGGCGGCGGCGGCGGTGGAGCAGAACCACGACGGGGACGGGATCGTCTGGCCCCTGCCCATCGCCCCCTTCGAGGTCCTGGTCACGGCGATGAACCCCACCAACGAGGCTCAGGCCAGCGGCGCCCGGCGGGTCTACGAGGCCCTCCAGGCCCGGGGGGTGGACGTCATGTACGACGACCGCGACCTCAAGCCCGGGGTGAAGCTCAAGGACGCCGACCTCATCGGCTTCCCCTACAAGGTGATCGTGGGGCGGAACTTCGAGCAGACCGGCAAGGTGGAGCTCAAGAGCCGCCGCACCGGGGAGGTGGAGCTCCACGACCTGGACACCGCCGCCGGGTCCATCGCCGCCCGCGTCGCCGCCGAACGCCGGGGCCTGCCCTCCTCTTGAGCGCCCCCGAGCCGGCCGGGGGGGGCGTCCCCGCCACCCCCGGGGCGGCCCCCTCTACCCAGGCGCGCTTCCGCCGCCACTCGGCGCTGCTCCTGGGGGGCCAGCTCCTGCTGCTGGGGGGCGGGTACCTCGTCCACCTCTTCGTCGGCCGCACCCTCGGGCCCCGGCCCTACGGCAGCTTCGGGCTGGTCGCCCAGTCCCTCTTCCTGGCGGAGGTCGCCCTCTACGGCGGGTTCCTGCTGGCCATCCCGAGGGTGGTCTCGGCCCGCCCGGGGGTCGCCCGGGGCCTGCTCCTGCGGGTGGGGGCCGGGATCGTCGCGGCGTCGGCGGCCCTGTGGGGCGGCGTGGGCCTCGCGGCCGGACCCATCGCCCGCGCCCTGGGGGACGAGGGGATCGCGCCCCTCTTCCCCCTCGCGTTCATGGACCTGCTCCCCTTCTGCCTCTACAACGTGTGCGTCGGGGTGCTGGACGGCTTCTCGGCCTTCGAGAGGCGGACCGCCTGCGCGGTGGTCTACATGACGGTGAAGGTGGCGGCGATGCTGGCGCTGCTCGCCACCGGCTTCGGGGTCGCGGGGGCGCTGGTGGGCAACGTCGTCGGCTCGGTCGTGGGCCTGGCGGTCATCCTGCCGGCGGCGTGGCGCCTGTCGGGCTCGGTGCGCCCCGAGTCCCGGAGGGCGGTGGGGGAAGCGGTCCGCCAGGTGCTCCGCCAGGCGGCACCGGCGGGGGCCTTCGCGGTGTGCGTCCAGGCGATGCTCTCGGTGGACCTCTTCGTGTTGGGCCACACGGCGGCGGACCGGGAGCTGGTGGGCCTGTACCAGGGCGCCGCCACACTGGCCAAGGCGCCGTACTTCCTGCTCTCGGCCCAGGCGGCGGTGCTGGTGCCCATGGTGGCGACGGCCCTGGCCCGGGGGGACGAGGAGGGCCGCTCCCAGGCGGCGGGCCACATCCGGCGGGAGCTTCGCTTCGCCATCCTGCTCCTGCTGCCGAGCCTCGCGGTGGTGGTGGCGACGGCGCCGGAGACGGTGGCCTTCGCCATGGGGGAGACCTTCCGCCCCGCGGCGCCGATCCTCCCCGCCCTGGTGGCGGGACTGATGTGTTTCGGCCTGTTCCGGGCCCTGGCGACCGCGGCCATGGCGGGGCAGCGCAACGCGGTGGTGCTGGGCCTCCTGGTGGGGGCGGTGGCCCTGGACGTCGCCCTCTGCTTCGCCCTCGTCCCCCGCTTCGGGATGGTGGGCGCGGCCCTGGCCACCCTGGCGACGGCCAGCGCGGCGGCGGGGGCGGCGCTCCTGTACCTGCGGGCCGTCTTCGCCTACACCTTCCCCTGGGGCAGCCTCGCGCGGATCGGCCTCGCCGCGTCGGCGGGCCTCGCGGCCTCGTGGGCGGCGGACGCGGCGGGCCTGCCGGTGGTCCTGAGTTGGGCCTCGGGGGGAGCGGCCATCGCCCTGGGGCTCCTGCTCACGGGGGAGGTCCGGATCCGCCCGGGGCGGGGGGTGGGCGTCGAGCGGCCGGGGGCGTGACGGGACGGGCCCGTGAGGCCGGCGCAACGACCGGGGGGATCACCAGTGCCCTGGGAGGTCGTAGGAGAGCTGCCGGTGGTGTCGGATCGCCAGGAGCGCGGCGCGGTCCTCGCGCACCTCGTAGAGGACCAGGTACTCGCTCGCGAAGTACTCCCGTAGGCGGGCGCCCGCCGCGACCCGCGCGTGGACCCGTGAGAGGCGGGCAATGGTCTGCATCGACCGGGCTCGTCTGCCGAGGAAGTCGCGCCCCATCTCCGGGAATCGCTCGATGTTGGGGATCACCTGGTCGAACAGGTCGCTCACGAGGGAGTGAAACGCCTCGGGAGGGCCGGCCGCGACAAGGAACGACTCGCTCTCGGAGAGATCCCGTTCGAAGTTCGCGGCGACGACGACGCGGCACACCGGGTTCATCGCCCGTGCTTCGCCTTGAACTCCTCGATCCCGATGAAGCGACCCGCCTCCAGGTCGTCCAGGCCGCTTTCGGCCTCTTCCAGGAGGGCCAGGGTCCGAGTACTCGCCCGGGCCCCGGCCGCCCTCCGCGCCCACCCGGCCCCCGCACTCGCCCGCAGCCCCCGGGCGGCATCGCCCCATTTGCGCCCGGCCACCTCTTTGGGGGAGGCCGGGTCTGGTTGACGCCGCCCGGTGCCCCGTGATAGCGGGTTGGCCGTCGCCCGAAGGATCTCCACGGGTCCGGCCCGGGCGGGTTCCGGTCCCTCTCCCCCTTCAAGTCCCCGGTCGGGCGCCCGCCTCGCCGGCCCGAGGTTCAAGGTGCCCATACCCAGAGCGCGTTTCCTGCTCGACGAGGGGACCCTCCGCGGCCGGATCGCCGTGGCGACCCGGCCCGCCGGCCCCGTGCGCGCGCCGAACCTCGACTTGGCCGCCCTGGGTGCCGATGCCCAGGCGCTGCGGGCCACCGCGCTCGCAGAGGACTGGGGCGGGCTGAGCCGGCTCGGCCGGGACGTGATGGGGCGGGCCCACCAGGGACTCCTGGACCTGCTCCACTCCTCCGGCGTCCGGCGGGCGGCGCTGGCCGCCCGGGACTCCCGCCCGTCGCGCCGGGCGGCCAGGACGGACGGGTCCGGGGGCATGGCGCGGGACGTCCTCGCCCGGCCGGCGAGCCTAGCGTATGGGCACACCGTCGCCCTCCTCGTCGACGGGCTGCTGGCGCGCCAGCACGCGGAGTTCAACCTGAGGCTCGCGGGGCGGCCCTCCTCGTGGGACCGGCTGCTGGGCAGGGAGGGTCTCGGCGCGGTGGTCGCACGCGCCGAGGAGGACGCCGAGGAGCGGTTCCGGAGCATTTACGGCCTGGCGGTCCTCCGGTCCTGGGGAGACCTCCGTTCGCGCCTGCACGCCCAACTGCTGGAGATCCCCCACCAGGTCTTCGGGTGGACCCGCCTGGCGGCGACGCTCTACGGGTCACCCGATCTCCCGTTCGCGCTTCCCGGCGGAGGGGCCCAGCGGGGTGACGCCGCCCACGCGGCGCTGCGCCTGCACCGCGCCAACCGGTGGCTCGTGGCGGCCTACGCGGCGGCGGCGCTGATGCTCGAGCAGGCCTCCGCGGGGCCCGAGGAGCCGGCGCCGGACTCGCCGCTGGGCCTCGCGTCCCGCCTGGCCTTCCCCCGGGCTCGCCAGGACGGGGTCGACATGAAGATCCCCACCCTCCTCGCCTCCCCGGAGGCCTTCGAGGGGAAGCGGGTCGACGTCGAGGGGTTCATGGGCGGACTGCGGGAGGAGCGGTCCGGCGGGAAGTACGACAGCACCTTCGGGGTCTACCCCTTGTCCGACGGCAAGGTCCGGCGACCGGGGATCCTGGTGCGGGGGCACTTCTTCAGTCCCACCGCCCTCGGGCTCGGGGGCGGGTCCTACGTCCGGCTGACGGGCCAAGCTTCGGTTTCCCACGCCTGGGCCTCGGGCCGGCCGTCACTCGCTCTCTCCCGCGTGGCGCTCGCAGAGTCCCCGAGCTGGGTCGACCGGGTGGCCCTCGCCGTGCGCCCCTGGTTCCAAGTCCATCCCCGAGGGGTGGCGATGGAGTGGGCCCTGGCCGCCCAGCGGAACACCGCGCCGGGGGCCCCCCAAGGCGCCGGTGAGCTCATCTACAGCGGCGTCCGCCGCGCCGCCCGCGCCCGGCCGGCCATCCCGCCGGGATCCGGAACGGAGACCTGACCATGCCCGGAGAGAAGCGCGAGCGAGAGTGTGTAGAGCTCGACCGCCAGATGGCGGACCACCAGGCGGCGGCGGACCGGCTGCTCGCGGAGCAGGCCGAGCTCGAGGCGACGCTGGACGAGATCTGGCCGGTCCTGGACGACATGGACGATACGCTGGTCGCCATGGAGTCCCGCGCCGAGAACCTGGAGGAGCTGGTCGAGGCAGCGCGCCAGGCCCTCGCTCGATGCCAGGAGCGCGGGGGAGACTGCGGCGAAGAGGAGTCCACGATCGAGGAGCTCCAAGCCGAGCTGGACGAGTGCGTCAAGGGCCGCGAGGAGCTCGAGCTGGAGATCGACGCCCTGAGCGCCCGGTGGAACGTGATCGTGGCGCAGCTCGACCAGATCGAGGCGGAGATCGAGGCGGGCAGCGACCGGTTCCAGGAGTACGCGGAGCTGGTGGAGGAGCTCGGTTGCGTGGACCTCGTCCACCCCGACCCCCACCAGAAGGACCCGAGCTGGATGGAGTAGGGCGCCCGCCCGTGGGGCGAAGTCCCAGGTCTCTCGGCCGCAGCCCGCCCCGGAGCCCTCGTTGCAGTTCCTCGCCAACCTGAGAGTCCGGACCGCGGAGGCTTACGGCGCCGCCGGGCAGAGGCCCGCGGGGTGGCTCCTCAGCGCCCACCGGATCGACGCCCGGACGCGCGAGCTCGCCCTCGCCGAGCGGGCGGCAGGCATCCCGTTGATGGCCGACAACGGGTCCAAGGAGCACATCGACGACGTCCTGCGGGGGTACTCGGAGCGGGCGGCGGAGATCGCCCGGGAGGCGGCGGCTGCGCGCGCTCCGGGCGAAGTACGGGAGTCGGGAGCCCCCCCGAGCCTCCGGAGCGCCGCGGCGGCCCTCGCCCGCGAGGTCGTGGAGGCGTGCGAGGCCCGTGTCGCGGGGACCGACTGGAGCGAGCTGCTGGAGGCCCAGATCTCCCTCCGGCCCACGAGCCTCGTCGCCCAGGAGGACTTCTGCGTCGCGTGCCTCATCGGCCTGGACCTCGAACGGCCCCTGATCGGCTGGTCGATCCGGGATGTGGAGAGGCGTGCGCGGCGGAGCCTCCAGCTCTGGGAGCGCGTCGCCGGGGATCCCCGCTGCCGCGGGGTGGACGTGTACGCGGTGCTCTCGGGGTTCGACTTCAACACCGCACGCGCCGCGGGACGCCTGGCGGCCGCGCGGGGGGTGACCCACGTCGCGGTGGGCATGGCCGCCATCAACCTGGACCGCGAGACGGCGCGGACCTACCGGGTGGGGCGCAGGGTCCTGCGCCTGGCAGCCTCGGCGCCGAGGCGCTACGTCCGCCTGGCGCAGGTCGCGTCCGGGATCGTCGCCGGCTACCGCGACGTCGGGCGGTCCCTCCAGGGCTTCCACGCCCTGGGTCTTGGCGCCGGGGCGATGTTCCCGGTCCTGGCGGCGGCGGTGGGGCCCGACGTGGCCCTGACCTGCGACAGCACCAGCCCGCTCCACGACGCCGTCCGGGACCACGTCCTCTACGACCGGCAGAACTTCGGAGGCCGGCTGCCCCTGCCGAAGGTGGCCCAGGCCGTGCTCTCCGACGGGAGCTGGCCCTGCACCTGCCCCTTCTGCTCGCCGTACCTGGCCGCCCATCCTCCGGACCTGGAGCAGGCCCGCTCGTGGTGGCACGGAGCCGGCGATCCGGCCATCGCGCGCTCCGACCTGCTCCCCGGGCGCCCCTTGCCGGCGGCGGTCCCCCTCCTGACCATCGCCGAGGGTGGGGCGGGCCAGGAGGCGCTGGCGACCCGGATCGCCAGCAACCACTGGGCGTTGGACCAGCTCGGCCGGGACATCCCCGACGGGCAGATGCGGGTCGAGTGGGCGCGGTCCGCGTTCGCGAGGATGACCCGCTCTCCCGCCGCCACCCACCGAGGCATCCAGGCGGCCGCCCAGGTCCTGTGGGGCGCGGATCCGCCCCTGGGACGCCCGCAGGGTCCTGGCTGACCGGCCTCAGGCCCCCCGCATCCGCCGCCCCACGGCGAAGCGCCAGAGCAGCAGCAGCAGGACCGCGCCGACGACGCTCATCACCAGCCCCGCGGTCTGCCCGGGCCCGTAGATCCCCAGCGCCCTCCCCAGGAAGCCCCCCAGGAGGGCGCCGGCGACGCCGATCAGAGAGGTCGTGACGCAGCCTCCCGGGTCTTTCCCGGGCAGAAGGAGCTTGGCCAGCGCGCCGACCAGCAGGCCGAACAGGACCCAGGCGAGGACTTCCATGGGGGATCTCCGATTGGAGTGCCGGAGCAGGATGCGTGCCGGGCGGGCTGCCCGTCCCGTCGGCCCCGCCCCCTCGCTTCCAGGGGCTTGCGGACTGGAAGGCGACCGGAGTAGCGTAGGCCACCCCCCGGAAAGGAGGCCCCATGGCCCGCTCTCCCTTCGTCCTGCCCCTGCTCGCCCTGGCGCCGTTCGCGTGCGCCCAGGAGGCCGCTCCCATCCCCGCCGCCACGGGCGAGTTCGAGCCGTCCCTCGCCGACGGCCACTTCGCCGAGGAGCACACCCAGGTCGCCCCGGGCGTCCACCTGCTCACCGAGCTGATCGAGAGCGGGGCGGTCCGCTACTCGGACCTGGAGCCCCCCCTGGACCCCGCGGCGGTGGAGGCCGAGAACGCGCGGCGGGCCGCCCGCGCCGTCGGGGACTACTGCTACGAGTACGACTACAAGACCTACTCGGACCGGACCCGGTCGGGCTCCATGTTCGGCGGCGACCCGAGCTGGTACGCCAGCGCCACCGCCTACAGCTACCGCTACGACGGTCCCGGCCCCTCCGACTACGACTACGACCAGGTCACCACCTACATCACCACCTCGTCCCCCAACCCCATCGACTACGTGTCCGCGATGGCCTACGTGTACGTGAACGGCGCCTACGCGGGCTACGTCTCGAACGCGGGCGCGGGCGTGAACTACGCTTACGCCTACGGCACCTGGGACGCGGAGTGCGTGGACGGCAACCTCTCGGTGGAGGCCCGGCTCTACCACACCCTCAGCGACGCCTCCCCCCGCTCCCAGTACCTCTACCTCAGCAACGTCCTGACCGCCCGCGTCGCCTGCTGCCCGTAAGCGTCGCCCGCCCGCCGCGGTCCCGACCCGGCCCCATCGATCCCCGCTAGGACACCGCCACCTTCGCCATCGCCCCGTGCTCGGGCGCGGTGGCGAAGGCGGCCCGGAGCTCGTCGAAGGTGGCGGCGCGGTGGACGGCCTCTCGGGTGGCGGGGTCGTGGAGGCGTCGGGTCAGGCTGGCCACGGTCTCCAGGTGCCCCACGGGGTCGTCGGCGGGGGACAGGAGCAGCAGCACCAGGTGGCTCGGCGCCTGGTCGGGGGACGAGAAGGGGATCCCCTCCGCCGAGCGACCCACCACCAGCACCGGCCGCTTCAGGCCGGGGATCCGGGCGTGGGGGAGGGCGATCCCCTGCCCCAGGCCCGTGCCCACCTCCTCCTCCCGCCGCCACACCTCGTCGGCGATACGCTCCGGCGGAAGGCCCGCGGCCTTGGAGGCGAGCCCGGCCAGGACGTCGATGGCCCGCCGGGACGACACCGCCCCCAGGTCCTTCACGTACAGGGCGGGGCGGAGCAGGTCCATGAGCTGCTTGCGGTTCCCGAGGCCCAGGGCCCTCTTCATCAGGGGCCCGCTCATCACCGAGGTGCCCACGGCCATCAGCAGCAGGGCGACGAACATCGTCTCGCGGATCAGGCCCGCCTGGAAGGCCAGGAGGCCCAGGATGATCTCCATCGCGCCCCGGGAGTTCATGCCCAGGCCGATGGCGAGGGCCTCCCGCGGGGGGAAGCCGCCCCAGCGGGCGCCGAGGCTGGCGCCGCCGATCATCCCCGCACAGGCCAGCGCGAACACCGTCGCCACCAGCGGGCCGTCGAAGTGGGCCAGGATGTCCACCTTGAGCCCGATGGCGGCGAGGAAGATCGGGGCGAAGGCGTTGGTGACGAACTGGTGGATGGTCTCCCGGGTCCGCTCGCGGAAGTGGACCGAGTCGCCCACCGCCACCCCCGCCAGGAAGGCCCCGAACATGGCGTGGATCCCCATGGCCTCGGTCGCCGCGCTGGCGAGCAGCGCCAGCACCAGCACGAACCCCAGCACCCCGCCCGGCCAGCTCATGCGGGACTGGATCCAGGGGAGGACCGCGTGGACGGCCGCCCGGAGCAGGGTCATGCAGGCGGCGGTGAAGCCGAGGGTCAGGGCGATGGTCACCCACACGCTGCTGGCGCCGTGGGCCTCGCCCCCCATCATGCCCAGCACGATGGAGAAGGCGATCCAGCCGACCAGGTCGTTGAAGGTGGCGGCGGACATCACCACCATGCCCACGTCGGTCCTGAACAGGTCCAGGTCGATGAGGGTCTTGGCGATCACCGGCATCGCGGCGATGGAGAGGGCGACCCCGAAGAAGAGGGCGAAGGTCAGGGGCGAGTGCCCCGCGCTGGTCACCGCCCCGAAGAAGCCGGGCGCCAGCCAGCCCAGGGCCGTGCCCAGGGTGAGGGGGATCGCCAGCGCCAACGCCCCGGTCCCCACCGCCGCCCGCCCCAGGCGCCGCACCGCGCCCAGGTCGATCTCCAGCCCCGCCACGAAGAGCAGCAGGGCCACGCCGACGGTGGCGATCCCGTCCACGGCGATCCACGAGGGCCCCTCCATGGGGAAGAGGGCCTTCTGGAAGCCGGGGGCGATGTGGCCCAGGACCGTCGGTCCCAGCACGATCCCCGCCAGGATCTCGCCCACCACAGGGGGCTGGCGGAGCATCCGCATGCCCTCCCCCAGCAGGCGGGCCGCGGCGAGGAGGGCGGCGAGCTGGACGAAGAGGCCGACGACGTCCGCGGACTGGAGGTTCTCCACGACGCCTCCCCTCAGCGCACCAGGAGGAGGGCGCAGGGGATGTCTCGCAGGACCTGCTCCACCTCGCTGGGGAAGAGTCGGTCCAGGAGCCCGAGGCGCCCGCGGCGGGCGGGGAAGACCAGGATGTCGGCGTGGATCTCCCTCGCCATCTCGGCGGTGGCGAAGCCCGGCCGGCCGATGAGGACGGCGGTCTCGCACTCCACGTCCCGCAGCGACACCTGGGCCAGGAAGGCCCGCATCAGGTCCTCCCGGGACTCCAGGATCTGGGCGCGGGACCGCTCCACCTCCTCGGGGGTGGAGCTGGCCAGGGCGAGGCTCAGGCCCGGCTGGAGGACGTCGTGCACCACGTACAGGCGCCCCTCCCCCAGCCGGCGCGCCAGGTCCGCGGCCACCCTGAGGGCCCGCTCCGCTTCGAGGCCGAAGTCGGTGTCCACCACGATGCGGTGGAGGGCGTGGGTCTCGGTCCGGGGCTCGGTGAGCAGCAGCACCGACGCCTTCGCCTCCCGGGCGATGCGGCGGGCGACGGAGCCCACGTAGTAGGTCAGCAGGCCCTCCTTCTCCAGCGCGCCCGCCACCAGCAGGTCCGCTTCCCACGACGACGCGCCCCGCAGGATGGCCCGGGCGGGGTCCCCGGCGGCCCAGAGCACCTGGTCCGGCGGCCGGGCGAAGCCCGCCTGGGAGAGGTCGGCCTCCAGCCGGGCCTCCGCCGCGGCCCCCCGCTTCTCCACCCGCAGGACGGCGAGATGGGCTCCGTACAGGGCGGCGAGGCGGCGGGCCTCCGCCAGCACCGGGATGGCCCGGGGGGAGGCCGCCGAGGCGACCAGCAGCCGTGTGAACATCGTGGGGCCCTCGGGGTCCAGGCCGGCGGCCCTACTCCGGGGCGCGCCAGCCGAACCGACAGCCTAACCCCTCGGGGGGGTCCAGGGGGAGCGCCCCCCCTCCCCGTCGGGGCGGATGTCTGTGATATCCTTCGCGCCGCCGCGCGCACCGGGGCCCCCACCCCCGGGGGACGCGGGGAGTCCCCATCCGTCGCGGAGCCCCCTCGGCCCCGCCCTCCGGGTCAGGAGCGCCTTGCATCGTCGCGTCGTCATCACCGGGGTCGGAGCGGTCTCGCCCTTCGGGGCCAGCGTCTCCGGGCTCTTCGACAACCTCGTCGCCGGCCGGTCGGCGGTGTCCCGGATCCGCTCCTTCGACGCCTCCACCCTCCCCAGCGGGATCGGGGCCGAGGTCCCCCTGGACGACGTCGAGGTCCCCGATTCCGTCGGGCCCTTCCGCGTCACCCACCGGCAGCTCCGCTTCATCCTGAGGTCGGCCATCGACGCGCTGGAGGCGTCGGGCCTTCCCCGGGGCGGCGATCCCCGGCGCCGCGCGGTGTGCGTGGCCACCGGTACCGGCTCCTCCGCCCTGGACGCCTTCGGCCCCCAGGCCCTGGAGACCGTCGGCCTGGACCAGGATCCCTGGACCGCCGACCTCCGCCCCTTCTTCGCCCGGGTCGGGGGCGCCGGGCTCTCCCTGGCGGGGGAGGACTTCTGGCTGGACACCGCGGCGCCGGCCATCGCCCTGCTCGCCGGGGCGGAGCAGGTCTTCAACGTCGCCTCCGCCTGCGCCAGCGGGGCCCACGCCCTCCACGAGGCCGCCCGGATGGTGCGCAGGGGCCGGGCCGACGCGGTGGTCGTCGCCGCCGCGGGGTCCGTGCTGTCGCCGGTGATGGTGGCGGGCTTCGGGATCCTTCGGGTCCTCTCTCGCCGCAACGACGCCCCCGAGAGGGCCAGCCGCCCCTTCGACGCCGACCGGGACGGCTTCGTGGTGGGGGAGGGCACGGCGGCGGCGGTGGTGGAGGACTACGAGAGCGCGCGACGCCGGGGGGCTCCCATCTTCGCCGAGGTGCTGGGCACGGGGGTCTCCGCCGACGCCTGGCGCCTCACCGACCCCGATCCCGACGGGAGGGGCATGGCGCTGTGCATGGAGCGGGCCCTCGCGGACGCGGGGATCGACGCGGGACAGGTGGACTACGTCAACGCCCACGCCACCTCCACCGTCCAGAACGACGTCGCCGAGACCCGAGCCCTCCAGCGGGTCCTGGGGGGACGCGCGCCCGAGGTGCCGGTGAGCGCCACCAAGTCGATGATCGGCCACCTCGTCTACGCCGCCGGCCTCGTGGAGGCCATCGTGTGCGGGCTGACCCTGGAGAGGGGCGTGATCCACCCCACCATCAACCTCGACCGCCCGGACCCCGCCTGCACGCTGGACTACGTGCCCCACGTCGCCCGGGAGGCGCGGGTGCGGATCGCCCTGTCCAACTCCTTCGGCCTGGGGGGCCAGAACGTCTCGCTGGTGCTGGGGAGGGCGAGGTGAGGGGCGCCGACGTCGTCGTCACCGGGGTCGGGCTGCTGACCGCCCACGGCTTCGAGCCCGCGGCCCTGGACGCGGCCCTGGCGGAGGGGCGCGCTCCCCTCTCGCCGGTGGACGCGCCGGCCCAGGACCTGGGCCCCGGCGTGGCGGCCCGGGTGGACCTGGGCTGGGAGTCGCTGCGGACGCTGCCCGGGGCACGTCCCCTGCGTCCGGCGACGATGACCCGGTACACCGCGCTTGCGGTGGGCGCGACGGGGCTGGCGCTGGCGGACGGCGTGGTCTCCCTGGACGACGCCGTCCTGGGCGAGGAGGGCGCCGCCCGGCGGGGGGTCCACCTCGGCTCCTACGTGAACATCCCCCCCATCGACAAGTACGTCCGCCTCGCCCTCGCCCTGGCGGACCGGAAGAGGGCGGAAGAGGGGGCCTGGGCGGCGGAGTACGCCCGGTTCGGCGCGGAGCTGAAGCGCTTCAGCGGGTTCGAGTTCCTCTCGCTGATGAACTCCATGCCCAGCGCCCACGCCACCATCCAGGGCCGGTGCATGGGGCCGATCCAGACCTTCATCGGGACGGCGGCGGCGGGGCTCCAGGCGATGGGCGGGGCGGCGGACGTGCTCGCCGACGGGGACGCCGACCTCATGCTCGCCGGCGGGCTGGGCTCCGGGGTGAACCAGAGCGTGCTGCTGGTCCGGAACCACTCGGGCCACCTCGCCCCCCCGGGGAGCGTCTCGGGGACCGGGGGCCTCCCCTTCGACGTCGACGCGCCGGGGATGGTCCCCGCCGAGGGCGCGGCGGTGCTGGTGATGGAGAGGCGGGAGGCCGCCCTGGCCCGGGGTGCCGCGCCCCTGGCCCGGGTGGCGGGGTGGGCGACCGCGTGGGGAGTCCCCGAGGCGCCCCGGCGCCCCTCCCGCGACCCCTCGGCCCTCGCCCGGGCCATCGAGGGCGCCGCCCGGGCGGCGGGGGAGCCGAGGATCGACGCGGTCTTCGCCACCGGGAGCGGCTGGGCCCCCCTGGACGCCCTGGAGTGGGAGGCCCTGCGCCAGGCCCTCGGGCCCCAGCTCGGCGGGGCCCGCCTGGCCTGCCACACGGCGGCCACCGGCTTCCTCGAGGCCGCCCACGGCGCCGTGGGGGCGGGGCTCGCCGTCCGGGTGCTCGCCGGGCGCTGCGCCCTCCCCCCGCCGCCGCGACCGGCGCGCCCCCTCCCGCGACTGGAGGAAGCGCTGTCCGCCGCCGAGGACCGCCCGGTCCGCCACGCCCTGGTGGTGGCCGCCGCCCCCGAGGGGGCCCACGCGGCCCTGGTGCTCGCGGTCGCCTGAGCGGGCCGGGGACGGATCCCCCGCCGGGCCCTCACCAGGTCATCACCTCGAACTCCTGGGCGTCCCGGAGCCCCAGGGTCCGGTCCAGCACCAGCCAGGTGGAGATCGCCTCCAGCCGGGGGTCCCGGCGCTCCGGGGGGAGCCGGTCCGCGCCGCGCCGGGCGAGCCAGAGGAGGGTGGCGAGGTGGGCGAGGCCCGCGGCGGCGTGGATCCCCAGCAGGGGCTCCAGGGCGAAGAGGGAGGCGACCGCGGCCTGTCGCTCGGCGGCCTGGCCGGCGTCGGTCCCGGGGGGCGGCGCGGGGCCGAGGGGGTCGCCGTCGAGCAGGCGTTCCAGGAGGTCGTGCCCCCAGGCGGCGGCGAGGTGCTGGGGCGCGTCCGGGGGCACCTGCCCCCTCAGGCGTCGCCTCTCCCCGTCCAGAAGCGCCGACAGCGTCCCGAGCTGTCCCCGCCCCGCGAAGGGGGCGCGGGCGACGGGCCAGCCCAGGGCGGCGGCGGCCTCGCCCATCACCGCGACCGGATCGGCGCCGGCGGCGATCCCGGCGATCCACCCATCGGTCCGCTCCAGCCACCGCTCCAGGGGCTCTTCCAACCCGGGGGCGACGTGGACGGTCCCGGGGGCAGCCTCCCCGGGGGGAGGCGCGAGGGCGCCCAGGACCTCGGGGGTGAGGAGGTCCGCCAGCGTCGTCCCGCCGGTGGCGGAGCGGGAGACGCAGGCGCACTCGGGGCGCAGGCTCACCCGCAGTCGCCCCGCGGCGCGCACGGCGTGGAGGGGAAAGAGGCGGCAGGCGATGGGCTTGGCGGCGGGCCCCAGGGCGGCGTGGACGGCGCACCGCCCGTCGTCCCGGGCGAAGGCGCAGCGCCCCTTCCAGGCGGCGGGGTGGTGGCCGGCCTCGGGCGCGCCGGGGCGGGCGGGGGTCAGCAGTTGCGCCGCCGGGCGGCGCCAGCCGGGGGGAACGACGGAGAGGAGGGCACCGGCCTCGTGGGGCTCCACCGCCACCTCGTCGTACATGGCGCAGCAGGTCCCCGAGCCATCACACGCGAAGCGGAGGCCGGGGGCGAGGTCCACGGGCTCGGGGCCTTGCGGGGCAGCGGCCGGAGCCGGGGACGGATGGGGCGTCGCCGGGGCGCCCTCCGCGTCCCGGACCATCCCTCGGTCCACCAGGCGGCGGAACACCCGCTCCATGGATGCCCGGTCGGGGGCCGCGGCGCCCAGCTCGGCGGCGAGGCGGCGGTGGATCCCGTCCAGGTCCAGCGCCCCGTCCGCGAGTCCGAGGGCGCGGAACTCCGCCTCCCGGAGCACGACCCGCTCACCGGTGCGGACGTGGTCCAGCACCACGACGGAGGCGCCGTCGGGCAGGACGTGGCGACGAGCGGAGGCGGCGGCGAGGGCGACGGGACGCACGTCCGCGGATCTTGAACCCTCGCGGCCGCCACGGGAAGGGGGGGCAACACACTTGGTGCGGCAGACAAGGCTTGGGTAGGAAGAAACCATGCCTATCCACTTGGCGCCCAATGCCGGTGAAGTTCACCCCAGCGGGAGGTCCGGTAGGGCGGGGGGGT
>JAKLKC010000042.1 GCA_023150875.1 Myxococcota bacterium | reverse complement strand
TCGTGAATGCGTCGCCCGACGACTGGATCGTGGACGGTGACACGCTGGCGTCGGGCTCTCCCTGGAACCGGCTGAAGAGTGCCGCGGACGCCGCGGGACTCCTGACCCCCTGGGAGGCCCTGGGCGACATCCACGGCGTGGATCACTGACGGGGCAACGGAGTCGCCCCACCCCATGCGCGTCGGGGCCGCGCCCGACGCGACATCGCCGGAGACGGCCTGCCCGACCCCGCCGCCGGCGCCGATCAGTCCGGCAACGGCGGCGCGGGCCTCGTCTACGTCATCGCGGGGAGTCCCGCGCCCGATCCGCACCCGCCCGGCCAGGCCGTCCGCCCGTAGTCCCGGGAGACCGGGGAGAGGGTCGAGGCGCGGGCGCGGTCGGGGGATCAGAGGCGGTCGAGGGCGATGGTGTAGCTGCCGCTGGCTCCGGTGCCGCCGATCTCCTCCACGGAGCTGACGACCACCGTGTGGACGCCGCTGGCGGCGAGGGTGTGGTCCAGGGTGAGGTCGAGGTCGGCGGCGGAGGGGTCGGCGGCGGCGCTGGCGAGGACCTCGCACGCCGGGCCCAGGAGGAGCACCTGGCCGACGATCCCCGAGGTTTGGAACGCGACCTCCACCCCGTCGCCGGCCTCCCCCTCGAACTCGAAGTCGTCGTGGTAGCGGTCGTCCCCGCCGGGCCCGGAGATCCAGTCGTTCCCGTTCAGCGCGGCGCTGCCGAAGGAGTCGCCGTACTCCCAGGTCCAGCCGTCGTCCAGGCAGTTCTCGCCCACCGGGGGAGCATCGGCCCAGAGGCCCAGGAGGTAGTCGCCGTCGTCGCCGGCCTCGGCGGTGGTGGAGACGATGGTGAACACCCCCGTCGCCGGGACGACGTAGTCGAGGCGGGCGTTGGTGTCGTAGGGGGAGACGTGGTCGTCGGCCTCGGCCACGACCTCGCAGTTGGCGTCCAGGAGCAGGAGCCTCGGGTCCTGGACCGGGCTCGGATCGCCGCTCTCCATGAGGCGGCGCATCCACACGACGACGTGGGTGTCGGCGGCGGCCTCGAACTCGGTGTCATCATGGCGGTATCCCTCCCCCGCGGGGCCGCCCGTGGCGTCGGAGCCCGACAGCAGGCGTTCGTCGGCGTCGCCGAAGGAGATGATCTCGTCGTCGCCGAAGCAGTAGTCGCCCAGCAGGGCGGCGCGGACGTCCCGGCCGTCGCAGTCCCGGTCGACTCCGTCCCCCGAGGCGTCGATGGCGCCGGGATGGAAGTCAGCCGAGGCATCGTCGCAGTCCCCGGCGCAGGCGCTGTAGCCGTCTCCGTCCCCGTCGGCCTCGGAGGGATCGGCGGCGCCGTCACAGTCGTTGTCGGCGATCCCGTCGCAGACGTCCGACGCCCCCGGGTGCACGGTGTCGTCGCCGTCGTCGCAGTCGCCGGCGCATCCCTCGTGGCCATCCCCGTCCAGGTCGTACTCCCCGAGGGGCACGGCGCCGTCGCAGTCGTCGTCCAGGGCGTTGCACTCCTCGGGCGCCCCGGGGTAGCGCGTGGGATCGGAGTCGTCGCAGTCGCCCTGGCAGAGCCCGACGGGATCGCCGTCGGCGTTCGGCCCGTCATCGACCGAGCCGTCGCAGTCGTTGTCCAACCCGTCGCACACCTCGCCGGCCCCGGGATACACGGCGGGATCCCCGTCGTCGCAGTCCCCCTCGCACAGCCCGTAAGGGTCGTGGTCGGCGTTCGGGCCGTCGTCGACGGTGCCGTCGCAGTCGTCGTCCACCCCGTCGCAGTCCTCGGCAGCGCCCGGGAAGACGGCGGGGTCCGCGTCGTCGCAGTCCCCCTCGCAGGGACCGATCCCGTCCCCGTCGCCGTCGGGGACGTCGTCGACGAGGCCGTCGCAGTCCCCGTCCCGGCCGTCGCAGGTCTCGACCGCCCCGGGGTGGACGGCGGGATCGGCGTCGTCGCAATCCCCATCGCAGGGGCCGATCCCGTCGCCGTCGGCGTCGGCGGCGTTGTCGGGCAGGGCGTCGCAGTCGTTGTCGATCCCGTCGCACGCCTCGGGGGCGCCAGGGTGGACCGCGTCGGAAGCGTCGTCGCAGTCCCCCCCCTGCGCGACGTGGTGCTCCGGCGGGCTGCAAGCGACGACGGCGGCGCCCGGATCCCCGTAGCCATCCCCGTCCCCGTCCGCGTACCAGGTGACCTCGTCCTGGGCCTCCTCGTCGACCTCCCCGTCGCAGTCCTCGTCCACGCCGTCGCAGTGCTCGATGGCCTCCGGATGGACGTCGGGATCGGCGTCGTCGCAGTCGACCCCCGCGTCGTACCCATCCCCGTCCGCGTCCCCCGGCGCCGTGTCGTCGTCCGGCGCGGTGTCGTCGTCGGCCGCGGAGTCGTCGTCCGGCGCGGTGTCGTCGTCGGGGCCCGTGTCGTCGTCCGCCACCGTGTCGTCGTCCACGACCACGTCGTCGTCCTCGAAGGAGCCGGTGTCATCGTCGGCCTCCTCCTCCCCGCAACCGCCGGCCGCGACGGACAGGAGGAGGGCCAGGCCCAGGGACCAGGACGTGAGGTTCGCCATCGCTCGCTCCCGCGTCCGATCCTGGGCGCGGCGCGGGTCCGGGAGGGGGCCGCGGGGACGGGATCGGTCGTCTCCGGGGATGTATAACATGCCAGCTTGGGAACAAGTGAGGGGCAGCGAACGCCCCTCGGCCCTCCCATGCCGACCTTCCCTATGCCTCCCCGCCCCCCTGCGGTTCCCGCCCCAGCGCCTGCCGGGGACCTCCCCGGCGCTTGATGCCGAGGGCCCGGCGGATCAGTTCCGGGGCGTCGATCCGTCCCTCCCGCGCTGCCGCCGTGCCCCGGCGCGCCCGGTGCTCCCTGCGGGTAAGCGCCCCCAGCCCCACCAGCGCGTCGAGGATCTCCGCACCGTCGGATCCATAGCCATCGTCGGGCCGTCCCTCGGACAGCGGCCGGGCGAGCTTCGCGACCACTTCAGCCTCCACGAAGGGAGCCTCGAGGCCCCGCAGTTGCTCCAACCTCCCGGCGACGGGATGCTCCTCCTTCAACTCTTCGAGTCGCTGCAGGCCCGTGGTCTCCTGGGCCCCTTCGAGGTCGGATGGCGTGAGCAAGCGGCGTCCGCCAGCCCGTGGCCCCCGCAACAGCGCCTCCTCCGCGGCGAAGCGGACCAGGTTGAGCACCGACCGGGGAACCGCCCGCCCGCGACCGTCCTGCACGTGGTTGAAGATCCAGCGGTGCGTGTAGCCCTTGTTCGCCCCCGTCCCCATCGTCTCGCCCACGAGCTTGCGCGCGAGGTCGCGCTGGCTGGCGGACTCGACATCGCCGTCGGGGAACATGGGCAACTGCGCCGACTCCGGGAGCGCCTCCGGCGGCATCCAGCCCAGGCGGCTGTCCTGCTCGAAGTGGATGGGGTCCGGCGGCTCCGTCATCCACGCCCGCACCCGATCGCCCGCCCCCAGGCGCCGAAGGAGTACCCGGAAGAGGTCCTCGCGGCTCCAATCGAGGGAGAAGGCCCGGTTCCTGAGCTTGCTGGCATCGGTGGTCGCCTGGAGACTCGCCTAGTACAGGTCGTGCCTCAAGAACACCTTTCCCTGAATGGCCCGGTGGCGATTGCCCAGCGCGAGCCAGAGGGCCAGGAGCTCCCCCCCCATCCGTTCCGGCAAGCGGGGACTCCCTGCGTCCCTCAGCCGATCGATGTGGTCGTAGCTGACGACGACGCGGTCGCCCCGGCTGGACAGGTCCGCGTCCAGACTGTCCAGCCATCCCTGGAGGGCGCCGGCCTGGCGGCTGGCCTCCGCGACCCAAAGGTGGGGCTCGTTCCTCCGGCTCCGCCAGGTCAAGAAGAAGGGTTCGGGGGGCCCCACGCCCTGAGCGCCCGCCCACTCCCCGAGCCTCCCGACCAGGTGCGCGAACCAGAATCGCCGCATGTCCTCCCGGCTCGCGCCGCTCGCAAACCCGATCACCTGGGCGGTGGCGGGGTGGTCACGGCCAAACTCGGAGAACCCCTCGTGCCAGGGCAGGTCGCCGGGCACATTGCGGAAGACGCTGCCGACCGGGACCCCCTTCCTCACGAGGGCCCCGAGGAATCGAAACAGCGCGGTCTTGCCCGCCCCCCTCTCGCCGACGACCACCAGAGCGTGGGGGGAGAGGGACCGAGCATGGGCGGCCAGCGGAAGGAACCGCCTGAGTACGTCCTCGTCATCCTCCCGCTCGGTCAGGATCTCGACGGCCTCCTCGAGGATGCGCCTTCGCTCCGACTCCACCAGGTCCCGAATCGTCACGCCCCGCCCTCACTGCCGGCTTCCACCTCGGAGGCCCAGAGGGACTCGAGACGGTTCAGCACTTCGCCGTACTCCTCGGCTTTCAGGGTCGACTCTGTCGCCTCCCGGAGCCACCTGAGGTTGGCCAGCTCGGACCTGTAGCCAATGGGCCAGGGGTGGTGGGGCGCCTGGTCGTCCTCGATGGCGGGCACCTGGGGTTCCGCGTAGAGGTGCTCGCAGAAGATGTCGTAGAGCCCGCTCCGGTGTCGCTCGCGCCGGAACCGCGACTCGTCCTGCTCCAGGGGTAGGTCCAGGAACGTCTGGAGGACGACGATGCGCCGATCCACCTGTCGCCGGCGTCGCCCGATGACGCCGAGGACGACCGAGAGACCGTCCAAGTCCTGTGGCCCGCTCCGCCCGACCAGGACGTCGACGTGGGCCAGGTCGTTCAACGCGAGCCCACCGATGTCATGGAGGCCGGCCCGGCAGTCGATCATGATGTGGTGGGGCTCCAGGTCCCTCTTGATCTGGTGTAGGAGTGCGAGAAGCGCCGCCTCGACGGGACTGGCACCGTCATTGTTCCCGTGCCGGAGGAGGTCGAGGCGGGCGAGCTTCTCGACGTAGCTGCCTCCCAGCGATCCCGCAGGGGCGACGTGGAGGGTCGCGCCCTGGACCTCGACCTCGACGACCGGCGGGTCCAGCGGAGCGGTCCTCGTCGCCGCGTGGGCGAGCAACCACTCCAGGACCGAAGGATCCTCGGCGGAGACGGACCGGCCGAGGAGCAGCGTGCCGAGACCCGGGGCCTCCACGTCCAGGTCGATGCAGACCACGCGCCTGCCGCTGCGCGCCAGGCGCCACGCGAGCATCGCCATCGCCGTCGTTCGTCCGACCCCCCCCTTGAAGGAGTGAAACGCGGTGATGCGGGGCGTACCCTGCCTCAGCGGCCACGGGGGACTCGCCTCGCGCGTGGAGATCCAGGACTCCTTGCTGTAGACGGCCTGCAGACCGGTCCACCGTGGAGCCAGTCCCACGGCGGGATCCGTGACGACCGGCGTGACCTCCTCTGGCCACCCGGCGGGCCAGCCCCTGGGCCACTCCCCGGCCCGGGGGCGCCCCTGATCGAGGAGGGCCCCCGCCAGTCGGCGAGCGGACAGGCGATCATCGGACAGCGTCAGGACGGGGCCATGGAACCAAGCGGACAGGGCCCCTTCTAGCGCGGCCTGGAGCGTCCGCACGAGGGACCGGACGTCCCCATCCGGCGCTGTGTCCAGACCCCGGATCACCAAGCGGACCCGACCGCGGAGGTCTCGAACGAGCAAGGCCCGCTCGACGAGACTGGCGAACTCCGGGTGACCCTCGCACACCTCCAGGAGCCGGGGTACGACCTGGTCGAACCTGAGGTTCACCGGACCTCCCCTGTCAGGACGCCCATAGCCCAGAGCGCCGAGATCGGCCTGAGTGTCGCGACGCGGGCGTGCTCCAGGATGGCTTCGACCTCTTCGGCCGTCGCCGTCCCCGTCCGCTCGTAGCGGGAGTCCGGATTCCAGTTCCTCGTCCCCGGCAAGGATGACACTCCCGTTCGAGGCGCTCCGGGGAGGGATCGACGGCGAGCACCCAGCCCATGATGTCCGGGTCATGGACGTCGTGGCCGAGGGCGCGGTCGAATCGACCGGACGCCAACGTGGCCTTGAGCGCGCACTCCGGTCCGAAGCCCGCCAGGTGCCACGCCTGGTCCAAGGAGGGGTGGGAAGAGTCGCCGGCGAGGCGCTCGGCGTCGACGAGGTGCCGCAGGGCGGCGGAGCACAGCCGGTTGACGCGGTCGGGGGAACTCATGGGCCGCCATTCTACAGCGCACGGCGCCACCCGTGGGCCCGCGCACTTCCGACCTCGGCGGGCGTGTTCCGGGCCGGCAGGCGCTGACTCGAACCAGTGGACTCACCCCGGGCCGAGGGTGACGGGGGAGTCGGCGGGGTCCACGATGGCGTCCAGGTCGAGCTGCTGGGTCCCGTAGGCGTCCTGCACGCCGTCCTCGACCCCGGGGGCCAGGACCACGTCCAGCTCCCCCGCGTCGGCGCCGGCGTTGCCCGCGAGGTAGCAGCCCCGCACCACGCCCGCCCCCAGGATCCCGTAGCCCACGTTGTTGGTCACGTCGGAGCCCTCCAGGTCCAGGGACGCGGACGCGCCGCCGCCGTACAGTCCCGAGGACCCGTTCCCGGCGAGGTAGGCCCCCCGCACCACGCCCCGGACCGAGGTGGCGTAGAGGCCGCTTCCCGCCGCCTCCAGGACCCGCAGGCCGTCGGCGTCCAGCTCGGCGTCGTCCACCACCACCCCCATCCACGTCGCCTGCTCCACCTCCAGGTCCTCCAGGTGGAGCAGCTCCCCCTCCGCCCCGGTGCCGTAGAACAGGACCCCGGAGCGATAGCCGGTCACCGCCGTGTCCAGCACGTGCAGCGCGCCGCCCTCCGGGGCGTACACGGCGTTCAGGTGGGCGGAGTCCGCCTCGGTGACGGCGAAGGAGCAGCCCTCGACCGTGAACTCCCCGCCGTCGTACACGGTGATGGAGGCGTTCTCGAAGGATCCGCCGTACACGCGGTCCAGGCCCGAGCGCACGAAGAACGAGCCCCCCTCGACGCCGATCCATTCCAGGCTCGAGGCCGACTCGGAGGCGATCTGGACGCTCCCCCAGCGGAACGCCGTCGCCCTCTCGAAGGACACCGGGGCCCCCGGGGAACCCTCCGCCACCAGCGCCCCCTCCACGTACACGTCCGCCTCGGGGTACAGGCGCAGGGTCGCGCCGGCCTCCAGGGTCAGGACGATCCCCGGGGGCACGTAGAGGTCCCCGACCAGGTCCACCGGGCCTTCGCCCGGACCCCAGGTCGCGTCCTCGGAGAGCACCCACAGATCCCCCGTCGGGGGCGATCCGTCGTCGTCGGTGCCGTCGTCGTCCCCGGGGGCGCTGTCGTCGTCTGCGGTGTCGGTGTCGTCGTCGGAGGCGTCGCCTTTGGGGGCGTCGTCCCCCGGGGCGCACCCCGCGGCGAGGAGGCCGGTCACCAGCAGGCTCGACACGAGGACGGGGGAACGGCACATGGGCGGGACTCCGTCGGGGATGCCGCCAGCATAGCGCGACGGTCCCGCCACCGGCGCCCCGCACCCTCCTGGGAGGGCGCCGCTGTGGTACCGTCCCGGGCGTCCCGAACCCGGGGGCCAGCGTGTCGGCGGCGGCGACCATCCCCTCGGGCGACGCGGCGATCCTCCACGAGGTCGAGCGCGACGCCCGGAACCTCCCCTTCCCCTCGGACTGGGCGGTGGAGAGCCACGTCCGGGACGAGGACGGCCACGCCACCCTGGACCTGCACGGCCTCTCCCAGGACCTCGCCCAGCGAGCGCTGGCCGCGTTCCTCTCCGCGGCGCGGCGCGAGGCCCTGAGCCCCGTGCGGGTGATCCACGGCGTCGGCCACGGCTCCGGGGGCAAGCCCGTGCTCAAGGGGCTCGTGGAGGAGCTGCTGGACGGCGCCCTCGCGGACGAGGTCGACGACGTCCGCGCCGCCCCGGGCCACGTCGACGTGCAGGTGGCCCTCCGGCTGCCCTGGGACCTCCCCGGCCTGCTGGAGCGGGCCTCCCTTCCCCGCCACCTGCCGGGGCACCGCACCGACCTGGTCCACCGGTTCGCCGAGACCTTCCTGGACCTGGTGGACGGCGGCGAGGTGCCCCCCTCGGCCCTGGAGCCGACCCTGGACCGCTTCCTGGCCACGGCGGCCCCCGCCGAGCGTGCCGCCCTGGAGAGGGCGGGCCTCGGCGCCGCCCTGGAGAGGGCTTTCGCCGAGGAGTCCGGCCTCGCCGGGGACGACCTGCCGGCCGCCCCCGCGCGCCCGCCCCCGGGGTCCCGCCGCCCGGACGCCATCCCGGCCCCGGCTCCGGTCCGGGTCCGCCCCCCACGGACCCTCGGCAAGGAGGAGTCCGCCCGCCCGTCGCGCCCCGCCGTCCGACCCGCGGCGGCTCCTCCGACTCCCCTCCCCTCGGCGGACCCCGGGGACGCAGCCCCGACCCCGTCCGGCTCCCCGGTGGACCCCGCGGACCTCGCCTCCTCGGGGATCGGCCCCCCCCTCGCCTGGGCCCTGCTGGCGCTGATGGCCTCCCTGCTGCCCGGCACCGGCCCCTTCCTGGGCGCCGCCGCCGGTGGGGCCGCCGCCTGGGCGGTGCGCCCCTCCCGCCCTGGGGCGGTGGCGGCGGTCCTGTGCGTCGCCCTGGGCGGAATCGCGGGGGGCGCCGCCTCGGGGGCCGGTCCGGCATGGGCGTGGGCGGCGGGGGCGGGACTCGCGGCGGCCCTGGTCAACCGGCGGTGCGAGATGGACGCCTGATCGGGCCGCGATCCCGGGGAGGCCCGACAGCCCGCCAGGGATTATCCTGTCCGCGGCGGGCCGGATCCCAGCGCGGCCCCAAGGAGGTCATGTGCAGGAGCCCCGGCGCCCCGTCGCCGCCCGCAGCCCCGGGCGCCACCGCGGCTCGCCCCCGGACCGGGTGGCGTTCGGGATCGACCCCTTCGAGCTGTTCTGCGCCTACCACCTGGGCCTGGCCCCCGACGGCGCCCGCCGCTCCTTGAACCTCCACGAGGTGGGGCGGGCCCTCCGGGCCCCGCCGGGCGCCGTGCGGCAGGCCCTCGCCGACTACGGCATGGACGCCGACACGATGATGGACCTGGACTTCGACGTCGTGGACGCCCGCGTCGACGTCGACCTGGCCCCCGACGGCATCGACCCCGTCGAGGTGGCCAGGATGCACTACGACGGCTTCCTGGCGGCCCGACGCGCCCCCCGGGACTGGGGGCGGATCCTGGCCGACGACGCGAGGGAGAACGAGAAGGTCTTCGGACCGGGCCGCCCCTCGGGCGGGCCGCGGGGGGGATCCCGGGGGCGATAGGAGGGGGCCGGGGGCGACCCGGAGGTCAGGGCTCGACGCGGTGGCGGTCCCGGGGGTACAGGGTGGCCTCCCGCACGTTCTTCAGCCCCAGCACCTGGCCGGTGAGGCGCTCGGCGCCGATGGCGAGGCCGCCGTGGGGCGGCATCCCCAGGTCGAACATCCGCAGGTGGGCCTCGAAAGAGGAGGGCTCGATGCCCCGGCCCCGGAGGGCCTCCTCCAGGTCGGCCCGGCGGTGGAGGCGCTGGCCCCCGGTGGTGATCTCCAGCCCGCGGAAGAGCAGGTCGAAGCTCTGGGCGGCGCCGGCGGCGCCCCGGGGGTGGGTGTAGAAGGGCCGGTTCGCCAGGGGGAAGCCCACCACGAAGACCGCCGAGACGCCGGTCTCCTTCTCCGCCAGGGCGCAGAGCTGCCGCTCGGCCTCGGGGTCCAGGTCGTCCACGAGGTCCTCGCGGCCGTGGGCGGAGCGCAGCCTCTCCAGGCACTCGCCGAACTCCCAGGCGGGGACCTCCATCAGCGAGGGCAGGTAGGAGTCGAAGCCCGGGACGGGATCGCCGAACCGGGTCCGGACCTCCTCGAAGACCTCGCTCAGCACCTCGCGCTCGAGCTGCATCACGTCCTCGGGGCCGTCGACGAAGCCCATCTCCAGGTCCAGGGAGTAGTACTCCGTCAGGTGTCGGGACGTGGCGTGGGGCTCGGCGCGGTAGACGTGTCCGGTCTCGAAGACCCGCTCCAGGCCGGCGACGCCGTGCTCCTTGTAGAACTGCGGGCTCTGGGCGAGGTAGGCGGAGCGCTCGAAGTACTTGATCTCGAACAGGTTCGTGCCGCCCTCGGTGCCGCCGCCGACGATCTTGGAGCTGAAGATCTCCGTGAATCGGCGGCGGCGGAGGGCGGCGCGGAAGCCCTCGATGAGCGCCGCCTGGACCCGGAACACGGTGCCGCCCCGGTCCGTCCGCAGGGTCATGGGGCGGTAGTCGAGCTGGACCTCGGGCCCGACGTCGTCCAGCTTCGACATCGAGGTGAAGGGGAGCCCCTCGGCCGCGGCGGCCAGCAGCCGCACGTCCACCAGGTCCACCTCGTAGCCCTGGCGGGCGCGGGCCTCGGCCCGGGGTCGCCCGACCACCTCGACGCAGTCCTCGGTCTTGAGGCCCAGGGGCTTGGTCTTCTGGGGGTCCGCGACCACCTGCACCGTGCCCGAGGCGTCCTTCAGCACGATGAAGGTGGTGCTCTTGGTCTCCCTCAGGCGCTGGACCCAGCCCCGGAGGAGGACCTCCTGGCCGAAGTGGGCGGCGAGATCGGCGGTGAAGACGCGGTCGGTCATGGGGCTCCGGTGGCGCGGCGGCGCGCGCGAGGGCGGGATCCTACTCCTCCCTCCTCGCCGGGGCCAGGGCACCCCGGCCTCCCGACCGCCCCGTCCCGGAGCGGCGGCCGGGGCGGATCCCGTTGCTCCCCGCCGCGGGGGGGTCTAACCTCTCGCGGCCCGGCGCCCCGCTCCCTCCGCCCCCGCCGAGGAACCCATGAGCACCCGCATCCACGCCGACCACCCCCTCCCCTGCACCGTCGATGAGTACTGGGCGATGTACTTCGACCCGGAGTTCAACGACCGCCTGCGGATCGCCCTGGACCTCGCGGAGCACCGGGAGCTCTACCGCGAGGAGGAAGGGGACCTGGTCAGGACCCGGGTCCGGGTGGTGCCCCGGCGGGACCTGCCGGCGGCGGTGCGGAAGGCGGTGCCCGGCCTCACCACCGCCTACGAGGAGGAGAGGACCTTCGACCGCGCCGGGAAGGTGCTGCGGTGGCGGGTGATCTCGGACTTCCGCCCCGAGGCCGTGGACTCCTCGGGCACCCACGTCGCCGTGCCCTCGGGGGCCACCTGCCGCCGCGTGCTGGAGGGGCAGATCGCCGTCCGGATCTTCGGGATCGGCGGGCTGGTGGAGAAGGCCATCGCCCAGGACGTCGAGCGGTGCTACGGCGTCGCCGCCGAGGTGGGGCGCGCCTGGTTCCAGGGCCGGAGCGCCTGAGCCGTGGCGCCCCGGGTCCTCGCCACCGCGGCGGCCGCCCTGGCCCTCTCCCCCGGGATCGCCCTCGGCTACGGCGAGCCCGTGGACGGGCGCCCCAGCATGGCCGAGCGCGAGGTCCACGTGTTCACGGACATGGTGCGGGTCGATCCGGCCGCCGTGGGCTTCGGCGACGACTTCGACCCCGTGCCCCCCCTGCGCTGGGACGACTCCCTGTCGGCGGTGGCCCGGATCTTCGCCGAGGACATGCGGGACAACGGCTGCTTCAACGCCGACCACTCCTCCTGCGACGGCACCTCCTTCGAGGAGAGGGTGGGGGCCTGGTACTCGGACCGCCCCATCGGCGAGAACATCGCCCAGGGGTACGGCTCGGCGGAGGCGGCGGTCCTTGACGGCTGGCTCCACAGCGACGGCCACCGCGCCAACATGCTCTCCCCGGCCTTCGACGAGATCGGCGCCGGGGTGACCACCGGCAACGGCGGGCCCTGGTACGTGCAGGACTTCGGCGGCAGCGCCGACGTGGCCGACGTCCGGATCACCTCGGGGGCCCACGCCCCCCTCCTCCCCGCCGTCGGGATCGAGGCGACCTTCTACGCCGCCTGGCACGACCCCGGCGGCCAGTCCCCCGCCAGCGCCGAGGTGGCCATGCCCGGCGAGTGCCGGAACCTGGCGCTGGCGGCGGGCACCGAGGAGATGGGGGTCTGGTCCTGGACGGTGGCCATCGAGGAGGAGGCCTGCGTCCCCTACGTGTTCCGCTTCACCCTCCCGGGCGGCACCGAGGAGCGATACCCCAGCACCGGGGCGCTGGTGATGGCCACCGGCGGGGCGCGCTGCGAGGAGTGGCAGGACGCCCCGCCCGAGGGCGCGTTCTGCCTGGGCGAGGACGACACCGGCGCGGGGGGGTGCGGCGCCACGGCCGCCTCCCCCGACGCCCAGGGGGACGGATCGGGCTGCGGGCGCGAGAGCGGTACCCCCGGCGGGAACTCCGTCGACGACAGCACCTACGGCTCCTGCGACCAGGCTTCCTCCCCTCCCCTGGCCCGGGCCGCCCTCGCCGCCCTCGTCGCCCTCGCCGTGGCGCGCCGGCGCGCGGTCTGAACACGAGGAGCGGCACGCCGAAGACCGTCGTCCTCCGCACTCCTCCGTCCAATTCCGCCTGATCCCGGTCCAATCCGTCTCCATTCCATCCTCGTCCTCCTCCGCCCGGAGATCCGCCGGATCTGCGGCGTGCGCCGCCCCCCGGGGTGACGCGCCATGCTGGATCGAGGCAGCGGAAAGGAGATCGATCATGGGAATGAACTCGCGCCTCGGGAGTTTCCGTCGCGGTCGGTCGCTCGCCGCGCCGTCCGGCGGCGCCTTTTCGAGGCGCGCGCTTGACGTGGCGGCGGGCGGCCCGGACAATCGACGCCGCTGCCCCCATGGGGCGGTCGCTCTCCGGAAGCTGGCGGTCCCGCCCCGCGAGACCGCCCACAGGTATCGTCCGTTGCCCCGAGTCGTCTCCCCGCTCATCGCGCTCCTCCTCTTCAGCGTCCCCGCCCTCGCCGCGGTCCCGGACGCCGCCCCTCCCCCCACCGCCGGCCTCCGGGCCGCGGTCGCCCCGGTGCTGCCCTCCGACGAGGCCGCCGCGACCTCGATGCCGCCGCCCCACCTGGCCACACCCGAGGAGGTCGCCCTCTCGGAGAGGCAGGTCCCGCCGGACGAGCTGGCCGACGCCTTCGGCGAGGAGTACCCGGTCGCCCTGGAGCCGGGGGATCCGGGCTACGACGAGGCGATGCGCGCCTTCGCCTCCACGAGCTACCCCATGGGAGTCGGCGCCGACGCCGAGGGGGACGGGGCCATCGAGGACGAGCTCCCCGAGGACGAAGGAGATCCCGAGGACCTCCAGCGCTTCGCCGCGCGCCTCGAGGACCTGGCCATCGAGACCGGAAGCGACCTGGCCAGCCTCGGGATCGACGTCGCCGGCAGGGGGATCGCCATCGGCCGCGCCGGTGGGGGAAGGCTGGCGAACGGCATCCAGTTCCCCCTGGACCACGAGGACTTCGTGGTGGTCTCACCCGATCGCGCGTACGGGACGGCGGCCACCATCGACGGCCTGATCCACGCCGCCGAGCTGGTCCGCGCGCGCTTCCCCGACACGCCCCGCCTCGCCCTGGGCGACATCAGCGCCCGCCGGGGCGGCCGGATCCGCCCCCACCGCTCCCACCAGAACGGCCTCGACGCCGACATCGGCTTCTACTACCGCGACACCGGCGACTCCCGCTGGTTCGCGCCGGCGAGCCGCTCGAACCTGGACGTGGAGCGGACCTTCGCGCTGGTTGAGGCGCTCATCGGCCTCGGCAACGTCCAGTACATCTTCGTGGACTACCGCGTGCAGAAGATCCTGTACGAGTACGCCCGGGACGAGATGGGCTATCCCGAGGACGTGCTGGCGGCGTGGTTCCAGTACCCGAACGGACACAAGGCGCGGGGGGCGGTTCTCCGCCACGTCCGCGGGCACGACGACCACCTCCACGTCCGCTTCACCTGTCCCGAGGGGCAGGAGTCCTGCGACGACTGAGGCGCGGCGGGGCCGTCTCTTCCCCCCCGCGGGCCCGGGCGCAGCCCCCGGAGGCGCAGCCACCGCAGGCGCGCCGGTCCTCCTCCACCACGACGTAGCCGAGTCCCCCGACCTCCGCGAAGTCCCGCTCCCGCACCTCGGGGACCATGCCCCAGCGGTCGAGCCGGGCGTCGCATTCGAGGCAGAACGTCCCCAGGGGATCCGCGTCGGCGGCGCCCTCGGGGTGGTCCCGGTAGACGACGACGTCCTTCTTACAGGCGTAGCAGAAGGCGACGGGGAGCTCGAAGTCGTAGGGTGAGGCCGGTGCGGTCATGGTGTGACGGGGATGGGGTTCACTCGGGCCCACGCACCTGACTCCGCTCCTTGGCGCGCATGCACTTGGCCAGCAACTCCTGGGCGGTGTCGAGGCGGTACTTGGCGGTCTGGGGTCCGGTGTCGTGGATGCGCCCGATGTCGGTGATGGAGAGGTTGCGCTCGTAGGTGATGATCCCGAGCAGCCTCGTGATGAAGAAGATCCGCTTCGTCTCATCCAGCTCGGAGATGCAGTGGGCGAGGATGCGGATCTTGCGGCGGGCCTCCTCCTCCCCCATCAGCGCCACGTCCGCCAGCGTGGCGTCCTCGTCCTTCCGGTCCCGGGAGATCGAGACGCTGTCGTCCGAGGCGGGGGGGGCCGGGGCGAACACGGGGCGGTTGCGGGACCGGTACCAGCCGAGGCAGACGTTGGTACAGATGGTGATGAGCCAGGTCTTCATCCGGGCCCGACCCACCACGAACTCCCGCAGGGCTCGGCAGTCCTGCCGCTGGAGGCGGACGTAGACCTCCTGGATGAGGTCCTCCGCCTCGTCGGGGTGGCGGTAGTGGCGGGTCCACCGCCGCACCGTGAAGTCGATGGTGCGGCCGAAGAGGTCGACGAAGGCCTTCCAGGACCGATCGCGCAGGGCGACGTCCCCGCCCTGGGCGTACGCCGCCTTGAACAGCTCGACCACCTCGGAGTCCGTCACCTCGGGCCTCGCACGGAGGGGCGGAGGCTCCTCCGCCCCCAGACAGTCCCCCAGCCTCTTATCAGAGGGGCCGTGCCCCGGTCAACGCGGCGGACGACTGTGCCGGGTGGCGTCGGAGACGGAGGTGCGGGCCGGCGGGGCTAACGGGTGCGCTTCACCACGAAGTAGCTGCCTCCGGACTCCACCACCGGGCTGACCTGTCCGGGATCCAGCCCGAACAGGGCCACCTCCAGGGGGGGCTGGATCTCGCCCTTGCCGATCCACCCGAGGTCGCCACCCCGGGCGGCGGTCGGTCCCGTGCTCACCTCCCGGGCCACGGCGGCGAAGGACGCCCCTCCCCGCAGCCGGCTCAGGGCCGCCTCGGCCCGTGCCCGGTCCCCCGTCACCAGGACCGACGCCCGCACCTTCCCGGCGTGCTTCTCGTTGGCCTCGGCCCGGCTGGCGTCCAGGGCGCGGAGCTGGGAGGCCACCGACTCCGAGCCGGGGGCGAGGGAGACCGCCTCCAGGAGCTGGCGGCGGGCGTCGTCCCACCGGTCGTGGGCGGCGTAGGCCCGGGCGAGCTGGAGCCGGCCCGGAAGGAAGCCCGGCTGCAGCTCCACGATGCGCTCCAGCACGCGCTCGGCCTCCTCGGTCTCGCCGGCGGCCTCCCAGGCCGCGGCGAGGTCGAAGCGCAGCGACACCTCCCACGGAGCGACCTCCACCGCGCGGGCGAGGAACGACGCGCCCTCGGCGGGGCGGCCGGCGGACGCCGCCACCAGCGCCCTCCCGGTGAGGGCCTCGGCGTCGTCCGGGCGCAGGGACAAGGACTGCCGGAAGGCGGCGTCCGCGGCGGCGCCGTCCCCCGCGGCGAGGCGCACCATCCCGAGTCCGTAGTGGACCTCGGGCTCCTCGGGGGCCAGGGCCAGGGCGCGCCCCAGGGCCGCCGCCGCCTCGTCCCCCTGGGAGGCCGCGGCGAGGGCGACACCGTGGCGGACGTGGGCGAGCCAGAAGCGGGGGGCCTGCTCGGCGAGGGAGGCAAAGGCGGGGGCCGCCGACGCGGGATCCGACGCCGCGGCCCGGACCGCGGACTCGAAGGCGCCGAGGGCCCCGATGGGGGCCTGCCCCCCCGCCACGGCGCGGGCGAAGGCGCGGTAGTCCCGGGCCACGAGGTTGCGGGGGTCCAGGGCGACGGCGCGGTCGAGGTGGCGCGCGGCCCCGGAGGCGTCCCCCGCGCGGAGCAGCAGGAAGCCGAGGTTGACGTGGGGCACGGGCTCGTCGGGGGCTTGCTCCACCGCCCGGGCCAGCAGGGGGCGGGCCTCCTCCATCTGGCCCTTCAGGGCGAACAGCCCCCCCAGGTTGAGCCGCCCGTGCCAGTCGTCGGGGGCGCGCCGGATCTGCTCCCGGAAGGCCTCGATCGCTCCCTCCTCGTCCCCCCGGGCGAGGCGCGCCTCCGCCAGCTTCCCCCACGCTTCGGGGATGTCCGGGTCCAGGCGGACCGCCTCGCGGTACGCCTTCTCGGCGGCCTCGTGGCGCCCGCGGGCGGACTCGATGGCGCCGATCCCGAACCAGGCCCACGCGAAGCCGGGCTCCAGCTCGATGGCGGCGCGGAACTCGGCCTCGGCGACATCGGGCCGGTTCGCGGCCACGCCGTAGAGGTAGTGGGCCGCGGCGGATCGGGGCTCGGCGTCCACCTTCGCCCGGTAGAGGCGCACCGCCTCCGCCCCGCGGGCGTCGCCGGTCAGCAGGTCGATCCGCATGCGGTGGGCGGGGATGAAGCCGGGAGCGGCGGAGATCGCCTTCTCGACCGCGGCCAGGGCCTTGCGGGTGTCCCGGGTCCGCGCCGCCTCCCGCGCTTGGACCCAGGCGGTGCGGGCCGCCTCGGGCACGGGCTCCGCCCCGGCGGGGAGGCCCAGGCCGAGGGACAGGGCCGCGAGCAGCAGGGCGCCGGCGAGGGGGCTCGGTCTGGACATGACGCTCACGGGGCTCCTCCGGGGGCGACCCCCCAGGCGGCGGGTATGGCAAGAAGCCCGGCCCGGGTCAAGCGGAGGCGGGCGGATGGCGTGGGAGAGACGCCCCGTCGGACGGCGCCCGCTCCCCGCCCGCGCCCCTCTCCGGCTTGACGCCTCCACGAGCCCGGTGGGACACTCGGGGGACGGCCAGCATTCCCGCGCGGGGGCCTCCCCCGCCCGCGCCGCGGCCGGCGCCCGCACCGGAGCCCGCCCTTCCCCCATGCCTCACCGCCCGGTCAACTCGCGCCCCGTCGCCCTGCTCCTGGTCCTGCTGCTGGCCCTCCACGCCGCGCCGGCTTGGGGTGGGGAGGGGGTCCCCACCGTCTCGTTCCTCGGGGTCCACGGCACCCCCGACATGCCCGAGGCGCGGGTCCTCGACGTGGGCCGCTGGGTGGCCCTCTCCCTGGAGGACCAGGAGGGCATCGAGCTGCGCGACCTGGACCAGACCGGCGCCGCCGTCTTCGCCCGGCGGGAGTTCGTGCTCACGGAGACCTTCCTCGACGCCGCCCGAAAGGAGGTCATCGGTGGGCAGAAGCTGTTCGAGGCGGCGCGCATCGACGAGGCCGAGGAGAGCTTCGCCCGGGCACGGCAGCTCCTGGACCGCGGGGCGGAGTACCTGCGGGATCCCTCCCTGCTGGTGGACGCCTACCTCTATAGCGGGCTGTGCGCGAGCTGGACCGGGGACGCCGCCGCCGCCGACCGCTGGTTCGCGCTGGCCGCGGCCGTCGACCCGGCCCGGACCTTGGACCCGGTGCGCTTCCCCGAGGAGGAGATCGGTCGGTTCGACCGGGTGAAGGCGGCCTTGGCGGCGGGGGCGCCGGCGGTCGTCGACGTCGGCCGGGACGCCGCGGGCGCCCAGGTCCTCGTGGACGGGCGACCGGCGGGGACCGCGCCGGCCCGCATCGAGGTCCGGCCCGGGCGGCACTACGTGGTGGCCAACGGCGCGGGAGGCCGGGCCGCGTGGGTCGTGGACCTGGAGGCGGGCCAGACCTTCGACGCCCGGGGGGCGTTGCGCGACGCGGGGCTCCGCCCCCTGGAGGAGGCGGAGGCCATCGAGGGGAAGAGCTCCGGGCGCACCATGGCGCTCTACGAGCAGCTCGCCCGCGCCGCGGGCACCGACATCGTGGTGCTGGGGGCCTTCGACACCTCGGGGAACTTCCGCCTGCAGGCCTACGGGAAGCGCGACGGCCGGTTCGCCCGCGCCCAGGTCGCCGACGTGCTGCTCACGCAGAAGGGCCCCGACGAGGTCGTGCGGCGGCTGGTGGAGCGGGTGGTCGCCACCGTGAGCTCGGACGGCGGCATCGCCGAGGAGGCGGCGGCGGCGTCCGTCGCCCCCGTCTTCCTGGGGAGGAACCCGGTCCTGAACTCGATCCTGCTGGGCCAGGGCTGGACCCGTCCCCTCGGGACCGGCACCCAGGTCCCGGGGACGACGCCGGTACAGGTCCGGGTCCCGGTGGCCCGCCGCCCCCTCTTCTGGGCGATCCTCGGGGGCGCCGCCGCCGCCGCCGCAGTCGGCGTGGCGGTGGGCGTGAACCAGTCCCAGGCCACCACCCCGCCCTCGGACACCGGCGTGGTCACGATCCGCTTCGGGTCGTCGGGCTGAGTCCCCGCGCCCTGCGGCAGGATGCGGGGCTCAGCCCGGAGCGCCGCCGCTGCTCCCGGACTCGGAGCCGGGCTTGAGGGGAGGCAGGGCCGCCAGCTCCAGGCTCAGCGTGGGCAGGTCCAGGTCGGAGGGGGGCGACGACCGGGCGCTCGGCATCGCGGGGCGGGCGGCGAAGTCTGGGCCCATGGCGGGCAGGACGACCGACCAGCTCCCCAGGCGCCCGCGCCGGCGGTCCGACGTCCGGCCGCCGGCCGCCGCCGGGGGAGGGGCCGCGGGCGCGGAGGTGAGGGGCCGGCTCGGCGGGGGCGGGCCGGGGACCGGTGCGGGGGCCGATCCCCTCGCGGACACGTCCGGATCCACTTCCAGGACCTCGATGGTCGTCGAGGCCGAGCCCGGCGTCGACTCCAGCTCCAGGGAGGCCTCCTCGGGCAGGAACTGGGGGATGGGAGCCCGTCGGAACGGGCGCGGCTCGGGGGCCGGAGGGGGCTCCCGCCGGCGGGGCGCGCTGGGGGCCGGGCGGGGCTTGCCCCCGCGGATGGACTCGACCTCCCGGACCAGCGAGGAGGCGGACTGGGTGAGGGGGAATGCCTCCCGCAGCCTCTCGATGTCGGCGAGGAGGTCGTAGGTGGTGGGGTAGCGCTGGTTGGGCTTCTTCTTCAGGCAGCGGCGCAGGACAGCCAGCATGGGGCCGAGGCGGTCCCGGTGGGAGTCCAGGCGCGGCCCGGCGTCCTGCTCCGCCACCTTCTCGATGATCTCGACGACGCTGTCGCCGACGAAGAGGGGCTCGCCCACGACCATCTCGAAGAGGATGGAGCCCACGGCGAAGATGTCCGACGCGGGCGTCACCGGGCGGCCGTAGACCTGCTCCGGGGACATGTACATGGGCGTGCCCTTGGTCATGCCCTCGGCGGTCTGGAAGAGCGAGAACGCGGACTTGGCGATCCCGAAGTCCATCACCTTCAGCAGGCCGGTGCGGGCGACCATCAGGTTGGCGGGCTTGAGGTCGCGGTGCACCACCTGGTGGTGCTCCCCCGCCTCGTCGGTCAGGTCGTGGGCGTAGGCGAGCCCCTCGCACGTCTGGGAGATCAGCTCGATGGCGAGGCCGGGGGGGATGGCCCTCCCCCGGGTCTTGAGCACGTCGAGGGCCTGGCCGATGGTGAGCCCGTCGACGAACTCCATGGCGATGAAGTAGAAGCCCTCGATCCGCCCGAACTCGTAGATCTCGACGATGTTGGGGTGCTGGAGGCGACCGCCGATCCGGGCCTCGTTCACCAGGGCCTTGATCCTCCCCTCGTCCTCGTCCTGCTGGCCCTCGGTGAGGGGGGAGCGCGCCAGCTTCAGGGCGACCTTCTTCTGGAAGCCCATGGGCCCGGAGAGGCGGGCCCGGTAGACCGATGCGTAGGCGCCGCGCCCGATCTCCTCCTGGAGCTCGTAGCGTCCGAGATGGTACGGGAGCTGGGTGGGAGCGAGGTACATGGGTCGCGTGGAGTGTAGCACGGGGCAAGGGCGGGAGCCCGGGTCGCGCCGAAATCCCGCCCCCCGCTCCGGTCAGCCCTGGACCGGCTCCCGCTTGGGGGCCGCGGGGACCGGGGCGGACGGGGCGGCGGGGCGGGTGGCGGCCTTCTTCGCCGCTCTCTTTTGCGGGTAGAGCCGGGACGCCATCCGGGAGAGGCGGGCGGCGACGGCGCCGTTCACCGTCCCCCTGGGGTAGCGTCCCCGGGAGTCGCGGGTCCCCGCGGGGCAGCCCAGCGCCAGGCTCACCGCCTCGTCGACGTGGTCCACGGCGTACAGGTGGAACCGCTCCAGGGCGCAGGCCTCCACCACCTCCTCGGAGAGCATGAGCCCCTCGGCGTTGGCCCGGGGGATCAGGACCCCCTGGCTCCCCGTTAGTCCCAGGCGCGCGCAGGCGGCGAAGAAGCCCTCGACCTTCGCTTCGACCCGCCCGACGGACTGGACCTCGCCCTTCTGGTTCAGGGAACCGGTCACCGCGAGGTCCTGGCGGACCGGGATCGAGGACAGCTCGGAGACGAGGGCGATCCACTCGGCGAGGCCCGCGCTGTCCCCGTCGATGCGGCCGTAGTGCTGCTCCAGGCAGAGGGAGGCCGCCAGGGACAGGGGGGAGGCGCCGGCGAAGCGGGAGCGCAGGAGCCCCACGAGGATCAGCAGCCCCTTGTCGAAGGTGCTGCCCGACAGGCGGGCCTCCCTCTCCAGGTTGATCACCCCCTCCCGCCCCACCGCCGTCGCCGCCGTGAGTCGGGACGGAGCGCCGTAGCTCTCCTCCTCGCCGCCGAACACCAGCAGGGCGTTGACGACCCCGACCTTCTCGCCCCTCACGTCCAGGCGCAGGGTCCCCTTCTCGATCCGGTCCAGGAGCCGGTCCCAGCGGGCCCGGGAGCGGCGCCGGAGGGCCTCGATCCCGTCCCTCGCGTCGCCGGGGCCGATGGCGGACGCCCCCCGGCGGCGGGCGGCGGCGTCGGCCTCCCGAAGGGGCTCCCGCAGCGAGCCCAGCCGGGCGCTCATCCGCCCCGGCCCGCTGGCCTGGGACACCAGCCTCTCCACCAGGGGGCCCGCGGCGCCGGGCAGCAGGGGGCGGAGGCCCTCCCGGGCGGCGATCCGCCCCGCGGCGTGGAAGACCGCGGCGATGGCGGCCCCGTCCAGGGGCAGGTCGGGTCGGGCCTCCACCCGGACGGGGAAGGCGGCGCGGCCGGACTCCCTCGCCCGGACCTCGTTCAGCAACGCGGGCTGCCCGAAGGCGATGACGGTGCAGTTCAGGGGGAGGGGGTCCACGGGGGGCCCGCTCCGGGCCCGGGCGTCCGGGGGAGGGCGAGGCTCCAGGAACCCCGTCCTGAGGGCCCGGCACAGCTCCCGCCAGAGGCCCGGCTCCGACGCCGCGGCGTCGGCGTCCAGCAGGAGGTATCCCCCGTCCGCCCGCAGCAGCGCCCCCACCCGCAGCTCCGCGAAGGGATCTCCCCCTTCCCGCGCCTCCCCCGCCACCCCTCCCAGCAGCCTCTCCCAGCTCGGCAGGGGCAGCTCCACCACCGGGGGCGGCCCCTCCCGGGCGGCGAAGACCAGCCGGGGCGCGAGCCGGGGATCCCCGGTCCACGCCCCGACCACCGCCTTCCCCTCACCCGGGGGGAGGACGAGCCACCCCGCCTCAGGCGGCCTCAGGGTCCGGGGCAACAGGACGACGTCCCGGCGGGGCCAGGCGGGGAGGACGGCGCCCTCCAGCAGCGCCCGCGCAGCGCTCCGCCTCCCCGATCCGGGCGTCCCGGCGATGAACCCGTGGACGCCGGGGCGTGGGGCGAGCACGACGGCCTCCAGGCCCTCCACCAGCGCCTCCTGGCCGACCGGCAGACCGGCGGGGAGGGGCGGGGGCTCGTCCTCGGGGCAGCGCCAGCGCAGGCGCTCGGCCGGGAGGCGGAGGGAGGCGAGGAGGGTCTCGGGGACGGTCACTCGCCCAGGGTCTCGGACACGGAAGCCGTCTGCCCGGACTTCACGGTCACCGCCACCGTGCGGTCGAAGCCCGCCGCGGCGTTGACCAGGCGGACCTGGTACGTGCCGGGGGGGAGCTGGAGCTGTCTCGGCGCCTTCCCCTTGGGCGCGCCGTCGATGTAGAGGTCGGCGAACCCGCCGTTGACCCGGACGCTCAGGTTCCCGAGGGCGGCGGCCGTCCGCGGGGAGAGGGTCCGGGACACCCTCAGGGTGCCGCTCTTGGGGAAGTCCTGGCTGAACGCCTCGCCCTCGAAGCCGTCCAGGGCGAGGTCGATGGCGTAGACCTCGCTGGCCTTGCCGGAGGTGAACTGGTACGGGGTGCGACCCACGGTGCGACCGTTGACCCTGACCTCGGCCCCCGAGGGGCGGGACTCCAGGATCATCACCCCCGCGGAGTCCCCGGCCCCGGGCGGCGTCGCGGTCTCCCCTCCCCTGGGGGGCTGGGAGCGGGCGGCGGCGGCGGGCCGGGGAGGGGTCGCGGACGGGGAAGGCGAAGGTGCCGGCGGGGGCGCGACCTCCGGCGGGGCCGGAGGGGGCTCTGGGGAGACCTCGGGCTGGGGCTCGGCGGCAGGTCCGGCCTCCCCCGCCGGGACGGGGAGCGCGGAGGCGACCGATTCCGGCCCCTCGCCGCCCTCGTCTCCGGGGAGCTCCCGCAGCAGGTACCACGCCGCCAGCAGGGCCAGGGCGACCACCAGGAACCCGGCGGCGACGGGGCGGAGGAGACCCCTGGCCGCGGGCTCCGCGGGGGTGACCGGCCGCGGCGGGGGGTGCGGGGGGTGAGGGTAGGCACCGGGACGCGGGGCGTCCGCGACGGGTTGGCCGCGGGGGGAGTGGGCCCGGGCGGGGCCCGCGCCCTCCCCGCCGAAGGGGAGCACAGGGGAAGCGTCCCCGGGGGACTCCGCCCCGCGGGGCAGGGGCGTCGGGGGTGGTGTGACCTCGCGGCCCCGCTCCGCGCTCTCGATCTCCCCCGCGGACAGGGGCACCGGGTCCAGGAGGGGGGTCTCCTCCAGCTCCAGGTCGTCGTCCACGTCGAGCTGGAGCAGGGCCTCGCGGCTGTTGCGCTCGACCCGCGCCTTCTCGTCCTGGACGTCGTCGAGGAAGAGCGCGAGCAGCCAGGGGGCGAACTCCTCGGCGACCTCGTCGGGGGCGAGGGGAGAGAGGCACTCCCTCAGGTCGTGCCCGAAGGCCGCCGCGTCGGGGTAGCGGTCGTCGGGGTCCGGCGAGAGGGCCCTCAGGACGGCGGCCTCCAGCGCCTCGGGCAGGTCGGGGCGCAGCTCCCGGGGCGGGCGGACCGCGGCGGAGCGGATGCGCTCCAGGGTGTCCATGTCGCTGGCGCCCTTGAACAGGCGGTGGCCCGTGAGCATCTCCCAGAGCACGGTCCCGAGGGAGAACACGTCGGAGCGGCGGTCGATGGGACGCCCCCAGGCCTGCTCGGGGCTCATGTACTCGAACTTGCCCTTGAGCACCCCTTCCTTGGTGTCGAAGGTCGTGCCCTGGGCCTTGGCGATCCCGAAGTCCGCGATCTTGACCGCGCCCTCGTAGCTCAGGAGCACGTTCGAGGGCGAGACGTCCCGGTGCACGATGGAGAGGTCGTTCCCCTCGGGGTCCTTCTTCTTGTGGGCGTAGTCGAGCCCCCTCGCCGCCTGCTGGCAGATCCACGCGGCGAAGAGGGGGTCCAGGGTCTCCCCGCGCTCCCCCAGCCGGCGCAGGACCGACTTGAGGTCCTTCCCGTCCACCGCCTCCATGGCGATGAAGTAATGGTCGCCGATGCGCCCGAAGTCGAAGACCTGCACGACGTTCGGGTGGGTGAGGAGGACCGAGAGCTTCGCCTCGTCGACGAACATGCTCACGAACTCCTCGTTGTCCGTGAGCGACGAGAGGATCCTCTTGATGACCAGCCGCTTCTCGAACCCCCCGTGGCTGAACGTCTTGGCGAGGAAGATCTCCGCCATGCCCCCGACGGCGATGCGATCCACGAGGTGGTACTTGCCGAACGGCTGGGGCGCGAAGCGCTGCTCGCGCGGGGCTCCGGGAGCCTCGTGCGGCTCGGACCCGTTCGAGCGGGGTTCGCCTTGGCCCTGCGGATCCAACGCCACCTCTCTGGCCCCCGGGGAGGGTCCTGGGGTCGGTCGACGGTGAGGAGAGGCGCGGATCCTAACCCGGGCGCACCCGCGCGGACAAGGGCGCGCGCGTCTCCCCTTGACGCTGCGGGGTCCGGCTGGCACGGTGAGGCCCTTCCCCGCGGGGAGGAGCCCGCGCCCGCCGCCGCGCTTGCCGGCGCGGGGCCGCCCAGGAGCGAAGCCGTGGAGGTCCTTCGGTTCCGGCTGAACGACGCGTGGATCGAGGAGGACTCCGTCCCCCCGACCACGACCCTGCTCCAGTACGTCCGCTCCCGCGGCCTGACCGGCACCAAGGAGGGGTGCGCGGAGGGGGACTGCGGGGCGTGCACCGTGGCGATCCTGGACCCCCACGCCCCCGGCGGGCCGGCGCTGCGGGCGGTGAACTCCTGCCTGGTGCTGCTGCCCATGGTGCAGGGCCGGAGCGTGTGGACGGTGGAGGCGCTCCGGGAGGAGGGGCGGCCCCTCCACCCCGTGCAGGAGGCGCTGGTCGCCGATCTCGGCTCCCAGTGCGGGTTCTGTACCCCGGGCGTGGCCATGTCGATGCTGGAGGCCTGCCACCGCGAGGACGTCTCCGAGCCCTGGCAGCTCGACGACCAGATGTGCGGGAACCTCTGCCGCTGCACCGGCTACCGCCCCATCCGGGACGCCGCCCGGCGGGTCGCCGGCCTCCGCCCGGGCGACCGCTTCGCCGCCGCCCTGCGGGAGCCCGCCCCCGAGTCCATGGCCCTCGCATACGCCCACGGGGGCCAGAGGGCCTTCGTGCCGACCTCCCTCCCCGAACTGTGGGACGTGCTGGACCGCCACGCCGACGCCCGCCTGGTGTGCGGCGGCACCGACCTGTCCCTGGAGGTCACCCGGCGCTTCCGCGAGCCCCCCTGCCTGGTGTCCCTGGAGGGGATCCCGGCGCTCCGGGGGGTGGAGCGGGACGCCACAGGGTTCCGGATCGGGGCGGCCACCCCCCTCTCGGACCTCCACGACGCGGTGCGCGGCCACCTTCCCGCCCTGGACAAGACGCTGCGCTTCTTCGCGTCGCGGCAGATCAGGAACCGGGCGACGGTGGGGGGGAACCTGTGCAACGCCTCCCCCATCGGCGACCTGCCCCCGGTGCTCATCGCCCTGGGCTCCCACGTCACCCTCGCCTCGCGCCACGGCAGGCGGCGCCTGCCCCTCCAGGACTTCTTCCTGGGCTACCGCCGGACCGCCCTGGCCCCCGGCGAGGTGATGGAGGCGGTGGACTGGCTCCACCCCGGGCCGGGGTGGCGGGTGAGCGCGTTCAAGGTGTCCAAGCGGCGCGAGCTGGACATCTCCGCCGTCTGCGCCGGCTGCGCGGTGCGCCTGGACGGGGAGGGGCGGATCGCCGAGGCCCGCCTGGCCTTCGGAGGCATGGCGGCCATCCCCCGCCGGGCGTCCCGTACCGAGGCCGCCCTCCTCGGCCGCCCCTTCGGCGAGGAGGCCATCGAGGCGGCGATCCCCTTCCTGGACGAGGACTTCCAGCCCATCTCCGACCACCGGGGCTCGGCGTGGTATCGCCGGACCGTCGCCGGGAACCTGCTCCGGGGCTTCTGGGCGGAGGTGTCGTCCCCGGAGGGGGGCCTGCACCCCCGTCCCACCTCCACGGTGCATGCCGGGGATCCCCGGTGAGCGCCCCCACCCCGTCCGGCTCCCCCATCGGGCGCCTCGCCCCCCACGAGAGCGCCGCCCGGCACGTTACCGGGGAGGCCCTGTACGTGGACGACCTCCCCGAGCCCCGGGGCACCCTCCACGGCCACGCCGTCACGTCCCCCCACGCCCGGGCGCGGATCCTGGGTATCGGTACGGAGGGAGCCCGGGCGGTGCCCGGGGTGGTGGCGGTGCTGCTCGCCGGGGACGTCCCCGGGCTGAACCAGGTGGGGGCGGTGGTCCACGACGAGCCCCTGCTGGCGGAGGGGGAGGTCCACACCGAGGGGCAGGCGGTGGCCCTGGTGCTGGCAGAGTCCCCCCGGGCGGCCCGGCTCGGCGCCGAGGCGGTGGCGGTGCAGTACCAGGAGCTGCCCCCCATCCTGGGGATCTCCGAGGCCATCGCCGCCGGCGCGTTCCTCTGCGAGCCCCACGTGCTACGGCGGGGGGATCCGGACGCCGCCCTCGCCGGGGCCCCGCTGCGCCTCTCGGGGCGGGTGGAGAGCGGCGGGCAGGACCACTTCTACCTGGAGACCCAGTGCGCCCTGGCGGTGCCGGAGGAGGGGGGAGGGCTGCGGGTCTTCTCCTCCACCCAGCACCCCTCTGAGGTCCAGGCGAAGGTGGCCGAGGTCCTGGGGATCCCCCGCCACCGCGTGGTCGTGGAGGTCCCGCGCCTCGGGGGCGGGTTCGGCGGCAAGGAGACCCAGGCGGCGCCCTTCGCGGCCCTGGCCTCCCTGGGGGCCTGGCGGACGGGGCAGCCGGTGAAGGTGTGGTTGGACCGGGACCGCGACATGCGCCAGACCGGGCGCCGCCACCCGTTCCGCACTGACTGGGAGGCGGGCTTCGACGGGGAGGGACGCCTGCTGGCCCTGGTGGCGCGGGTCTTCGCGGACGGGGGTTGGAGCGCGGACCTGTCCCGGGCGATCCTGGACCGCTGCCTCTTCCACCTGGACAACTGCTACCACCTGCCCGCCCTGCGCTTCGAGGGCCGGGTGGTGCGGACGAACCGCGCCTCCAACACCGCGTTCCGTGGCTTCGGGGGCCCCCAGGGGGTCCTGGTGGTGGAGGAGGTCCTGAACCGGGCGGCGGAGCGGCTGGGCCTGGACCCCGCCGACGTGCGGCGCCTGAACCTCTACGGGCCAGCCCCGCGGGACCGCACCCCCTACGACCAGCCGGTGGGGGACTTCCGCGCCGGACGGATGATCGAGCGCCTGCTGGCTTCCTCGGACTACCGCCGGCGGCGCGAGTCGATCGAGGTGGCCAACGCCTCCTCCCGCTGGACGAAGCGGGGGATCGGCCTCCAGGCGGTGAAGTTCGGGATCTCGTTCACCACCGCCTTCCTGAACCAGGCCGGGGCGCTGGTGCTGGTGTACGCCGACGGATCGGTGCAGCTCAACCACGGCGGGGTCGAGATGGGCCAGGGGCTGCACACCAAGATGCGGGCGGTGTGCGCCCACGAGCTGGGGGTCCCCGTCGAGGCGGTGCGGGTCATGGCCACCTCCACCGAGAAGGTGCCCAACACCTCGGCGACGGCGGCGTCCAGCGGCTCGGACCTCAACGGGCAGGCCGTCCTGGAGGCGTGCGCGGCGGTGCGGGAGCGCATGCGCCCGGTGGCGGCGACCCTCCTGGGCCTCCCCGCGGGCGAGGGGGAGGCGCTGGTCTTCTCGGAGGGGCGGGTGTCCCATCCCGGGACCGGCCTCTCGGCCCCCTTCGCCGACGTGGCGAGCGCCTGCTGGCTGGCGCGGATCTCCCTGTCCGCCACGGGCTACTACCGGACCCCCGGGATCCACTACGATCCCTCCGTGGGCCGAGGCCGGCCGTTCTTCTACTTCGCCTACGGGGCCGCGGTGACCGAGGTGGAGGTGTCGGGGCTGACGGGGGAGCACCGGGTGCTCCGGGTGGACGTGCTCCACGACGTGGGGGCGTCCCTGACCCCGACCGTGGACCGGGGGCAGGTGGAAGGGGCCTTCGTGCAGGGGCTCGGCTGGCTGACCACCGAGGAGCTGGTCTTCGACGAGTCCGGCCACCTGCTGACCCACTCGCCGTCGACGTACAAGGTCCCCGCCATCGGGGACGTCCCCGAGGACTTCCGGGTGGACCTGCTGCCCTCGTCACCCCACGACGGCACCATCCACGGCAGCAAGGCCGTGGGCGAGCCCCCCCTGATGCTGGCGATCTCCGCCGTCACCGCCCTACGCCACGCCGTGGGCGCCTTCGGGGCGCGGGGGCGCGAGGTGGAGCTGTCCTACCCCTGCACCCCCGAGGCGGTGCTCCGGGCGGTGGAGGCGGCCAGGCGCGACGCCGGCCCCGCGCGGGCGGGGTCCCCGGATGCGGCGAGGGTGGAGGCGGAACCCCGGATCGGGGAGCCACAAGCGACCTGAGACGGACGGGGGGGACGGAGGGGGCGGGCGCCCCGGAGAGGGAGGGGCCGAGGCTCAGCGGGACAGGGGGCCGGCGTAGGGGACGTCGGTCATGAAGTCGTCGACGACGACGTCCGCGGGGCGCATCCGCACGTCCTCGTAGCCGCGGCGCTTGGCCATGACGCGGTAGGAGAAGGGGGCGTCGCTCCGGCCGCCCGAGAGTTCGATCACGTCGAAGCCCTCCTGCCCCTCCACGACGTAGACGCCGCGGGCGTCGCCCCGGAGCTGGACGAAGACCCTCAGCGGGTTCTCGTCGTCGACGGTGACGGTCTCCAGGAAGTGGGGATCCAGGTCGACGCGGGCGCGCCCCCCCTTCAGGCGACCGCCGCCGATGTCCTCGAACCACACCTCGGCCGACTCCACCGCGTACATCTCGGTGGGACCGGCCGAGGTGGCCACCGTCGCCGCCTTCACCCCCGTGGCGGTCAGGTTGCCCGAGGCGTACACCGCGTACCCCGCGGACGACGCGGCGCGGCCGTACACGCCGTAGGTGGTGCCGGTGGACGCCGTGGCATCGCCGTACACGGCCCTGCCGTTGATGGAGTTCGTCTGGCCATACACGCCGTAGACCGTGCCCGCCCCGCTGAGGGCCATTCCGTACACCGCCCGGCCGGCGCTGGAGCGGGTCTGGGCGTAGAGTCCGTAGGTCTGCCCAATGGCGGCGTTGGCGAAGGCCCCGATCGCTCGCCCCTGGGACGAGGCGGTCTCCCCCTTCATCCCGTAGGACTGGCCGGAGGTCGCCGTCGCCCCCCCGTACGCACCCACGCCGGATCCGGCGCCGGTGGACCCGTACACGCCGAAGCCCGCCCCGGCCCCGGCGTGCCAGCCGTAGACACCGACCCCCGTCTCCGACAGGGAGTCCCCCTCCACGCCGATCGCCCATCCCTCCGTCGCCAGGTTGTGGGCGTGGATCGCCATGCCGTCGGGGGAGTGGACCCGGGCGTCCACGGCGTGGGTGTGCCCGCTGGTCCCCGCGTGCTCGAACTCGCCGGCGTTGCCGGGGCCGCCGTCGGTGCGCTCGGCCCGCAGGGCGGCGCCGGGCCCGGCCCCGCTGAACACGTCGCAGGCGCAGTCGACGGCGTCGGCGGGCATCGAGAGCATGACGCCGAAGGCGGCGACGGTGACGGTCACGGCGAGGGGGTGCGTGGAGCGGGAGCGAGTCATGGCCGGGATCCTCCGCGGGCCCCGGCCTTCACGCCCCCACGGCGCTTCCCCGGTGCCCTGCCCTGCGCGTCGCGCAGCCAGGGTGGGAGTCACCGCGAAGAGACGAGGTTTCCGTCCCCGGCCGTCCCCCGGAGGCGGAGTGGGGCAGCGCCGGCCCCGGTCCCGGTGACCCTCAGTGGGGGGACGCGGCCGCGCCGGTCGCCGCCTGGATCCGGGCGATGGCAAGGCGCTGGGCGGCCTGGGCGTCGAGGTAGGCGCGGTCGGTGGGGAGGCTCTCCAGCATCGTCTTCTCGGCGGCGGCCATGTCGCGCCGGGCCTGCTCGACGTCGATGGTGGACGCCTCCTCGCACCGGTCGGCCAGGACCATCACCCGTCCGTCCCCCACCTGGGCGAAGCCGCCCCCCACGACGTAGCGGTGGGTCCGGCCCCCGTGATCGAAGGTCAGGGGGCCCGGGTGGACCTCGGTGACGTAGCGGACGTGCCCGCCGAGCACCCCGAACTGTCCGCGGGCGCCGGGGGCGATCACGGCGGACACCTCGCCGCTGAACACCTGGCGCTCGGGGGTGATGACGTCGAGCTGGAGACTCTGGTCGGCCATGGGCCACTCGCCTCGGGGTGCGGCCCGGGGGGCGGGGCGGGTGCCCCCGCCGCCCCGGATTGGGAACGGACTCTATCGGCCGGCCGCCGGGGTGCGCCCCGATCAGCCCTCCTTGGCCAGGCGCTCGGCGTTCTCCCGGGCCTCCTCGATGGTCCCCACCATGTAGAACGCCTGCTCCGGCAGGTCGTCGTGGAGGCCCTCGACGATCTCCTTGAAGCCCTTGATGGTGTCGGCCAGGGCGACGTAGCGCCCCTCGCGCCCGGTGAACTGCTGGGCCACGAAGAAGGGCTGGGACAGGAACCGCTGGATCTTCCTGGCCCGGCTGACCACCAGCTTGTCCTCTTCGGACAGCTCGTCCATCCCGAGGATGGCGATGATGTCCTGGAGGTCCTTGTATCGCTGGAGGCTCTGCTGGACCCGGCGGGCGACGGCGTAGTGCTCGTCCGAGACGACGCCGGGCTCCAGGATGCGGCTGGTGGAGTCCAGGGGGTCCACCGCGGGGTAGATCCCCAGCTCGGAGATGGCGCGGCTGAGCACCGTCGTGGCGTCCAGGTGGGCGAAGGCGGTGGCCGGCGCCGGGTCGGTGAGGTCGTCCGCCGGGACGTAGATCGCCTGCACCGACGTGATGGACCCCTTGTTGGTGGTGGTGATCCGCTCCTGGAGGGCGCCCATCTCGGTGGCCAGGGTCGGCTGGTAGCCCACCGCCGAGGGGATCCGGCCGAGGAGGGCCGACACCTCGGAGCCGGCCTGGGTGAACCGGAAGATGTTGTCCACGAAGAGCAGCACGTCGAGGTTCTGCTCGTCCCGGAAGTACTCGGCGATGGTGAGGGCCGACAGGGCCACCCGGGCCCGGGCCCCCGGCGGCTCGTTCATCTGCCCGTAGATCAGGGCGCACTTGGACTTCTCGAAGTCCTCGAGGTTGATCACGCCGGAGTCGATCATCTCGTGGTAGAGGTCGTTGCCCTCGCGGGTGCGCTCCCCCACTCCGGCGAAGACCGAGAAGCCGCCGCGCTTGATGGCGACGTTGTTGATCAGCTCCATGATCAACACCGTCTTGCCGACGCCGGCGCCGCCGAACAGACCGACCTTTCCACCGCGGGAGTAAGGCGCGAGCAGGTCGATCACCTTGATGCCGGTCTCGAACATCTGGACCGACACCTCCTGCTCCGTGAACTCCGGAGCGGGACGGTGGATCGGCCAGGACTCGGTCGCCCGGACGGGCCCCTTCTCGTCCACCGGCGCGCCGACGACGTTGAGGATCCGCCCCAGCGTCGCGTTGCCCACCGGCACGCGGATGGGGTTGCCCGTGCTCTTGACCTCCTGCCCCCGCCGGAGCCCGTCGGTGGTGTCCATGGACACGCAGCGGACGGTGTTCTCGCCCAGGTGCTGGGCGACCTCCACCACGAGGTTGTCGGCCTCCTCGCTGATGGCGGGGTTGCTGATGGTGAGCGCCGTCAGGATGTCCGGCAGCACCCCGGGCGGAAACCGCACGTCCACCACGGGGCCCATCACCTGAACGACCTGTCCCATGACTTCCGACATCTCTTCGCTCCCGGAGGCCGTCCGATGGGGAGGGCCCGCCCGATCCGTGATTTCTAGAGGGCCTCGGCGCCCGAGACGATCTCCACGAGCTCCTTGGTGATCGCCGCCTGGCGAGCGCGGTTGTACTGCAACGTCAGGCGGTTGATGACCTCCCGGGCGTTGCGGGACGCGCTGTCCATCGCCGACATCCGCGCCCCGTGCTCTCCCGCCTGGTGCTCCAGGAAGGCCTGGAACAGCTTCACGTCCAGGTAGCGGGGCAGCAGGGCGTCCAGGATCGCCGCCTGGTCCGGCTCGTACACGAAGGTGGAGAGGACCTCGGGCTCGGCGACGTCCGCCGCCGCCTCCGCCGTGAAGGGGAAGATCCTCTCGATGGTGGGGCGCTGGGTCAGGGCCGAGGCGAAGACGTTGTAGGCGAGGTACACCTCATCGAAGTCCCCGGCGAGGTAGCGCTGGGTGAGCTCCCGCCCGAGGGACTGGGCGTACTCGAAGTAGCGCTTCGCGTCGAGGTCCGTCTCCACCCGGTCCAGGTCGAAGTTCCGCCTTCGGAAGTAGTCCCGGCCCTTCTTGCCGTAGACCAGGACCCGCACCTGCTCCAGCTCCGAGCGCAGCTCCTTGCGCTCCCACACGAAGCGGTCGACCTTGCGGAGGAGCTGTCCGTTGAACCCCCCGCAGAGGCCGCGGTCCGTGGTCAGCACCACCACCACGGCCTTCTTGACCACGTCCCGCCCCCGCAGGAGCGGGTGCTCCCGATCGTCGGTGCGGGCCAGCAGGCTCTGGAACATCTCGCCCATCTTGAGGGCGTAGGGCCGGGCGGAGGTCACCGCGTCGGTGGCGCGCTTCATCTTCGCCGCGGACACCATCTTCATGGCCTTGGTGATCTGCTGCGTGCTCTTGACCGACTGGATCCGCTTGCGGATCGCTTTCAGGGTGGCCATCGCTGGGTCCTCGGGCCGTTGAGGCCGATCAGGCGGAGAAGGTCCGGGTGAACTCCGCCAGGGCGGCCTTGAGCCGCTCCTCGATCTCGGGCTTGAGGTCCCCGGTCTTCCGGATCCCCTCCGCCACGTCCGGGAAGCGGGCGTCCATGAAGGCGAAGAGCTCGCCCTCGAACTTGCGGACCGCCGAGACCGGGAAGGAGTCGAGGTAGCCCCGGGTGCCGGCGTAGAGCACGATCACCTGCTTCTCCACCGGCAGGGGGCTGTACTGGGGCTGCTTGAGCAGCTCCACCAGCCGGGCGCCGCGGTTGAGCTGGGACTGGGTCGCCTTGTCCAGGTCGGAGCCGAACTGGGCGAAGGCGGCCAGCTCGCGGTACTGGGCCAGGGTGAGGCGCAGGGTGCCCGCCACCTTCTTCATCGCCTTGACCTGGGCGGAGCCCCCGACCCGGCTCACCGACAGGCCGACGTTGATCGCCGGCCGGATCCCGGAGAAGAAGAGGTCGGTGTCGAGGAAGATCTGGCCGTCCGTGATGGAGATCACGTTGGTCGGGATGTAGGCCGACACGTCGCCGGCCTGGGTCTCGATGACGGGGAGGGCCGTCATGGAGCCCGCCCCCATGGCGTCGCTCATCTTGGCGGCGCGCTCCAGCAGGCGGCTGTGGAGGTAGAAGACGTCGCCGGGGAAGGCCTCGCGGCCCGGCGGGCGGCGGAGCAGCAGCGAGAGCTGGCGATAGGCCACCGCCTGCTTGGAGAGGTCGTCGTAGATGCACAGGGCGTGCATCCCGTTGTCCCGGAAGTACTCGCCGATGGTGGCGCCGGAGTAGGGGGCGATGAACTGGAGGGGGGCCGGGCTCGAGGCCGGGGCGATGACGACGCAGGTGTACTCCATCGCCCCCGCCCGGCGCAGGCGCTCCACCACCTGGGCGACCGTCGACTGCTTCTGGCCGATGGCGACGTAGATGCAGTACATGTTCTGGCCGCGCTGGTTGATGATCGCGTCGATGGCGATGGCGGTCTTGCCGGTCTGCCGGTCGCCGATGATCAGCTCCCGCTGGCCCCGGCCGATGGGCACCATGGCGTCGATGGCCTTGAGGCCGGTCTGCATCGGCTCGTGGACCGACTTCCGGCCGACGATCCCGGGCGCCTTGATCTCGATGCGCCGGCTCTGGGCGCCCTCGATGGGGCCGCCGCCGTCCACGGGGATCCCGAGGGGGTTCACCACCCGGCCCATGAGCGCCTTGCCGACGGGGATCTCGACGATGCGGCCGGTGCGGCGGACGAGGTCGCCCTCCTTGATGTGGCGGTCGTCCCCCATGAGGGCGACGCCGACGTTGTCCTCCTCGAGGTTCAGCACCATCCCGGCGACGCCGCCGGGGAACTCCAGGAGCTCGCCGGCGACGGCGCTCTCCAGGCCGTAGACGCGGGCGATCCCGTCGCCGACCGCGAGCACGCTGCCGGTCTCGGCAACCTGGACCCGCGTCTGGTAGTCGCGGATCTGCTGCTTGAGGATCTGGCTGATCTCCTCGGCGCGGATGTCCATGTCGTCTCTTTCCGCCCCCGGTCGCGCGGCCCGCGCGTCATCCGGGTGTGCAAGGGTCCAGGATGTCTGGGGTTTCCGTCAGGCGATCGCCGGCTCGTCCCGGAGGAGCCGCGAGCGCATCGCCTCGAGCTGGGTGCGAATCGAACCGTCGAAGACGAGGCTGCCGACCTGGGTGACGAGGCCGCCGATGAGGGAGGGGTCCACCTGGGACTCCAGGACCACCGTCTTGCCGGTGACCCGCTCCAGGTGCTGCCGCAGGCGCGCGAGGGTCCCCGCGTCCAGGGGCCCCGCCGAGCGGACGGTGGCGTGGACCCTGCCCATCGCCTCGTCCAGGCCCCGGGCGTAGGCGCGGGCGATCTCCCCATAGGCACCGATGCGGCTCTTGTCGACCAGCAGCAGCAGGAAGTCGCGGGTGATCCGGGCGTAGCCGGAGCGCTCCAGGACGGCGTGGAGCAGCGCCTTGCGCTCGTCCTTGCCGAAGCCGGGGTGGACGATGACCTCCCGGATCACCGGCACCCGCTCCAGGGTGGCCACGAAGTCGTCCAGCTCCGAGCCGACCCTCTCGGCGATCCCCTCGTCCCGAGCGAGGTCGAGCACGGCCTGGGCGTAGCGGCGGGCGATGGAACCCTCGATCATGACTCGGCCACCTCGCTGCGGACGACGACGGTGCCGCCCACGGCGCTCAGGTAGGTGTCGGCGAGGCGCCGCTGGTCGTCGGCGGTGACCCCCTCCCGCAGCACGCCCTCGGCGAGGCGGACGGCGAGGTCCACGGCCTCCCGGCGCAGCTCGTAGTGGGCCCGGCGGGCCTCCTCCTCGACGGCCCGTCGCGTCGTCTGGACCAGCCCGTCGGCCATGGCGCGGGCCTGGACCATCGCCTGGTCGTGCTCGACCTGGCACTCGGCCCGGACCCGGTCCACGAGCCCCTTGATCTCCTGGTCGAAGGCGGCCAGGCGGCGGTCGTACTCGGCGTACTTCGCCCTGGCGTCGTCCCGGACCCGGGCGGAGTCCTGGAGCTCGCCCCGCACCGCCGCGGCGCGGTTCCGCAGGTAGTCCCCCACCGGTCGCCGCCCCGCCCAGACCAGCAGGCCGATCAGCAGCGCGAAGTTCACGGCGTGGATGCCGACCTCGCCCAGGCGGTGGGAGAGTTCCTCGCCCGAGAGGCCGTGCCCGCCGCCGTGGCCGGCGGCCGCACCGTGGTCCGTGGCGGCGGCCCCGTGCCCGGGCTCCTCGGCGAGGGCGGGCGCGGCGGCGAGGGCCAGGAGGCCGGCGGCGGCGAGGGACGCCCCCCGCCTCGCCAGGGTGGAGCGCGGGCGCGTCACTGAATCACCTCCCGTCCCAGCACCGCGCCGGCGATGTCCCGGGCGAGGCCGTCGGCCTCACGCCGCAGCAGGGCCCGCCCCGCGGCGGCCTCGGCCTGGATGTGGGCCCGGGCCTCCTGGGCGAGGCGCTCGGCCTCGGCCCGGGCCTGGCCGAGGACCTCGTCCTCCCGCGCCGCCGTCTCCCGCCGGAGCCGGGTGCGCTCGGCTGCGGCGGCGGCGTTGGCCTCCTGCAGGCGATCCTCGAACTCGGCGACCTTGGCGTCCAGGCGGGCGGAGAGGGCCTCGGCCTCCTTGCGGGCGCCGACGATGCGCGCCTCCCGCGCTTCCAGCAGCTTCAGCGTCGGCTTGAAGATGATGAACCAGAGGCCGAAGACCGCCAGCAGGAAGGGGACCATCTGCAGGAGGACCAGGATGGGGTCGATGTGCATCCGCGGTTTCCGGGAGGGTGGGCCCCTCCGGTCCCGGCACGTCGGAGACGCACCGGAGGGGGGGATCTGGGGGGCCGCAGGGTGAGGGGACCGACGCCGCGCGGGTTTCTACCAGAGGCGCGGACCGAATTCAAGGCATCGGAGGTCCCTCGCGCCAGTCCCCCACGGGGAGCGGAAGGATCAGGGCCCGAAGACCTCGACGGTGCCGGAGCCCTCGTCGGAGACGTACACCGTCCCGTCCTCGGCCACGGCGAGGGCCAGGGGAGTCTGGAGGACGCCGGCGCCGAAGGCTCCCAGCCACGCGCCATCGACCGTGAAGCGGGCCACCCTCCCGTTGCCCCGGTCGGCCACCAGCACCGCGCCCCCCCCGTCCACGGCGATGCCCCGGGGATCGGAGAGGAGCCCGTCCCCCGCTCCCGACCCGCCGAAGGCGACCTCCTCGGTGAGGGAGTTCGAGTCCCGGTAGCGGACGACGAGGTCGCGGCCGGAGTCGGTGAGGAAGACGTGCCCCGCCCCGTGGGCCACGACTCCGTAGGGGGAGGCCAGGGCGGATCCGCCGCCGGCGCCGACCTCCGTATAATAGACGAAGTCGTCGGTCAGCCGCAGGAGCCGGGCGTTCCCGGCGTCGACGATGTGGGGCTGGAACTGGGCGTTGAACGCGATCCCGGTGGGGGCGTCCAGGACCACCGGGTCCCCGAGGGCAGGGGACATCGCCGCCTCGTCGATGAAGTCACCCAGGTCCCCGGTGCCGCCGAAGACGTGCACCCCCCGCAGCGCCCGGTCCAGCACGTACCAACCGGTGTCGATCCCCCGGCCGAGGGCGACGGGATCGGTCATGCCGGCGTCCGCGGCGTCGACCTGCGCCCCGGAGGCGTCGAAGTGGTGCAGGGAACCGGTGCCGGACTCGCACACGTGCACCCCGCCGTCGGCGGTGGTGGCCAGCCCCGCCGGCCCGTCGAAGGGGCCCCAGGAGTCCTGGTGGAGGAAGAGCCCGCGTCCCTTCGCCACGTCCGACCAGGTCTCCCCGCCCCAGATGTCATGGACCGCCACCCGATACCAGGAGTAGGCGTCCGTAGGGGCGGAGGCGTCCACGAACTCCTGGGCGGAGCCGTCGGCGACCTCTCCGACCACGGGGTCCGAACCGTCCACGGACTCCGAGGTCCCCCGGTGGATGGTGTAGTCCAGGAAGTCGTCCCCGGCGACGTGGTACCACGACACCACCACCCCGCCCCGGGAGGGATCGTGGTAGGCCGCCACGTTGTAGGCCGGCTCCGGCGGATCGGGGCTGACGGCGACCGCCTGGTAGGAGGCGGGGGCGTCCTGGGGCCAGGTCGCCTGGTTGCCGGCGCTGTCGGCGGCCACCAGGTAGTACTCGACCCCCCAGGGGGTGACCCCCGAGGCGGGGATCTCACCGGCGAAGGCGCCGCCCCCCTGGTCCTCCAGCAGCTCGGTGACGAAGGAGGAGTCCCCCGGCCGGCGCCACGACACGCCGACGCGGGAGATCCCCGAGGCGTCGCTGGCGGTGGCGGCGAGCGGGATCGCCACCCCCTCCGCCCCCGAGGGCACCCCGTCGTGCTCCAGGGTCGGAGGGGTGGTGTCGCCGGGATCGGGGACGAAGGTGTCGTCGTCGCCGGGGGTCTCGCCGGGGTCCGGCTGGCAACCGGTGGCCAGGGCAGCGGCGAGGGGGACGAGGGCAAGGGAGGGGCGGCGCATGACTTCCTCGCGGGCCCGGGCGGGCGGTGCCGCGGCGGGATGGGGCTCGGTTCGGGGCGATTGTACCCGGACCGGCGACACGATCCCCCCACCGCCGTGCCCCCCCGGTTTTCTCCTCCCCCACCCTTGATCGCGCGCGCGTCCATGGATATAGTGCCGCCCTCTTCGGGGAGGTGTGGCCGAGCGGTCGAAGGCAGCGGTCTTGAAAACCGCCGAGCCCGCAAGGGTTCCGTAGGTTCGAATCCTACCGCCTCCGCCACCCGGGCATGCCAGCTCCCCGCGGAACGACTTTCAGAAGTGGAGAGGTGACCGAGAGGCCGAAGGTGCACGATTGCTAATCGTGTGTACGCCAAAAGCGTACCGAGGGTTCGAATCCCTCCCTCTCCGCCACTTCCGTGTACCCGCAATGCGGCCGTGGCTCAGCTGGATAGAGCGACGGACTACGAATCCGTAGGTCGCAGGTTCGAGTCCTGCCGGCCGCACCACTCGAAGACCCCAGATCCGGCGCCCGCCTGGGCCACCGGACCTGGGGTCTTCTTTTTGGCGGGACGCATCCACCGCGGGCCGGGGGAGGGCCTGGCTCCGGGCACGGGTGGGCCCGGCCGGCTGGCACCGGGCCTGCTCGGGTCCGCGGCGCGGGCATGGGGACCTCGCGGGGATCCCGCAGGATCCCGAGGAGGACCTGGCATGCGTCGTGTCGCCCTGATCGTCGTGCTGGCCGGCTGTGCCGGCGGCGAGCCCAACGAGCCGGAGCCCAACGAGACCCCGGAGCCCGGCACCGAGACCGTGAGCGTCACGTTCGACGTCGACATGTACACGCCGTACGAGAGCCCCACCCTGCCCTCCTTCGACACGCAGGGGGGCACGCGCGCGCTCGAGCTCATGACGATCGCGTTCGACCACACGGTGACCACCGAGGTCCGACTGCGGAACACCAGCGACGTGGACCTGGCCGAGGGCGACTACGTCATGGACCACTACTTCAACACCCTCGCCCAGCTCGGGCTGACCCCGGACGACGACGCCCCGGGCGAAGGCCCGCCGTTCCTCGGGCCGGGCAGCTTCTGGATCCAGATCGACGACGCGCTCGGGCCGCAGGGATCGGCCACGGACACCCTCGAGGAGACCTTCGAGGAGACGGTCACGTTCGAGGCGAGCTACGACCCGGCGGAGACGCCCGAGTTCCTCGAAGCGATGACCGACTCCGGGGACGTGACCATCGTGATCGGCGGCTTCTTCGAGACGTTCGTGTACTTCGACAAGTCGCTTGAGGGCTCGGGGGTCGAGGTCGAGTGGGACCTGCCCTCCATCCGCTACGCGGGCGAGATCACGGTCACCTACGACTACGTGCCGGTCGCCGGATGACGCCCGCTGGACAGGTGGCCGCCCCCACGTCGCGCCCGAGGGCCGCGCGTGCATCCCGTCGGCCGGACCCGGGAAGTGGGATGGGACGCCGGGTTCCGGTCGGCCTTGCGCTCGATCGCCGCCGACGCGGCACCCCCCGCCCGACCCGTCACCCGTGGCGGACCCAGCGCCACAGCTCCCGGGCCCCCGGGCGGCTGCCCGTGGCCAGGACGCCCACCCGGTAGATCCGGCCGGCGAGCCACGCCACGCCCGCGGTGGCCGCCACCAGCAGGGCGAGGGACAGCGCCACCTCCCAGGCCGCCACGTCCGCCGCGCCCAGGCGCGCCGGCATCACCAGGGGCGACGTGAAGGGGAGGTGGGACAGGGTCAGCGCCAGCGCCCCGTCCGGGGCGGCGGAGATCGCGGGGGCCATCATCAGGGGCACCACCAGGATCATCGTCGGCAGCATCGCGAACTGCTGGGCCTCCTGCTGGGTGTTCACCGACGCCCCGATGGCGGCGAAGACCGCCGCGTACAGGAAGAAACCCAGCAGCATGTAGGCCAGCATCGCCGCCAGGGAACCGGGCGCGATCCGGAGGGCGTCCAGGGCCCCCGGCGGCAGGCTCAGGGCCAGCGCCAGGGGCGCCGCCGCCGCCAGGGCCGTCAGGCCCGCCACCGTCCAGATCCCCACCTGGAGCAGGGCGGCGGCCCCGATCCCCAGCACCTTGCCCGCCATCAGGTGGGAGGCATCGATGGAGCTGAGCACCACCTCCACCACCCGGCTCGTCTTCTCCTCCAGGGCGCTCAGCATCACCAGGGATCCGTACAGCACGATCACCATGTACAGGGCGAAGGAGATCGCGAAGCCCACGAAGAACGTCGCCTCCGCTCCCCCACCCTCCTGGCCGTCCCGCCCCAGGCGCACCGCGTCCAGCCGGACGCGGCGGAAGAGGGCCTCGGCCTGGTCCCGGGACAGCCCCACCGAGGCCAGGCGGAGCTGGCGCACCGCGTCGTTCACCGCCGCCTCGATGCGGGCCATCTCCTGGAAATTGCTGACGTTCCTGGCGCGGTACGAGACGTGGCCCGAGTCGGCGACGTCCGGGGGCAGCCACAGGTAGCCGTCGATCCTCTCCGCGGCGAGGTCGGCGCGGAGCCCCTCCTCCACGTCCGCCAGTGGGGCGCGGCGCACCGTCGCCGTGACCTTCCCCTCCCCGTCCGCGCCGTCGCTCCCCGGCTCCGCCAGGGCCTCCACCACCGCCGCCGCCACCCCGAGGGGGGCCTCGTCCACCACCACCAGGGTGCGGGCCTCGCTGGGCAGCCCGCGGATGAGCAGGCTCGGCAGCAGCACCGAGGCCAGGACCAGCACCGGGAAGAGCAGCGTGCTCAGCAGGTAGGCCCGGCTGAGCACCCGCTCCCGGAACTCCCGGGTGGCCACCAGCAGAAAGATCGGCGTCACCCCGCCACCCGCTCGGCGCCGGGGTCACCGCCGCCCGCCACCTCGCCCCCGGGGGAGGCCCCGCCGCCCCGCCCCGCCACCAGGCTGACGAAGACCTCGTGGAGGGTCGGCTCCACCCTCGCCCAGCGCACCAGGGGCGCATCCAGGGTGGCGAGATCGGCCAGCACCCGCCGCGGATCGGCGCCCTCGGCCAGCTCCACCTCGTAACGCTCCCCCCGGGCCGCCACCCGCGCGAAGGCGGCCCCGGGGCGCATGGCCCGCTCCACCGCCTCGCTGCGGGGGTCGAACTCCACCGAGTAGCGGCGCCCCGCCGCCTCCCTCCGCACCGCGCGCACCTCCCCCTCCAGCAGCTTCCGCCCCCGGGCGACGATGCAGACCCGGTCGCAGAGCTGCTCGGCGTGCTCCATCACGTGGGTCGAGAGCACCACCGTCCGCCCCCGGCGGCGGGCGTCCAGCACCGCCTCCCGCAGGACGTCCTGGTTCACCGGGTCCAGCCCCGAGAAGGGCTCGTCCAGCACCCACAGGTCGGGATCGTGCAGCACCGTGGCGACGAACTGCACCTTCTGCTGCATCCCCTTGGAGAGCTGCTCCACCCGGCGGGCCTTCCACTCGCCCAGGTCCAGGCGCTCCAGCCACCCCTCGGCCCCCGCCCGGGCCGCCGCCGCGCCCATCCCCTTCAGGCGGGCGAAGAAGACGATGGCGTCCAGCACCCGCATCTTCTTGTAGAGGCCGCGCTCCTCCGGCAGGTAGCCCACACGGTCCAGCACGCTCCGGTCCACCGCCGGGTCGCGCCCCAGCACCCGGATCTCGCCGTCGTCCCTCCCCACGATCCCCATCACCATGCGGATGGTGGTGGACTTCCCGGCCCCGTTGGGTCCCAGCAGGCCGTAGATCGTCCCCGCCGGGACCGACAGGCCGAGCCCGTCGACGGCGATGTGGTCCGCGTACCGCTTGGTCACGCCGGCGAGGTGGAGCGCGGGATCGGGCATGGGCGCCGATGATACGCCGCGACCCGGCGGGGGCGCCATCCTCGGGGCGGGGTTCTCCAGGACGCTCGTTCCCGGTACGCTCCCCGCGTCCCGCGCCCCGCGTCCTCGGCGGGCGGAGGTCCACCCATGAGCGCCGCGCCCTCGTCCACACCCCGTCCCGCGGGGAGCCGGCGCCCCGGCTTCCTGCCGACCCCAGGGACCCCCGCCTACCACGCCATGCTGGCGGCGGTGGCGATCCTGGTCCTCGGCCCCCTGGGGGGGATCGCCGCGGCCTACATGAACTTCAGCCTCGGCTTCTTCGTCGGCGGGCAGGTCCTCGCCGGGATCCTGGGCAGCGCCGTGACCTACGGGTACGGCGCCGAGGGGCGCCACGGCGCGAACTACATGCAGACCATGGCCGCCTCGGTCGCCTCCCTCAGCGGCATGGCGGTCCTCGTCCAGGGAATGGTCTGGCTGGGGATGGAACGGCCCGAGAGCTGGAAGCTGATGCTCTACTTCGGCTGCATCGGCATGTTCGGGGTCGGCGTCGGCATGGCCTACACCCCCCTGCTCGTCGACCGGATGCGCCTCACCTACCCCTCGGGCCTCGCCGTCGCCAACATCCTGCGGGCCCTCACCGACAAGAGGCTGCTGCGCCGGTCGGTCTTCCAGCTCGCCACGGGGGTCGGCCTGGGGGTGGCCGCCGGGGCGGGGGGCAGCTTCGTCCCCGCCGTCGCCGCGACCCACGTCTCCGCCGCGACCCTCGGGGCGGGCATGGTCGTCGCCTCACGCATCGCCGTCCCCGGCCTGGTCATGGGCCTCGTCGGACTCGCCGCGACCCCGTGGCTGCGCTCCATCGGCTGGCTCGGCCCCCAGGACAGCTTCCGGAAGATCGGCTTCCTCATCGCCCTGGCGATGATCCTCGGCGCCGCCATCGTGGACATCGTCCTGGTGGGGGTGCAGGCGGCGGCCCGGTTCCGCGAGAGGGCCGCCCCGGACACGGCCGCGAGCTGGAGCCGGGGCGACGCCCTGCGCCTCGGGGCGTGGGTGGGCTTCTGGGGCGTGGCGACGGTGGCGGTGGCGACGTCGCTGCTGGGGCAGCCGCTGGGCTTCGTGGTCTTCGCCCTCGTCCTCTCGCTGGTCTTCGTGATGGTGAACGGGATCTCCCTGGGGATCAGCGACTCGAACCCCATCTCCAGCGCCTTCGTCATCTCGGTGCTGCTGATGTCGCTGCTGGGGCTCAAGAGCCCCATCGTGGGCATGATGGCGGCCTCGATCCTGCTGGTGTCCACCTCCATCGCCTGCGACATGCAGCAGGACCGCTCCACCGGCTGGCGCCTGGGCTCGGACCGCCGGATCCAGTTCCGCTACCAGGTGGTGGGGGTCACCATGGGCGCGGTGCTGTGCGTGGTCCTCGCCGACGTGTTCCTCGCGGCCTACCCCGTCCTCCAGGTGAACGCCTTCGCCCACCCCGAGCTGGCGGACGACCGCTGGCAGTCGGCGATGACCTACAAGTTCGTGGGCGCCATCCAGGACATCGGCCACCTGGAACCCTACAAGATCACCGCCCTCGGGATCGGCCTCGCCATCGGGACCCTCACCGAGGTCGCCCGCAAGTGGCTCCACCGCAGCCCGGGCTGGCGCCGCCTGACCACCGGCAGCCGCGCCGGGTTCACCCTCGGGTGGGTGACGGACTCCGTCCTGCTGCCCTCCCCCTACGCCTCCAGCTTCGGCGGCTTCGTGGAGTGGCCGGTCACCGCCTGGTTCGCCGCCGGCGGCTCACTCACCTCCGCCGTCCAGTCGGTGCAGGGGCGCATCACCCGCGGTCGCCCGAAAGAGGCCGACGTGCCCGAGGACATGAGCACCACCTCCCTCGTGGGCGGCGGGCTCATCGCCGGCGAGGCGCTGTTCTACCTGGCGCTGGGGATCGCCGGACTCCTCGCCCTCGCCGGGTGAGGGCCGCGGCCCGGCGCCCCCTCGCCGCGCCCCTCCCCGCCAGCATCGCCGCCGCGAGGCCCGCCGCCGCCAGCGCCAGCCAGGGCCTCGCCTTGGCCGCCCGGAGCTGGAGGCTCCCCTCGTTGGCCCTGTCGTCGAACTCTCCACGGGTCCCGTGGTCCCGCGCGTCGTCCACCGGCGCGAAGAGGTTGTCCAGGCGGTCCTCGGGGACGAGACCGTCGTGCTGCTGGCTGTCGTAACCCGTCCTCCCCAGGTACCGGTCCGCCAGGGCGGGGGCGACCCGGTTGCCCACGATCGCCAGCGCCGTCGGCGCTCCCACCCAGAGCTCCCGCCTGCGGTGCCGCGCCGCGAAGTGGATGGCGTCGGCGGCCACCTCGGGCTGGAAGATCGGGGGCACCGGCTGGGGGCGCCGGGGCATGCGGGTCCGGCACCAGCCGAACTGGGGCGTGTTGAGGGCCGGGAGCTGGACCATGGTGACGTGGACCTCGCTCCCCCGGTGGATCAACTCGGTCCGCAGGGACTCGAAGAAGCCCCGGACCGCGTGCTTCGCCCCGCAGTAAGCCGACTGGAGCGGGATCGAGCGGTGCGCCAGGGCCGATCCCACCAGCACCACCGTCCCCCGGTCCCGGGGGAGCATCCGTCGGAGGGCCGACAGCGTCCCGTGGACCTGGCCCAGGTAGGTCACCTCGGTGACGCGGCGGAACTCCTCGGGCGTCGTCCGGACCACCTCCGCCAGCACGGTGACCATGGCGTTGTTGATCCACACGTCGATGGGCCCCAGCTCCTCCTCGATCCGGGCGGCAGCCGCCTCGACGCCTCCGGGATCCGCCACGTCCACGGGCACCACCAGGGCCCTGCCCCCCGCCTCCTCCACCTCCCGCCGGGCCCCCTCCAGCCCCGCCTCGCCCCGGGCGAGCAGGGCCACCCGGGCGCCGTCCCGGGCGAAGCGTACCGCCGTCGCCCGCCCCACCCCGGCGGAGGCGCCCGTCACCACCACCACCGGCGACGCCTCGATCCGCCCCATCGGCCCTCCGCCCCCCGCGCCCCCCGCGCCCCGGGTTGCACGCCCCGGGCCGCGGAAGGGATCAGCCCGCCCTGCGCCGGCGGTTGGCGGCGGCGACGGCGGCGAGGGCGGACAGGACGAGGACGCCGGAGGCCCCGCCGCCGCCCGCCACGCCCGAAGCGTCGCAGTCGCAGCCGCCGGGGCCACCGGAGTCGTCGTCCCCAGCGACGTCGTCGTCCCCGGGGGCCGTGGCGTCGTCGTCGTCGTCGCCCGACGCGTCGTCGTCGGAGGCGTCGTCGTCGGAGGCGTCGTCGTCGGGGTAGGAGTCGTCGTCGTCGTCGTCCCCGGGCTCGGGGGGAGGCGGGTCGTCCAGGTCCCACGCCGCGGCCCCCGGGCCGCCGTAGGCGCCCTGGTCGTTGCGGCTGCCGTCGGGGTCGTTGAAGGGGGCGGAGGGATCGCCGGCGTCGCGGCAGGCGCTGCCCGATCCGAGGGTCAGGTCGTCGGCCAGCCCGTCGCCGTCGCTGGCGAAGGCGACGAAGTCCGGATCGGCGGAGGTGTTCCCGTCGGTGCCCGTCGGGTCCGCCACCCCCCCGCTGTAGGCCCCGTCCGGGTTCCCGAACACGTCGTTGTACGCGAGCACGGCCACCCCGGCCCCGGTGGAGATCCCGCTGCCCCGGGCCGTGAACGCCACCACGTTGCCCCGGACGTCGGCGTTGCCCGAGGCGATCCGGATCCCCCCCGCCGACCCCTCCGCGGCGTTGGCCACCAGGGTGTTGTTGTGGACGTCCGGGACCGGGGGGCCGCTGACGTGGAGCCCGCCGCCGGAGTAGGCCCCGTTGTCCAGGAAGAGGTTGGCCCGCACGGCGCCCGACACCCCCTGGAGCGCGGCGGCGCCGCCGTTGCCCCCGCCGGGATCCGCGGAGTTGTTTGCGAAGCGGTTGCCCTCCAGGACCAGGTCGGCGGAGATCGCGAACACCGCGCCCCCCGACGAGCCCTCGTTCCGGTACCAGAGGCATCGCCGGGCGACGAGCCCCGCCTCGTCCACCAGGGTGCCGCCGCCGTAGATCCCCGTGTTCTCTACGAAGTCCGTGGAGAAGGCGTCCACGGTGGGGCCGTCCTCCACGTCCAGGCCGCCGCCCCCGTTGGCGCCCGAGTTGCCCTCGACGAGGCAGTTCCAGAGCTGGACGGCCGTGTCCGCGCCGGTCGCCCGCACGCCGCCCCCCGTGTCGCCGGCGACGTTCTGCACGAAGAACGAGTCGACGACGTCGGGCTGGGACGCCCCTCCGACGTAGAGGCCGGCGCCCATCTCCGCCTGGTTCCCCTGGAAGACCACCTGGGTGAGGGTGCCCATCGCCCCCTCGTCCAGGCGCGCCCCGCCGCCGTGGTCGGCGGTGTTCCCGGTGAACTCGCCCCCCTGGACCTCCACCAGCCCGCCCCAAACGAAGAGGCCGCCCCCCTGGTGGGCGAGGTTGCCGGAGAACTCGACGCCGTCCAGCAAGGGATCTCCCAGGTACGAGTAGATCCCGCCCCCGGCGCCGCTGGCCGCCAGGTTGTCCCGCACCACGCAGCGCTCGATCCGGGAGTCGCTCTGGTTGAGCAGGATCCCGCCGCCGACGAACGCGCGGTTCCCGTGCACCACCAGGTCCCGCAGCGTGGGCGAGCTGAGGTAGACGTCGATGCCGCCCCCGTGATCGGAGTTGTCGGAGTTGTCGCCCCCGGAGACGTCGAAGCCGTCCAGCACGGCGTCGGGCCCCTCGGCGGTGTGGAAGGTGACCACCGCCCCGTCGCCGCCGCCCACGATGAACGTCGCGTCGGGTCCCTCGGTGGCGACCACCACGATGTCCTTGCCGAGGAAGTCGATCTCCTCGGCGTAGGTGCCGGGGGCGACCTCCACGACGTCGCCGTTGGCGGCGGCCAGGATCCCCTCCTGGATGGTCAGGAAGCCGCCGCCCCCCGAGCCGTCGACCGCGATGGTGGCGGCGGTGGCCCCGGAGGGGAGAGTGGCGGCGCACAGGAGGAGGACGGCGGGGCGGATCGCGGGACGGGCGGGCATGGCACCTCCGGTGCCGCGAGTATAGGGGAAAGGCGTCGCCGACCGGGGGGAGGGGCCCTTGAGAAGCGCGCGCGGTTCTGGTAGGCAGTGGCGCCCCCGGGTGGCCGTGCCTATCCCTCCCCTTCCCCACGGCGTCCCGGCGCCGGGCGCGCCCACCCACGGTCCCCGGAGTGACCCCATGGCCACCGCCACCCGCTTGGACACCCAGGAGCGAGCCCCGGCCCTCTCCGCCGACGAGCTCGCCCTGGCGTACCGGATCGCCTGCCGGTCCCGCTCCGCCGAGGAGCGCATCGTCCGCCTGGTGAACCAGGGCAAGGTGAAGTTCGCGATCTGGGGCCCCGGCGAGGAGATCCACGGCGTCGCCAGCGCCCTGGCTTTCAAGAAGGCTTGTGATCCCGAGCACTTCGGCTTCGTCGGGCACTACCGCTCCGGGGCGCTGATCACCATGTGGTGCGCCCTCAACGGCGTCGACGACTACACCCTTTCGGTGCTGCGGCAGCAGTTCTCCCGGGCCACGGACCCCTTCTCGGCGGGCCGGAACATGGTCAACCACACCCACGTGCCGGGGATCGGCGTGCTCCCGGTCCAGAGCCCCGTGGGCATGCAGATGGGCAAGGCGGCGGGCTACGCCATGGGCTTCAAGGCCCGGGGGGTGCGGGACGCCGTGGTGGCGGCGGTGATCGGCGACGGGTCCACCGCCGAGGGGGACATGCACGACGCCATGAACGCCGCGTCGGTGTGGAGCCTGCCCTTCGTCGGGATCGTCACCGACAACCGCGTCGCCATCTCCACCCGCCCCGAGGAGGGCCGCGGGATCCGGGACTTCCGTCGCTACGCCGAGGCCTTCGGCCTCGACTTCTACGAGTGCGACGGCCGGGACTTCGACGACGTGTACCAGACGACGTGGCGATGCGCCGCCACCGCCCGGCGGGAGCAGCGGGGGGCCCTGATCCACGTCCACGACATGCCGCGCCTCAACGGGCACTCCTCGGCCGGCGACTACCGCTTCGACCTCGCCCAGCCGGATCCCCTCCTGTCCTTCGGGGAGGAGCTGGTCCGGCGCGGCGTGCTGGAGCAGGCGGACATCGTGGTGCGGAAGCCGGGCAGCGGCGCCGACTACTTCGCCCACCACGAGCTCGGCGCGATCATGGGCGCGGAGGACCAGCGGGTCGCCGCCTGGCAGCGGCTGGCGGAGTCGGAGCCCGAGCCCGATCCCGCCACCCTCCACGAGTTCGTCCGGCCCCCCTTCCCCGAGGTGGTGGAGCCGGACGACCTGGCGACCCGGCGGGAGACCTGCGTGACCTACGCGGGGGCGATCCGGGCCGCCCACCGCCAGATCCTCACCGAGAAGACCGCCATCGCCTGGGGCGAGGACATCGGCCGGCTGGGCGGGGTCATGCAGGCCACCGCCGGGCTCAAGGAGCTCTTCCCCGACCGGGTGCTGGACTCCCCCCTCAACGAGCCCTTGATCGTGGGCACCGCCTTCGGCGCGGGCCTCCACCCCGGCACCACCGCCATCGCCGAGATCCAGTTCGGCGACTACTGCCTGAACGCGTACCACTGGTTCGTGTACATGGGCAACGTGTACTGGTCGACCCTGGGGGAGGTGAAGTCCTCGGTGATCGTCCGCATGCCCACCGATCCCTTCGGGGGCGGGGCGATCTACCACTCCATGAGCGTGGACGGGTACCTGTCGCCCATCCCGGGCCTGGTGATCTGCATGCCGTCGACGTCCTACGACGCCTACGGCCTGCTGGTGAGCGCCGCCCGGTACGGCGGTCCGGTGGTCTTCCTGGAGCCCAAGTACTGCTACCGCCGGACCAACGGCCCCGCCTTTCCCGACGAGCCCGAGGACGAGGCGGGGCGCAGGGACCTCCAGGCCCGGATCCGGAGGGGCGAGATCCCCGAGGTGGGGGCCGGCGTGGCGGTGCCCCTGGGCAAGGGGATCGTGCGCCGGCCGGGAGAGGACCTGACCATCGTCGCCTGGGGCAAGGCGGCGCTCGGGGCCCTGGAGGCCGCCGAGACCCTCGCCGGGGAGGGGATCTCCGCCGAGGTCATCGACCTGCGGACGGTGGTGCCCCCGGACATGGACCTCGTCCGCCGCTCCGCGGCCAGGACCGGGCGGGTGCTGATCGCCCACGAGGACCGCTCCTTCGGCGGCTTCGGCAGGCAGATCCAGGGGGACCTCGTGGAGTGGGAGCCGGCGCTGGCCACCCGGGTGGTGGGCATGGTGGACGTGCCGGCCATCGGCCAGTCGGCGGTGCTGGAGGAGGCGGCGGCCCTGAGCACCGGCCGGATCGCCGCCGCCGCGCGGGACCTGGCGAGGGCCCGGTCCGGCGCCGGGGCTCCGGGCGGGTGGGTGTGGATCCCGCCCCGCTACCTGGCGGGCTGAGCCCGTCGGCCCGCGCCGCCCCGAGCGTCCCGGCCCTCCCCCCTGACCCGGATTTGCGGCAGACTGTCCGGCACATGCGCCGCCCCCTCCATCGACGCCGCCCCCGGCCCCTCCTCCCCTCCCGGGCCGCCCTCTGGCTGCCCGCGGGCCTCCTCGCGGGCCTCGCCGCGTGCGCCGACCCCGGGACCCCCGAGGGGGGGTTCACCCTGGACCTGTCGCTGTACGGCGCCGCCGAGCCCGATCCCTTCCAGGGGGTGTCGTACCTGAGGGTCGACTTCGCCTACGCCGACGGTGAGGCGTGGTCGGTGTACTGGGAGGACCCCTCCGGCGGCTCCCGGGACTTCGAGGGCGTCCCCGGAGGCGAGGGGGTGGTCCTCACGGTGACCGCGCTGCGGGAGGACGACCTGTACCCCGGCAACGCCCTGGCGGTGTCCTCGGGGGTGTCGGTGCCGGTGGACCTGGCCGGCGCCGCCGCGACCTCGGTGCTGGTGGGGCGGATCGGCGCCCTGTCCACGGGCCCGGCGCCCCTGGCGGTGGCCCGGACCGGCGCCGAGCTGGCGGCCTTCGAGGACGGCACCCTGGTGGTGATCGGGGGGCTGCCCGGCCGGGAGGGCACGCCGGCCATCGCCTCCCTGGAGGTCGCCCGCACCGGGGGCGAGGGCCCCCTCCTCGATCCCGTGCCCTTCGGGGACCTCCCCCGCGCCTTCCACGCCGTGGCGCTGGCCGGGGAGGTCGCCGCGGTGTGGGGCGGGGTCACCGAGGTGGGCGGATCCGCCTTCGACGCCACCACCGGCGACGCCGCCGCCGGCGGGGTGGCGCTGGTGCGTCCCGCCCCGGGGGGCGGCCAGCCCGAGGTGAGGGTGCTGGACGGAGCGGGGACCCCGGGGAGGTGGGCGGTGGCCCTGGCGGCCCTGCCCGACGGACGCTTCGTCGCCCTGGGGGGCCTCGCCTCGCCGGCGATGGGCGCGGTCCCGGAGGCGGTGGGGACGGTGGAGGTCCTGGACCCCGCCGCGGAGGCGGTGGTGGCGCTGGACGCCTCCCTCTCGACCCCCCGCGCCTTCGCCCGTGCCCTGCACCTGGGGGCCGGCCAGGTCCTCGTCACCGGTGGGTTCGGCGCCGGGGGGAACGGAGCCGCCGGACCCGTGGTGGCGGGCTCGGAGCTGTGGAGCGAGGCGGGGGGCGCGGTGCCCGCCGGCTCCCTCGCCGCTCCCCGGGCCCTCCATGACGTCGCCCTCCTCGGGCCCGGCCGGCTGCTGGTGGCCGGGGGCGTGGGGGACGACGGTGAGGCGGTGGCGGCGGCGGAGGTCTACACGTTCGACCCGGGGAACCCCGGCGCGGGGCTCCGCCTGGACTCCTCCCCACCCCTGATCTGGCCCCGCTGGGGGGCCCGGCTGACGGTCCTGCCCGGCGGGGGAGCCCTGCTGTGCGGCGGCGAGGACTCGGCGGGCCCCGTGGCCCCCTGCGAACGGTTCGGGGGCGAGGGGGACGGGGCCGGCTTCTCGCCGTTGATGCCCCCCGACGGGGACGCCGGGGACCTGCCCGAGGGCCTGTGGGAGGGCGCCGCGGGGACCGCCGCCGCGGTCCTGCCCGGGGGCGGGGTGGTGCTGGCCGGCGGCTGGGATGGGCAGCCCTCCGGCGAGGTCCGCCTCTTCACGCCGTGACCCATTGCCCGCCCCCACGGGGCCGGGCGGCGATCCGGGGCTTGCTTACGCATTGTTCCGTCGCTATGATGCGTAAGGTCGGCGTCGGGGCCCGTCCGGGATCGGGTCGCGTCGGCGGAAGGGGCGGACCCCCTGCGGCCCGGGACGGGGCGCGAGCCCCCGAACGGGTCCATGCGCGAGCGTCGCGCGGAGGTGTCATGGCGAAGACCTCGACGTTGGCCGCCATCGCGTTCCTGCACGCCCACGGGCTGTCGGTCGACCCGGGGGACCTGCAGACCGCCCTGGCGGAGGCGATCGCCCGCCACCGGGCGGTGCTCCACCCGGTCCCCGGGCGGGAGGGGCTGACGGCCCCCGAGGAGGAGGTGCTGCGGGAGGGGGGCTTCGACGTCACGCCCCGCGGCATCGGTCCCGACGACCCCCTGGTGCGGACCACCGCGGAGTACGCCGCGATCCTCCAGTCCTCCCTCGGCACCCGGGACGCCGCCGCCCTCCTCGGGGTCTCCGACGCCCGGATCCGCCAGCGGCTGGCGGGCAGGCGGACCCTGCTCGGGGTGGAGACGCGGCGGGGCTGGCGGCTCCCCAGCTTCCAGTTCACCGAGGCCGGCGAGGTCCCGGGGTGGAGCGAGGTGGTGACCGAGATCCCCCCCGGGCTCTCCCTGGTGGCCGTGCTGCGCTGGTTCTCCACCCCCGACGCTGACCTGGAGGCCGAGGACGGCTCCCCCCGCAGCCCGCGGGACTGGCTCCTGGCCGGAGGCCCGCCGGACGCGGTCGCGCGCCTGGCCCGAGATCTGGCATGATCCGGCCGCCCGAGGCCGCTCCTTGCCCAAGTTCCCCGAGCCCCCCTCTCCCGCCGCGCTGCGTCAGGTCGGCCCCGAGGTCCAGGTCCTCCCGGCGGGGACGCGGCTCTGGCGCGTGTACTTCCAGGGGGGAGCCCACCCCACCACCTGGGAGGCGTTCCGGGCCTTCGGCCCCTGCGACGCCCGCTTCGACCACCACCTCCCCCCGCGGCGGATGCAGGGTCGGGGGATCCTGTACGCGGCCCTGGCGGGCAAGACCTGCATCGCCGAGGTCTACCAGGCGACACGCCTGGTGGACCGGGGCGAGGCGAGCCCGGCGCTGGTGGCCTTCGAGACCGCCCGGGACCTGAAGCTGCTGGACCTGACGGGCTCCTGGCCCACCCGGGCCGGGGCGTCCATGGCGCTGTGCACCGGCCCCCGGGTCCGGGCGCGCCGCTGGTCCCAGGCGATCTACCAGGCGTTCCCCGAGGTGGACGGGCTCCTCTCCGCCTCGTCGATGCACGCCAACCGCCCCTCCGTCGCCCTGTACGAGCGCGCGGCGGAGTCGGTCCCCCGCCGCCCGGTCTTCCACCGCCGGCTGGACGACCCGGTGCTCCTGACGGTCCTCCGGAACGCCGCCGCCGACCTGGGATACGGGCTGCTGTAGCGCGGTCTGGCCTCGCCTCCCCCACCGGCATGGCTGTAGAATCCCGCCGCCACGTGCGGGGCGGGGAGGGGCGGTGGAGCGGCGGTGAGAATGAGAACCCTGATCGGGGTGATCCTGGCCGCCCTGGCGGTCTTCGCGGTCGACCTCCTGACGCCGCGGGGCGTGGCGGTCGGCGCCTTGTACCTCCTCCCCGTGCTCCTCACCCTGAGGGCCCGGGAGGACTGGCACACGGCGGCGGCGGCGGGCGCATGCACGGCGCTCCTGCTGGCGGACGTCCTGCTGGGCACGGAGGGCGCCACCCTGGCCGTCACCCTGGCGAATCGGGCGTTCTCGCTGGCGGCGATCTGGACGGTGGTCGGCATCATCCAACTCAACCGCCACCAGGAGCGGAGGTCGGCGAGGGAGCGGGAGAGGAGCGCCGCCCTCTTCCGGGTGGCGCTGGAGGCCGCCCCGGACGGGATGCTGGTCATGGACGACCGGGGCCTGATCCGCGTCGCCAACGGCGCGGCGTGCCGGATGTTCGGATACGAGCCGGACGACCTGCTGGGCAGCGAGATCGCCCGGCTCATCCCCCGGCGAGGATGCCAGGGCAAGCCCGACGCCCTGGGCACGCTCCTCGGGGACTCGGCGCCCCGGCCCGCCACCCAGGACCAACCGGTCTACGGACGGCGCCGCGACGGCAAGCAGGTCCCCGTCGAGTGCCGCCTGAGCACCTTCGAGAACGGCGAGCGCTTCACCATCGCCGCCGTCCGGGACGTCAGCGACCGGCACGCCCTCGAGGAGCGCCTGCGCGCGACGCAACGGATGGAGAGCATCGGGCGGCTCGCCGGCGGGATCGCCCACGACTTCAACAACATCCTCGCCGTCATCGTCAGCTACGGCGGCTTCGTAAAGGAGGGGGTGCCGCCGGGGTCGCAGCTCGCCGAGGACCTCGACGAGGTCCTCGCCGCCGCCGGCCGGGCCAGCGCCCTCACCGGTCAACTGCTGGCGTTCTCACGGCGGCAGATCATCGAGGTGCGCCGGACGGACCTCAACGAGCTCATCGCGAGCCTCTCGAAGATGCTGGAGCGCATCCTGGGGGAGGACGTCACCCTGACCCGGATCGCCGGGGAGGGGCTCTGGCCGGTGCAGGTGGATCAGAGCCAGATCGAGCAGGTGCTGCTCAACCTCACCGTCAACGCCCGCCACGCGATGCCCCGGGGCGGCGACCTGGAGATCGAGACCAGCAACGTGACCCTCGACGAGGACTACGCGGGTCAGCACCCCGAGGTGCGGGCGGGAGACTACGTGCGCCTCGCGGTGAGCGACACCGGCACCGGCATGACGCCCGAGGTGCGGGCGCGGATCTTCGAGCCCTTCTTCACCACCAAGGCGGTGGGCGAGGGCACCGGGCTGGGGCTGGCCACGGTCTACGGCATCGTGAAGCAGGCCGGAGGCCACATCTGGGTGTACAGCGAGGTCGGGGCCGGGACGTCGTTCAAGGTCTACCTGCCCCGGGCCCAGGGCCAGGCGGAGGGCCTGGTGGCCCCGCCGCCCCGGCTCCGCCCCGTCGGAGGGCGGGAGACCATCCTGGTGGTGGAGGACGAGCCCACCCTCCGGCGCGTGCTCCTCCGCACCCTGCGGGGCGCGGGCTACACCGTGCTCGAGGCCACCAACGGGGTGGACGCCCTGCGCAAGTGCGAGACCTGCGAGGGGGACATCGACCTGCTGCTCACGGACGTGGTGATGCCGCAGATGGGGGGAAAGGAGCTCGCCGAGAAGGTCGTCGCGAAGTACCCGGGGATCCGGGTCCTGTACATGTCCGGTTACACCGAGAACGCCATCGTCCACCACGGCGTCCTGGACGCCGGGCTGACGTTCATTCAGAAGCCCTTCGTCCCCGACGACCTGCTGCGCCGCGTCCGCGAGCTGCTGGACGCCCGCGTCCCCAAGGAGTGAGCGGACCGGGGAGAGGACCTACTCCCCCGATCCGGCGAACGCCGCCTCCCAGCCCTCGATGGTCTCGCAGGTCGCGTCCTTCTCGAAGTTCGTCCGCCCGTCCCGGTCCACGTCGATCCCGTACTCGCAGGTGGCCAGCATGTCCGCGTCCGTGGAGGCGTACCGGGAGCGGCAGTCGCCGATCTCCGAGTCGCCGTAGCTCTTCCCGCAGGACTCGTACACGTCGGCGACGACGTCGCAGAGCTGCTGGCAGGCGTTGCCGCACCCCGAGAACAGCAGCGGCGCGGCGAGGAACGGGACGGCGAGGAGGGCGGTTCGCATCGGGGCGGCTCCGGGGATCAGGGGGAAGTCAGGGGAAGCTCCACGCACGACTCGCCGGCGACGTCGCAGCACCGGGGATCGTCGGAGGAGAGCACGTCCAGGGCGGAGGCCTCGGCGCACGCCGCCGCCTCGGCGCTGTCGTCGGCGACGGAGCGGTAGTCGCTTTCGCAGCGGGCGAGGGCGTCCACCGCCGTGGCGTCGTCGCAGACGCGCTCCCTGTACTCGTACCAGGTGTCGCAGAGGTCCATGCAGGCGTTGGTGCTGCATCCCGCCAGCGCCAGGATGGCGGCGGCGAGGAGGGGCCCCGCCGCGGCGGGTGTTGCGGAGAAACGGGTCACGGCCACCGAGGCCGCGATGCTCGCACGCCCCCCGGCCACGGTCAACCCGCGCCCGCCCGCGCCTCTCCAGGGCGGGCCGGAGGCACGTCGTCCCGCCGGCGGCCCCGTGATATGCTGCCCGCAGACATCCCCCGCGTCCCCAGAGGAGGCCCCCCATGCGCCGGCTGCTCCAGGTCATCCTGACCGCCGGGACCGTCGTCCTGGCGACCCCGGCACTGGCCGTGGACGCCCTGGTCGTCCAGGACCAGTACCCCTACGGCATCGCGGGCGCCCAGTACAGCCAGAGCTACCTGTCGAGCCTGGGCCTGAGCTACACGCAGATCGGCTCGTCCAGCCTCTCGGGGACGAACCTGAGCGCGTACCGGATCGTGGTCTTCCCCGGCGGGCAGACCAGCACGTACAACTCCCGGGTCACCTCGGCGAAGACCCAGATCGAGAACTACATCCTCGCGGGGGGCCGCGTCCTCATCAACACCACCTACTACAACACGCCCCCCACGCCCCCCTTCGGTGGGGGCTACAACTACGACTACGACTATTACAACTACGTCGAGGTGGACGACCACCCCGCCCTCCAGGGGATCGGGGGCGACGCCTACGGGAGTCCGGCGTCCTACAGCTACGGCACCGGCCTTCCCCTGGACGCCGACATCTTGATGACGAACGAGTCCGAGCTCCCCGCGATCTGGGAGGTCAAGCGGGGTCTGGGGACGGTCATCGTCACCCACCAGTGGGCCGAGTACAGCGGCTACTACGGCTACACCGACTTCCGCACCCTCATCTACAACGAGCTCGCCTACCTCGACGACTGGGCCGGCTGCGTCGCCGAGGCGGAGTCCTGCGACTTCCACGACAACGACTGCGACGGCGCCATCGACGAGGGACTCGACACCGACGGGGACGGCTTCACCCCCTGCCAGGGGGACTGCGACGACGGCGCCGCCACGGTCCATCCCGACGGGGTCGAGGTGTGCAACGGCGTCGACGACGACTGCAACGACGAGGTGGACGACACCGAGGACGAGGACAACGACGACTTCACCGCCTGCTCCGACTGCGACGACGCCGATCCCGACGTCCACCCCGGGGCTATCGAGGCCTGCGACGCCCTGGACGCCGACTGCGACGGCGACCTCGACGACGACCAGGACGGCGACGGCTACGGTGTCTGCGACGAGTGCGCGGACCTCATCGCCACCGACTACCCCGGCGCCCCCGAGGCGTGCGATGCCCGGGACAACGACTGCGACGGCGAGGCCGACGAGGACCAGGACGGCGACGGATCGCCCCTGTGCTACGACTGCGACGACTTCGATCCCCTGAACTCCCCCGACTTCGTCGAGGTCTGCGACGGCATCGACAACAACTGCGTGGGGGGGCCGGACGAGGACGGCGACGGCGACGGAGTCGGCCTGTGCGACGACTGCGACGACACGCAGCCCTGGAACGCCCCCGGGGGCGTCGAGTCCTGCGACACCCGGGACAACGACTGCGACGGGCTCGTGGACGAGGACGGCGACGGCGACGGCTTCGCCGTGTGCACCGACTGCGACGACCAGGACGGGGCGAACTTCCCCGGGAACGTCGAGGTCTGCGACGGCAGGGACAACGACTGCGACGTGGTGGTGGACCCCGACGGCGACGCCGACGGCTTCACCGTGTGCGACGACTGCGACGACTCGGATCCCCAGGCTTCCCCCGCCCGCCCCGAGGTGTGCGACGGGGGCAGGGACAACGACTGCGACGGGCTCGGAGACGAGGACGAGGACGGAGACGGCGCCTCGGTCTGCGACGACTGCGACGACGACGACGCCATGAACTTCCCCGGCAACGCCGAGACCTGCGACGGCAGGGACAACGACTGCAACGGCCTCGCCGACGAGGACGACGACGGCGACGGCTCCCCCTCCTGCGCCGACTGCGACGACGCCGATCCCCTGAACCGGCCCGCCGGGGACGAAGTGTGCGACGGCCAGGACAACGACTGCGACGGGGTGGCGGACGAGGACGACGACGGCGACGGCTACACCGCGTGCGACGACTGCGACGACGGCGATCCCGCCAACCATCCCGGCCGGACCGAGGTCTGCGACGGCCAGGACAACGACTGCGACGGCGACGTGGACGACGACGACGACGGCGACGGCGCCTCCCTGTGCGTCGACTGCGACGACGCCGATCCCTCCGTCGGCCCCGGCGTGCCCGAGAGCTGCAACGGCGAGGACGACGACTGCGACGGTGTCGTCGACGACATCGACGCCGATGGAGACGGTTTCCGGGACGCCGCCTGCGGCGGGACCGACTGCGACGACGCCCAGCCGGCGGTCCATCCCTACGCCCAGGAGGTCTGCGACGGCCTCGACAACGACTGCTGGGCGCTGACGGACGAGACGGTGGACGGAGACGGCGACGGCCACTCGACCTGCGACGGCGACTGCAACGACGAGGACGAGGGGATCCGTCCCGGGGCCGAGGAGGTCTGCGGGAACGGCGTGGACGAGGACTGCGACGGGATCGCGGACCTGGCCGACGCCGACGGGGACGGGCTGACCAGCGTGGCGTGCCACGGCACCGACTGCGACGACGGCGAGGCCACCGTCTACCCCGGGGCCGAGGAGCTGTGCGACGGGCTCGACAACGACTGCAACGGCATCGTGCCCGCCCTGGAGAGGGACTACGACGGGGACGGCTTCCTCTCCTGCGCCGAGGGCGAGCTCGCCGACTGCGACGACGCCGATCCCGACACCCACGCCGGGGCGCCCGAGCTGTGCGACGGCGAGGACAACGACTGCGACGGGGACGTCTCCGACGAGAGGATCGACGGCGACGGTGACGGCTTCCCGGCCTGCGACGAGGACTGCGACGACACCGATCCCGCGGTCTTCCCCGGCGCCCACGAGGAGTGCGACGGCGTCGATCAGGACTGCGACGGCGCCCTGGACGACGACTCCGACGGCGACGGCGACGGCTACGGCTACTGCATCGACTGCGACGACGCGGACCGCTCCGTCCACCCCGCGGCGGAGGAGACCTGCGACGGCCTCGACAACGACTGCAACGGGGACGTGGACGAGCTGGACGCCGACGGGGACGGCCACTCCCCCGAGGAGTGCCAGGGGGAGGACTGCGACGACGCCGACCCCGGCGTGTTCCCGGGGGCGGTGGACCTGCCCTACGACGGGATCGACCAGGACTGCGACGGCGAGGACCTGCGGGACGTGGACGGCGACGGCTTCGAAGCCGGGACCGACTGCGACGACGGCGTGGCCTCGGTGTTCCCCGGCGCCGACGAGGTCTGCTCTAACGGCGTGGACGACGACTGCGACGCCCGCATCGACGGCGACGATCCGAGCTGCGCCACGGACGCGCAGGAGGATCCCGAGGTTAACGGCTGCTCCGCGGACTCGGAGGGGGACGACACGGGCTGCGCCACCGCCGGCGGCCCCCGCTCCGCCCTGCCCCTGGCCCTGTTCGGCCTCGCCCTGGCCCTGCGGAGGCGGGCGGAGGTGTCCTGAACCTCAGGTCACCAGGGCCGCCCGCGGTCCCGGGACCCTCCGGTGCGCCGCGGCCGCCTGCGCCCTCGCCGCCCGCACCTTCTCGACGGTCTCCTCGTCCACGACCCCCTCGGGCCCGCGGATCGCCGCCAGGCGGACCCCGTGCTTGCGGGCGATCCGGTAGATCTCCTTCACCCTCTCGGCCTCCACCGCCTCTCCCGGGCTGAAGCACTCGAAGCGGTGCTCCAGGGCCAGCACCGCGGCCTCGACGACGGCGGCGTAGGCCACCCGCGGGGGCAGGCCGATGGGGTGGCTGAAGCGGACGTCGCCGGGGAGCTCCAGGTCTCCGGCGTAGACCAGCAGCACGTCGTCCCGCCCCCGGGCCTCCTCCACCCCGAACGCGGTGGGGCGGGAGAGGTCCAGGAGGACGGCGCCGGGCTTCAGGTCGGCGAGGCCTACGGCCTTCGCGGAGTCCGGATCCAGGCCGGAGACCACCAGGTCGGCCTCCCCGGGGTAGCCCTGGAGGGTCGTGGAGATCTCCACCTCGCTGCCGGGGATCTCCCTCTCGATCTCCCGCAGCAGCTCCAGGGCCTCGTCGGCCTGGGGCGCCACCAGCACCACCCGCCGGAAGCCCACCGCCAGCAGCCGGGCGGCGACCGACGCCGGCCCCTCGGTCCGCGCCCCCAGGAGCAACGCCGTCCCGTCGATCCGCCCGTCCTCCCCGGCCGCCATTCCCACCCTCAGGCAGGCCTCCCGACCCGCCCAGAGGTCCGCGGAGAGGGCCATGGAGAGCCCCGAGGTGATGGGGATGGGCTCGGTGGCGGCCACCGCCCCCGCCGCGGCGGACAGGGCGCGGTCGAAGGTGCTGACCCCCATCACCCGGGCGCCGAGCTGCTGCGCGATCCCGGCGGCGCGGCGCATGCGCCCGATCAGGAACTCCGGCCCCCGGGCGACGATCTCCGGGGCCGAGGCGGGCAGGGTGAGGATCCAGCCCTCGGCGACGGTGTCCCCTCCGGCGATCCCCGAGACCCGCGCGTAGGCGAAGGGGGGCGCGGTGGCGAGGCCCCGCTCCACCCGGGCCTGGACGGGTCCGGGGAGGAGGCGCATCCAGCGCAGGCGGGGATGTCCCATCAAGGACTCCCGGTCCGCGGCGACGATCAGGGCGGCGAACTTCACCCGGCGACGGGGTCGGGCCCGCAGGTCGATCATCCGCGGCGCGGCGCCGAGGGAGCGCAGGAGCCGGAGGTAGTCCTCGTCGGTCACGTCCCGGGGCGGCTTCTTCAGGTGGGCCAGGAAGATCGCCTGGAGCACGTTCAGGTCGGCGCGGCGGTGGGGGAAGACCTCGGGGGTGGTGGTGCAGACCACCTCGACGCCCCGAGCCCGGAGGTCCTCCAGACGCTCGTCGTCCACGGTGTCGGTCACCACCGTCTTGCCGCTGAGGTCCCGGGGGGTGTAGTGGAGCACCAACCCCAGGTCCCCGGCGATGACGTCGGCCTTCTCGTAGGGCCGGGTGAGCAGCCAGGTCTGGAGCTCCTCGCCGGTGCGCCCCCGGGGGAAGAACGACACGTAGGGGCGCCGGGTGAGCAGGGGCATGGCCAGGCGCGCGTAACGGTGCAGCCCGTCCTCGGTGTGGAGGGTCTGGGGGACGCCGAAGTGGAGGATGGGGTCGGCGAAGATGAAGTGGTCGGTGAACCCCTTCATCACGTGGAACATGTCGTAGTTGGCGATCCCCGACAGGAAGAGCACGTTGCGCTCCTCGAAGAGATCGGGCTCGCGGTCCCCGATGTCCCGGATGGCCCAGCGGTCCACGATGCGCTTCAGCGCCCTGCCTCCCACCACGGGCGTGGTGCGGGCGGCGCGGGCGATCCGGAGGGTCTCCCGGTGGACCCAGGTGCGGTCCCCGATCCGGAACTCGATGGCCATGCCGCCGAGGCCGATGGCGTCCACCAGCCCGTCGTGCTCCGCCACCAGGCGGCGGGCCTTCTCGGTGTCCCCGTCGGTACCGATCCGCCG